>NZ_SEWF01000008.1 GCF_004168285.1 Emticicia agri | reverse complement strand
CTGCTATCCCTTGTGGACCCGTAGCACCATTAGCTCCAGTTGCGCCTGTCGGTCCTGCTACACCTTGTGGCCCTGCTATACCTTGCGACCCTTGCGGACCCGTAGCACCTGTTACGCCTGTTGGTCCGGTAACACCAGTTGCGCCTGTCGGTCCTGCTATCCCTTGTGGGCCTTGTGGTCCTGTTGCTCCAGTTGGGCCAATTGACCCCTGTGTTCCAGTAGCACCTGTGGCTCCGGTAGCTCCAACAGGTCCCTGAGGCCCGGTTGCTCCGGGTGTACCGCTGGTAGCTGCATATAAGGCGTAAGGCACACTCATCATCTGGCTTGCCCCTAAGTTGATATAGCTATTTCCTGCGGCCGGGTCAATTTCTACCTGTAAAAATTTACTGCCATTGCTCCAGTTGATTGCGCCGAAAGTTCCGGTTTGTGCAGTTCCATTTCCCACTGTGAGCGTAAACAAACCTAAATTGTTGGTAGTAGTGGTATGCGTTTCTGCATAGACAATTGTTCCATTGATGCCTCCTGTCAGAATACTGAATCGAACGCTGATATTCTGATTCACCAGTACATTCCCACTTCCATTTCTGGCAATGGCCTGATAAGGAATTCCCGGAGGTGCCTGTGCATGTAGCATCAGGGGAATAATGAATAGTAGCAAAAGAATATTTTTTTTCATATACTATTGGTTAATAGTGATTAGTGGATAATTAATTATTCGTACAAGCGGCTATCTGTGCTTTAAAAATCCCTCCGGCCTGCGTTTCAAAACCGGGAGTTAATACTACAGCCTTGCCCGCCTGATAGGTTATGTTTGAAGTAGTTCCTACTTTATTGCCTGCATGAATGGTACTTACTACCTGTTTGATTTCGGTATTCCCTGTTACATAATCATTGTTGGGGCTCTCCAAATAAGCATGCTGGGGATTTATTTTTAATTGCGACATAGTCGGATTTCCGGCATAAACCTGATTGGAAGATACCACACGTATCAGATAATTGCCTCCTTCCGGTGTATTTAATGGAATGGTACAATTAACAGTTCCTGCTGCATTGGTTACGCCTATAGTTGTCGGGTTTTCAAATAATCCCGCAGGGTCTGATAATTGTACTTCAAACTGATTGGCAGGATTAAAAGTACCAGTAGCTGTAAAGTTTACATCGACATTACTCCCTGCGCAGATAGTAGGAGTAGAGACCGTAGGCATTGAAATAGTAGCAATATTGCCCACAATAGTAAAGTGGGTTTGAACAGGTCCGTAAGTCATGCCACCCCCTTTGTTGTCCTCGGCATATCCTGTTACGGTCAGGGTATAGTTTCCCGGAATGAAATTCCGGCCATACACATGATTGCCTATATTATCAAATAGCGCACTCGGGTGAATGTTCTGTATAATATTCCAGTTAAATTCGGGGCCTTGCAAATTCATCTCAAAACTTCCAATAGGTACATTGCTGCATACTGCGGTAACCAATATTGATACCTGCTCGGGTATCTGATTGATAGTCATGCCGTTTACCAGCGGAAATAGACTCTGATAGGGATTGCCCGATTTTACATACTGATAATCAACAACACTCAAGCAGATACTGGTATTTTGCTGAAACCCCTGGGTAGCAGACAACCCACTCCCGGTTAGTTCGGTAATAAAGGTTTCGCCCAATGTCCAGGATACCTGCAAATTTCCTGTAGCACTATACCCACCTGACGAAGCAATAACCTTAGGCGAGACTTGAACCTGAGCTTTTACATAACAGGCCGATTGAATGAGCAGAAGAAAAATTAAACCGGTAAAGTGTTTTTTCATGCAAAGGTTGTGGTTTTTTATATCAAAAATGTAATAATGAATCTGAACAAATGTTTAAACGCTGAACTCAAAAATGTACTTGATGATGCCGAACACCAGAAAGGCATCTGCTCACAAGTAATGTGATTATAAAGCTAATAGAATGTTTAAAAGTGCAGTTTTGAAGGAGAGCCAACAAAATCTAAGCATATATGCTTAGTTACTATAACTATATGGGTTTTCAAAAGTAGATAGTTTCAGAAATATTATCAATAAAAAAGCAAAGCGTTTATTGAGCGTATTGAATTCTTGGAAAAATACAATGTTTTAGCCATTGAAAAGTTTTTTTTAAGACTATGCAATTTGATCCGGTAAAGTATTCACCGCTTAGAAGAAGAAGCCCGCACTATCAATTCAACCGGAAACATAATCGTCTGAGGTTCCACTTTTTTATCGGCATCCTTATCAAGCATGCTTAAAAGATGGTTGATAATAGTAGCCGATATCTGTTTTACAGGTTGCTTGATAGCCGTAATACCCGGGTTTAATACATCATACAGCAAATGGTCGTCGAAACTGACGATTCCCATTTTGGCATATTTGCCCCCTAAACGACTGATGGCTTTCAATCCGCCTAAAGTCAGGAAGTTAGTACTGAAAAACACCGAGTCCAGTTCATCATTTGAGGTAATAAAGGAGGTGATTTTATTGATAATTTGCTCGTAATTAAGCTCGTAGGGAAGTTTAAGAATATTTGTGTTCAGTTGCTGAGACTCTATAAAGTTGGTATAGCCCTCTATGCGCTCTTTCTGGCTATAGAGGTTAAGCGTAATAAAACCAATGTTTCTGAACCCGTTTTCATACAGGTGGCGTGTAGCCTCAAAGGCTCCTTTTTTATTATCAACTACAATATTGAACGTATTCAGATCAGGGAAAAAGCAATTGAAAATAATCATGGGTTTTCCCTCTTTTTTAAGGTCGGCAAGTGTTTCTTCAATGCCTGCAATAGGCGAAATAATGAAACCATCTACATTGCGGTCATTCAGTAGTTTTATAACCGATTTCATCTGGTTCAGTTCATTATTTGAACTTGCCACAATGAGGGTATATCCGGCTTTGAGTGCAATTTTTTCAATACCACTGGCAACTTCTGAAAAGAAAGGATTATTAATGTCTCCCACAATCATACCGATAGTTTTGCTTTTTCCGGTGCTTAAACTACGGCCTAAGTGGTTGGGCTGATACCCGGTTTCTTTGATATAATTTTCGATTTTCTGAATAACCTCCTTGCTGATTCTTTTCTCCTGACCCTTGCCATTCAGTACAAAAGACAGGGTTGTTACAGAAACCTGTAGCTCGTTAGCCACATCATAGATAGACCTCTTCTTTTTCAATGCAGTTGGCTTGATTTATTTTTCCAAAAATAGGGATAATTTTTGAAGAAAGGAATAGGGAAGGGAGCATGGAGCAGAGGGCATGGGGTAAAGCATGGAATAGGAGAGGAAGGCATGAGGTATGGTGAAGATGAGAAACGGCAGGGGCATAGAGTGTGTGGCAAAGGGTATGGAGAAACAAATGGAGTTTCTATTAATAACCCCATGCTCCACGCCCTTTACTCCATCAAGGACAATCCTCTATTTTGGCCATAAATACCTCATTACCTCCTACCTGAAAGCCCGGTATAAGTAAAATAGACTTTCCGGCAAAATAATTCACACCATTATTTACATTGTTGGCACTGGTGATGAATGGCTATTGTGTAATAAAAAAGATGAATAAGTAAGGCGGGATTGTAAAACCAGACATAAAAAAAGCCCTCAAAAGGGCTCTTATGGTTTGTCTTTGTGGCTATTAAGCCAGTTTGCCTTTCAGTTTCCAGAGTAAACTGATGCCCTCAGATTCAAAATCAAGAAACAGAAAATCGAACGGATCGATAAACTGATTGTTTTTCTTTAAGGTATAATGTAAGTGCGGCCCTGTTACTGTACCTGTGGCACCCACTTTACCAATTAGCTGATGGCGAGAAACTTTCTGGCCTTTTTTTACAGAAATTTTACTCAAATGTCCGTAAATAGATTCAAAACCGTACAAATGCTTGATTCTCACATAATTGCCTATATCGCTCTTGTAACCTGCTTCTACCACTTCGCCTTCTCCGGTAGCATATACTTTTTCGCCTGTGCCACCTTTCAAATCAATACCTCTATGAAACTTCGTTACTTTATGAACGGGATGGTTGCGTGAACCATAAAAGGAATTGATGTGAATGTCTTTGTCTAAAGGGTAGCCTGCAGGGATAGTCTGTATATAGTTTTCCTTAAAAGGGTCGCTATAAATGTAGCGCAGAATGTCGTTTACTTCGAGTAGTGAGTTTAAACCTTTCCAGTTGTCTTCTTTGATTGTTTTGATTGAGTTGTTAAGGGCAATGTTCTGGGAAAATCCTGAAGTGATACCTCCAAAAAACATTAAAAATCCTAAAACTTGTTTCTTCATTCCTGACTGTTTTTGTTAAAAGATTTGCAAAAGTAACCAATTTCTATGAAACGCAACTATTAAATTATTATTGTGCCACAGAATAAATTGGACAAATTTAATATGAGAAGGTTTAATTGATATTCAGAAATGCTTGTATTTCAGGTAGTTAAATATAAAATAAACTTACGTATATTTGTACTCGTATTTGCTAAACAATCAACACAATGAATATTGAAATAACCAACCATGAGGGCATTTTTATAGCCGAATTAATAGCCGATGAAATAATTGTAAAAGAGGTACAGGATGCGCTTGACCTAATGGCCAATGCAGCCTACTCAGGTGCAACAAAATTAATTTTGCATGAGAAAAATATTACGCCTGATTTTTTTGATTTAAAAACAAAAATAGCCGGAGATATTCTACAGAAGTTTTCAAATTACAATATGCCACTGGCCATAGTCGGTGATTTCTCAAAATACACCAGCAAAAGCCTTAGAGATTTTATTTATGAAAGTAATAAGGGCGGCAGCGTGAATTTTGTGGGAAGTATGGAGGAGGCAAAGGCGAAGTTGGGGGGGTAAGATGTACTTCAGTATGCCTGATTACATCAGATAATTAATCTTTTACTTTTTCCAGGTTTCAGGATAAAAAGTTAATTTAAACATGAATGTTCTTGGCAATACATTGGTATAAAAGATTGACTGATAATTATTGGCCTGTTCAACATTAACTTCCCGTTTTGTATCAAATACGTTTTTTATTATCAAAGATACCTTCATAGCATTATTTTTTAATAAAAATTTACTGACTTCTGTATCTGCAAATAATTGTGTATTAATAGTCTGGCTTTTATTGATATTGATTCTCAGACCTGCATCAAAATACCATTTTTTGCCTAAATCTATTTCACTTTTTGCAGAGATAATGTTATTGATGATACTGTTTTTTTGTAGAATATTAAATTGTGACTGCCAGTTTGCCTTGAAATGAAATACACTTTTATATTTAAAGGTTGTGTTTAAATTTATGAATGCTATATTCAGATTCAATGCCGAAATCTCTTCTTGGGTTTTAATTAAAGTATTGAAATGATACAAACCACCTAATAAAACCCACGTGAAGTTACCTCTTAATTTTACCTGAAGGGCACTAAAATTGAGGTTCCAGTTGGTGGTAGACCTGGGGGCATTAATAAAACCCGAAGAGAAAATATTTAATACTGGTAGATATTTATTTTCGCTGATTACCGCATTATCCAGAATTTTATAATTGAAATTCAGATTAAACTGGTACCCTTTTCTGGCAGATATATTGGTGTTTAGGTCAAAAACTTTCTGGTGATAATGGCTTAATCTGATATTACCAACCACAATATTATTCAGATTAGTACTATCTGGTAATGTTATTAATTGTGCTGAACCTGGTAATACTGGTTCTTTTGCAAATCGGGCTGAAAATTTGCCGAATATAAACCTATATTCGAGTTTCGTAAAAGGATTGAGTACGAAACTTGGCTTTGAAGAAAATCTTTCCGTCAGCGTCTGTCTCTCAATATTCCAATATGAATAAGCAAGACCGCTAATTATATCAAGTTTGGCACGTTTGTATAAAGCATAAACTCCGGTTTCAAAAATATTGTTTTTCACAATTCCAAGAGCTGGAAAAATATTTCCATTGGCAAGGTGAATAGTTGTATTCTGCCGGATTGTGTGTTCTTCAAATACCCCTTTTATTTTTCCTTCAACCAAAAACTGACCGTTTAGTGGAATTGACTGGACAAACTGAGCCTGATGTATGCGTGCATTATCTTTTCTATTAAGGGTCTGATGTTGAATAAATCTGGAAACGGAGTTTTCGAATATATTGCTGAATCTATTTGAATCGGCATTAGACTGCTCGTTAAATCTATAATATATAGAGCTTATATAGCCTCCTTTCTTTCCCTTTTGTACTAAACTTAATTGAAAAGTATGAGCTAGTGCATTAATCCTTCCCTGGTTTTCAGAAGAAATTGCATTTTTTGGTGTATTATCCGAAAAAAGGGTTTCCAGTGAATGAGTGATAAATCTATCTTTAAATTGTGTATTTAACTGACTCGAAATACGCAAATTAGTACGTGTATCTATATTCCATTTCAGATTGAAATTCGAGTTAATATTACTTGTTTTGCTTTTGTCAGCCAGGCTACTGCTTGTATTTTGAGTCAATTCATTAAAAAATTGTTTCCTGTTGCCGGTCTGAACAAAGTTTTGACGATTGCTATTACCAAAAAGAAAGCCGTCTAATTCAATGTTCTTTCCCGCATAAGTATAATTAAAACCTGTGTCGAAATACCTATTTATGCCTCTGAAATTAGTTTCAAGTTTTTCTATAGTATTATCTATGGCACGAGGTTCGTACAGGCCAATCACCGAGCTACTTGCATTTAAACTATTCCTGAAACTATTAAATAAAACACGTTCAATAACCTTTGGGTCTATACCTTTTTCGTTGATAGAATTAGCTGTAGAAAAAACATTAATAAACCCTTTTTTTGTGATTTTATTAAGGTTCACATTGCCGATATAGCGTTGGTCAGTACCAATACCTGCACCTGTATCTCCGTAGAAACCATCTTTTTTATCTGATTTCAGCTTAATATTCAATACATTCCGTTTCTGGCCATTCGCCAGGGTTTTTTCTATGAACTCCATTCGTTCAATCATATTGGCCTTAATACTTTCAAGTGTTAGCTGAGATACTCCGCCAAAAATCCGTTTTCCATCAACTGTAATCTCCTGTACATCTTCACCTAATATGCTTATACTTCCCCAAGAAGAATTTAATCCTGTGATTCTATCAAAAAGTGTTGAAGCAGCAGCATGAGGGCGAGCATCGTCATCTCTAACATTTACAAATAAAGTGTCTCCGCTTCTTTCAAATCTGTCTTTTTTTTCTTTCACAACCAACTCTTTTAGCTCTACACTCTTTTCTTTCAATATCACCTTAAATACATAATTGTTTTTGATCGTATCAGACAACCACTGTGAACCAGACGAAAAGCAACAATCTGACTGAACCAGAATTCTATAAGTTGTATTCGGTTCTATTTTAAATGAGGTGCATTCAAAATTGATATTACGTTCGGTATCTATTTTTTCTTTACTAGCAGTAAGCATGATTAACCTGATTTTATAATCTTTATGGATTTCAGGAGATTGAACGCAAACCTTAATTTGCTTATTGGATTGTGCGAAAGAATAAAAAAAATGAAAGACACACAGCAAAATGGTAAATAGTCTTACGCACATAAAATAAAATTGTCGGCTCAAATAATTTATTTTTTCTAACTTTTAGTCAGATAAACAACTATAACCAGTATTAATAATTAGTATCTTGTTCTGATAACTGTTGTCTTTCCGTCTTTATCTACACAAACTAAATCGTCTCCGATTACAACTTTACCTCGATAAACTGGGTATGATGTACAGCCAGCAACAAAACTTGCTTTTTTTGTTAGAGTGGGCTTCGCGGATTTTGCAAAAGCACCTGATGACGAAATTATTGAAATTAAAAATAGTACAGCGATTTTTTTCATATTTTTTTTATGATTTAAAGTTATTTAATTTGAGCCGACTTGAAATAATACTTTATTTTATGGAATTTTGCAATGAATAGTAATTTATTTTTTGGAATATTGTGATAAAAAAGATTTATGAAAAAATTAATAATCCTACTCCTGATTGTTTTGGACAGACAGATTGTGTTTGCCCAGACTTACAACTACAATTCTTTAGATAACAAAACCATTGTTTCTATAGTCTACAAAGAATCATCCTTTCTGAATACTGATCCTAAAACGGTAGTTGATGAGAACACAAATACAACCTTAGTAACCAACTATCCGCCCGGTAGTAATAGATTCATTGTTACCAGCAATCTTGATTTCAAAACCAAGGATTCTCCTTTGGTAAAGTTTAAAGTCATGCGGATCCAGCAAAAAACCAGTAAATTTAGTATTGATACGAATGTACCCTTTGGCAGTGACGAAATCTCGAAAATGGCTATTGAAGGGTATCTGCCTTTAATAAAGAAAAATATCAATGTTAAATTAAACCAGAAAAATAACCTGACAAAAGATCAAATTGAAATCATTGAATTGTCGCAGATGGATCTCCCAATTCTCAACTCACAAAGTGTTTTATCGGGTATATTAATAAACAAGCCTGATAATACTAATAGTTGGACAGATAGCGTAAAGGTAAAAGATGGCTTTTATATTAATACATACACAATGGTAGATGAGGCTAAACATCAATATAAATTGAACGGGTACTATAAACCTAATCCGAAAAAAGAATCTTCTTTGAAAAAAAGTACTACTGATGTAACTGATTTACAACCAGGGCAGGGGATTGAGGCTGAAGTAGAACTATTAGAGATGAAATACGAAGCCAGTATTCTATTATCTGGTCAATATACAGGCCTTATTCAAAGTATCGACCTTAACACTTACTCGTCAACCAATATTAAATCGATAGGCATTATTGAGAACGAACAGCTAAAAACAAAAACCCGAATCTCTAATAAGATTTCAGAGTGATAAATGCTATTTACCTTTATAAAAAATATTCCTGATTGACTTTAGCCAATCAGGAATATTTTTGCTATTAAATAAATTGTTACTTGTTTCAATGTTAAACTTAACATCCTTCAGTATGAGACTTAATATATCTTCCGCTTACTGCTATCTCAATCAGGCCAAAACCCAAAATCTACGAACCCGGGAATTGAATGGGTATTGTCCTCTGAATCAGGGAATTTTGCTGCTGATGTAATCGTAGGTTGAATTGTTGTGCCAAATGCCAGCACTTTCAGGCTTCCTTTGGTTATTGGATAAGTGATGATAGAACCTGCTTTAGGATAGGCCTCATTCCAGTTATCAGAGATAATCGAGATAAAATATTCTTTATTAGCTGTTAATGCTAAAGCGGGAATATCTGCCCAGGCTTGCACATTATTGATTATTTGATAGACATATTGCTGAACGATAATAGTCCTGGTAGCAACATCCCATACAGAAATGCGATAGATGCCCGCCTTGGGTAATCGGGAGCCTACTTTTACCATTCTGCCTTTTCTGGTTACAACAAACCTCAAGCCATATTCAAAAATGTTTTGGGCGGGGTTGTTAGTAACCGATATATTCATGGTATTATCTGCTAAAAAGTTTGAAAAAACTTCTGCCGATTCTAATGCCGATTTTGATTTGGTAATGATAACGGGTACACAATTTTTGGGCAGACAAGCCGCATGAGTATTGCCTGATTTTATGACTATATCAGGATTCTCGTTAATGACCTTGGATTGCGTAGGTTTTTCTTTCAAAGGCTTGTCTCCGGCACTATCTTTGGCAAAAACAGAAGAAACATGGATAATTAGCCAATATACGAAAAGTAGTTTGCGCATGCTTGATGAGCGATAGATTGTGGTTTTCATAAGTATATTTTGATGAATACAGCAATAGTTGTTAACTAAAAAAACTTTTTCAAAAACTATACCAAAAAAACAAAGCCTATATCTGGCAGGATATAGGCTTTGTTGATTATAAAACAAAACTGGATTAAATCTCTCTGATTCTCAGGTTTTTAAACCAAACTTTATTGCCGTGGTCTTGTAAGGCAATTTTGCCTTTGGCAAATTTACCGAAACCTTCCCAGGTTTTGAATTTGCTGTTGGCTACCATATTATCCCAACCCGGCCCGGTCAAATCAAACTGTACGGTTTGTTTGCCGTTCAGCCAGAAAGTGCCTTTATTGGCTTTGTGGTCGATTCTCATCTTGGCAGTATTCCACTCACCTGCAGGTTTTACGGCATCAAAACTTGCCGGAGGAATCATGTCATACAATGAACCGGCTTTGTGGTTACCGTCTTTACCTGCTTTTGCATCAGGGTGTCCCTGGTCGTCAAGTACCTGCATTTCAGGGCCTGTTGAATAAGGGCAACAGAACTTTTTATCTTCTATTACTCCCCACATGACCCCACTATTGCCTTTTTCTGAAATTTTCCAGTCTAATTCTAATTCAAAGTTTTCATACTCTTTGTCGGTAACCAGGTCTCCACCACCTCTGCCAGTCAACACCATAGCACCATCTTCTACCTGCCATTTGTCTGACACAGGCTCGGTTTTGTTATAAGCATGCCATCCGGTGAAATCTTTGCCATTAAAAATAGATACCCATTTACCTGGTTTGCTGACGAATGCTGTGGTAGTGCAAATAACCATAAGGGCTACTGATGCAACAGCGAATTGAATTTTTTTCATTGTAAATATGTAAGATTGAGGTTGATTTAAGTTCAAATTTCCTAATAAATCAATTGCAAACCAAATGCAGCAAATTTATTATCCTTTGAATCCGGTGATTATAACGAATGTGGATTGTTAATTATACGCTTGTCAATGAGTTTTTTATTTTCATCATAGATACATGATTAGCGTGTCAGCGAATGAATTCGCCGTCTAAAGTAACAAAGGAATAATTTTAGTAGTATAATGCGGACCGGGCGTCGGTCGCTTAAGTCCGCATATGTAAAATGATAGTACCATTGTTTTCTTAGACGGCGACCGCACGGCGGACCGTTTTAGTCGCTGAAATACTAATTGCGTTCATTAAAGCAATTATATCCCCAAAGCCTTACGATTTACTTTTTCATCGGCGCCAGTAGCCGCAAAGTCATCAAATGCACGGGTGGCTACCTGAATGATGTGGCTCTCGATAAAAGGCGCACCTTCTGCCGCACCTTGCTCTGATGATTTAATGCAGCATTCCCACTCCAATACTGCCCAGCTATCGTAGTCGTATTGTGATAATTTACTAAAAATACCTGAAAAATCCACTTGTCCATCACCCAATGAACGGAAACGTCCGGCACGGTTTGCCCAACCTGCATAGCCACTATACACACCCTGACGGCCAGATGAATTAAACTCTGCATCTTTTACATGGAATGCCTTGATGCGTTCGTGATAGATGTCTATAAATGCCAGATAGTCTAATTGTTGCAGCACAAAGTGGCTTGGGTCGTAGTTGATACAAGCACGTTTATGACCTTTTAGGTAATCAACAAACATTTCGAATGTGGTACCATCATACAAGTCTTCTCCCGGGTGTAATTCGTAGCAATAATCAACGCCATGTTCGTCAAATACATTCAGAATCGGTTTCCAGCGACGGGCTAATTCTTTAAACGCTGTTTCAATTAATCCGGCAGGGCGTTGCGGCCAGGGATATAAAAACGGCCATGCCAAAGCACCTGAGAAACCTACATGAGAGGTCAATCCTAAATTCTGAGAAGCCTTAGCTGCCCATAGTAATTGTTGCTCGGCCCATTTACGGCGAGCTTTTTCGTTACCATGCACTGCCGCAGGCGCAAAAGCGTCGTACATGGCATTGTAAGCAGGGTGAGAGGCAATCAACTGTCCTTGCAAGTGCGTTGAAAGTTCTGTAATGGCCAGCCCTTTGTCGGCTAATTTGCCTTTCAGTTCGTCGGCGTATGTTTTAGATTCTGCTGCTTTTTGCAGGTCAATCACTCTGCCATCCCAGGTTGGCAACTGGATACCTTTGTACCCTAAACCTGCCATATAATCGGCAATAGTATCTAATGAATTAAAAGGGGCTTCATCGCCCATAAATTGTGCTAAAAATATTGCTGGTCCTTTGATTGTTTTCATAAGTCTAATATCGAATTAGTGAATGGTGAATTAGTGAATAATTTCAGCCATTCTGATAGGTGTTTTTTCTTGATTTTGACAAAATTAACAGTACTTCGGTACTGTCACTAATTAAATTACTTAGTTTTTCCTGTTTAAAATAGTTGAGGTCAATTAGCATTTCTAACCAGAAAACAGACTCGTCTATTTCTTCGACGACGATACTTATCTTGGCATAAAATTCATTCTGGCTCCGTGCTCTTCTAACAGCCCTCTAATTAGTAGCTGATGAAGTAGCAGAACGTACTAATTGCTTACCAATATGTTGAGCAACAAAATCATTAAACGGTAAAGATTTATAAACATCAATACATCGAATAGCGAAAGATTTTAATTTCTTTTCGATGTTTTCTGCGAATTGAAATCTTTCTTCCTCTGAATATTTAGATATAGATCTTTGTTTCATAAATCATTAAATATTCGATATTTATGATTTAAATGTGTTTATAAATTATTCGCTAATTCGCCATTCGCTAATTCACCATTCTCCATTCACGATTTAAACTTTACCCACTTACTATTACTTTTCCCCGAAGCTATCACCGTCTCCACAAACTGCATGCCTCTGATACCATCGTCTATTGTCGGGAAATCTAATTCTATTTCAGTTGGGGTTTCGCCATTGATGCGTTTGCGGACAGTTCTGGCAAAATTGCGGTAAATATTGGCAAATGCTTCTAAATACCCTTCCGGATGACCTGATGGAAGACGGATATTCGCTTTGGCTTCAGGACATAAATTCCCTACTGACGGACGATATATATGCTGGAACTCCTGTGACTTATGGATTAAGGTATTTGGCTCTAACTGACCCCAATGCACACTACCTAACTCACCATAAACTCTGATGTAGAGGTTATTTTCATCACCGTTTGAAATCTGGCTGCAATGCAGAATACCTTTTGCACCACTATCGAAGTGTAAGAGAATATTGGCATCATCGTCTAATAGACGTCCTTCTACAAAAGTGCTTACATCTGCACACATTTCAGTAATTTTCAGACCTGTAATATATTCAGCCAGATTTTCGGCGTGTGTACCAATATCACCTACGGCACCTGCAATACCTGAGCGCTTAGGGTCTGTGCGCCATTCAGCTTGTTTATAGCCACGTTTTTCTTCTAAAAATGCCAGCCATCCTTGCGGATATTCTACTACTACTTTACGGATTTTTCCTAAAACACCACTTTTTACCAGATGACGTGCCTGTTTTACCATCGGATAACCGGTGTAGTTGTGCGTAAGTGCAAAAGTCAATCCGGTTTTTTCAACAAGGTCTTTGAGTTTTCGGGCTTCTGAAAGCGTGAAAGTTACAGGTTTATCACAAATGACATGGAAGCCGTTTTCCAATGCCATTTTTGCAGGGGCAAAGTGCATGTGATTGGGTGTAACAATCGAGACTGCATCTATGCGGTCTTTGCGGCGTTTCTCTTTCTGAATCATTTCTTTGAAATCGCCGTAGCAGCGATCAGGGGCAATCATTAAATCTTCTCCTGATGCTTTTGATTTCTCGGCTGTAGAACTGAAAGCCCCACACACCAAATCGATTTCGCCATCAATGGCAGCAGCAGTCCGGTGGACAGCACCAATAAACGCACCACGTCCGCCACCGACCATTCCCATTCGGATTTTTCGTTGCATATTGTAGACTAAAGGGTTGAAATTATGATTATCTATCAATTAAAAACCGCCTTCCATGAAATTGATTGATGAAAAACGATTGGGTTTTAATGCGATGAAAGTTTGTTTTCGTAGAGACGTAATGCATTACGTCTCAAAAGGCCAGTGCAATTCAAAAAATGATGTTTGTAGTAAATAAACCTCTGCGTGATTAAAATTTCTTGGTGAGGACAACCCCTTGGAGACGTATAGCAATACGTCTCTACGAATGCCTCCAAACCTCATTTACACCCTCCAAAAAACGCTTTACAATATCATTAAACACCTGAATTTGCAAATGCAAGGCAAAATTCTAACTTTGCGTAAAATAAAAAGGTTTAATCTGATTTTACAATTAACCATTCTTTTTATTTCTCTAATTTTCGACCACTTTTTATGAAAACCTGCCTCAATTGCCACAAGGAATACCAGGAGTCTTATCAGTTTTGCCCTACTTGTGGACAGAAAGCATCTGTTCATCGCATAAATACTCATTTTATGATTCATGAGGTGATTCATGCTTTTACACATGCCGATACAGGAATTTTTTATCTGATAAAAGAACTGGCCATCAAACCCGGCGAAGTAATAAAAGAATATGTAGCCGGAGCCAGAAAAAAATATTACAATCCTTTCAATTTCTTTCTGATTACTGTAGCTATTTCAACTTTTCTGGCAGCCTATTTTCATGTGTTTGATGGTAATCCCAATTCATCTAATCCGGTCTCAAATTTAGTAACCAAATATGTCAACTGGATTTTCGTGGCCTCGGTGCCTATTCAGGCATTTTTTACCTGGCTGTTCTTCCGGAAGAAGAAATATAACTATGCCGAAAATATCATCTTTCATCTGTTTTTAGGTGGATTCCGCATTGTATTCTATGTGCTGATATTTGTTATCTTTATTACGCTTTTCAGGCAATACTACAATGTTATTTTATATACTTATTTCTTTATTTATATAGTATATGTTTCGTGGGCGGCCAAGCAGTTTTATGAAGAAAATACTTGGCTTACCTTTCTGAAAATTTTACTGTCATTTGTTCTCAATCAGGCTTTGATAAGTGTTTTCATAGGCTTTATTTATCACGCCTTTCTGAAGAATCCGCACTAATTAGCATGTTAATTGTAGAAATTACAATTATAAATATCATTTTCTTTTGAAATTATATTAAAAAAGTTACTTTTACGTCCATAATTTATTACACCCTAAAACACTTTTAAACATTATGGTTAATGACTCGCGTCTATTTAATGCAAGTTGTTTTGCACTAATTACTACAGCATTTTCATTCAGTATCCGGGCAGGTATTTTGCCTCAACTTCAAACCGAATTAAATCTTACAGGTGAAGAAGTAGGAGTTATTAATTCAATGTGGTTCTATGGTTTTCCTCTTTCGATGATTATCGGAGGATTGGTTTATCATAGTATCGGACCAAAAATTATTATGCAGTTTGCTTTTTTTGCCCACTTTGTTGGTATTATCCTGACAATCTATGGCGGAAGCTACATTGGCTTATTGATTTCAACATTCCTTATCGGCTTAGGTAATGGTTGTACAGAAGCCGCCTGTAACCCTTTGATTGCTGATACTTATTCAGGAGCGAAAATGAACACTATGCTGAACAGATTTCACATGTGGTTTCCGGGTGGAATTGTCATCGGAAGTTTATTGTCTGAGTTCATGACTACTCAAGGCTTTGCCTGGCAAACACAAATCTGGATAATCCTGATACCGACTATTATTTATGCTTTCTTATTCTTTGGTCAAGCATTTCCTAAACCAAAAGTTGAGGGGGTTACATCGGTTGGAAACAACCTGAAAGCAATGGCTACTCCTTTGTTTATTTTCATTTTTATCTGTATGATTTTGACAGCAACTACAGAGTTTGGCCCGCAACAATGGGTAGGTTTAATTTTGAAAAGCAGTGGAGCTAAACCTATGTTAATTTTAGCATTAGTAACCGGACTAATGGCAGTTGCCCGCTTCTTCGGTGGTGCTATCATCCATAAATTTGACCAGACAGGTGTTTTACTTGGTTCGGCAGTACTTGCTACCATTGGTGTTTACCTATTCAGTACTCAAACAGGAACAATGGCTTATGTAGCGGCTATATTTTTTGCAATGGGTGTTGCTTATTTCTGGCCAACCATGATTGGTTTTACTGCCGAAAGAGTACCGCTAAGTGGTGCCTTGGGTATGTCAGTAATAGGAGGAATTGGTATGCTATCGCAGGCATTTATGAACCCGCAAATCGGTAAATGGCTGGATACAGCTAAAGCAGAGCAAACAGCTAAAGGTCTTCAGGGCGAAGCATTAGAATTAGCCGCAGGACAGCAAGTACTCGGAACCTTAACTTTATTCCCCTTAGTGTTAATTGTATTATTTGCAGGTTTATACTTCTGGCAAAGAGGTAAAAAACCAGTACATGCCTAATTTATATTTTCATCAAAAAAGCCTTGTTATCTCGAGATAACAAGGCTTTTTTGATGAAAATATAGTTACATATATTTATTCCGAAACTCTAAAATAACCTGAACCCTAAAGTTGCCTGTACTACTACATTTTTGTAGCGTGGATTGGTTGATGAACCATCGCCATTGTTATTTTGTAAATCCCAGCCTGCTCTTGTGCCAAAAACCACTCTGTCAAAGTTGAAATCAACACCTACGACTGCCCCTAAAGTGTTTTTACGGATATTATCATTGTCAAAATCGTTCTCGCCTATCACAGTTCCTAATCCGGTATTGAGTACAGTTTTCTGTCTCATCAGATAAGAAAACTGTGGGCCAACATGAAATGTAAGTACATCAGTAGGTTTGATAGAAACCAATAAAGGTATATCAAGATAATGAGAAGTACGGGTAAAATCATAATTGCTACCCAAAACACTACCCGATTGTTTATAACCTTTTTGTGAATACATTATTTCGGGTTGAATACCCAGAAACCTTCCGATAGGAATGGCAAGAAATCCCCCTGCTGCCAGACCGAATTTGCCATTAGCGTCGTATTCTTCGCTTTTTGAATCATAGATATTTGAATAATTCAAACCTGCTTTCAATCCCAGTTGAATCTTTGAACGGGCATCTTGTGCATAAGAATTGATAGCCAAAAGAGCAATTCCTGCGGTGATTAAAAATGTTTTTTTCATGGTTATTATAACGAAAGTATGTGAATTATATATTATTGTGGTGATTAGCCTAATATTAAAAATTTTGTTCTCTATCGAAACATGGCTGTCTAAAAAGGTTTTTGTGCCAAATAGTATTTTTATAACTTGGCTTTTTAGACAGCCCTGTTAAATGGTTCTATTTAATAACCCTGTCTCCACGGATAAGTCTCAAAACAATTGCAATTGCGGCAATAACAAGCAGGATATGAATAAGACCACCTGCGCTATAAACAAAAAATCCTAATACCCATCCTATAATCAGGATTACGGCGATTAAATACAGTAAATTTCCCATTGTGTTTGAATTTAGTAGTTAATAATTAAATATTTCGGCTTTTGCCTTTTTAAATACTTTTGTCTATTAACCTAAAAATTTCATGCCAGCAACCTGAATCTTGTGTAAATGGCTGTTTTTTGCGCAAATCAGACTATTCCCTTTAGAAAAATAGTGTGGTATTCGCTCCTCAATTTTGAGCAGATGCCATCTTTTAAAGAGTGGAACAACTGTTTTAGGGTTTATTCTTTTGCCTTTAAACCATGTTGCGGGATTAGGGTTGTCTGCATAGGTATAATGTTTAGACCATCCGGAAGTGGTTCAGAATTCTGAACCACTATAGATTTCCTTCTACAAATTCCTTACAGTAGTTTTTTATCATTGTTCGCACACGCCTGAATTCCGCCATCGTTTCTTCTTCTGTAGTTCCCTGAAATTTGGCAGGGTCAGGAAAATTATAATGAAATTTCTTTGCATCAGTCGAGAAATAGGGGCACCGCTCTTTAGCATTATCACACACGGTTATTACAAAATCGAAGTTAATATCTAAATATTCATTCACGTTATTCGAAGTGTGTTCTGAAATATCAATACCATCTTCTTTCATGGTGGCTATGGCTTTGGGGTTAACGCCATGTGTTTCAACCCCTGCGCTGTAAATATTCGCCTTGTTACCTGCAAAATGTCTTAAATAGCCTTCTGCTATCTGGCTCCGGCATGAATTGCCAGTGCATAAAACTAAAATATTTTTCATAAGCCTTAACAACAACCTGATTCAGGTGGACAACAATTTGATTTGGTGATAGACTCTTTTTCGGCATATACAGTTACACTGAAAATGCCACCTTCCTGATTTTTGAAGGCCTCAATTTCTTGCGTATTCAGATAATTGCTTAGAATATCATCAGGGATAATAATGGGTTTTTCTTTCTGCAAAGTAATATTCTGAAACCCTGCTTCTTTGATAAGGGCGAGATAATCGGTCTTTTGGATAGCACCAGATACACATCCTGCATACATTTCTGCTACTTCCTGAATTTTAATGGGTAGCTCACCCACCAATACAATATCAGAAATACTGAAATGCCCTGTTGGCTTCAGTATTCTGCGTATTTCATTAAATACAGCTTTTTTATTCGGCACAAGATTCAGTACGCAATTGCTTACCACAACATCAGCCAGATTATCTCTGAGAGGTATATCTTCAATATCCCCCTGTCTGAACTCTACATTACTAAAGCCCAGTTTTGCTGCATTTGCCTTTGCTTTCTCAATCATGGCTTCTGTAAAATCAACGCCATATACTTTGCCTGTTTCGCCTGTTTCAGCCCTTGCTACAAAACAATCATTTCCAGCACCCGAACCCAAATCAACTACTGTATCACCTTTTTTGATTCTGGCAAATTTGGTAGGCAAGCCACAACCAAGCCCTAAATCAGCATCGGTGGCATAACCATCTAATTCATTATAATCATCAGCCATAATATTATATACTTCTGTCGAGCAGCCTCCGCTGCCACAACAAGAGGCCATATTGGTTGCTGCATCCTGCAAGGCTATTTCGCCATATTTTTGCCTTACGATTTCTTTTAATTCTTGTTCATTTGCTGTCATAATTGTAAAATTTATAGTTTAAAATACTTAATTCGTATAACGTAAACATACGACATATAGGGGCAAAAAATTTTAGCAACATCCGCCAACTGCCTGATTCTTGGTATCTTCAAAGAAAGTGCCGAATAGATTTTTGATGTGTTCCACCACTTTTAAGTCAAGGCAATAGCAAACATTTAAACCACTTACTTCGCCCTGAATGATGCCAGATTCTTTCAGTTCGTTTAAATGCTGTGATACGGTAGTGCGGCTCAACGGTAATTCATCAGAAATATCACCCGAAATACAAACCTGTTTTCTGGCTAACAACTGAATAATGGCTATGCGTGCCGGGTGCGAAAGCACTTTGGCAATTTTAGCAATCTCTTGTTGGTCGGCCTGAAAAAGTTCTGTTTTGGCGTAGGTCATAAACTTAGTTTCTATTATGACGTAAATATACGACATAGTTTTGGACTTATACAAGTATTTGAAATTTTTATTTTCTATTTCAATAGATTTGACTTGCCAAAGTCTATTTTTGTTATTGATTTGATTTTTAACTTTACTTACTGTTGGGAGATTTATTGCGTTTGGCTTTTATCGCAGGCTTTGGCTGTGCGTTGGAAATTACAGGCACTTATTAGGCCAGAACAATAGAGCAAAACTATCAACACTACCACAATTATTCATAAAAAATGCTAACTATTTCTACTCCGGGCAGAATATGCCTCTTTGGCGAACATCAGGATTATTTAGGTTTACCAGTTATTGCAGCGGCTATTTCCCGAAGAGTACAGATTACAGGAGAACACCGGAACGATAAGAAAATCATTATTCATTTGCCTGATATTGGTTCAGAACTGCAAATGGAGTTATCAGATAGCCGTTTGCCCTATCTTGAAAAAAGAGATTATTTCAGAAGCGGATACAATATATTATTAGATAAAGGTCTTCGGTTTTCTAAAGGTATTGAATGTACGGTAAATGGCAATATTCCCATCAATTCGGGTACGTCAAGTTCATCGGCTCTATTGGTTACGTGGCTTCATTTTTTATCAAAAATGGCTGATAATCCGCATGATTTCAGTGCTAAAGAATTGGGTGAGTTGGCTTTTGTGGCAGAGGTAGCCGAGTTTGGAGAACCGGGAGGCATGATGGACCATCTTTCAACAGCTATTGGTAATGCGGTTTATCTGGAGTTTGATCCCCAAGTAACAGCCGAAGCATTGCAACCTAATCTTGGCACATTTGTCCTGGCCGATTCGATCGAACCTAAAGATACCATCGGGGTATTAAAACGAGCCAAGTTTGCCCGACTGGAATTAATAGAAAAGATTAAACAACAGTTGCCTGATTTCTCGCTACACACTTTCGGGACTGCTGATAAAGAACAATTAACACCTTTTTTGAGTAACGACGAATATGCTTTGCTGAGTGGCACACTAAGAAACCGTGATATTCTGCGAGAGGCATTAGAACTATTCAGAAGTCAGTCGATGAGCGATGAGCAATTGGGAGAGTTATTGTCTGAACATCATGGCATCTTACGAGATTTATTACAAATCTCAACACCCAAAATTGAACGTATGCTTGCGGCGGCCATAGAATCAGGTGCTTTGGGTGGCAAGATTAACGGCTCCGGTGGGGGAGGATGTATGTTTGTATATGCTCCGAATGACCCCGAAAAAGTAGCCGATGCCATTGATAAAGCAGGTGGAAAAAGCTATATAATTAAAATAGATAGGGGCACTACAAAGATTTGATAATAAATATTCCGGTATTAAGCAGATTGGCATAAGTTTTATTGCTATATATTTTTAGTATATATCCGCTTAATCATTTTGATTTCAGAACGTATTTAGAAAGTAAAAACAGGGAGTTGCAAAAATTTTTTATGCCAAATAATATTTTCAAAACACCCCATCCCAACCCTTCCGCGCGGCGGCCGCCCCAACTGTGGGGAAGGGCTAAAAGGTCATTCTCCCCACAGTTGGGGAGCGGCCGCCGCTGCGGAGGGATTTAGGGTGTGGGCGGACGTCGCACGGGTTGTATAGTGCCAAATAATATTTTTTGTAATTTTCTTTTGATATAGCCTATTTGTCATACAATTTATCTGATTTTGCGTTCTTTTTAAGAAAGTAGTATGGTTTTTGCTTTACAATTAGTGTAATTTTTGCTTACTTTATCTAAACCTGTATCAGATGAAAATACGTCAGAGTAAATTTGTTAATAAAGAGTGGAAAGAAATATCAACAGAAGAGCGTTTCTCAGCCGCCAAAGCCCAGTTAGTGTTAGCTTTCGGTGAAAGAAAACTATTAGAAACGCATGATCCTTATCCTTTCTTACATCAGGAATATCCGTCTGCTGAGATTATTATTAATTCGACCTCGGGAGAAATCTACGACGATAGTGTACATGATGATTCTATTATTGTAACAGCTATAGAGTTTGATAAAACTACTGTAAAAACGACAAAAATCGATATTCATAACCATACCGAAAGTTTTCGTGCAGGTGAAGCCATTGCGCATGATTTAAAAGGTGATGACCTTGCGGCTATCTTAGTGATTTCGGACGGAGGAAAAGTAAACGGGAGTAAACTGATTGAAGCGCTGAATATTGCTACCAATCACGAAATACCGATTTCGGGTGGTTTGGCAGGTGATGCAGGCCGTTTTGAAAAAACTCTGGTAGGCTTAAACGAACAACCCATTGAAGGGCGCATAGTAGGGATAGGCTTATATGGCAAAGACCTGAAAACAGGCCACGGCACGATGGGCGGATGGGACGTTTTCGGCCCTGAAAGAGAAGTAACGGAGTCAGAATATAATGTACTATACAAAATAGGAGATAAAGCCGCTCTTGATTTGTATAAAGAATATTTGGGCAAATATGCCAAAGAATTACCGGGTGCAGCCTTGCTATTCCCACTATCAATGCGTGTGAAACCAGACTCAGAACCAATTGTACGAACAATTCTGACGATTGATGAAGATAAAAAAAGTATGACTTTTGCCGGAGAGCTACCTAAGGGCGCAATGGTAAGATTTATGAAAGCCAATTTTGACCATCTGATTGAAGCCTCTTCAACGGCTGCACAGGGGTCTATCAAAAACATGGGCAAGTCGCCCGAATTAGCCTTACTGGTTAGCTGCGTAGGACGCAAATTGGTTCTGGGGCAACGTACAGAGGAAGAAGTAGAAGCCGCCAGAGATATTTTTGGTAAAGAAACCGTAATTACTGGTTTCTATTCGTATGGCGAAATCTCACCGCTTCGGCCTGATGCACAATGCGAACTCCATAACCAAACCATGACCATTACTACATTTTCTGAAAATTAACAAAATGGAGCTTGATAACCTACATAGACTGCTTGCTAAACAATTAAAGAAATATCTGTCAGAAGAGTGCTTACAGAATGAGGCTTTCCAGCCTTTTGTTAAAGCTGTAAACGACTCTTACCATAGTTTCGACCGTGATAAAGAATTATCAGAGCACTCTGCTTCTTTAAATGAGGTAGAATATTACGAGATAACTCAGAAATTAAAAAGTGAGATAGCCCAACGTCGTCAGTCAGTCGATAAACTGATTGAGGCCATTTATTTGCTTGAAACACCCGAAAGTGGCGAACTGGCCGGGGTAGATGATAGTAATTTATCTTCACTGGTTGATTTACTGCAAAGACAGATTCAGGTAAGAAAACAGATTGAGACTGAACTCATTCATGCCAAAGAAGTAGCAGAAAACGCCACACAGGCTAAATCGGAGTTTTTATCGATGATGAGCCACGAAATCAGAACACCACTGAATGCGATTATCGGGCTTACGTATCTGATGCAGCAGGAAGAGCAGACAGAGTCGGTAATGGAAAACCTGAAAACTTTGCAGTTTTCGGCAGAAAACCTGCATTTGCTCATAAACGATATTCTGGATTTCAGTAAGATAGAGGCCGGAAAAGTAGAATTGGAAGAAATGCCTTTCGATTTGAAATTGCTGGTATCTAATATCAAAAAAGCCAATCAGGTAAAGGCTGAGGAAAAAGGGAACAAGATTAAACTGATGCTTGATGATGATATTCCGACTACCTTGATAGGGGATTCATTGAGAATAGGGCAAGTATTAGCCAATCTGGTTTCTAATGCCGTGAAGTTTACCCTGAACGGCAGCGTAACCATTGAGGTATCGGTGATGAAAAAAGACGCCGAGAAAGCCAGTATCTATTTTTCTGTAAAAGATACCGGAATCGGGATTCCACCTGATAAGCAAAAGCTGATTTTTGAAAGATTTACACAAGCAAATTCTGAAACTACCCGTAAGTTTGGCGGTACAGGTTTAGGATTGGTAATCAGTAAAAAATTAGTACAGCTACACGGCAGCGATATTGAACTTGAAAGTGAAGCTGGCAAAGGTGCGCAATTCTCTTTTACACTTAATTTAAGAATTGGTACTACGCTTAAACAACAAATGGCCATTGCACTGGCAGAAAATGATAGCGAAGTGAGTCTGGAAGGGGTAAAATTATTGTTGGTAGATGATTATTTTGTGAATATAAAAGTGGCCTCTAAGTTTCTGGAGAAATGGAAAGTTACTTTTGATACGGCTGAAAATGGTTTAATAGCCGTGGATAAATTCAAGAATAACGAATACGATTTGATTCTGATGGACTTACTGATGCCTGAAATGGATGGCTATACTGCCGTTGAAAAAATACGTGAAACAGGTGCAGAGATTCCGATTATTGCGCTGACGGCTTCTGCCACACTCAATAACCAGGACAGAGCTTTTAACGTAGGCATGAATGATTACGTAACCAAGCCTTTCAATCCAAAAGAATTACATCACAAGATTGCTAAGTATAGTGGGAGGATATAGGAGAGGGTAGTTGTTTCGTTTGTAGAGACGCCATGCTGGCGTCTCCGTTGGCCTGTAAATGAGAAAGTCTTTATTCGGTTTTTAAAATTACTCCCACAATTTCTTTTTATTGACCGCATATGCTCTTAAAGACGCCAGCATGGCGTCTCTACGAAATCAGAATAAACTCTTATTCATAGACTCCAACACTATAGGAGATTTTGAATACGCTAATCTGTTCTTTTATTTTGTGGGATTTGAGTTTTCTTTTATTTGCGCTATATAAAGATTATTCATTTTTACTTTGTCTAAAACTTGTTCATCAAAATTCCATAACCTTAATAAGCAAAAATGGGATTCTATTTGAACCCAGCTTTTCCCATTTATCATGTTTCCTCCTTTAATAATTGAGCTATCTTTCTTGAAATGAAATTTTTCTATATAGTTTTTATTTAATTCTTTATTATAAGTAAAACCACATATAAAATCAATTCTTGAGGAATCCTTATATACATTGTCTTGCCCGTAGTAATCTACATCATTATAAACATAAGAGGTAATTTTTTGATAGGTACTTTTAATGTATATTTATGATTATTGCAATAAAATACACTCTTGCTTAGGTGAGTGGTTCTATTTGTTTTGCAACTGCTAATTATAAATACTAAGATAAAGTAGAATAGATTTCTCACGTTAATTATTAATGTTTTCATCCTTTTTATAATTCTGTTTTCTTCGCTACAATTGCTATTACTTGTATAAGCGATTCTATTAATCCCTTATATTGTTAATAAGTTATTACCACGAATATAACACCCTTCCGAGTTATAATAATCGTTTTTATTCGCTATAGAATTAGGCTATGAGCTTGAAAACTGAAAACAATCCCCTATATTAGTAAAATACAAAAATCAGGGAATACACATTTTGATAAAAACCATAGTTATCTCAGAGTTTAGCGCAATAAAAAAAGCAAGTGATTACGACCTGCCTATAGATTCTTTTGCTGAAATTTTTGTTAGTGATACTGCTTTTCTTCGTATCAAAGACCTTGTATTTACTTATGCCAACGATTTACTTTTTACTTACTCTGTTCAACGGGGCAAAGAGCAGATAAAAGTAAAAAACTATGTAGGGCTGATACCTGTTTCTGATACAATTCAGATAGAAATTCTGCCCAAATCTACTGCTGACTCTCCGAAAGAAGCCCGACGAATATTGCTGAAAATGTTGCAGAAAATACCTGCTTATCAGTCTTTATCAAAAGCGCATCTGGCTATCAGTAATCTGCCCTTGTTAGAAATCTATGTCAAGGCTTTTTTAGATGAATTAGAAAAACTACTGAGCACAGGCTTAGGCAGAAATTATGAGCACATAGAAGCCAACGAAACTTTTATCAAAGGTAAAGTACTGATTGCTGAAAATATCCACCGCAATTTATTGAAACAGCATTCAATCTTTATTGCTTACGATGATTTCATGCACGATATTCCGCAGAACAGAATTCTAAAAACCTGTCTGCATCGGCTGAAAAACTATTCCTTTACTAATTTTACCAAACAGCGCATCTGGCAGAACCTGTCTGTTTTTGACGAAATCAGTTTATCGGCTAATCTTCAGCAGGATTTTACTAAAAGTAATACGGTCAGCCCGCATTTTGAGCGATACGAAAACCTGTTACAGTGGGCGTGGGTGTTCCTGAACGAACATTCTTTTTTGCCTTTTTCGGGCAATTATTCGCAAATATCTTTATTGTTTCCGATGGAGGTGCTGTTTGAAAACTATGTAGGTAAGCTCTTTCAGAAATATGCTGGTTCAGACTTTAGTATCAGGTTGCAGGACAGGCGCAAACACCTGGTGCTGAAACACAAAGAAAACGCCAGGTTCAGAATGATACCTGATATTGTAGCAGAAAATAACGCCGGAGAAATATGGATTTTTGATGCCAAATGGAAAGTAATTGATGCCTCAAAACCCCGACAGAACTACGGCATTGAGCAGGCCGATTTATACCAGATGTATGCCTATGGTAAAAAGTATCAGGCTAAAAAGCTTTTCCTGATTTATCCGGCAAACGAAAATTTCAGGAATCCCTTAGAGGTTTTTGACTACGACGAAGATTTGGTACTACACGTTATGCCTTTCAACTTGATGAACGAAGGGGAAGAAGAAGTGAGAAAGATAATGTGTCCGTAGAGGTGTTCTATAATAGACATTTTTACTTATCTTGCACAGGCAACCTTCAACCTGATTTAAACAATGCCTATTTTACTCACCCTATTGGCTATCATAGCACTTGTAGTATTGGTAGCTTTCGTAAAACTCGACACCTTTATTTCATTCATTTTGATAGCTATTTGTCTGGGTCTGGCAACAGGTATGGAAATTCCTGCCATTGGTAAAGCCATTCAGACGGGTATTGGCGGTACTTTAGGCGATCTGATTCTGATTATCGGTTTTGGTGCCATGCTTGGCAAACTGGTAGCCGAAAGCGGTGCTGCCCAACGTATTACCGATACGTTAATTACTATTTTCGGTAAAAAATACCTGCAATGGGGGCTTGCCTTGGCAGGGTTTATTATCGGTATTCCGCTATTTTATAATGCCGGGTTTATCATTGTAGTACCCCTCATTTTCTCTATTGCCATTTCAACCAATATGCCTATTCTTTATGTAGGTATTCCTATGCTTTCGGCTTTGTCGGTCGCTCACGGCTATCTGCCACCACACCCTTCGCCTGCGGCCATTGCTTCTCAGTTGAATGCCAATGTCGGTCAGACACTGATATATGGTATCATTGTGGCTATTCCGGCTATTGCCATTGCAGGGCCTATCTTTGGGCGTACCCTCAAAAAATACAAGCCACAGTTAGATACTACTTTGTTTAATTTAAAGCCTATCCCCAAAGACAAACAACCCAGTTTGTTTGAAAGCCTTTTAGTAGCACTTATGCCTGTGTTTTTATTAACGCTTACCTCATTTATTAAAAAATACCTGCCTGATAATAAGGTAGTGCAACTCATTGCCGAACCATACGTGGGTATGTTGGTTTCGTTGCTATTGGCTATGTATCTATTGGGTATCAAGCAAGGGAACAGTATTAAAGTAGTAAGCAAACAATTAGAAGAAGCCTTCAAAAGTTGCGCAGGTATCCTTTTGATTATCGCAGGCGCAGGCGCATTAAAGCAGATATTGCAAGATAGCGGCACAAGTAGTTATATTGGCACACAATTACAAGGTTTCGATATTAATCCTTTAATATTGGGTTGGACAATTGCCGCAGTATTGCGGCTGTGCGTAGGCTCGGCTACTGTGGCAGGCTTAACTGCCGTAGGTATTTTAGCTCCATTAATTCAGCATCAGACAGGGGTAAAACCGGAGTTGATGGTATTGTCGATAGGTGCAGGGAGTTTGTTATTTTCGCATCTGAACGATGGCGGATTCTGGCTTTTCAAAGAGTATTTCAATCTCTCTATCAAAGATACCATCAAAACCTGGTCGGTTATGGAAACCATCGTTTCGGTCGTAGGTTTGTTAGGGGTATTGGTTTTGAATTTGTTTGTGTAGTAGCGTAACACGGATTGGTAATCCGTGGATGCAGTGAAGTTTTATTGTATAGGTAAACAATAGGCCGTAATTAAAAAGAACTATTATTTTCAAGTTTTAAACATTTAAGTAAATCACATTCATAATGACAGCTGAAGAAAACTTCGCAAAACTTAATTTAGAATTACCACCGGCTCCGACACCTAAAGGCGTATATAAACCAGCCTTAATAGTAGATAAATTTATTTATGTATCAGGGCATGGACCGGTTCAGACAGACGGCTCCCTGATTATTGGCCGGGTTGAAGAGGATATGGATATTGAAGCCGGAAAATTAGCAGCCCGTCAGGTTGGTTTAACTATCCTTACCACACTTAAAACAAAATTAGGTAGCCTTGATAAAATCAAACGGGTGGTAAAAGTATTAGGAATGGTAAACTGCACCAGTAGCTTTGAAAGACACCCCTATGTGATAAATGGTTGCAGCGAATTATTTGCCGAAGTGTGGGGTACCGAAAATGGTATTGGCGTGCGTTCAGCTGTAGGAATGGGTTCATTGCCTGACAATATTCCGGTAGAGATTGAAGCGATGTTTGAATTAAACGAAGATTGAGAGTATGCTTAAAATCAATAAAGTTCATCACATTGCCATTATCGGGTCTGACTATGCCAGATCAAAGCATTTTTATACAGAAATTCTGGGCTTGCGCATTATCAGAGAAGTATACAGGCAGGCACGGCAATCGTATAAACTGGATTTAGCGATTGATGATAACTATGTGATAGAATTGTTTTCGTTTCCTAATCCACCCCCACGTCCTTCACGACCTGAATCCTGTGGATTAAGACACCTCGCTTTTGAAGTAGCCGATGTAGAAGCAGCCAAGGCTGCTATTGAAGCCAAAGGCGTAGAAGTAGAGCCTATCAGGATAGATGAGTTTACAGGCAGGAAATTTACTTTCTTTGCCGACCCTGATGATTTGCCAATAGAGTTTTATGAGGCGTAGGAGCTTTACTTCGTCTCGTTTTTGTTTTAAATTTCCCCTCCTTTTTTCAAGGAGGGGTGTCAATTTTCCTGACGCAGTCGGGAAATTGACGGGGTGGTTAAAACCTTTAAAGCACTTTTATGTCTAATTTATGGAGCCTTTTAACCTCCTCCCCCAAAAATAACCGATGAAAAATCGGCTATTTTTGGGTACTCCTCCTTTTTAAGTAGGAGTAATTTATAAAACCAAAAATCAACAAGCAATTATGTCCTGGTACAAAATAACCAATGAGTACGAACTGGATTCTCCGGCACTGCTGATATATAAAGAGCGGGTAAAAGAGAATATCCGAAAGATGATTGATATTGCCGGAAGTGCCGAACGTCTTTTTACACACGTGAAGACCAACAAAATGCCTGAAATTGTAAAGATGATGTTGGAGCAGGGCATTACCAAGTTTAAGTGTGCCACTATTGCTGAAGCTGAAATCAGTGCAATGGCCGGAGCTAAATTTGTGCTGATAGCACACCAGTTGGTAGGCCCTAAAATTGATAGGTTGATTCAGCTTTCAAGACTATATCCTGCTGTAACTTTTGCATCTTTGATTGATACATTAGACGTTGCAAGAGAACACAATCAGGTTTTCGGGGCTAACGGGCTGGTATCTCATGTGTTTTTAGATGTGAATAGTGGCATGGATAGGTCAGGACATCCATTAGATGAAAATATCATGGATTTATACCGTTATCTTTCTTCACAGGCAGATATTAAACTACATGGCTTGCATGTATATGACGGACATATAAGAGCGGTTGATTTTGAAGAACGTAAACATGAAATTGATGAAGGTTTTGTAGATGTAAAACATTTTTTAGAAACCATAGAAGCCCAGGGATTCCGCAAGCCAATGGTGATTGCAGGCGGAACACCTGCTTTTACTTCTCATGCTTTACGGTCAGAAATCTATTGCAGTCCGGGTACTTGTGTGCTATGGGACTGGGGCTATGGCGATAAGCTGAACGAACAGCCTTTTGAATTCGCCGCTTTGGTATTGACACGGATTATATCTAAACCTCAGAAAGGTATTATAACAGTAGATATGGGGCATAAGGCAGTATCAGCCGAAAACCCGATTGATAAACGCATCCGTTTCCTGAACCTGTCTGATTATGAATTAATCGGGCAAAGCGAAGAACATGGTGTAGTAAAGGTAAAAGATTGGGAAGCCCTGAAGGTAGGCGATGTTTTATATGGCGTACCCTACCATGTTTGCCCAACTGTAAATCTGTATGATGAGGCTTATGTAGTGGAAAATCAGCACGTTGAAGAGACCTGGCAGGTATTGGGCAGGCGTAGAAAGATTAGTGTTTAGAGTAAAATTAGTTCTATGGTAGTGAGCAAATAATAATTTTTTAATGGTGTAAAGAGGGAATAAACTTCCCCGATATTTGGAAAAGATAAGTTTTTATAGAATATTTACAAAAAAACACTCACCCATAATTTATAATCAAATGAGCAAATTAGCAGAAGTAATTGAAGACTACAAAGCACAGGTAGCAGACCTTGGTTTAGGAGTTAGTGAAGAGTTACTAACCGCAGTAGCTAAAGGCTTAGGCCCCTCTATTTATAATGCCGACTCTTCAAAAATCTCCTCATCAGACCCTGAAGAATTAGCGCGTGTAAAAAATAATTTCCTTATCGGTAAATTAGGTCTGGCAGATAGCCCTGCATTAGATGCCGCTATTGACGAAGTAGTTGAACAAATGGGTAAATCTAACCGTAATAAATACCGTGCAGTAGTTTATGCACTACTGGTAAAGAAATTCGGAAAAGAGTCTATGTATGCATAAGCCGGAAAATCTGAAAGCATTAAAAAAGCGGTGTCAAGATTCCTGGCACCGCTTTCTGTTTCTATCTCCAAACTATCAGAACACCTGTCTGGCTACTGCCAGGGTTGTATCAGATTTGCTCATGGTATAAAAATGCAGGGCAGGCACACCAAAGTCTATCAGCTCCCGGCATTGTTGCACACACCATTCTATGCCTAATTGCTTGGCGTGTTTATCGTTTTCGCAAGCCATTACTTCTTTCCTGAAAGCCTCCGGCATATCCAGATAAAAAAGTTTAGGCAGCACATCTAATTGCTTTTTAGTAGCTAAAACCTTTAATCCCGGTATGATTGGAATAGTGATTCCCTCCGCACGACAACGGTTTACAAAATCAAAATATTTCTGGTTATCAAAAAACATCTGGGTTACCACGTAGTCGGCACCTGCGGCTATTTTGCGTTTCAGATTTTCAATATCCTGATCTAAGTCAGGGGCTTCAAAGTGCTTTTCGGGGTATGCTGCTACGCCAATACAAAAATTACTGGCATTCAGGTATTCGGCTTCTTCGTGCAGATATTTCCCGTTATTCATATCATTGATCTGACCTACCAGTTCATTGGCATAAAAATGACCGTCTTTCTTGGCTTTAAATGAGTTATAAGGCCGGGCATAATCGCCCCTGAGTGCCAGTACATTTTCAATACCCAGATAATTCAAATCTATCAGTAAATCTTCGGTTTCTTCTTTGGTAAATCCTCCACACAAAACATGCGGCACAGGATCTATGTTAAATTTATGCAAGATAGAGGCACAGATACCTACTGTACCCGGGCGTTTACGGATTTTTATTTCTTTACTACCTCCATCGGGCAGGTTTTTCAGAATATATTCTTCCCGGTGAAAAGTAACATCAATAAATGGCGGTTTCAGTTCCATCATCGGCTCAATAGATTTCAATAAATCATCAATATTACTTCCTTTTACAGGTGGAATGATTTCGATTGAAAAAACGGGCTTTCCTTGGGTATTGCTCAGATGCTCAGTTACTTTAGCCATTGTCTTGATTTGATAATATATCTTTTATATGTGGCAAAAGTAGATATATTATTTATGAATACAAATTTTTTTAGGTAAATTATCTTTAATTTTTAGCATGAATAGTTTTTATATCGGCTTAAAGGCTGGTTTTTAGATAATTGTTGTTTTATCATCAAAAACATGGTTATCAATCTCAATACCTATTCAATCATTGCCATTGCATAAAATTAATCTTTATCTAATAGTTTTTTTATTTATGATACATGTAAAATATCTATATTGCAACAAAGTATTATCTATTATCAACGTCAAATCATTACAAATTAAATGAAAAAACTATTAGTGTTAGTATGTATAGGCTTATTTGCCTTTTCTTTTGATGTATCTGCACAAACTACTGCAGCCCTTGATACCGTAGCTGCCAAAAGCTATGTAGGTAAATATAAAATGAAAGATTCTCCGTTTGAAGAAATAATAGTTACCCTGAAAGATGGTAAACTCAATGGTGAAGCAGTAGGGCAAGGCTCGGCAGAACTGGCACCTACCAAAGAAACCGATATTTTTGAGGTAGTAGGTTATGACGGAAAACTGGAGTTTGTAAGAAACGAAAATAAAATGGTTACGAAGATAAAACTGACCATGCAGGGCTCCACGATGGAAGGAGAAAAGCAGCCCTGAGTAAACTTTTTTATATAAAAAATCTGTTAAAGCCTGAAAGCCACTCAATAAAGCTCTCAGGCTTTTTGGTTTTATTGTTAGAGTATATTTAAAATTTATGATTCGACCTACAAAGCCATATTTTTCAGCTATACTGCGTTGCATTTTTTCGATGTAGCTGCTGGCTACATCTACAAAATACGCCTTGTCTATCTAAAAAATCTGTCCTTTTCGGTCAGAATAACAAAATTTAAATATACTCTTGAACATTTTGCTTACTTTTGTAAGAAAATTTAAGAACAAGCATACATAATGGATTTTGGACAACAACCTTATTGCTCTTTTTGCGGTAGAAGAAAAAACGAAGTTGAACTCTTAATATCAGGAACAGAAGCAAATATTTGTAACTACTGTGTAGAACAAGGCCATCAGCTTGTACAACAGGAGTTGTATGGCGTTGTAAAAAAGGAGAAAAAGAAAAAGAATGAATTACCCAAATTTGAATTAAAACCTCCGGCCGCACTCAAAGGCCATTTAGACCAATATGTAATAGGGCAGGATGAGGCGAAGAAAGTATTGAGCGTTGCGGTATATAATCACTACAAACGCCTGATGCAACCCAAGAAAGAAGATGATGTAACCATTGAGAAATCGAACATCATTATGGTAGGAGAAACCGGAACAGGTAAAACATATCTGGCTCGTACTATTGCTAAAGTATTGCAAGTGCCATTTGCCATTGCCGATGCTACAGTATTGACAGAAGCAGGCTATGTTGGTGAAGACGTAGAAAGTATTTTAAGCCGCTTGCTACAAGCAGCCGACTTTAATACCGAACTGGCCGAAAGAGGCATTGTTTATATAGACGAAATAGATAAAATTGCACGTAAAAGCGATAATCCGTCAATTACACGTGATGTGAGTGGTGAAGGTGTACAACAGGGATTACTGAAATTGTTGGAGGGTTCTATTGTGAATGTTCCTCCACAAGGCGGTAGAAAGCACCCTGAGCAGAAGTTGGTTCAAATCAATACCGAAAATATTCTGTTTATTTGTGGTGGTGCTTTTGATGGTATAGACAGACACATCGCCAAACGTATCAATACACGTCCAATCGGGTTTTCGAATGATGCCAAACGCCTTGAACTATGGGATAATACCAGTCTGTTGCGTTTTGTAACACAACAGGATTTAAAATCTTATGGATTGATTCCTGAGTTAATTGGTCGTTTACCATTATTAACCTACCTGAATCCGCTTGACCGTGAGGCACTAAGACGTATTCTGACAGAGCCTAAAAATGCTTTGGTAAAACAATACAAAAAACTTTTTGCGATGGAAGACGTAACCTTAGAGTTTTCGTCGGAAGTATTAGAATATATTGTTGACAGAGCGATGGAGTTTAAATTAGGTGCCAGAGGGTTACGTTCGATTTGTGAAGCTATCATGACTGACGTCATGTATGAAATTCCGTCTAATAAGGACGTTAAGCACTTTACGCTAACACTTGACTACGCACAAAATAAATTTGAACACTCGGCGTTCTATCAATTAAAACTGGTAGCATAAGCCATAGGAGAAAATAAAAGAGACCCTATAAAGCCCGCCAAGGTTTTATAGGGTTTTTTATTGCCTTTTGTTACCGTTTTCCCTTTTCATAACCGATTCGCTAATTCAGGAAATGCTTAAATCCCTAAAGTTTGTCTGCATACTGCTTGTTATGCTTGGTTGCAAACGCCGTGAGTATGCTCACTTTCAGAGAACTGCTACAGAAAATTTTCATCAGCCTAAAAAACAAGAATCAAAGCAATTGGTAGCGCAGACTGATGAATCAGATAATATTGGTACCGAAGAATACATACTATTGATAACAGCACCTGCAACAGCAAGTGTGGTTGCCGGAGTAGGTCAGGAAATACCATCAGGAAATAATCAGTTAAAAGAAAAAACAGATTTGTTTCCAAAATGGTTATTCAAGAAAAAGAAACGGTTTTTATCGAAAAATAAGAAAGGAGGACTTTTTCAGAAGCAGGAGAAAAGAGGGATTTTTGAGAAGAAAAAAACAAAAAAGAAACATAAGGGTTTTGGGCACGGTTTTAACGAACGTTTAAAAATTGGCCTGGTACTATTAGGAATTGCCGTAGTTTTTGCGTTGCTTCACATTAATCTCTTAGCCATTATCTTCGGATTATTATCCGCCTTTTTTATTATAAGAGGATTAAGGAAATTATTTTAGTTGTAATTATTAACAGGAATGAGAAAAATAGGTCATTAGTGGCTATTGTAGTCATAAGAAATTGATATTCAATATTTTATTCGCTAATTCACCATTCACTAATTCACTCATTATATTTTAGCCTATGAATATTATTCTGATACATGGCTTTGGCGAAGACCATTTCGTATGGAAACAATTTATGACTTTACTTCCCGCAAAGCATACCTATTATACCCCCGATTATGCCGCTTTTACCGACTGTGAAACCATAGAAGACTACGTAAAATGGCTGAAAGAATTTCTACGGGAAAGAGATATTGAAAGATGTGTTTTGATTGGGCATTCGATGGGTGGGTATATTGCCCTGTCTTTTGCCGAAAAACACCACGAAATGGTTCATGGCTTAGGGCTTTTTCATTCATCGGCTTATGCTGACGACGAAGAAAGAAAAGCAGGACGCTTAAAAACCATAGATTTTATTGAAAAACATGGTTCAGAAGAGTTTATCAAGGATTTTTATCCGAAAATGTTTACTGATGATTTCAGGAAGAAAAACAAAGAACTGATTGAAAGTCATATAGAACGTTATAGTACATTCTCGAAACGGTCGTTGAAAAATGCCCAGATGGCTATGCGTAACCGCAAGGATACCACAAAGGTATTGAAGCAGGCAAGTTATCCGGTAATGATTATTGCTGGAGAAGAAGACAAGTTTGTGCCGGTAGAGGCTGCCAAAGAGCAGATAAAACTCTTGAAAAAAGGCTATACTGATGTACTAAGCGGCGTAGCCCACGCAGGTATGTTTGAGCGACCTGAAGCGTGCGCCAAAATGGTAGAGACCTTTATTGCGGCTTGCTCGCATGTGCCGGTTTAGTAAATCCGGTTAGGTAGAACAAATTATTCTACATACTTCGCCAGTTTCTCTAAGGTCATTTCGGTGCCTTGTTCATTATCTTCAGGCTTAATCCCCGGAGGAATATTTTTAAATATAATAGAAACCTCAGTGCCTTTATCTTTTTTGGTAAATGTTACCTCCATAATCATTTCACCTGTGAGGTTTTCATCTGTAGAGTCAAAAGTGATGGCCTGAACAATTTTTTTGTTAGGAGTCAGCTCAACAAAACGGGCTTTGTATCTGTCTTCTTTATTGCTGCTTTTGCCTTGTGTCTGTTTTTCAGATTCAGGATAATAAAGCGACATTTCATAGCTTCCTCCTTCTCGAAGGTCAAAACTATGCATTTTCCCTGTCATTTCGCCGGGAGCCATCCATGTTTCTAAGGCTTTAGGCTCGGTAAATGCTTGATAAAGTACCTCAGGAGTGGCTTTAATATATCTGGAGTTTTTAGTTGTGGACATAAGTTACAAGAGATTAAGAACATAGTATATAACGAGGGCGGCTTCTACATTGTTTTTAATACAAGCAGAAGCCGCCCTTATCAGATACCTTTACAATCAACTACTTTACCACCTTCAAAGTGCCCTGCATCACCGTATAATGCCCCGGATAGGTACATACAAAAGTATAATTGCCCGGAGCAGTTGGTGCAACAAAATAAATAGATTCTGATGCTTCCGGTTGCATTAAACCTGTATGAAACAATACTTCAGGTAAATCTGGTACATAAGCTTTGCTTTCAGCGTCTAAGCCCATTTTAAAGGCCGCTTCGCCTACTTTACCTACAGTACCCGGTTTTACAATAACAAAGTTATGCAACATATCATCGTTATTATTAAACACAATATGAATTTTGCTGCCTGCTTTTACCTGAATATTGGCAATGTCAAATTTTAATCCCGGTTTAGTGCCTAAGGTAATGGTCTGGTCGGCTTTGCCTCCCCAGCTTTCAGGCATTTCTGTTACTCTTTTGGCACTGGCTTTCATCTCGGTTTTTGGCATAGCAGCGTGCCCTGCGTGCGCATCAACAACCGGTTTTTTCTCTACTACGGCATATTTTGCCACGTCCATTGCCGGAGCGGCATCGTTGATATTATTAAGGGTATAATAACCAAAATTATGCAACAAAGGTCTGTCTTCAGCGCTTCTGATGCCCTCTAATCTTAACTCGTGAATATAACCCAAACGCAGAGAGTCAATAGCGAGACGAACACTCATGCCATCTTCTGCCACCTGAATTGCCTTGATTTTTAAGGCTTTGGCATTGATAATCGGACTACCGTAGTTATGGTGATATTTGTAAGTGAAACTATTGATTTTGTAAGATTCAAGGTCTTTGGCAATGTCTTTATTGACAGGCTGGGTAAACTCAACCAGAAAACCCTCAGGCATTGATTTGATAGTTTTCATTTCAAAAGGAGTACGGCCTGTCCATTCCAGACGTTGTAAACCAAATTCATCTCTACCAGTCGATGACCAGCCACGGCTGGTCATGCCTACAAACATCGAGTTATCCAATCCCCATTTCATACGTAAAATCCCCGATTGGAAACCCTCACGGAAAGGAAAACAAGCACCCTGACTTTTGCCCTTTACTTTCTCTAAAAACACACGCATAATTTTACTATGTCCCTGGTCGCCTACAAACAATTGTCCTTCAAATGGCCCGAATTTGCCACCTGATAAATCTTCGGCTATATCAGAAGTGGAAATACCCATTAACGTATGCGGAAACCAGATTGCCGGAACTTTCAGATTAGGTACTTTGGGTGCAATATCATACATCGGTTCACCTGTATCCAATACATTAGACGCCTTTAGTTTCAGTGGAGAATCAGGCTCTGATGTCCAGATTAAACCCTCAGGATTTCCGGCAAAATCACCTTCTTCCAGTTGGGTCATACGTCCTGAACCTACCCAGTCGCCCTGATTTTCGGTATAATAAATATCACCGTTTTTCAAGACGGCAAATCCTGCCGGAGAACGTAAACCTGTAGCCCAAGGAGTCATTTTTCCATCGGGTGTCAGGCGTAACATCCAACCACGCCATTTTGATAAACTGGCACCATGACCAATCCAGCCTAAATTCAGGGTAATCAGCATATCGTTGTTAGGCAGCAGAACAGGACCATACGAATATTCATGGTAATTGCCTGAAAGCGGAAATTTGTAGAAAGCGTTGTACTCGTCGGCTAAGCCATTGCCATCTGTATCTTTCAGAATCGTTAGTTCGCCTCTTTGTGTAGCCCAGAGGTTGCCATTGATATAATTCAGGCCTAATGGTTCGTGTAAACCCGTAGCAAATTTTTTGTAGGTGGGCGTAGTGCCATTTTTCATGTAAGGGTTTGAAACGAGCCAGACATCGCCCCGGCGGGTACAAACCCCCACACGGCCATCAGGCAAAACGGCTAATCCGCCTACTTCTAACTGAATACCCTCTGGTATGGGAAGTGTTACAATCCGATAAAAATCTTCTTCAACTAAAGGACGGGTTTGTGCAAAGGCTCCTGAGATAGTGAATAGTAATAAAATGAATGTTTTTTTCATTTCTTATGGTTTGGTTGAATATCTGAAAGATTATACAAGGTAATAAATGTCTTTTTGACAGTTATTCTTGATTGACTAAACTTTACTATACAAATGTATGAAAAATGTGGTTAGGTTATAGTGGAAAGGTATTAAAAATGCAGTTGCGTATGATAAATAAAAACTAATGAGGTTTTTAGTTCACGGGCTTGAAACCGTGTAAAGAATAGTAGTTGAATAGGATTGCGCAGGTATGGTTACAGACAATCCTCTGATTTCGTATTGTATATTAAAAGAAGGCAAGGTGCAACTGACTTCTTTAACGACTATTATAGAGGCTCATAATTCTGAACTTCTGCAACAACGCAATAAAAAAACGGATTGAGTCTGAAACTCAATCCGGTTACAAAATGATTCGAAAAATTGTGGCACAATGGAATTGATACAATTTCTTACCACATGGTAGTATAGCTCACACTACCTGTAAGTGGCAGAATAATTTCCTGCCCTGCTTTAGAGGCAGTTCTTACAATTGGTTTTAATTTTGGGTCAAGCTGGATATAGCTGTCATTATTAGGGCTTTCCAATAGATAGAAGCCTTTGTTGAGCATCGTAATAGTCTGGGCTTCGCCTAATTTTACATATAAATTATTGCCACCGCTGGCTGTGATAGTAGTTGCCATACCGCCGTCAGCCGATGGTGTAAGTTTTTCTGTCAGTTCTGCCCCTTTGTATTGGTACTTAAAAGTAGGTAAACCCTCGCCATCGAGCGAATAACCTTTGTATATCAGTTCCTTATAATCGTCAAGCGTATCAGGCATATTGGCATTGGCATCTGCTAACATAGCTACTGTGGGTTTACCTGAAAAAGTAGTTTTTACGCCTTTAGGCTTCAATAACTGTGGTTCTCCACGCTCATGAAACATTTCTGTTACATCAGCAAAGTCTCCACGCCACGCATACAATGGGGTCCCCTGGTCTAAATCGTAAGTATAATGGGTGCCTGAAGGTGAACCTACCGAAATAACATGCGTACGTTTCTTGCCACCGAACATTACAAATGAACGAACCATTTCAACCTGACTGGTTGGCGTAATATCAATTTCACCTACTGCCTGTGGCGATGGGAGAGAGGTTTCGGCATGCAAGGCATAAGGTCTGATTTCAGGCCCTGCGGCAAATAGACCCAATTCGGCTTTCCACCATACTTTATTGTAACGCAGTTCAAATGGGTGTTTGCCTTTAGTGAGTTGTACATAGGCCGCTCTTGGTTTTCTGTAACTTTCACCACTTTCCATAGGCAATACGTCTTTGCCATCAACTTTGAGCGAGCCTTTTCCGGCATAATCAGCAATCAACGAATAACTGCCATCTTTCTCCACATCAATATTCCCTCTGAAAATCAATAAAAAGCGGTTGAATCCGGCACCAAAGTCTTTTGTGAGTGTAGCAGTAGTACCTTTGTCGTTAGGTGTGTCTTTTTTAGGTGCAAACTGCTGATTCCAGTCCCACGTTTCATACATTTCGTAAGTCAGGTCGGTGAGTTTCAGAGGCTTTTCTTTACTATATTTCAGATACTGCATATTTCTTACAGCTACTGTTCCGTTTTTGTTTTCAAAAGCCAGTGGGCCTTCGTTGGTTGTGGTGGTTGGTATCACATAACCCTGATGAATCACCACATCGTTTAAGGTTACTTTCTCTATTATCAATGCACCACCAAACGAAGCATCAGAAAAAGTTACTTCGAGGCTTTGCCATAAGCCCATCGCTTTACCTGCATTTTGTTCGGGTAGCTGCATAGTGCCGTCTGGTCTGATGATGGCACCTGTTGCCCGGGTATTGCTTAATACAATTCCGTGACGTCCCTGTATATAAAAAATGCCATCGCTGTTGTTGCCCAGCATAAACTCAAATTTCACTTTGGCATCGGCTGTAACCAATTTTGACGTAGTTTTGCCCGGAGTGTTCGAAAACAATATTTTGTTTCCGGCAGTAAAACCTGCTTTCTTTTTATAGGGGTTATCTATGCTTTCGGCTTGTTTCCAGTTCCCTAAATCCCAGTTATCAGTTGGTAGTTGGTTAAGCGGAAACTCTTGAGCGAATGTCTGAAAACAAAGAAAAAATGCCCAGAAAACGGACAGGAAGCGTAGGGTCATGGTTGAATCTGTTAGAGTTTTAGAAAGTTTTTCAGCTACCTTCTGATTCAGAAAAATATGCTTAAATTGTTTCTTTAGTACAAAACTATGCGATTAACTGTATTTTTTACAATTAAAATCGAAAAAACTTTTTGAGGAGTAACAAAACAGTTTCGTACTTTTGTCAGGAATTCAAGAAACCAAAGCATTTTATGTCAAAACCAACTTTATTGATTTTAGCGGCCGGAATGGGAAGCCGCTATGGAGGTATAAAACAATTAGATAAGTTTGGCCCTAATGGCGAAACCATTATCGATTATTCAATACATGATGCTATCAAAGCCGGATTTGGGAAAATAGTATTCATTATCAGAGAAGAACTCAAAGAAGATTTTCAGGAAATATTCGGGCCGAAATTAGAAGGTAAAATTGAGTACGATTTTGCCATTCAAAGCGTGCAAAGCTATGTGCCTGTCGAGTTGGGCACTATAGAACGCACCAAGCCCTGGGGAACAGGCCATGCCGTATTGTGTGCCTGGGAACAAACCAATACACCATTTGCAGTTATTAATGCCGATGATTTTTATGGGTTTGAAGGTTTTAAAATCATGGCCGATTTCTTAGCTAATAATACCGATGAAACCTGCCACGCCATGGTAGGTTACCAGATTAAAAATACATTATCAGAAAACGGTTCGGTATCAAGAGGTGTATGCGAACTGGATAAGGACGGTTTTCTGGAGGTAGTAACCGAGCGTACCAAGATTTATCGCCAACCAAACGACCAGATTGTTTTTGAAGAAAGTGATATTCTGACCGAATTAGAGGATAATACGATTGTATCGATGAATTTCTGGGGTTTTATGCCGAATGTATTTCCGGTAATTAATGAAATGTTTCAGGAGTATTCAGCCAAAAATCTTCACTCGCCTAAAGCAGAGTTTTACATTCCTACTGTCATGACGTACCTGATTCAGAATGGTCTGGGTAAATGCAAAGTGTTTTCGAATGAATCGGAGTGGTTTGGCGTAACTTATCCTGAAGATAAACCAACAGTTACAGAGGCTCTGAGAAAATTGCATGAAAACGGTTTGTATCCGGTTGAGGCTTAATAAAACTTAAGCAATTGTATGAATATTACGTATCGTGAAGCTACCCTTGCCGATGTACAAGCACTGGCAAAACTAAGGATTGATTTTTTAAAAGAAGTACAAAGCCCTGAAACACATTTAATCAACGAAGAAGGGTTGAATGAAATACTGCAAGATTATTTCCGGCAATACATAGCAAACGGAGAGTTTGTGGCATGGATAGCCATCGCTGAAGATGAAATTGTGTCCACCAGTGGCTTGTGTTTCTCTAAGATTATTCCGGGTTTCAGCTTGTTAGATGGCCGAGTGGCCTATATCATGAATATTTATACATTGCCCGACTGGCGGAAAAAAGGCATAGGCAAACAGGTTTTTCATCATATTTTAGAGGCAGCCAAAGAAAGAGATTACAAACGGATTTTGTTGCATGCTACTGAGGATGGGCGGCCTATTTATGAGAAATTTGGCTTTAAAGCCACCGATGATGAAATGATGCTGAAAATTGAGTGAATGGCGAATTAGTGATTGAGTAAATGAGTGATTGAGTGATTGTTTTTTTTATTCCTATATGTACAAAACTATTATTCACCGTGCAGCGGCCGCTAATTCACAATTAATTACTCAATCACTCAATCACTCAATCACTCAATCACTCATTCACTCAATCACTCATTCACTCAATTAAGAACTCTTTCAATAAAAGATATGATAATAATAGACGCCCACCTCGACATGGCCATGAATGCCATTGAATGGAACAGAGACTACCGACGCTCGGTAGCCGAAATCCGGACGATGGAAAAGGATATGACTGACAAGATAGACCGTGCCAAAGGAGTGGTATCATTGCCCGACCTGCGTAAAGGTAAAATAGCAGTGGTGGTTGCTACGCAGTTAGCCCGATACAGTGAAAATAATGGCAATATGCCCGGTTCAGGCTGGAATTCTCCGCATCAGGCATGGGCTATGACACAGGCACAACTGGCGTGGTATCAGGCAATGGCCGAGGCTGGCGAAATGGTGCAGATTACCACTGCATTGCAACTGGATAATCATATAGCTTTATGGGAGAATACGACTATTGATGATGCTACCAAACCCATAGGCTTTATTTTAAGTTTAGAAGGTGCCGACTCACTGGTAAACCTGTCTTATCTCGAAAAAGCCTATAACTACGGACTAAGGGCCATTGGTCCGGCACATTATGGGCCGGGACGCTACGCACCCGGAACAGGTATGACAGGTGGCCTGACCAGAGAGGGGAGGGAACTGGTAACAGAAATGGATAAATTAGGGATGGTGCTTGATGCTACTCACCTGACTGATGAAGGCTTTGACGAGGCTCTTGATTTGTTTCAGGGACAGGTATGGGCAAGCCATCATAACTGCAGGAGCTTAGTACCGCACCAACGACAGCTGAACGATGAGCAAATTAAACGGCTCACAGAAAGAGATGCCGTGATTGGCGGCTGCCTTGATGTATGGATGATGAAGCCGGGTCTGAAACAAAGACAGATAAATCCGTTGGCAGTAGGGGCTGATTTAGAAGTGTTGATTGACCACTTCGACCATATATGTCAGATAACCGGCAACAGCCTGCATATAGCCATAGGAAGTGATTTAGATGGTACTTTTGGTACAGAACAATCTCCTTACGATTTAGATACGATTGCCGATTTACAAAAATATCAGCATTTGTTAGCTAAAAGAGGCTACTCAAATGCCGATATTGAAAACATATTTCATAAAAACTGGCTAAGAGTTATGCGTAAGGCATTGGCTTAGACTTCAAAGAGGTTTGCAGGAGCGATACCTTCAAACTTCTTTATTTTTCTTCTTGACACAAAAATCCTTTCACCTGTTGACAGATACGCCCAGTTTCCTTCAGTATCTTTTTCAAATTTGGTCAGATACTTCAGATTCAGGAGTGTGCCTCTATGTACACGTGTAAAATTCCCTGTATTCTGTAGTTGCTGTTCATAGATTTTCATGGTGTGGGATGAAATAAATTGTCTGCCGTTACGCAAATAAAACTTAGTGTAGTTTTCGATACTTTTCAGATAAACCACCTCATCGGTGCGAACATAATTTTTCTTATGGTTAAACCATAATACGTTTGATTCCTGAGTTACGTCGTTTTTAGTTTTCATGATTTTAAAGGGATTTAAAGGCATACATACGCATATTTGTTGGTTTGTGTGGTACTCTTTCCATCTTTGGCAGTCAATTTCTCTACAAGCGATTTTACAAAGCCATTGCTGTTGAGTTCATAAGTATATTCTGATAGCTCTGTGTTTTTATCAGCATAAGTGTATTTAATTGTTTTCACCAGATTCTTCGATATTCTGCCATACATATCAGGCTGATTCTGATTGCCTATCAGGTCGGCTTTATTCAATTTATCTTCGTAGTAAGTGTAATCAACCACATAGTTTACTACAGTTCCGGTCATATTCTTTACCTGAGTCAGATTACCATTTGTATAGCTATAAGTTGAATTACTATTCAGTTTGGCATCATTGGCAAAGACATAACTGGCTGTTTTCAGGAAACCTTCGGTATCATAAGTAAAAGTATTGGTATATCCGGCAGTTCCTTCCTGAACGAATTTTAGTACATAGCCTTTTTCGTTTAAAGTAGTTCTGAAAGTATTACCTATACCACCATCTGAAAAATTCCGGGTAATTATCAGTTCACTGGCCGATTGGTAATTATAGTTTTCAACAAGGCCTTTTCCGTCGGCACGGGCAACTTTTGCTATTTTGCCATTTTCATAGCTGATTACCATTTCAAGGTTGCCAAACGACTGACGGGTGATTTTAGCCGTTTTATCACAGATGAAATCTGCTGGTTCAACGGCTTCGTTTTTGCATGAGAAACTTACTGAAATAAGCGAACATACGATGATAGCGATTACTGTTTTCATGGTCTTTATTTATGTTTAATGGTATCCCATGACTAACAAGACAAAAGTCGCATATTAAATATTGTCTGTCAATCACGGTTTACCGTGATTTATTACTACATGGAAACCTGTAGATGGATTTATAAAAACTAATAGAACAAAGTTGTAGGATTAAAACGCAACTATCAATTACGGAAAACCGTGATAGGGCCTAATTAATATCAAACAAAGAAGGGCATATCAGCAAAACCAATATGCTCTGAGAATGATGTCAATAACAGCTTAATTACAATAAGGATTAGACTTGACTGAAACAAGTCCGCCGGAGGCAGGAGAGAATTTAGTGCCTGATTTGACTGACACTTTTTTAGCCTGATAGTATTGCCTGGCCGTACCATTGACAGTCAGGTTTGCGCTGCCTTCAGAAATATATACGGCTTCTCTTGCCAGCGTATGGCCTGTACCACTTGAAATAGTGGTGTTTCCGAAAACCGGGGTATATAAGGCATCGTGCACTAAAAAAGCGTTTAACGCACTATTAGTAGCTAAAAATGTGCGCATGCGTTCACCTTGCCCATTTGTAAGGGTAGTAATGCACCGATAATCTCCATAAGCCATCAGATTGTTGGTGAGCGGAGAATAAGAGGTATTGCAGGCATCTTTTGCAGTGCCAGTATATATGCATGAAGCATCTACACCGCCATTATCATCTGCTGGTGTATCGCACAATACGTCTCCTTCAATCTCACAGTTCTTGCAATCGCCTGATCGGGCAACATTTTCTTTGTGAACAGTGCCATTTTTCTCTACCCAGGAACTAAAAGTGTGATAGAGACCCAGACAATGACCCATCTCGTGGCCTAAGATTCCGGTAACGTCAGTGCTTTCTATAATATTTCCGGTAACACTGAGATAGGTATTAGGAATAGCATAAGCATACCCATGATAACCCGGAAGATACTTATGAACGAATATATTCAGAAAACCATTTACCATATAAGGAGTCAATTCGGTATTCTCTGTTGAATCACTGACATTATGATCGTTCAGGTCAGTATTGTTTATTTGCCTGATACCCACCAATAAAAAACAGATGTTCTGTGACTGGTACTGATTGGCCATATTCTGAATCTGTCTCAGAACGTGCTCATTGGTAGTTGCTTTGTTAGAGCCGCCATTATCAGCAAAAATAGTAACATAAATTTTTACTGTATATGGCATATTAATGGCATTGGTCTGTTTGAGACTGTCATTTGTTTTTTTTGAGAAAATAATCGGTGGCTTATTCTCATGAGTAATGCACTTGAGGGTTTGTGCCATTGAGGTTATGCTTGATAGCATAATAAAAAAGAAGAGTATTTTTTTCATGGCTATCTTAGTTTTGAGATTTAACAGCATTCAACTCTTTTTTCAAAGCCTCGTTTTCTGCTTCTACCTTTTGCAATCTTTTATTCATTTCTATCAGGTAGAGTGTCAGTTCTTCTATTTTTTCCATTTGCAGTTTACTCATGTTACCAACTGCTAATGATTTGCTTTCGATTTCGGAGGCTTTCGGAATATTGGGTAGATGTCCGTTAGTCTGAATAAAATTCTCTACTTCATGAAGTGGTTTTAAACGGTAATCAGGTTTGAATACATAATCAGGCCACGGAGTAACCAATACCTCTAATTCGGTGCAGATAACCTTGCCATCAACACTCATCTTATATCCTGCCGGAATGGTTGTACCCCCAAACTGAAAGCGTTCATCGGTTGTGACTGTAAGGGCAGCATTTCCATTATTAACAAAAAGAGCCAAAGGGTGATTTGAGAGAGTTCCGAACCAGCCAGCTGAATAACCTATATAAGTACCAACCCGAATACCTGTATTATCGGCATGAACAATACCAGCAATGTTTCCGGTAGTATTTACCTGAAGTTTATAGGCAGGCGAAGCCGTACCAATCCCTACATTGCCTAACCCTGCCACATCATTAATAATAACTTTTGAATTAGCCTTTCCACCTCTGATATAGGTATCTTCGGCTGTACTGTAATTGAAGTGAGAAGAGTGCAAATTGCCATAAAAAGCGGCTGTACCGTTTACACCTGTTCCTCTGGTTACCTCTAAAGAGCCCTGCGGATTGTTTATACCAATACCCACATTTCCGGCACCTGTTATACGTACTTTCTCTGTAAAAGCGCCACTTCTGCCCGTACCAAAAACTATACTTTCATTGGTAGAAGGTACATATAGTTGTAAAGCTGCTGACTGAATTCCCATACCATAATGATTATCAGTAGCGGCAGTATTGCCTCCCCAGAACGAAATCTTATCACCAAGCGCACTCGAAAATGTCAAGGGGTGCTTCGGAGTCATGGTGCCTATACCCATTTTAGTATTAACCAAATCAAATCCGAATTTCCAGTTTGAGACCGCACCCATGCCAAACAGACCATAGATGTCGTTGTTATACATCCCTGCAAAAGCCCCTTCTGTATCATCTGATTTGTTGTACCATATACCCGCAGTTTCACCAGTATTGTGTCTTATCCGGCCTCTTCCTTTTACATCTAACCAATAAAATGGAGTAAATGAGCCTATGCCTACTTTTCCGTCTGTATTAATAATGAATTGCTGAGAGCCATTATTAGTGGCAAATCTTAATGGATGGTTTGAATGGGTCTGAATAAAGGCTGAATAATCATTGACAAAGGTTCCGACTCTGACAGAGTTATTGCTATGCTCGTACCCGATACCTGACTTACGGATATTAGTATTAGGATTCAAACCGTCAGAAGTCGGGGTAATTTCAACCGACTGCCCAAAAACTGCGGTAGATACAAAGAGTAATAATAGAAGTTTTTTCATGGTTTATATGCTTTGAGAAATGTTGAAGCAAATTTCCCTAATTAATAAACACCCATCAATTACGGAAAACCGTAATACAGCATGACGCTTAGTAGGGGTTTTTCATGGTAAATCCTGATAGATAGAAGAAATAACAGGTCAGGAGAGAGTACCTTGGATAGGTATGTACTAATAGAGAAAATTAAAAAAATAGGTTTTGTGGCAGACAAGAGCTTACGGTTTTAAAGAAAATACCCCTATATTTGGTGAAAAAAATATTGAGACTATGGTAAAATGGGTAAAGGTTTTTGAGACACCCGATGTTATTAAAGCCGAACTCCTTAAAAATGAATTACTGACACACGAAGTAATGGCTGTAGTTTTGAACAGGAAAGACCGTAATTATCTCTGGGGCTGGTGCGAAATACGTGTACCTGAGCATCAGGAAAATATTGCAAAAGTGATTATTGATATATTCAACCAAAATGACACAGAAACTAAACCAATTCTCTAACCTTACTCAACGAATCATTGCTGCTGTAATAGGCGTAACCATTATCTTAGCTGCCGTATTGTATAATGAATGGACATTCTGGGTACTGTTTCTGGCCATTAGTGTATTGACCCAACGTGAGTTTTATAAACTATTAAAATTAGACGCCAACCTGCCTTTAACTTTTTATGGAACTTTCTGTGGGATTGTATTAAACGGACTGACATTTTTTATTGAGAAAGACATGATTCCGTTTAAGTTTTATTATCTGATTGTACCTTTGCTTACTACTACTTTTTTTATAAAACTCTATAAAAAGAAAGACTCGAAGCCTTTTGCCAACCTTGGGTACACTTTTTTAGGCATTACTTATGTGGCAGTACCTTTTGCGCTGATTAATGAACTGGTGCTGACCGACAGAGGCTATGAGCCAAAACTGATATTGGGTTGTTTATTTATTTTATGGGCTAATGATACAGGAGCCTATTTTGCCGGAAGGTTTTTAGGCCGACGTAAATTATTCGAACGTGTCTCACCCAAAAAGACCTGGGAAGGCTTTTTCGGAGGGGCAATATTGGGTTTGGTTGTGGCGTTTATTTTAACACAGTATTTCGACTGTGTTCTGCCCTGGCAATGGTATGGAATTGCTGTAATAATTTCTGTTACCGGAACCCTCGGCGATTTGGTAGAATCATTATTTAAGCGTAGTATTGCTATAAAAGATTCGGGCAGTGTGATTCCGGGGCATGGGGGATTTCTGGATAGATTTGATGGATTACTGCTCTCGATGCCATTTATTGTAACATTTTTAAAGATTTTTGCTTAATCTTTTTGAACCTACCTGATTAAAAAAAATGTTTTAACTCTGTATGATTGTACCCTTATGGACTATACTATGAAAAAAAATCTTACATATCTTTTTATTTTTATCGGCCTGGTAGTGAGCTATTTAGGACATGCGCAGGGCGAAATAAAATACATTACTTTCTCAGGTGTAGTGATTGACGGGCAAACCAAAGAACCTTTGCCGGGTGCCTATATTACGATTCCACAGGCGGGTAGAGGAACTTTGTCTAATAGCAGAGGATACTTTGGTATAGCCGCCTTTCCGGGTGATACCATCGTATTCAGTTACTTAGGTTTTAAGAAACAATTTCATGTGATACCCCGAAAGACAGATGTCGATTATTCGGTGTTTGTAGAGTTGCAGGTGGACTCTAAAATGTTAAAAGAAGTTAAAGTTTATCCGTTCAGTACAGAAGAAGAATTCAAACAGGCGTTGGTTGACATGAAGTTGCCGGATGAACGTGAAAGACAGATTCTCAGAGAAACTTATAGCGCAGAGAATATAGCCAAGATGGCCTCTGTACACGGAATGACTTCCTATGATAATTTCAAGTATGGGCAAAATCAGTTTATCAAGCAAATTGAAAGCAGAGGCCAGTTAACGACCAATCCGCTGTTGAATCCATTCTCGTGGGCTAATTTCGTAAAATCGATTAAAAGCGGGGCATGGAAAGATAAATCATGGAAAGCAGGGGCAGAAGCTGCACCCAGTGATAATGTAACCCGAGACCAGTATTTCAGGGATATGAAGAAGCAGTAAATGACCTAATATATGTTGAATGACAGCGAATAGAAACGGTCCGCCGTCGCGGTCGCCGTCTAAGACAAAAAAGGAACAATTTTAGTATATAATGCGGACTTAAGTCCGCATATGTAAGAGGATAATACCTTTGTTATTTTAGACGGCGACCGCAACGGCGGACCGTTTCTATTCGCTGACCTTTCGAGGCTCGTCAGGTTCTTATAGATGAATAATAATAATTGCACTATAAAAAGAAAAAATACGCACTATTGTAGAATTCTGCTGACTGTATCTGTTTTTTATATAACTTTGTTCTCCGATACTGTACTTGAAACTAAATGCTATAAAGCATCAGTCAAAACAGATTTTATAATATTTATCGGAACACATACATTCTCCTTTCAATGACTCATACACCTTCTGACGCCATTCTACTTCTTGAAGATGGTACTTATTTCAAAGGTAAAGCTCTTGGTAAGATCGGTACTTCGGCTGGCGAAATCTGTTTTAATACTGGTATGACCGGCTATCAGGAAATTTATACCGACCCCTCGTATTTCGGGCAAATTGTTGTTAATACTACTTCACATATCGGTAATTATGGAGTGGTGTTAGACGATGAAGAAGAATCGAAGAGCGTAACAATCAGTGGTATGGTTTGTAATGCTTTTGCCAATCATTACTACTCACGTACAACGGCTGATTTTTCTTTGCAGGAATACTTTGAGCGTGCAGGTATAGTTGGGATTTGCGATGTAGATACCCGTCAGATTGTACGCCATATCCGTGATAAGGGCGTAATGAACTGCATTATTTCTTCCGAAATTCTTGACCCGGAAGATTTAATGGTAGAATTAAAAAAATGTCCGTCGATGGAAGGTCTCGAACTTTCGTCGGTGGTCAGTACACCCGAACCTTATACTTTAGGCGCAGAAGATGCGAAGTATAAAGTAGCTGTGCTTGACTTTGGAGTGAAGAAAAGTATCCTGAAAAACTTTACTTCAAGAGACTGTTACTGCAAGGTTTTCAATGCCAAGTCGAGCCTGGAAGAAATTAAAGAATTTAATCCTGATGGATTCTTCTTATCAAATGGCCCTGGCGACCCAGCTGCCATGCCTTATGCAGTTGAGACAATCAAAGAGGTAGTAGAAGAGGGTAAACCCGTATTTGGTATCTGTTTGGGGCATCAGCTTTTGGCACTTGCCAGTGGTATTGATACCTACAAAATGAAAAACGGACATCGTGGTCTGAATCATCCGGTAAAAAACCTCATTACAGGTCTTTGCGAGGTTACTTCACAAAATCATGGTTTTGCCGTAAAACCTGACCAGGTACGCAATAATGAGAATATCGAACTGACACACGTAAATCTGAACGATGATACCATTGAAGGAATCCGCCGTAAAGATAAACCTGCTTTCTCGGTTCAATATCACCCCGAAGCCTCCCCCGGCCCACATGATTCAAGATATTTGTTTGATGATTTTGTAAAAATGCTTGATAAATAATACGCACCAAGCGCAAAAAAATAAATTGATAGGACGGTTTTCCCAATCGTCCTATATTTGTAAAAAGGGGGATAGGATTGATTTATTGTTTTCTTGTAGAGACGCACGATTCGCCGAGCGATGTATTGCGTCTTCATTGGACGATGAATAGAGAAATTTATATTCGTTTTTCAAAATTCTCTTCTCAATTAAAATATATTGGTCAAGAAAGGCCAATAGAGACGCCATGCATCGCTCGGCGAACCGTTCGTCTCTATGAAATGAAACCTTAATATTTCTTTGAAACCATTGCTATGCAATTATACAGTACCCAACACCAAAGCCCTGATGTATCTTTAGAAGAAGCTATTTTTCGTGGATTACCACCAGATAATGGCTTATATATGCCTACCTCTATTCCGAAATTACCACGAACATTCTGGGATACTATAGAGAATCTGACCCTGCAAGAAATAGCCTTTGAGATTGCTCATGCCTTGATTGGTGATGATGTACCTGCCGATGATTTAAAAGAACTGGTAAACAAAGCCATTGATTTTCCTGCACCTTTGGTAGCAATAGAAGACGATACCTATTGCCTGGAATTGTTTCATGGGCCATCCATGGCATTTAAAGACTTCGGTGCCAGATTTATGGCGGCCTTGATGTCGTATTTCCTGCAAAAATCAGCACAACAGATTCATATATTAGTAGCGACTTCGGGCGATACGGGTGGGGCTGTAGCGCAAGGGTTTTATCAGACACCTAATATTGATGTAACCATTCTCTACCCAAGCGGAAAGGTAAGTGATATTCAGGAAAAACAATTGACAACCCTTGGCGAAAACGTAAGTGCTTTGGAAGTAGAAGGTACGTTTGATGATTGTCAGAAACTGGTAAAACAGGCATTTTTAGATAAAGAGCTAACGGCACAGTTTTCTTTGGCTTCTGCCAACTCTATCAATATTGCCCGTCTGATTCCGCAGGCTTTTTATTATGTCAATGCCTATGCGCAATTGAAGAAAAAGGGCTTGGCTAATGAGATAGTTATCTCAGTACCAAGTGGTAATTTTGGTAATTTGAGTGCCGGAATTATGGCGTGGCGGATGGGAATGCCTGTTAAGCAGTTTATTGCTGCTACCAATGTAAACAAAGTAGTGCCCGAATATCTGCAGTCAGGTATTTATCAGCCTATCAGCCCTTCGTTATCTACGATTTCTAATGCGATGGATGTGGGGAATCCGAGTAATTTTCCACGTATGCAGGCATTGTTTGACAATGATTTAGAGCAAATGCAAAAAATGCTGACGGGATATTTTTATACAGATACCGAAACCCGTACAGCCATGCGGGTAGTATATGAGCGCACAGGTTATGTCATGTGTCCGCATACGGCTGTGGCCTATCTTGGGTTAAAAGACTATACGCAAACACTTGAAAACCCCGTAACCGGTGTATTTTTATCTACAGCACACTATGCTAAATTTTTAGATGTGGTAGAAGAGGTAATTGGCGAACAAGCCATTCCCGAAAGATTGTCAGCCTTATTAGATAAAGAAAAACAAGCCACTAAAATAAGTACTGATTACGAAGAATTTAAACAGACAATAATAGCAGCTTTTTCAAAAGCCTGATCTGAAAGAAGAGAATGGCTATTGATTTATTCATTGCTCATGGTAGCTTTTCTCATGCTTCATCTATGAATTGAAAAATTTCAATTTCCTATTTTAATTTATTTGTTTAACTTTGGGTGAGTTTTTTTAAGTAAAAACTAAACAGCACTTATTTTCACCTACCTATAACCTCCTACCTGTATTTTCTGAAAAATAGACTATTATGGCTATTATTTCAGATAACTCTACCTCTTAATTTTTGAATATTGAATTTTTGTCTTTACTTAAAGTGTAAGGCTGAATTTATTAGTATAAGATTAGGGTTGGCTGGCGATTAGTTGAGCTTCTAATCAGGAGATATTTAAATATGCTATAATGATAAGTTATGGTGTTTAATAGGAAAACTACATGAAATCTGAAACCACAAAGTCATTTATTACAGGTGGGGGTGAAATGGGCGAATTGATTCGCCGGAAAGACTGGAGCAAAACAGCTATTGGAGATCCTGAAAACTGGCCTCAAAGTTTAAAAATTACCATTAATATTCTGCTTAATTCCAAATTCCCTATGTTTTTGTGGTGGGGACCTGATTTACTCTGTTTTTATAATGATGCCTATCGCCCCAGTTTAGGCAAAGAGGGCAAGCATCCGTTTATTTTAGGCATGGAGGCTCACAAAGCATGGCCCGAAATCTGGCATATCATTAAACCGCTTATTGACCATGTATTAACCACAGGTGAAGCCACCTGGAGCGAAAACCAATTAGTGCCTATATATCGCAACAATAGAATTGAAGATGTTTACTGGACTTTCAGCTATAGCTCGGTTAATGATGAATTGAGTAATTCGGTCGGTGTTTTTGTAACCTGCTATGAAACCACACAACAGGTTCAGAATCTGAAAGCATTTAAAGAAAGAGAAGACCAGCTTAGTTTTATTATTGATGCAGCCGAATTAGGTACCTGGGATTTGAACCCTGTAACCAATCGGTTTACAGGGAATGCCCGTTTAAAAAGCTGGTTTGGTCTGGCTCAGGATGCCGAAATAGAACTTCCACTGGCACTAAATAATATTATAGAATCTGATAGACAAAGAGTAATAGACGCTATCCAGCATACCCTGCAATTCAGTTCAGGAGGGAATTATGACATTGAATACACCATCAGGAATCCTGCTACGCAACAGGAAAGGATAGTTTTAGCTAAAGGGAAAGCCTTATTCGACCAAAATCATAAAGCCTATCGTTTTAGCGGTACACTACAGGATATTACCCAACAGGTAAAAGCCATAAAAAATCTTAAAGAAAGTGAGCAGAAATTCAGATTTCTGGCTGATTCTCTGCCGCAATTTGTATGGACAAGTACTCCACAAGGGAGTTTGAATTATTATAACCAATCTGTTGTGAAATACTCAGGCTTAAAGCCCGAAGAGTTTAAAGAAGATAAGTGGTTTGAAATGGTTCACTCTAATGATAGAGAAGAAAATATAAGAAAATGGAGGGAAGCCATTAGCACAGGGCAGGATTTTTTGTTCGAGCATCGTTTCCGTCGGTATGATGGCACTTATCGCTGGCACCTGAGCAGGGCAACCCCTCAACGTGATACACACGGAAATATACAGATGTGGGTAGGTACCAGCACAGATATTGAAGACCAGAAGTCCTTTTCTACTCAATTAGAAAAAGAAGTAGAAAGCCAGATAAAAGAACAGAAACGCCTGAATGCGATACTTAAAAAAAGTGAAGAACGCTACCATCTGATGGTAGAGGAAGTACAGGATTACGCCATTTTTTCGTTAAGCCGCAATGGCATAGTTGAGAACTGGAATAAAGGCGCAGAAAAAATAAAAGGTTATACTGCTCCGGAAATTATTGGTAAAAGTTTCTCGGCGTTTTATCCGCCGCAGGATAAAGCAAGTGGATTGCCTGAAAAACTATTACAAGAAGCTATAAGTACCGGAAGGGTCGCCCACGAAGGCTGGCGGATTAGGAAAGATGGCAGCCCTTTCTGGGCTAATGTAGTTATTACTGCCATTCATAACGAATCAGGAGAGGTTATCGGGTTTTCTAAAGTTACCCATGACCTGACAGAAAAAAAACAGGCAGAAGACAGAAGAAAAGCAGATGCACTGGTGCTCAAGCAAAAAAATAAAGAATTAGAGCGAATAAATACCGAACTTCAGTCTTTTGCTTACGTGGCAAGCCATGATTTGCAGGAGCCTCTAAGAAAAATTCAGACATTTTCAGGGCGGTTGTTAGAGAAAGAAACAGAAAACTTATCAGCAGCAGGGATAGATTATCTGGGTAGAATGAGAAACGCAGTAAGGAGAATGCAAACGCTGATTGAGGATTTATTAGCTTATTCAAGAACTAACTCGGTGGAAAAAGTTTTTGAGAAAATTTCCATAAATGAAGTTGTGAATGAAATAAAAGAAGATTTCAAGGAAATTATATCAGAAACAAAAGCAGTTATAGAGGTTGAAGTTTTATGCGAAGTTAAAGCCATTCCTTTTCAGTTTAAACAACTTCTGACTAATCTGATTGGTAATTCGCTGAAATTCTTAAATCCTGAAATTCCGCCAAAGATTCAGATACAAAGCCGTATAATTACAGCAACAGGTAAAGAAAATGTGGCATTGCTTGCTAATCAGAAATATTGCCATATCAGCATAACAGATAATGGTATTGGATTTGAGAATGAATATAGCGAGCGTATTTTTGAAATGTTTCAGCGCTTGCACGGTAAAAGCGAGTACAAAGGTACAGGCATTGGTTTGGCTATTGTAAAGAAAATTGTTGATAATCATCATGGATTTATTACAGCTAACGGCATACCAAACCAGGGAGCGACATTTGATATTTATATTCCTGCCGAGCAGCTTTGATAGCTTTCAGCATGTTTCTCAGAAAAAAGCCTTTTTGTATGCTTGCAAAAAGGCTTTTTTCTTTAATTTAGCCTCTCATTTACAACCTTACTTTATTAAATCATGATTAATGTAGCCTTAGTAGGTTTTGGACTATCGGGGAGATACCTGCAAGCTCCTTTCTTTGAAGCTAATCCTAATTTCCGTTTAAAAACTATTGTTTGCAACAGTCAGGACCCAAGGGCTATTTTTCCGAATGTTGGCGTAGCCAAAAGTATAGATGAAGTACTGGCCGACGATGAAATAGAGTTAGTAAGTATCTGTACCCCAAGTCTGACACACCACGAATTGGCTATCAAGAGCCTGCAAGCCAATAAACATATTTTAGTAGAGAAACCTTTTACTTCTATAGTAGCAGAGGCCGAAGAGATTGTGGCACTGGCTAAAGAAAAGAATAAGGTAGTTTGTGTGTTTCAGAACCGCCGTTTCGATGGTGATTTCAGAACGGTAAAGAAAGTGGTAGAAAGTGGCGTTTTAGGCGAATTAATGAGCTATGAAGCACATTATGATAGGTATAAACCTGTGCTGAACTCTAAAAGATGGAAAGAAGTAGTGAGTCCGGCCAATGGTATTCTATATGATTTAGGGGCGCATATCATCGACCAGACTATCACCCTTTTTGGTGCACCCAAAAGCGTATGGGGTGAAACGTATGTGCAAAGAGAAGGCTCAGAAATTGATGATGCTTTCGACATCAGATTAGATTATGGAAGCCTGAAAGTTACCCTTAAATCAAGCCTTCTGGTGCGGGAGGAAGGGCCAAGATATGTGATACACGGCACGAAAGGTTCATTTGTAAAATACGGGCTTGATGTACAGGAAGATAACCTGAAAGCTGGATTAATGCCCGGTATGGAAGGCTTCGGAGTAGAATCTAAAGCCAATAGTGGAATTCTGAATGCAGAAATCAATGGCGTATCTTTCAGAGGGCATGTTGATACCGAAGTGGGTAACTGGGGTATATTATTCCAGAATCTTTATGAGGTAATTGCTGAGGGCAAAGAACCACTCATCAAGCCCGAGCAGATAATAGCACAAATGAAGGTGATTGAGGCAGTGAGGCAATCGTGAATTAGCGAATAATTGAATTTTTTGATTTATCCATTACTATAAGAACTATTAGGGGTTATAGTAATGGATATTTTTTTTCGGTAGGGAAAATAATTGATTTACAATCTTTTACAATCAATTTACAGTATTTCAGGGAAATAACTGCATGAAAGTTCTTTCTTTGAATCTGGATATTTAATCGACATATTGGTAAGGAGTAAATATTCACTAAGCTGCATTCGCTAATTCTTTATTCACTCATTCACGATTTTACTGAATATGTTAAAAAATTACCTCAAAATAGCTGTGCGTAATCTTGCCAAAAACAAAATTTACGCTCTCATTCATATAGTTGGGTTAGCTATCGGTATGAGTTGTATGCTGCTGGCTTATTTGTTTGTAAGAGATGAATATGACTTCGATACATTTCATGAGAATAATCCGAATCTTTACAGGGTAACCACGGCCATTACAGAACAACCCGGTGCAGAAAGACAATTGACCGGAGGTACCGGAATGGTACAGGCAGTGGCCTTCAAACAACAAATTGCTGAAATAACTGCCATTACCCGGGTGATGGGAGGAAGCATCTATAGCGATGTACACGCTGGGAGTAAAGCAATACGATTACGACCTTTATTTGTGGACAGTACTTTTTTTGATGTTTTTTCTTTTCCTATGCTGAGAGGGACTCATGCACATAGCCTTTCTACCATAAATTCTGTAGTTATTACAGAAAAAACAGCTTTACGTTTTTTTAATAGCATTGATGTGTTAGGCAAATTATTGGAGCTTGATGCAGACCCATCGGCACAAACGTTGGGCAAGCCTTTGATTATTTCCGGCGTTGTAAAAGACCCTCCTGAAAATTCGTCCCTTCAATTCGAAATGCTTCTTCCATTCAGGTTTATGCAACTCGCTTTTAATGACCCTAACTGGCTGAATAGCTATCTGGGAACATTTATGGTACTGAACCCCAAAGCCAATACTGCCAATGTTATCAATACAATGAATAAGATTTATCGTGTCTATGCAAAGGACCAACTGGCAGAAAGTCTTAAAAATAAATTTAATCCTGATATTACTTATGGTTTGCAGTCAATACAAGATATACACCTGAATCCTTTACAACTTAATGGCGAATCGGGGGTTGTCAATACAAGTTCACCACTGTATAGCTATCTGTTTATAGGTATCGCTGCTTTCATACTGATTATGGCAAGTATTAACTTTATCAATATCAGTTTAGCCAATTCATTTTCCCGATTTAAAGAGGTGGGTATCCGCAAAGCCACAGGCAGTACACGGCAACAAATCATATTCCAGTTTCTGAGCGAATCCGGTATTATCTGCCTGATGGCTTTTCTATTGGCAATTGCTATTGTTAGTGTCTGTCTGCCAGTATTTAATGTTTTATCAGGGAAGGCTATCCAATTCATTGAGGTATTAAGTGTCAGGTCAATCTTATGCTTTGGCGCATTGTTGTTGATTAATATTCTGATGGCAGCCTTATATCCTTCTGTAGTTATGTCTGCTCTCCGGCCAGTTGATGCACTCTATAAAAAGCCGAAATTGCTGAATAATGGTCTTTTCGGTAATGGTCTGATTGTGTTTCAGTTTTCGCTTTCCATCATCATGATTATTGCTACCATGATATTCTATAGTCAGATGGATTTTATTCGGAACAAAGACCTCGGCTATATGCCTGCGCAGGTGCTAAGGTCAGAGATTCCGGGGAACAGAGATTTACCTAAAATCAGTGCCCAATTAAGAAATGAGGTTTTGAATGTTCCGTTTATTGAAAATATATCATTCGGCGCTGAGGCTGGCACTTATGATACAAAAGTGGGCAATCGTACCATTAAAACTACTTACAGGAATGGTGATTATAATCATATCCCGACTTTAGGTATCCAAGTAAAACTTGGGAGAAATTTCTCCCCTGATTTCTCAGGAGATAAACAACGGGGGTTGATTGTTAATGAGGCGTTCGTCAGAGCATACGGTCTTAAAAAGCCGCTGGGAGTGCAGGTAACAATTGCTCCCTATTTCGAGAATAGCAAGCGGGAGATTATAGGCGTGATTAAAGATTTCCATTCAGGGTCTTTGAAAGAACGGATTCAACCGATGATTATGTTTATGTATGAACCATTTGCGGGTGGAATATGGCTAAAACTCAATCGTAAAAATCAGGTACTGGCTTTGCAAGCTTGGGAAAAAATATTCAAAAAGGTGATGCCCGGAGCGGTTTATCGGTATAGTTTTTTAGACGAACTCAATCATCAACAATATTATCAGGAAGAGCGTTGGCAAAAGATTATAGGCTATGCTACGGGCATTTCTTTTTTCATCTGTTGCCTTGGACTATTCGGGATTGCCAAACTTTCAGCACACAGACGCACAAAAGAAATAGGTATCCGTAAAGTGCTGGGGGCATCTGTAGCCAGTATTGTTGCCTTACTTTCAACCAGATTCCTTAAACTGGTATTGATGGCTATTGTTATGGCTGTACCTGTTGGTTGGTACATAAGCCATCTATGGCTACAGAATTTCGTTTACAAGATAGAAATGGAATGGTGGATTTTTCTAACGGCAGGTGTCGTTTCGTTATTAGTAGCCTTTTTAACCGTAAGTTTAGAAAGCATCAAAGCCGCTTTGTTGAATCCGGTGAAGAGTTTGAGAATGGAGTAGGAAATTAGTGATTTAGTGATTGTGTGATTATTTAAAACTCTGTAAATTAATCACTAAATCACTAAATCACTAAATCACTAAATCACTAAATCACTAAATCACTAAATCACTAAATCGCTCATTCACAATTAATTCGGCAATCCCAACAAAAAGCCAATAGTAAAGTTTGCATCCCAGTCGAAAACGAATTGGTCACATTTGGTAGCGTCTTTAATGGCTTTGTAGATATTTACCCCTGCTTTGTCTTTGGCGTCTTTCAAATCTTTATAATCGGCTGGGGCTTTCAGAACTGTATAGCGTTCTTTACCATTTCTCACTTTCTTTGCCATTGAGAAAGGCACTCCACCAATAATAAAACAGGTTTTGCGTTTCATGCTTGGAATAGACGAGGCTTTGTCTTTTACGTCGTCATATACTTTACCATCATCTACACCATTCTGAAAGTATTTGGCTCCATAAGTTTCTAAAGCTGAAACACTTCCATTGTTAGACCACGAAATTTTGGTATTACCCGAGCCAATATCTGTTACAAAAGCCTCTTCCTCAAAATCTCTAGGCAATACGCACTTCAAAGCTAAAGCACCTTCCTGTTCCGGGGTTACAGTATTTACAAAGTAATTAAGTGCCTTTAAGTTCTTGACAATTTTTTGTGTAACATCGGCTTTTACAGCACCCGAACTCACTACAAAGTGAATATCACGGCCACTTACACCAAAATCGAGCATACTGCCAATATATTTTTTCAGACCTGTTCTGATGTCTTCATCGGTAGCCATGTTTTCGGTTACAAGGCTATTGCCAAACTCAGATTTCTCTAATTTCCAGTTTTTGTCTTTGTCTACTCTAACAATAAATGAGTTGAAACCACTGGCACCTAATTCTACCACGCCTTTCAGTTTGCCATTTACAGGCTCAGGGGCAACAAAATTAAACGATGAGGAGCCCGTAGCAGTTGCTTCATTATCACTCCCTGATGATGAGGCCGTTGAGGAACTTTCAGACGCAGGACCTTCTTCCGGTGCTTTGGTAGACGATTCTTCGGTGGGTGTCTCGTTGCTTTTGTTCATCAAAGAGCGTCCCCAACTGGTATTATCAAGAATATATTTGCCTCCAAAAAACAGACCTGCCAGAATAACAAGCGTAATCATAAATCGGGCAAATGGTGTGAGCGATGTTTTCATTGTGTTACGTTTTTAAATCTACTGAGATTTTGTGTAAATGTAATAGTTAGAAATTTGTAAACTGACGACCCTGCAAAAACGGTGATAACAGATACCTTTTACAGCGTTTTCAGAATACCTTAAGTACTAAAGATTTTTACTCAAAAAGTTTATCGTATTGGTTGCCTGATGGCTTGGTGGTAGGTATGGGTTTACCGGCAATAAGCGCTTTTTTATCATTACCCAAAAGCAACGATACGCCTTCCTCTTCCCATTTCTCCAGCATTTTCAAGCCTTCTTCTTCAAATACTCCGTTTTGCAGGTCGATAGAATCCATGAAGTTCGACGACATTTCCATGAAACGCTCCATTTCACCTACTTTCTGGCTTACATCATCAGCAATCGATTCCATAGCCATATCAAACATCTGGCGTTGGTCTTTATTGCCATTCAGGATATTCATGGCTGAACGCATCGCCGAGTGGCTGGCACGGATAGCTTTACGCTCTTGTTCTTTTACTGAAACCTGGTCTTTAATGTCTTCGAGCATTACTTCCGAGTTTTCATACATTTTGCCCAGTACCCGGTACAGAATCTCCATTTTTTTGTATAAATCCTCTAATTTTACGTTCGATTCCTGTAAACGTCCTGCCTTACGGGCTTTCAATACCATCATAGCCTGTTTATCGGTTTCTTTCGCTTTGCTTGCCAGATTCAGGTCGTTCTGAATCTGTTTTTTATTGGTTTCGATGATGGTTTTCAGGTTATACATCTGACCTTTCAGGGTCGAAATCTGCTGATTCATTTTAGCCAGATTATTCCGTAATTCATCAATGTAGGTTTTCAGAATACCGATAGGGTCGAGTTGTACAAAAAGCCCTGTTAACCAGCGCATGATACTCTTGTAAATGTAGAAAATAAGATTTCTCATTTTAGGGTCGAGTATCATATAGATAACAGCCGCCAGTACTATTAGCAAACCAGCCAGATACAGCGTGTTTGAGGCTAACGTAATGAGGTAAGGCAGTGCTTTATAGAGCAGATACCCCCCACCCAATAGTAAACCTGCGGCGAAAAGTGTTCCTGTCTTGCCTTCCGGGCGTTCCCAAAATGATTTGGGTTTGGTTTCTTGCATTTCCATATCTTATTGCATGACCCTCTGCCTCCCGAGGAATTTGATAAAATTCATGATGTATATTAGTAATTCTACCGGAGGTATGAGGCTTTCTCCTAACAGAATCAGGGTTTATTTATTTTAAATATTTGCCCATGTTGTCAACGTCCTGGCTGATTTGAGCGGTCAGTTCGTTGAAAGTGGCATGAAAATCACTGAGTGTTGTTTCAATTTTGATAACAGCATCTGAAATCTCTGCTTTCATCTTTTCCATATCTGTCTGGTGCACCTGTATTTCCTGTGTCAGTTTGGCAATCTGTTCGGCCTTTGCCTTAATGGTAGCATCCATATCAGCAATAGCTTTTTCTTTATTACCAATCTGTTTCTGGCGTTGCGCATTTACCGACTCCTGAAATTTGGCATCTTCTGAAGTCAACACTTTTAAATAAAAATTAGCCGATTCCGTTAGTTTCTGTGGGGTTACACCCATGGCCTGTGCGGCTGCATATGCCGAAAAATACCGGGTTTGTTCATCCATAGGCATTTTAGCCAGTGTTGCCAAAGACTTTTTATATTCTAAATAGTCAAATCCTTCCTGATTATTGGCTTCCATAGCACCCAACAGAATATCATAGAACTTTTCTGAAGCTTTTCCGGCAGGAGCAACAGGGGTAGAACTTGGCGAAGTGCTGGTAGGTTTTTCTTCAGGTTTGGCTGTTGAAGCATTGTCAGAGGCTTGTTCATCAGTTGGAGTTTCAACTATAAACATACCCTTTAGTTTTTTAAGAAAATCGCTCATTTTTTATTTGAAGGCTCTTGTTTAAGCTTAAATGAAATAATTAATGGGTCTATGAAAGTAACTTTGTGATTAATTTCGATTCAAATTTTGAGGGTTTGTAAGGATTGTACAAACATTATCATACAACACAAGTAAATAGTAGTGTCGAATGGTTAAATTTAGTGATGATTTTTGAAATCTTTCAAATCTGTAAGGTTTTTTGTTAAATATCTTTATTAAGTGAATGGGATCAAAAGGTTTTGCAATAATGCGTAGTAACAGCGAATGGAATTCGGCGCCTAAATTAACAATGGTATTTTTTGCATACATTGCCGGACTTATTAGGTTTCAAGAAATAATCGTTTTGGCTAAAGCCAATATAGGATGCTATAATTTAATATTCCACCCGCACGGCGTCCGTAGCTAAAGCTGGCGGCAATTGAATCAATAGCCCCGCGCGGCGTCCGCCCATTTTCAAATGGGGGTAACAGTAAATCATCAACCATATTTGGCTTCAGCCAAAACTATACGCAATTTCTAAAGAACGTTTATTTCTTGAAACCTAATAAGTCCGGCTTATACATAAATAATTCCTTTGTTGTCTTAGACGGTGACTGCGACGGCAGACCGTTTCCATTCACTGTCATTCTATTCTTTTAAAATTCTTAAGTGAATTGCATCGAATCCCCCAAACAATTTTTAAATTTGTAAAGATTTATTGTTGTATAGACAAGTTATGAAATACACAAGGCTTTTTTTGTTGTCTCTTTCAGTGGTAGCCATTGGGGCTATTATGGCTTTTAGCTTTAATCCTTTTTCAAGTCAGGTTGATTTCAATACCGAAATCAAACCGATTCTGAACAAGCATTGTGTGTCTTGTCATGGAGGTGTGAAAAAAGCTGCGGAGCTAAGTTTCCTGTTCTCGCAGGAAGCCATTAATACCAAAGGGAAATCGGGAAAAGTAGCCATTGTGCCGGGCGATGCCGAACACTCAGAGTTTTATAAGCGTCTGATAACCCACGATACCGAAGAGCGGATGCCTAAAGGCAAAGACCCGCTCAACAAAGAAGAAATTGCCCTACTCAAAAAATGGATTGACCAGGGTGCACCCTGGGGAGATCACTGGGCTTATCAGCAACCAGAAAAGCCAGCTGTACCCTCCGTAGGTGGCTTTTTTGCCCGTTTAGGCTTGATAGAAGATGAAGAAACCCGTTTTGCTAAGAATGAGATTGATAATTTTGTACTCAATAAACTGAAAGAAGAAGGGCTTGAACACTCAAAGCCAGCTGGCAAAGGCACTTTACTCCGTCGTGTTTATCTTGATTTGACAGGTTTACCCCCTACCGAAGCACAATTACAAGCCTTTCTGAATGATGCCTCCGAAAATGCTTATGAAAAAGTAGTTGACCAGCTATTAGCTTCATCTGCCTATGGTGAACGTTGGGCAGCTATGTGGTTAGATTTAGCCCGTTATGCCGATACCAAAGGGTATGAAAGAGATGTATATCGAAATATCTGGCGTTACCGGGATTATGTGATAAAGGCTTTTAACGAAGATAAACCTTTCGATCAATTTACGATTGAGCAATTGGCAGGAGATTTATTGCCCAATCCTACAAATGAGCAACTGATAGCCACAGGTTTCCACCGGAATACGATGAACAACGACGAAGGAGGAACGGTGGATGAAGAGTTCAGGGTAGCAGCTACGCTTGACAGGGTAAACACGACATTTGATGTATGGCAGGGTACTACCATGAGTTGTGTACAGTGTCATACACATCCTTACGACCCATTCAGGCATGAAGAATATTATAAACTGATGGCATTTTTTAACAATGCCCGTGATGAAGATGTAGTAAGTGATACCCCATACCTGAGATTCTATAAGCAAGAGGATTCAACCAAAATAGAAGAGTTGAAAAGCTGGATTTTGGCTAAAGGTAGAAACGAAAAGGATTTTGAAAAATTTATCAGGATTTTAGAACCTAAATTCAATTCGCATGATATTGTGCCGCTTTCTAATGGTACATCGTCTCTCTTAGATGCCAAGTATTTAGGGCTACAACACACGGGCTATGGCCGATTGAAAGGGGTAACCCTGACAGATAAGAATCGGCTGGTGATGAATTTTAGTACAGGTACTGAAAAAGGGATACTGCATATAAGAGAGGATAAAGTAGATGGCAATATCATACTTACTATTCCTATTTCTGCGGCTCGTGATACGGTTATGTTTTACCCTTTGCCAAAAATAGAAGGCAAGCACGATTTATATTTTACGTTTACTAATCCTAAAAAACCGAAAGACTGGTTGCAAATCAAGTGGTTGTCATTCCAGAAAACTTTTGGAGAGGGTAAAGACTATGAATCGGTTGAACTGAAATACACAGAGGTACTGAATGCCAAAGCTGATTTTACGCCAATTATGAGTGAGGGCGAGGGAGACCTGGCACGTAAACAACATATTTTTGAACGTGGGAACTGGCTGGTGCATGGCAAAGAGGTTAAACCCGGTGTGCCTAAGTATCTCTCAAAAATGTCGAAAGATTACCCTACTAATCGTCTGGGACTGGCGAAGTGGTTGGTAGATGGGAATAACCCACTTACGGCACGTGTGGCAGTCAATCGTTTCTGGGAGCAGATTTTCGGAACGGGCATTGTTGAAACTCTGGAAGATTTCGGTACACAGGGCTTTAGTGCCACTAATCCCGAATTGCTTGATTACCTGGCAGTAACTTTTCAGGACGATATGCAATGGAGTGTAAAGAAACTCCTTAAACTAATTGTTACCTCAGGTACTTACCGGCAATCGTCTGATGTTACGCCTGAACTGGTAGAAAAAGACCCATATAATCGTTACTTAGCCCGTGGGCCACGCATCCGTCTGTCAGCCGAGCAGGTAAGAGACCAGGCATTGTTGGTAAGTGGTTTGTTGTCTAAAAAAATGTATGGTAAAAGCGTAATGCCTTATCAGCCTGATGGCATGTGGCAGTCGCCGTGGAATGGAGAATCCTGGAAACTTTCGCAAGGGGAAGACAAGTATCGTAGGGCCATTTATACTTTCTGGAAACGTACGGCTCCTTATCCGTCTATGATGTCGTTTGATGCACCAAGCCGGGAATTCTGTCAGCTAAGACGTTTGCGCACTAACACGCCTTTACAGGCACTGGTAACCCTCAATGATCCTACTTATGTAGAAGCGGCACAGGAACTGGCAAAAAATATGCTGAAAAAAGGCAAGACCCCCGAAGAGCAGATACAGGCAGGCTTTAACCTGATAATGATGCGGAATATTGATAATCGCAAATTACAGGTACTCACTAAACTCTACCGACAAACTGAGCAGGAATATACCAGACATCCGACTGAAGCCTACAAATTCTTTGGCAGGTCAGATGTTTCGCCTAAAATGGCGGCTATGGCTGTTACGGCCAATGCCATGCTGAATTTAGATGAAATTGTAACGAAGGAGTAGGGGGTATTGGCGTACGCACGGCCTTCGACCGGGCGTCGGTCGCTCCGCTCAGGCACCGGGCTTGGCGCTGTTATTAATTAAATTATCATTTTAGTTCTAATAAAACAATGACCTATCGAATCGGCGGCTGAGCGAAGCCGAAGTCCCGATTGGGAAGCGAATTTTCAAACAAAGCAGACCCAATTGTATTCATAAATCATATTGCCTCAGCAATCATGAAATACTCAAAACCCCTTCTCTTCTCCCTGATAGTGATAGCCATTGTGGCTATCATGGCATTCAGTTTTAATCCTTTTTCAAATCAGGTTGATTTTAATACCGAAATCAAACCGATTCTGAACAAGCATTGTGTGTCTTGTCATGGAGGTGTGAAAAAAGCGGCAGAGTTAAGTTTCCTGTTCTCGCAGGAAGCCATCAATACCAAAGGGAAATCGGGAAAAATAGCCATTGTGCCGGGTGATGCCGAACATTCAGAGTTTTACAAACGCCTGATTATCCACGATACCGAAGAGCGGATGCCTAAAGGCAAAGATCCCCTCAACAAAGAAGAAATTGCCCTACTCAAAAAATGGATTGACCAGGGAGCTCCTTGGGGAGACCACTGGGCTTATCAGCAACCAGAAAAGCCAGCTGTACCCTCAGTGGGTGGCTTTTTTGCCCGTTTGGGTTTGATAGAAGATGAAGAAACCCGTTTTGCTAAGAATGAGATTGACAATTTTGTTTTGCATAAACTGAAAGAAGAAGGACTTGAATATTCAAAGCCAGCTGACAAAGGCACCTTACTCCGTCGTGTTTATCTTGATTTGACAGGTTTACCCCCAACAGAAGCACAATTACAAGCCTTTCTGAATGATGCCTCCGAAAATGCGTATGAAAAAGTAGTTGACCAGCTATTAGCTTCATCTGCCTATGGTGAACGTTGGGCAGCTATGTGGTTAGATTTAGCCCGTTATGCCGATACCAAAGGGTATGAAGCGGATATGTACCGCAATATCTGGCGTTACCGTGATTATGTAATCAAAGCTTTTAATGAAGATAAGCCTTTCGATCAATTTACCATAGAGCAATTGGCCGGAGATTTATTGCCCAATCCTACAAATGAGCAATTGATAGCCACAGGTTTCCACCGGAATACGATGAACAACGACGAAGGAGGAACGGTGGACGAAGAGTTCAGGGTAGCAGCTACGCTTGACAGGGTAAACACGACATTTGATGTATGGCAGGGCACTACCATGAGTTGTGTACAGTGTCATACACATCCTTACGACCCATTCAGGCATGAAGAATATTACAAACTGATGGCATTTTTTAACAATGCCCGTGATGAAGATATATATACCGATACACCCTATCTACGATTCTATAAGCCGGAAGATTCAACCAAAATAGAAGAGTTGAAAAGCTGGATTTTGGCTAAAGGTAGAAACGAAAAGGATTTTGAAAAATTTGTCAGGACTTTAGAGCCTAAATTTAATTCGCATGATGTAGAGCCTCTATCGGCAGGTACTTCTTCTTTATTGAGTTCAAGATACATTGGTTTTCAACACGGGGGCTATGGTCGGTTGAAAGACGTAACTCTGACTGATAAAAACCGTTTGATAATCAGCTACGACTGGGGTACAGATAAAGGGATACTGCAAATCAGAGACGGTAAAATAGATGGCAATGTGATTCTGACGATTCCGGCAGCACAAGATACAGTAATGGTTTATACATTACCCAAACTGGAAGGTAAACACGATTTGTATTTTACTTTTACCAATCCTAAAAAACCAAAAGACTGGATACAGATTAAATGGTTTGCATTTCAGAAAACTTTCGGAGAGGGTAAAGACTATGAATCTGTTGAACTGAAATACAAAGAAATACTGAATGCCAATGCAGACTTTACGCCTATCATGAATGATGGTGAGGGAGATTTAGCTCGTAAACAGCATATTTTTGAACGTGGTAACTGGTTGGTGCATGGCAAAGAAGTAAAACCCGGTGTGCCTGAATATTTACCTCCCATCCCAAAAAATTATCCTCAGAACCGATTAGGATTGGCTAAATGGTTGGTAGATGGTAAAAACCCGCTTACAGCACGTGTAGCAGTCAATCGTTTCTGGGAACAGATTTTCGGCATTGGTATTGTAGAAACCCTCGAAGATTTTGGTACACAGGGTTTTAGCCCTGTTAATCCTGCTTTGCTCGATTACTTGGCCTTTACTTTTCAGAACGATATGCAATGGAGTGTAAAAAAACTCCTGAAGCTAATTGTACTATCAGGTACTTACCAGCAATCGTCTGATGTTACGCCTGAACTGGTAGAAAAAGACCCTTATAACCGTTATTTAGCCCGTGGGCCACGTATCCGCCTGTCAGCCGAGCAGGTAAGAGACCAGGCATTATTGGTGAGTGGTTTATTGTCTAAAAAAATGTATGGTAAAAGCGTAATGCCTTATCAGCCTGAAGGCTTATGGTTATCTCCTTGGAGCGGCGAATCGTGGAAACTCTCGCAGGGAGAAGATAAATATCGTCGGGCACTTTATACGTTCTGGAAAAGAACTACCCCTTATCCGTCTATGATGTCGTTTGATGCCCCAAGCCGGGAATTCTGTCAGTTAAGGCGTCAGCGCACCAATACCCCGTTACAGGCTTTAGTAACCCTCAACGACCCGGCCTATGTAGAAGCCGCACAGGAGTTAGCCAGAAATATGCTGAAAAAAGGCAAAACCCCTGAAGAACAGATACAGGCAGGTTTTAATCTGATAATGATGCGGAATATTGATAACCGGAAATTACAGGTATTGACCAAACTCTACCGACAAACCGAACAGGAATATACCAGACACCCCACAGAAGCCTACAAATTCTTTGGTAGGTCAGATGTTTCTCCTAAAATGGCGGCTATGGCTGTTACGGCTAATGCCATGCTGAATTTAGACGAAATTGTAACAAAAGAATAGAAAAATGAATGGTTTTAGTGTTTAGCAGAACGCTTAATAAATTTTTACGTTTAATAGGGTCAATGAAACACTAAAAGCTGATAATATGAGTTTATTAGGGGTATCAATCAAAACTATACCAAGACCATGAAAAAAACGCTCTCGCTTCTGTTTGCATTTGCTATGCTGTTCCACAGCTATTTATTAACTGCACAAGACTGTGGGGGTTATTTTGCTTTCAAAAAAGGAATGAAAGTAGAAATGACCTCTTATGACAAAAAAGATAAACCTACTGTTACGACAAAATATGAGGTAATAGATTATAAACCCATTGATGGGGGTATATCAATGGCATTTGCCCATGAAGCATATGATGCGAAAGGTAAATTGCTATCGAAAAGTGAATCGACAGGCAAATGTGTTGGTGGGGACTATTATACTGATATTCGTAACATTACCAGCGATGCCATGCCAAAATCACCGGACATGAAAGTAACCGTTACAGGCGACCAGATGGTCTATCCGAGAGATTTAAAAGTGGGCGATATCCTGAAAGATGCCAGTATCAATGTGAAAACCGGATTTGAAGGTGGCATGACTCTAATGAATATGAATGCCAATATTACCAACCGCAAGGTAGAAGCCTATGAGACTATAGAAACTCCTGCCGGTAAATTTGAATGTGCCAAAATTACCTATACCATGAATATGAAATTTATGGGCAATCGCACACTGAAATGTGTAGAATACCTGGCAAAAGGGGTAGGAATGGTAAAAACAGAACAATTTGACGAAAAAGGCAACCGCCAGGCTTATATGGTTGTAACGAAGATTGAGGGGCAGTAGGGTATATCTACCAAGTTTCACCGACTGAAGTCGGTGGCTATGAAAACAAAGGTATTATCATCTTACATATGCGGACTTAAGTCCGCATTACATACTATAATTATTCCATTGTTATTTTAGCCGGCGAATTAATTCGCTGATACTTAAGTTATCAAATCATTGGTATTTACTCCGTGAAAAACCTTGCCTAACTACGCTTACATCGAGGTAAATTAAAATATCTCCCGGCATTATTTGTTCTCTACCAGTGATTCCAAAAATGCTTAAACGTTTTTGCCGATAAATCTGTAAATTGCGTAAATTTTTCATCCCTGACACTACAATGCAACGACGAGCGGCCATAAAAACATTTGCCATGAGTATTGGCAGTACACTTGTACTCCCTTCATGGGCTAATGCCTGGAGCAAGGAAACACTCCATCAATCTGATACCCTTCTTTCTACTTCACAAGAAGCCTTACTGGCAGAAATCGTAGAAACCATTATTCCGAAAACAGATACACCCGGTGCCAAAGAACTGAACATAGACAAATTTGTTACGCTTATGGTAGCCGATTGCTATGATGCTAAAGCACAGGACACCTTTGCGAAAGGTCTGATAGCAGCTGATGATATAGCTAAAAAAGAGTATAACAAGGCCTTTGTTGAGGCCGAGCCTGCTCAGAAACTGGCGATATTAAATAAAATGGATAAATCGGGCACGGATACTGAAAAAGGATTTATCAGATTAGTGAAAAACCTGACGATTCAGGGGTATCTTAATTCTGAATATGTGATGACCAACCTGCGGGTCTTTGAATTTATTCCGGGACGTTATCATGGCTGTGTACCTGTCAAAGCTCAGACAGGCAAATAAATACCTAACCAATCAAATGTATAATCATGACCTATTTTAATATAGATGCCATTGCGGCGCAAACTTTCGATGCCATCGTTATCGGTTCAGGTATCAGTGGCGGTTGGGCTGCCAAAGAATTAACAGGCAAAGGGCTTCGTACCCTCGTTTTAGAGCGTGGAAAAGAAGTAAAACACGTAACCGATTACCCGACAACCATGATGCAACCGTGGGAGTTTGAACATCGGGGACAGTTGAAAAAAGAGGTAAAAGACGCCAATCCGATTGTAAGCAAATGCTATGCTTTTTATGAAGGCACACAGCAGTTCTTCGTAAAAGACGCCGAGCATCCTTATGTACAGGAAAAACCCTTCGACTGGATTCGTGGGTATCAGACAGGTGGTAAATCGCTACTCTGGGCAAGACAAACCCAACGCTGGTCGAAATACGATTTTGAAGGCCCCGGTCGTGATGGATTTGCCGTAGAATGGCCGATTGGTTATGAAGATATTGCTCCTTGGTATAGCCATGTAGAGAAATTCGCAGGGATTTCAGGCAATAAAGATGGGCTGGCAAGTTTACCTGACGGTGAATTTTTACCACCTCACGAAATGAACTGCGTAGAGAAATATTTCAGCCAGCAGGTAGCTAAAAACTATAACGACCGTCATATTATTATGGGTCGTTGTGCGCATATTACCCAACCTAAAAAGATACATCTTGACCAGGGAAGAGCGCAATGCCAGCACCGCACTATCTGTGAGCGTGGTTGTCCGTTTGGTGGGTATTTCAGCAGTAATGCTTCTACTTTGCCTTGGGCGGCTAAGACGGGAAAAATGACGTTGCGCCCTGATTCGGTCGTACATTCAATCATTTATGATGAGAAGAAAGGCAAAGCTACAGGGGTAAGAGTGATTGATGCCAATACTAAGCAAATGACTGAGTATTATGCCCGCATTATCTTTGTCAATGCCGCAGCATTGAACTCAAACCTGATTCTGTTAAACTCCATTTCAAGCCGTTTCCCGAATGGTTTGGGGAATGATAATGGTTTATTGGGTAAATATGTAGCTTTTCATAATTATACGGCCACTATCAATGCCGAGTATGAAGGCTATCTGGATAGCACGACCGACGGTCGTCGTCCGAACTCGCCTTATATCCCACGTTTCCGCAATGTATTCAAGCAGGAAACTGATTTCTTGCGTGGGTATGCGTCCGGTTTTCAGGCAGGCAGATATATGCGTGATGATAGAAGCGCGATGGGTGAAGATTTGAAACACGGCTTGTTGAATCCATATCTGAGTAATGTATGGAGCGTAGGCTCTCACATGATGGGAGAAACCATTCCGAAAGAGAGCAACTATGTAAGATTGGATAAATCGAAGCTTGACCCCTGGGGTATTCCGCAATTAAGTATTTCGGTAGATTATGATGATAACGACCGCAAAATGGTGAAAGATTTCTTTGAGCAATTGACTGAAATGTACACTAAAGCAGGTTTCAAAAATATTCGTACCAACGATTCTAACCGTACTCCCGGCTTGGATATTCACGAAATGGGTGGGGTAAGAATGGGTAAAGACCCTAAAAACTCACTACTCAATAAATGGAATGCCCTGCACGAATGCAAAAACGTATTCGTAACCGACGGTGCATGTATGACTTCAACCTCCACCCAAAATCCATCATTGACTTATATGGCATTAACAGCCAGAGCTGCTGATTATGCGGTGAAAGAGTTGAAGAAAGGGAATTTGTAAGGGGGTTTGGTAAACACATAGGAAAGCCTTGTCTGTGGGAATGGACAAGGCTTTTTTATTGATATATAGAGTTCATGTATAAATTTTCTTAAATTTAACTCACCAATTGGTATGGATGCAAGTAAGGGTTAGAATCAATTTATTTAAAAAGAAAAGAAATGAAAGTAACAGGTATATGCAAATTATGTCAAATAAATAAAGAGTTAGAAGAAAGTCATATTATACCAAAATTCGTTTCTCGTTGGATTAAAAAACATCGGCAACTGGCAGGCTTAGAGGATTAGGTAATCCTAATATCCCCCTTCAAGACGGTAAGAAACAATACTTATTATGCGCTGACTGCGAAGATAAATTTAGTAAGTATGAAACATGGTTTGCTAATAAATTTTTTCACCCAAGTATTTCGGGAGTAAAAATAACTTATGAGTATAATGAGATGTTATTTAAATTCGTCGCCTCACTTTTTTGGCGGTCACTTATAGTAAATATAGATAGAAAGGTTTATGATGAGTCTTCATTCAAACAGCAAATGATAAATTGCGAAATCGAATTACGCCAATTTCTGAATAAAGAAATTTTCCCGACTGATTTTAATGAAATTTATATTGGAATGACATCCTTTATAGTCAACGCTCCAAAAGAAATACGTGGAGCGAATTTCTTTTTTACTCGTATGATTGATACTCAAGTATTATTTACCGATAAAGTATCATATTTTTATTGCCTTATTCCTTACTTCATTTTTGTAGGAAATATTGCTGGAATTAATAGTAATAACTTTCCAAACTCTAAAGTAAACCCCATTGGAGGTAAGTTTTTAACAACGCAAATGGCACTTAAAGACCCGAATGTCTCCAGTTTTATTACAAAAAGACTATTAGAAATTGAAAATACTAATATATCTGACGCACAAAATAAAATTATTGAAGATATGATTTTAAGCAATATAAAAAAGTACTCAAACTCCCAATCCTTTATTGCTCATTTTCTCGACAATACATCATTATGATTAAATAACTCTTTCCTATGACTTGTACTTTTCGTTAATTTCGCACTTATATATAAATTACAATTTTAATATCCCATGAAATCAACCCTACTAACAATACTAACCCTCCTCACCCTCTCAACTATCGCCCAACTCCGCAACACCCATTATATCACCAACCAATCCCCATTGTACGCACAACCCTACACAGCCTTGCCTTTGGGGAATATTCAGCCGAAAGGTTGGTTAAGAAAAATGCTGGAAACACACTCAATACCCATACCACTCTGCCCACCAGGCTTGTAATTGTCGGCGGATTTCATTTTCACGGGCATTGTTGCTTGGTTCGTAAAGTTTAGTGCCTTTCAGTTCATCAGGCAGAAAGTTGTGTTTGGTAAAGTTGCCCTCATAGTTGTGGGCATATTTGTAGTTTTTGCCGTAGCCAATCTGTTTCATCAGTTTGGTGGGTGCATTTCGCAAAGATAGAGGTACAGGCAGGTGCGCAGTCTTTTCAGCCAAAGCAATGGCATTATCAATAGCTACATAAGAGGCATTTGATTTGGGCGAAGTTGCCAGATAAATTGCCGTTTGTGAAAGGATAATTCTACTTTCGGGGTAGCCAATGGTTTTGACCGCCTGCATACAGTTATTTGCCATGATTACAGCCGTTGGATTGGCATTACCGATGTCTTCCGAAGCTAAAATCAGCATACGTCGGGCGATAAATTCTACATCTTCTCCGGCTACTAACATGCGTGCCATCCAATACAAAGCCGCATTAGGGTCTGACCCCCGCAGAGACTTTATAAAAGCCGAAATAATATCATAATGCTGCTCTCCCGATTTATCATAACGTGCAATGTTGCGTTGCGCTACTTCTTCTACCAAGTCATCTGTAATCACTATGGGTGAGTCTGGTGGATAAGAAAAAGTAATGATTTCAAGCAGATTCAACAGTTTCCGTCCATCGCCACCAGAAATACGCATTAGTGCCTCATAAGAGGCTACTTTTATCTCTCTTTTTTTTAACTCTACATCTTCTTTAATTGCTCTGTCTGTCAGTTCTTTTAATTCTTTTTCGCCAAAAGATTCTAATACATATACCTGACAGCGGGAAAGTACCGCTCCATTAATTTCAAAAGAAGGATTTTCGGTAGTAGCACCAATCAGCGTAATCTGTCCTTTTTCTACGGCTGCTAATAGCGAATCCTGCTGAGATTTATTGTAGCGATGAATTTCATCAATAAACACAATAGGAGGGAATAAACCTAACGGACGATTGATGACTTCACGTAACTCTTTTACCCCTGAACTCACCGCATTTAGTTGATGAAACTGCCTTTTAGTAGTTTCTGCAATCAATAAAGCCAAGGTGGTTTTACCTGTGCCCGGAGGACCCCACAGAATCATAGAGGGTACCAGATTGGCTTCAATAGCTTTGCGGAGCGGTTTGTTTCTGCCTAAGATATGTTCCTGACCGATATAGTCATCTAATTTTTTCGGACGCAGACGTTCGGCTAATGGTGCAGTCATTTGAATGTTGTTATGAGATTTTATAAATAATCTTAGTAGCGATAGAAATTTAGCAAGAAATATTTTCAATGACAAATATACGGTGCTTCTTGGAATTGTAGAACCACTACTCTATTTTTACCCATTAGAAAACAAAACATTATTAGCTTCGACCTATGGCAAAGAAAACGACTTCTACCAAGAAACAAGAAGAACCTCAGGAAAGCAGTAGCCCCAGTTTCAAAAACGTAGAGCCATTCAGTTTATTTACCGATTTTGATATTAATCTTTTCAAGGCAGGCAAGCATTACCGTTTGTACGAAAAGATGGGCTCGCACGTAGTGGAAAATCAGGGAGTCATAGGTACATATTTTGCCGTATGGGCACCTAATGCCCGATATTTATCGGTTGTGGGTGATTTTAATGGCTGGAATCGGGGTTCTCACCCCTTAAGTTCCCGTTGGGATGGTTCGGGTATCTGGGAAGGCTGGATTCCGAATATAGGCAATGGTGAGGTTTATAAATATTTTATATCATCGAACACAGGCGCTGATTTTGAAAAAGGCGACCCTTATGCCCTGAATTGGGAACACCCACCTAAAACAGCATCAATTATCTGGGATACCTGGTATGAATGGAAAGATAAGGAGTGGATGCAGACACGCCGCCAGAAAAATGCACTAAATGCACCTATTTCAGTCTATGAAATACACTTAGGCTCATGGCAACGTGACCCGGGCGACCCCGAACGCCGATTGACCTATCGTGAAATTGCCAATACACTTGTGCCTTATGTAAAAGAAATGGGCTTTACACACGTAGAGTTTATGCCTGTGATGCAACACCCTTACGAACCGTCGTGGGGTTATCAGATAACAGGCTATTTCTCAACCAGTAGCCGATTTGGTACACCACAGGATTTTATGTATCTGGTAGAGCAACTGCATATCAATGATATTGGCGTATTATTAGACTGGGTACCCTCACACTATCCGAACGATGCGCATGGGATTTATCGTTTTGATGGAACGGCACTTTATGAACACGAAGACCCTCGCCAGGGCTATCACCCTGACTGGAAGAGCTATATCTTCAACTATGGACGTTATGAAGTACGTTCGTTTCTGATAAGCAACGCCCTTTTCTGGTTAGACAGGTTTCATGCCGATGGGCTAAGAGTAGATGCGGTAGCTTCTATGCTCTATCGTGATTATTCACGTAATGCCGGAGAGTGGATACCGAATATTTTTGGTGGCAGAGAAAACCTGGAGGTAATCTCTCTTTTCAAAGAGTTAAACGAAGAAATTTACAGAAGTTTCCCTGATACACAAACCATTGCCGAAGAATCAACGGCATTTCCGGGGGTTTCAAGACCGGTTTATACAGGTGGCTTAGGCTTTGGTATGAAGTGGATGATGGGTTGGATGAATGATACCCTGCGCTATTTTGCCAAAGACCCGATGTATCGTAAATGGCATCAGAACGACATAACATTCAGTCTGGTTTATGGTTTCTCCGAAAACTTTATGTTGCCACTCTCGCACGACGAAGTAGTGTATGGCAAAGGTTCTTTGATTGAAAAAATGCCGGGCGATCAGTGGAGAAAATTTGCAAATCTCCGCTTGTTGTTTACTTATATGTTTACACACCCAGGTACAAAACTCTTGTTTATGGGTGGAGAATTTGCACAATATGCCGAGTGGAATTTTAAGACAAGTTTAGACTGGCATTTATTGGAGCATCAGCCAAACAAAGGTGTAAACGAGTTGATGAAAGATTTGAATAAGATGTATAGAAATGAAGCAGCCTTGTTCGACAAGCAATTCTCACCTGATGGTTTTGAATGGATTGATACCAGCGACCGTGAAAACGCAGTAATTGTATATGCACGTAAGGGCTTTAATGAAAAAGATACAATAGTAGTGGTATTGAACTTTACCCCTATACCTCGCTCACCTTATAGAATCGGCGTACCAGCAGCCGGTACTTATGAAGAAATATTTAACAGCGATGACCAGAAATATTGGGGAACAGGTGTGGTAAATATCAATGTAGATACCAACAAAATTCCTTTGCATGGCAAAGATAATTCTATTGAAATCTCACTGCCGCCTTTGGGGGGAGTGGTGTTCAGATTGAAGCAATAAAATGAAAGAGGCTCTGAGAAATCGGAGCCTCTTTTAATTTTATGAATTCAATACCTCTCGGTGGATGAGCGGAACCGAAGCCACTTGCCGATGTAGAAAGCCCCCTAATTTATCATTTTATCAAGTGCCTCGGGGCTTCGACTGCGCTCAGCCACCGATAATAGGCAAATTCTGATATATTTATTAGCTTGGGGTATTAAATCTATCCCCGATAATGTAAGGCTTTGCATTTTGATTTAATTCAAAGAAGCATCTCGTGGCGTCTTTGGCATCGTTGAATTTGATGTAAAAATCAAGGTAAGAATAATTGTTCCTAAAACAATTAATAAAGTCAGTTCAAAATGGGTATCTGAAGCTGAACCAAGAACAATTTTCTGAGAAGATTTATTGAGTTTGGCACCTTCTGTAATCTGAATATTTGACAGATGATTGAGCGTATTCAGCATGCCATAAAAAGCCTCGTCTAATATAGGTCTGGCATTTGCTGCGTTACTGAAATCAGACTGATGAATATGCTTTTGCTCTAAAGCCAATCCATCAGCTATTTTTTTCTTGAAATTCTTAAATAAGACCTCTTCTGTAGGAGTCAGTCTGGTTTTTTCATACGAGCCAATTAAGGTCTGAATAGCAGTATTATGAGACTTTATTTTATCCTTAATATGGTTGAAATCCTCCTGGGTATTACAATCATCTACCAGTAATTTTTTTCTTGATAAATGATTTGATAATTCATAGATATAACTTTCTGCCATCAGACGATCTTCATAGACTGCCGAGAAGCTATCACCTAACTCATGGAAATGCCTTTTATCGGACACATTCTTGATAAATAAAAAAACGAAAATAACCGTCAACACCATAGCGGCTTTCATTTTCTGCTCGATACTATATGCCCATTTCATGATGAAGTAAAAATTGATTTAATACAAATATAAGTAAAAATACTTATATTTGTATTGACGATTGAAAATAGCTTATTGGTGTAATAACCAATATAAAAAGAACCACCCGGTAGTGCACTCTGATATTATAGTCGGTCTCTTATAGTTATTTTTTTGTACGATTATATTTCTTCACTAATTCGAGGGTGTATTGCATGGTTTTATTGCTTCCCCATGATAAATGTCCTGGAATTACATACTTAGGGGTAGGATATTTTCTTATAGAACGTGCCAATGATTTTTCCCATGCTATCGGATTGGCATCTGATAAATTGCCTACATCAGTCGCTTCAGTACTTTTGATAAAGCAACCTCCATATAATACCTTGTCTTTTTCAAAACATACCATAATGTTATCAGGTGCATGACCCTCACCCGGATAATAGGTCTTAAAATTGTATTCGCCTACTTGAAAGGTAGTATCCTTAGTAAAATGATATTCTGCTTCCTGTTCTTTAAATTTCTTGCAAAGCTCATAGGTATGTACACTCGAATAGGTTTTTATGCCTTTGGCTCTCAGAATATTTAATCCTGCGGTACGGTCGGCATGAAAATGAGTCGAAATACTCATCACTACTTTTTTGTTATGCCTTTTTTCTATGCTGTCTAATAAAGGCAACATCTGATTTTCATCCCAGGGCGTATCAATCATTACTACTCCATCTTTGGTTACTACATACATACTATTGGCAGGATATAACGTGCCTTTGTAGTCATTATAGGTAATATACACATAGAAATTGCCCGTTAAATGTTTAATGTCGAGGCGTTTGGTTTGTGCCAACGATGTGATATTAACTAAGAAAACGCTGAATAAGATTAATAATTTGGTGGTTTTCATTGATGAGGTGGTTTTATGGAATTAATGTTTAATGGATTCTTTAATGACGTGTGGTTAACCGAGTGATTGCATAAGCATCTATGAATATTGAATTTTATTCAACTGAATATTAAATAAGCTGTCTTCTTCCCATTTTGCAGGGTTATTTATGATATAGGTAGCGATAGTTTGATAATCATCTTCTGAATGAATAATATGCTCATGAAAGCGTGATTGCCAATCGAATACAATATTGTTATTTTTAGCATAGGAACTGACAGCACCCTTATAACCTCTGATAATTGATGCCAGATTTTTAGATTGTGGTGAAAAATGGTTTTGTGGTTCAATGACATTACTGTAGGTGGGTTTATTAAATTGATTTCTACTAATCATTATTATACCATGGATATGATTAGGCATTACTACAAATTCACCTAACTCTATATTCATATCAGGCCTTAATTCAGCAGCCTTAAACCATTCTACCCAAGCAATTTTTCTTATTTCACTCGGAATCAAGGCAGATTCATGAATATTACCAAAATGTGCTTCTCTATTTTTAGTACAGATGGTTATAAAATACATACCTGCATGAGCGTAGTTCCATGAATCTAACCGTGCTGATGGAACCCTGTATCTATTGTTAAATAGTTCTTTCATTGAAAAATATTTATTTATTCTAACCATTTTCGTAGAGACGCATTGCATGCGTCTCCTTTGGAATATCCTGACCAATAAATGTTAATTGATGAATCGTTTTTAGCCAATAAATACATTTTCTCTATTCATAGCCCTTTGAAGACGCATGCAATGCGTCTCTACGGAATTTTGTATAATAATATATTATTCCTTCCCAAAATACCCCTCCGGCGTCTCTCCTGTAAAAGCCTTGAAATCATGGATAAAATGGGCCTGGTCGAAATATCCTGCTTCGTAACCTGATTCGGTCAATGATTTTTCAGGTGAATGGCTTTTGAGTAAAGCATTGAATCTGACAATAGAGGCAAACTTTTTAGGGGAGGCACCTACAATTTTTCTGAATCGTTTTTCAAGCGGACTTTTGCTGGTGTATAATTGCTTAGCCAATTCGCTGATTCTGATGTTGCCCTTAGCTAACTGAATCTGCTGAATAGCTGATTGTACCAGTGTGTCAGTCTGAATGGGTTGAAGACGTGCCATCAGGAATTGCTCAATACTATTAATTCGCTCCTGATGCGTTGATGCTTCTGATAATTTTTCTTCAATGGCATTGAGCCATGATTTGTTGACAAAGTTGTCCAGCGAAATGCTTTCACCAAACAATTCATGGATAGGTTCTCTGAAAAAATAAGCGGCTCCGGTTTCATTGAAAAACACCAGAACAGTACCAATATCTTTTGAATTTTTAAATACTCTGAATTTATCCTGCAAACCTGTAATTCCGGCTGTATCCAAGGGCTTCAAAGCCGTGTTTTCAAGAGTAGATAAACGTCCCCGATACTGGAAACCCATTACGAGCGAAGTACCGGGTAAAACCTTGTATTCCGTTTCCTGAGTTGCCTCAGAAATCGCCAATAACCTTAAATAAGGTTTCAGTGCATCATTCGGAATAAAAGTAGTCAGACTCATATTGCAGCAATTATTCTATGTCATCAATGCCTCCGCCAAAGAAAGTTTTAAAGCGGTTAACAGATTTTTCTACAATGGCATTTTCCTGCTCGTTATAGGTATAGAAAGGAGCTACTTCTACAATTACCTCTTTATTTTTAATGGTTCGCTGCCATGCCCCTACAATCGTTCCGTTCACAATTATCATGCGATTAAAAGGAAAAGTCGGCTTTCTGCCTTCCGGATTATTTTTTTCCTTTGGCAAAAAAATAGCATCACGGTGTTTGTAAGCAATGCCATATTCATCATAATCAGGCATTAAAAACGAATGTCTGGGATGTTCTGCTTCTTTCGGGTTTCCAGGTGCATAAATGTATTCCTGCCCGTCAATTTTAGTATGAATAAAATACGGTGGCAGGTTTGCGATACCTGTCCGGGCTTCTTTCATGGTTAACCCCGACCACCATACAAAATCCTGTACAGTAGCAGGCCCCCGGCTTGTAAAATACCTTAACGCCAGTTGGCTAAGCGCTTCTTCCTGACTCAGTGGTTGGGTAGGGGGCACTCGTTCATCAATCAAAGCATAGGTGAATTGTTTTCCTTGTCGTGGGCCACTGCAAATTAGTCCATCTAATTCGGCCTGCATCATAATGCAACTTAACCCAATTGTATCTGTTACAATACCTGCTTCCTGAAAAGCAGCGTTTAGAGTGGCTCGTGTGAGTGATTTGCCGCCTTCGAGGTTTTTGACCATAATATCATTACACTTGTTGAATACCTTACTATCCAAACCATTTTTCCGGTACTGAAAGGCATTGAAAGCGTGTACTCTCGGAGCAGTTAAGGCAAGTAACCATCTGATGTCGGCAGGGGCTACAAAGTGCCAGGTCGGACGCATGACGTGTGTACGCAGAATCCGGCCATCATTAATAGCTTGTTCTACCTCAGCTTCTTTTACACCATTGAGTCTAAGACCGATTGCCCATTTTGACATGGCGTATTCCTGTGCCTGTACTGCTACCAGCCACGAGACTATCTCCTCTGGTTTGGTAAATTGCGTTTCAGTGATTTGCTGGTTATAAAGCCTGTGGGTAATAATTTCGGTGTTGGTCATCATTCGCCTAATTTATTATAGTCAAACCATCTTTTGATACGTAAATTTATGAATCTTTTCAGATAAACTTCATTGATAAATGTATTTGACCAGTTATTAAACCGCTGGCATTGTACACCCAGATAAAACAGATAAACACACTCGCCCGATAAAGGCAAAATGTGCCTTTCCTCATCGCTGATAGGTGTAATTGATTCGTAGCCTTTCAGAAAACTTTCTGCCTTTTGTTTGTATTCGTTTTCATCAGTTTCAGTACCATATATCTGCAAAATGTAATATGCTATATCGTAACATAACCAGCCATTACCGCAGAAATCAAAATCAAACAGGGTAACTTCTTTTTCTTCCGATATATTCAGGTTATCAAACCAGATGTCGAAATGTACTACTCCTATTCTTAGCTTTATTTCATCTACTTGTTTCAATTTGTTTAACAGATGCTTCTGAGCATATCTGATAAACCCTACTTCAGGGGTATCATCAGGCAAAAAGCCAAAGAAGTGCTGAGGTGAATCTAAGAGTACTTTTTCGGGTGTATAAGTAACTCTGTTTAGATAAAGATTGTGAGTTATCTGATGAAACTTTGCCATTATTACACCGATTTTCTCATGTAATTCAGCTGAAAAATTGAGAATCTTTTCACCTTTGGCATACGAAAACATCACGCCAAATCTTTCTCCTTCGGGAGCGTTGAGTGTCTGGATATAATTTCCGTGTGCATCAGCCATAGGATACGAAACCGGAAGTTGATTTTCTTTCAGAAGGTTTAACAACCTGATTTCTTCGGCAATTTCGGGCTCACTACGCCAATTGAGACTATATACTCTGAAAACCGATTTCTTTTCTCCGTCAGTAACAAGATATACATGATTAATGCCTGTTTTCAATAATCGGCAGGTAGTGGCTGAAGTAAGGTTGTATTTAGCCTGTAAAAATAAAGCAAGGTGATTTTCTGAAAGTGTTGACGTAATAACAGGAAAGTGGTTCATGATAGTGGGTTTAGTAAAGTGGTTAATAAAAAGAAGTTCGCAACTAAGTTTCTGCTTGCCTTTTCAATAAATAATTGATTCTGATTCGGTTATATTGTTGAAGAAAAATAGGATAGAGATTATAGATAATATTAGCAATAGCAATGAAAACAGCCCAGCCTATCAACCCAAGCATCAAGGCATAAATGGTAAGACATAGAAAGAATATAAAAATGAGGTAATGGAATTTTTCCTGCATGTAAGACTTTCCAATCAGCTTTTTTATGTCGTGTTTATTGGCAATATATTTATATTGTGGATGTTGCTTTTTGATAAACTGATTTACCCGGTCGCCATCCTGCGTATATTTCTTGATAAACCGGATACCGATTCGGGCATAAACTTTAGAAGATTGACTTAACTGTATTTGATTGAGCCATGAAACAGGTATAAAAATAACTATACAACTGATACCGCCAAATACATATAAGAGTCTGAGCGGCAGATACTGATAACAGAAATAAACCACAGGTACAAACGCCAGAATAGTCCAGAAGAAATTAATCAACTGGTTGTAGAGAACGGCTGTTTGCTGAATTCGCCTGTCTGTGGGGGTCATAAGGTTGTATTAAACAAACGAAAAACCCATTCGGTATGAACGGGTTTTTCTATCTTACTTCGGATGAATTTATCCAAAGACTATCTGTCTTTTAAAAATCGTAACCAAGCGAAATATATAACTTAGGCTTGTTTACTTCTTTGTCTTCAAGGCCCCAGGCATAATCAGCTTTCACAAAATACCCTAAAATAGTGGTTCTCAGGCCGACGCCATACCCAACCAGGAAAGGATTTTTAAAGTTGGTTACAGTTGCTCTGAAAGGGTTATCTCCTCCACCAATCACTTCTGTATTCAAACTGTTCTGACGATTGAATGGCCCTTTATTGCCATACCAGGCTGTACCAATATCACTAAATCCTACAAATTGCATATTACGTAAGAAATTAGACGTAAGCGAGCCTTTAGAGAAATACTGTGCCAATGGCAGCCGTAGTTCGAAATTGGTTAATAAGTGGCTTGTACCATAGAGTTTGGCAAAGTTAAAGCCTCTGAGATTACCGGCATAATCGTAGAAAAGAATATCACGTAAATCACGGGGAACACCCGTGCCTTGTCCGTTGGTTGTCTCTACAGTACGGTTGATTGTGTTTTCAACACCACCAAGGAAAGTTACTTTTGGTGCATTGCCCAAAGAGCGGCTGTAAGATAAACGAGCAGCAAAAATCAGGCTTTTCAGTATTCTTTGATAATGACGGGCATCAACTACCAGACGGCTGAAATTTTCGGTATTTGAAGTCAGGCTATACGAACGTTCTAAACGAAGTTTGGCACGTGTGCCTGTCAGTACTTTGCTGAATAGCGGAGTCGTATTATCGTAAACGATTTCTGCTTTATATCCTAAATAAGTCGAACTTAAATTTTTGCGTCCTAATTCAATCAAATCCACATCGTTTGTGGTCATCAGGAAAGGAGAGATACCTGCACGCAGGTTACGACTGAACGGATAGTTGGCATAGGCAGAAAACTTATTGAAATACAATCTTCTGTCAATGGCAATAATGGCCGTTGGCGGTGTATTGATATTAAGCGGACGGAACAGGTACAAACTACGGTTGTCTAATTCTCCGAATGAAATAGAACGGCGCATGATGCCTAAACCCCAGTCAACCCGTTTGGTATTATTGTTATATTCCATGAAAATGTCATGGTTTCTTAATACCGGAGTGATAAACAACCCTAATTTGATATTGTGGTTTTCTAATAAATCATTCAGTACCAGCGTATTTTTCATCCCCATACGTCTTACAGGGTCCATTAAAAAATCAGATTTCACGTCGTTGGCAATCATGATATTCTCATACGCAAACGGCCCTTTGATTTTTAAGGTTTCTCTGTAACGTCCTAATTTAGGGGTCGTTTTATCTGTATTATCAATCTTGTTTCTGGCAGTTTCGTTTGCCAGAGATTTAATAATATTTTCGGCATCGAACTCGTAATTATCTGTATCAATTTCACCTTTTTCCAGAACCAGTTTTTCTTTAGGTTTTGAAAGCTCTATTTTAGGCGAAACAATGGTTTTTTTCTCAGGCTCGTCATTTTTTTCGTTGACATTTGCATACGCACTACTCATGTAGAACTCTTTCCATTCTTTCATGAACCGATTGTAAGAAATACCTAAAGTGCTTGTGATACTTGATTCTTCTGTACGGATGATACGAGTAAGGTTAAGAATATTGGAGATATTATCTTTGCCATAACGCATAGCAATGTAATTCCAGATAGATTGGCCTACTAACTCAGCATCTTTACCTTCCAGATGAGAAATCTTCTTGTCTTTGTTCTTCATCACGGCCGCACGTAAACGGTCGAGCATGATAGGGTCTTCGTTATTCTCTGAAATATAAGCCGCTATCCCTGCCATGTACCACTCAGGTACAGTCAACAAAAGAGAGCTTTGTAAAACTTCTTTCAGCGAACCTCCGTAAAGCATATCATAGACAAACAAACGGGAAATCTGTCTGATTAATTCTCTTTTGAAAGTTTCCTCATTACCTGTATACGCAATCTGTACCCTTGACTTGGCGAGGTTAAGAATACTGCCATCAAGGTCGATAGGGGCAGTAAGACCAATATTACTCTGGGCTAAGTCTTTTGGCGAATTATACAGAAAAATCTTCATGGTTGTAAAAGGTGTATACCCTAACAACTCGGTGATTCGGTCATACTCGCTTTCTGAGAGTTTGGCAGCACTCTGGGCAATTTTATCACCCCCTCTGTAATAATTAAACTCAAAATTATTACTTCTGATGGTTAGCCATTCAAATCTTTTTTCCTGAATACGGTTTTTACCAAACTCTTCCTGGGTTGATGAAAAATAACTTTGGGCAAAAGCAGTTTGTATTCCTATGAAAATAAGAGCATTAATGGTAAATAAGCGAATAACGCTTCGACGAAAAGTAGAGATTTTTTCCATAGCTCTCTGTATAACCCCGCTCCTTAAATCGGGTCTCAATCTATATTATCCTGGATTATGGGTTTTATGCTTAATCTTATAACGAATATAACGAATAAAACCTTCGAATGTTCGATTCAGGTAGTAAATCTTTATCGTTTTCTAAAAAAAATAATAGCTCACTGGCAAAGTAGGGCGCCAACGATACCCCTTTGGTGCCTAAACCGTTGAAAACAAAGACGTTTGAATAGGCAGGATGGTTGCCTAAGAAGGGGCGACGGTCTTTCGTAGTCGGACGGATACCTGCCTGCTGATGGGTAATGGTATAAGAAGTTTTAAGAAATTTATCAGTTTTTTCTGTAATTGTCTCTTTACTTTCTGGGGTTGTTTGCCAGTCTAAACTATTCCACACATAGGTTGATCCGAATCTGCATTGCTCACTGCCCAACGGAATAATCCATGTGCCCTGATTGACAATCTCTGTGATGGAATAGTCGGGCATTGTGGCAATCAACGTTTCACCTTTTGCCGGATTGAAGGGTAGCCAATTGAAATAAGGATTCTGTGAGGCATAATAACCTTCACAAAAAATGATTTTTGAAGCCTGAAAATTTTTATAGACAACCTGTGTATCTGAAATATCTAAAGCCTTATAATCAAATCTTTCAGCTTTATAAGCCTCCGATTGTATAAACAATTGCCTGAGTGATTCTATCATCAGGGGTACATCTACCCAACCTGCAGAGGTAGTATAAAGCCCACCTAAATGATTTTCTATTTCACTATACCTGTCAGGCTTTACCAAAGAAATGTATTTATCTAAATCAAACTCATCAGTCAGTCGCAAAAAATGCTTCCGTTGCTGTTCATTCGCATAAGGGCGAAAAAGGTTGGTTTCGTGATAGAAATGGCTATGTGTTTCTTTTTCGAGCGAGAGATAAAACGTTTTGAAATAGGGGAAAATAGTATCGGCCAACCAGGTTTTATCAAGGTTTTTCCCGGTAATAGGGTTAAATATCCCTCCGGCAACCGCCGAAGAAGTAGGAATCGATTCATCATTCAGTACCATTACCCGCCTGCCTGCCTTTATAAGCTGATAGCCCAACAAAGACCCTGCAATGCCTTGCCCTACTATGATATAATCGAATGATTGCATGGCAATTTAAGAAGTCGCTTTTTTTACTGCCCTTGCCAACGCCTCCTCAGCCAAACCGCACACTACCTCTACTTGTCCATCAAGCGTCATGAAAGAAGTATCTACTTCAATGGCATCATCCGCTTTTCTTAAAGGGCTTTCTTTGCGGGTAGTATCAATCAAATCCCTTTTTTTGATATTTTCAATAATATCTTCCAAATCTACTAAATCGCCTCTTTCGGCCAGTTCTATTTGGCGGCGATTGGCTCTGATTATAGGGTCGGCGGTCATGAAAATCTTCAATTCAGCATCAGGAAAAACTACCGTGCCTATGTCTCTGCCGTCCATTACCACTCCTTTCTTTTTACCCATCCGGCGTTGTTGGGCTACCATAGCGTGCCTTACAGCGGCAATGGCACTTACCTCACTTACCTGATTGGCAATATATAGTTTTCTGATTTCGTCTTCTACGTTCAAGCCGTTCAAAAAGGTTTCGTTTCTGCCATCGTTCGGATTATGGCGGAACTCGATATGAATATTTTCGAGGGCTTTTTCTATTTCTTTATCGTTGGTGAGTGTTACATGGTGTTCGTGGAAATAGAGGGTTACCGAACGATACATGGCACCTGTATCAATATAACTGTAGCCTAATTTTTTTGCCACTTTTTTGGCTGTTGTACTTTTTCCACAACTCGAATAGCCATCAACGGCAATAGTAATTTTCTGCATTCAATCTGAAAGTTTTTGCAAAGAAAAATCTAATTTGCGAGAGTAACAATTCGAGTTTGCATGATTTACAGATTTTCCCCTTTATTGCCGGAAATATTCAACAAATCAGGCTTTTAATTTTTTTTACTTATGAAATCGGTAGGGATTTTTATTTTTGATGAGGTAGAGGTATTAGACTTTACAGGGCCCTTTGAGATTTTTGGCGTGGCAGGTAAACAAAATGGAGGAGAAGGGTATTTTCAGGTTTTTACAGTAGCCGAAAAACCAAAAATTGCCGCAAGGAATCGTTTACTGGTAGAAGCTAACTATACCTTTGACAACTGCCCGACACCTGATATATTGCTGATTCCAGGCGGTGGCGGATTTAAGCCTGATGGTACTCCCTTTGGCACCAGAAGAGAAATGAATAATCTGAAACTATTGGAATGGGTAAAAAACATGAACGAAAAGGTAGAATTGTTGCTTTCGGTTTGCACAGGCTCATTGATTTTAGCGAAAGCAGGTTTATTAGAAGGATTGTCGGCTACTACGCATTTCAAAGCAGTTGAACAGATGAGAGAAGCTGCTCCTAACACAACTTTATTGCCTGAAGAACGCTGGGTTGATAATGGGCGGATTATTCTTTCGGCAGGGGTATCAGCAGGAATTGATATGTCATTATATGTATTGTCAAAATTATTGGGAAAAGAGGTGTCTAATGAGACTGCTCAATATATTCAATATGATTACTGGAGGATTTAAAGACTTACAACTGCTTAATCTTTCAATCATCAATAAAATCTGCCGATAGTTCTTATGCAACCATACACTTACCGAACTGCCACAATTGCCGATATTGAAAAACTTAGAGTGCTTGGACTAAATTCTTTTGGGCAGTTTCAAAACCAGTTAACTGCTGATAACTGGAAAAAACTGGAGACAATCCTTGATAGCGAAAATACTTACCTTGACTTATTGGGGAAATCAACCTGTTTTATCTGCGAAGATGGGAATGAAATTGTGGGCATGGCCTATTATATTCCGAGCGGAAATCCGACAGCTATTTTTCAGGAAGACTGGTGTTATTTAAGAATGGTTGGCGTTCGTACAGAATATGATGGAAAGGGTATTGGCAGACATCTGATTCTGCTATGTCTCGGCCATGCTAAAAAGACAGGTGAAAAAACGGTTGCGTTGCATACCTCTGAATTTATGGACGCCGCCCGTCATATATATGAACGTATGGGGTTTTACAGGTTAAAGGAAATAGAACCCAGGTTTGAGAAAAAGTACTGGTTATATCTGTTTGAACTATAAATATACTGGCCTAAGTTAGCTTATTTAATACTCATTTCGGCTTGTATATATTTATATACTCCCTCAAAATCATCAGCATTGAACCATTTGAAATCGTCCTGATTTTTGAACCATGTCATTTGCCGTTTGGCATATCTTCTCGAATTACGTTTCAGTAGTTCTACCATCATGGCATAATCATAAGTTCCGTCCAGAAATTCAAAAACTTCTTTATAGCCTACTGTTTGCAATGCATTATGGTTTCTGTAATCGGTTAAGCCTTTTACTTCATCCATCAAACCATTGGCTAACATAATCTCCATCCGTTGGTTAACTCGGCTATATAATTCTTCTCTTGGACGTTCTATACCGATTTTAATGAAATGAAAGCTTCGCTTTACTTTGGTTTTTTTATGAAATTCCGAAAAAGGTTTGCCTGTGCTTAAACAGACTTCTAAAGCCCTTACTACCCGTTGGGAGTTCTGCAAATCGGCTGTGGCAGCATATTCAGGGTCCAGCTTTTTCAGTTCTTCTGCTAATACTTCTACGCCTTCGGTTTCGAGTCTTTGCATCAGGTTTTCTCGTAGTACCAAAGGTGCTTCAGGCATATCGTCTAAACCATCGGTAATGGCTTTTACGAATAAGCCCGAACCTCCGGTCATTATTGCCACCTCTTTCCGTTTGAAAATATCTTCTTCCAATAGTTTTATGACATCTCTTTCAAAATCACCTGCACTGTAATAGGAGTCAATACTGTGTGAATCAATCAGATGGTGCGTAATGCCATCCATTTCTTCTTTGGTCGGTTTTGCTGTACCAATGCTTAGTTCTCTATAAAATTGCCTTGAATCAGCCGAAATAATTTCTGTATTGAGTTGATGGGCTAATCTGATAGCTAAGTCGGTTTTGCCTACGGCTGTAGGCCCAACTAATAAAATTAAGTATTTGTCTAATGTTTGTGTCAAGTTTTTGTGAAATGATTTTTTCGTAGCAAAGGTACTGAAAATCGTAAAACTGATACCTTGATATGTAAAAACTTACCATTAGATGCTTAAAAATATTCTGCTCTTATAGACCCGGGATGTTACTTTTTTGGGCTGCAAAAAAGTAACCAAAAAAGCAGCCCATCATTCAAACTCACGCAATTAAAAATCTGATAGAGTTTTGCCCAAATCAATACTTCTTGCATGATTTTTAATCGCGCTCAAACAGGAATGACGTAATAAGGTTACCATTTTTAGTAGTTATTATATGCCTGAATTTTAACAACTAAAACAGTCTTTATCTAATTTAGAAACGATTTTTATATAAAATGACTACTCAAGTCGTTACATATTTTACAAAAATTTGCAGTTAGCCAATAGGATATTCTTTCAATTAAAAATAACAACTAAAAACGTTAACCTTAAAACATCATTTCCTGTTTGAGTACAGTTAAAAATCAAGATATGGATTATGACAATAGGAGGAGTCTATCAGATTTTTAATTGTACGAGTTTAAATGATGGCTGCTTTTTTGGTTACTTTTTTTCAGCCCAAAAAAGTAACATTCCGGGTCTGTCCAAAACAAAATAGTTTTAAAACTATATATTTTGAGTTTTAATTTGCGCCTTAAGATTCGTCTAACCAAAACAAAATAGTTTTAAAAACGCTAAAGCCATAGCTTAATATATCTATCTTTGATTAAGAAACATTTTTGGGATTGTGCGTCTCAATAAAACTTAATGATTTAAAAAACATGGACTTTTTGTTTTTTGTATCGGCTCTTGGTGTAGGCGGCATTGCTGCCTGGCAGGTTTTTAATTGGGTCTATGGCAAGAAAATTCGTGATAACCGTGAACAACTGCGCAGAGAATCGACGCTACTGCTTGAACGTATTGAGAAGGTCTTCAAGGTAGTAGTAGCAGAGGGATATTTTACCGAGATATATGACCATAGCAGTAAAAAAGATTTCTGGGGGTTATTCAATATCAATAAAAAGGCTTTGGTGATTTCGAGGGCAAAAGTTTCCGTAGGGTTTGATTTCGGGAAAATGAAAGTGCGCAGAGATGAGACCACCCGTAAATTGATAGTAGAAGAGTTTCCAACTGCCGAAGTATTATCTATTGATACTGATTATAAATTCTACGACATAGACCAGGGTTGGCTGAATAAGTTCAGCCATGAAGACTATACCAATATTCTGAACGAAGCCAAGAAGCTGATGCAGGACAAAGCATTGGAAAGTGATTTGCCCAAAGTAGCCAATCGTCAGGTAGGATTGATGATGAACCAGTTAGCGGCCTCTGTCAACTGGGAGATAGATTACAGACAATTAGGAACCAATAATAAAAAGGAGTTATCGGAGTTCAGTGAGATAAATGAATCGTGAATGAGGGAATGGTGAATTAGTGAATTAGTGAATTAGTGAATGCGAACGCCACACGGGAAAATTAGTAAATAATTATTTTGAAATTTATATTCACTAATTCACCATTCACTCATTCGCCATTACTTAAACGCCCCAATCCCGGTGATGGCATTGCCTAAAATCAATAAATGTATATCGTGTGTACCCTCATAGGTAACCACCGATTCGAGGTTCATCTGGTGCCGCATAATCGGATATTCTCCGGTAATACCCATGCCTCCATGTATTTGTCGGGCCTCACGGGCAATTTCCAAGGCCATAGCTACATTATTACGTTTGGCCAGTGAGATTTGTGCGGTGGTAGCCTTCCCCTGATTTTTCAGGTTACCTAAACGCCAGCAAACCAGTTGTGCTTTGGTAATTTCGGTCAGCATTTCGGCCAGTTTCTTTTGCGTAAGCTGGAAAGCCGCAATCGGTTTATCGAATTGTATGCGTTCCATCGCATACCTGCGTGCCGAATCATAACAATCCATTGCCGCCCCTAATGCGCCCCAGGCTATGCCATAGCGGGCATTGTCGAGGCACGACATCGGTGCTTTCAACCCGTCGGCTTCAGGTAAAATATTGGCTTTGGGTACTCTTACATTATCAAAAACCAGTTCGCCCGTAATACTTGCCCTTAAAGACCATTTGCCATGTATTTCGGGAGTACTGAACCCTTCCATTCCACGCTCAACAATGATGCCTTTTATTCGTCCCTGTTCATTTTTTGCCCAAACTACTGCCACATCTGCTTTAGGAGAGTTAGAAATCCACATCTTTGCACCGTTCAGTATCACATGGTCGCCATCTTCTTTAAAATGGGTCGTCATACCACTTGGATTTGAGCCGAAATCCGGTTCTGTCAGTCCGAAACAACCTAAAAATTCGCCGCTGCCCAATTTGGGTAAGAATTTGCGTTTTTGCTCTTCGCTACCGTATTTGTAGATAGGAAACATGACCAGTGAGCCTTGTACCGAAGCTGTTGAACGCATACCCGAATCGCCCCGTTCTACCTCCTGCATCATTAAGCCGTACGAAATATAATCTAAGCCCTGACCGCCATACTCAACCGGAATGGTGGGGCCAAACACCCCTAAATCACCGAATTTCTTTACAATATGTTCAGGAAATACACACCGCTGGGCAGCATCTTCAATGATAGGAGAGATTTCACGCTTCACAAAATCACGAACTGCCGAACGAATCATGAGTTGTTCTTCTGTCAGTAAATCATCTATTTCATAAAAATCAGGCGATTCAAATTCATCTTTTTTACTTGAGCGATGGAAGGTCTGTTCAGAAGCGGTCATTTCAGTACGGTATCAGATTAATGCTTCAAATGTAAGCAATCCTCCATCAAGTAGTCAAATTATTTACTACTTTTTAAAAAAACTGTTTTGCGGTCTGTTTGTATTGAATAAAGAACAAATTGTCAGAACTAAACTTGTTTTATGAAAATTCAGTTCTATTTTTGCTACACGAATAGTACCCAAGACTAAATAGAGTTTACTGCTGTAGCGGGCTTAAATGCTCACTGTACGACCTTACCAAAAAGTATGAAATTTTTGCTTGTGTTACGAATGTCGCTGTACATTCTTTGCCTTCATGTTTATTGCCATGCCCAGGTTAGCTTTACTGATTTACCTGAAGATTTGCAACTCTTTCCACGCGATACGCATAATAAAGCAATAGTTAATTTTGCAGGTGTCATTGAGCCTTCTGATTACAGAAAAATAAGTATCTATGTAAAAAAAGACGATGCGTTCTTTTATCATAAAGCCTCACCCTATCGTACCCATTATTCACAGCCTTTTCCATTTCAGTTTCAGGTAGAAATTTATGCGCAACCCCATGAATATAATTTCAGGGTATATGTGCATAATCCGGCAGGTGATTCAATAGAAGTATGCAGAAGAGACAGAATTTTATGCGGCGATTTCTATGTCTTGTATGGTCAGTCTAATATTATAGCTTCGAGCGGAATAGAAGAACTGTACCTGAATTTTGATGACCGTTTATTCAGAAATTTTGACTACGATAATAATGACCATCAGTTATCGTCTCTGAAATGGTTTTCTGGTGGGCAGCCTTACGGGCATGTAGGTGGTATAGGTATGCACCTGCAAAAACTTATTCTTCAAAAATATGGTATTCCAACCTGTATGATAAACGGGGGCAAAGGCGGGCTGGCCATTCCGCAATTAAACGATAGAATAGAGGGTAACCCGGGAGCTTTCTGGACTATTTACGGACAATTATACAATCGGGTTAAATATGCCAATGCCCTCGGAAAAGTAAAAGGGGTTTTATGGCGACATGGTGAGTCTGAAGCCTGTGGCAACTGGGTAGAGGCAGATAATTATCCGGCTCATTTTGCTTCATTATACAATCATCTTAAAACAGATTTTGGAGGGTGGAATAATTTCTATTTCATACAACTGGCTATACACGGCTGTAATTATTCAGAAAAAGCCGGAGAATTGCGTGGATATATGCGGAAAACCAAATATCTGTTTGAGGGTCTTGAAACCTCAACAGCTTTGGGTATTCCGGTTGTTGATGGTTTTCATCATTCAAAAGAAGGGAATCAACAACTGACCAGCGAAGTTTTCGGAATGATAGAAAGAGATACTTATGGTGCCCCTCACAACATAGAATTGCATCCGCCTGATATTCAGAAAGTCTATTATTCGGCTGCTGAAAAAACACTTACACTCGAATTTGAGCAAGGGCAGCGAATGCATTATCCGGCTGATACCATTGTTGATTCAAGGCTGTGGCAAATGAAAGATTATTTCTTTGTTAATTGTACCACTAATTCTAATAGTTATCTGGTTGAGCAAGGAACGGCACAGGGAAATAAAATTATCTTGAAACTTAAATCAGAAATAACCGGAGGGTTTCTGACATACCTGCCTTCGTATTCAAGACTTGATCCACCCAGGCAGGAGGTTCATCTCACAAATGGCAAAGGTTTAAGAGCAATGGCGTTTTATCAGTTTCCTATTAAAAATAAGTTGATAACCCCAACTATAGATTCCGTGAAATATGTTACTGAAGGACAATTGAAATTATTTTTCAATCATTCTGACACAACTATTATTGAAAGAAGGCAAAGTAATGAAAACGGCTTTTCTGTAATTGCAGAGGTAAGTGGAGGAACCTATACAGATAATCTGATTACAGATAACCTCGAAAAGATACATTATCGTATCAGGAAAGTAAACGCTGTTTCAGAGTCAGATTATAGTCTTGTAGAAGACCTTACTCTGAGCGATTGCAAGAATACCTTACTCAGATTGTCGGGTAATATTCATACAAATGCCACGAAAAAGAGCCGGAAAATTGAATCTACTCAGAAAATACGGGCTTATACCAGATATGTCTTTAAAGATAAAGTAGAATTGAAAGCAGGTTTTGAAACTACCAACAATGCTACTTTTGAAGTGAGTACGTCAGGCTGTAATAATTAAATCTATAATTCAAGCATAACCTGATTTTTCAGAATATCTTCCATCGTTTCACGCTTGCGAATCAGGTGTACCTCCCCATTATAAACCAATGCCTCGGCCGGACGGAAACGTGAGTTGTAGTTAGAAGCCATTGAAAACCCATAGGCTCCGGCATTTTTTATGACTATAATATCTCCTTCGTTTACTACAGGAATTGTGCGGTCCTTGCCAAAAGTGTCTGTTTCGCAGATATACCCTACAATATCATACTTCTCTTTTTCTTCTCCGTCAGGGTTAGAACCATTAACGATTTCATGATAAGCATCATACATCATCGGACGAATCAGGTGATTTAACCCTGAATCAACCCCCACAAAATTTCGTCCCGGATTATGTTTTACTACATTGGCTCTTGCCAAAAGATACCCACACTCACTTACCAGAAATTTACCCGGCTCAAACCATAACTCGACCTCTTTGCCATATTTTTCGCAGAACTCATTAAAGACTTTCACCACCCCTTTACCCAGTTTTTCCATATCGGTAATATGGTCGTCTTCTTTGTAAGCCACTTTAAAACCTGAACCTAAATCTATAAATTCAAGATTCGGGAAGTATTTATAGGCTAACTCAAATAGCTTTTCGGCAGCCTCAATAATCACATGGGCATTCTTGAAATCAGAGCCGGTATGTTGATGCAGACCTACTACCCGAAGGCCGTATTTCTTTACAACTTCGTAGATTTCATCCGCTTGTTCAATCGAAATGCCAAATTTAGAATCTTTATGTCCGGTAGAGATTTTGATAGTACCTCCCTCCATAATATGTGGGTTGATACGCAGACAGATAGGCAATGAACTCCCATAAATCTGCCCGAATTTCTCTAATAAAGGCAACGAGTCAAGATTCATTCGTAAACCCAGGGCTACGGCCTCCTGCACTTCGGAAAAGGCTACGCCACTTGGGGTATATTGTATCTGATGTGGCTCGTATCCGGCCAGAATTGCGAGGTGAGCTTCCTGTGTCGAAACCACGTCAATATCTACACCATTCTTGCGCATGAGTTTCATGATATTGATGTTGGTCAGTGCTTTACAGGCATATTTTAGTTTGAGGTTAGTCCCTTCATAGGCCTTACGCATTTTGCCGATTTGTTCCTCAATTTTATTGCCGTCATACACATACAAGGGTGTTCCAAACTGATTAGCTAAAGACTCAACTGTATAGTTCTGAATAGAAAACATAGCTTTTGCTGTAAAAACAGCTATTTAAGAATGAAAGAATGGGGTGTTTGGAATATATATGCTAATATTCTGAATGGGTTGAATCCCGTAGGGATGATATATAGGTAGAAAATTAAGAAAGGTTGGTCTGTCTAAGTCCCGTAGGGACGATATATTAAATATCACGTCCCTACGGGACTCAAGAGGTTTTTGGGTATTTTTCTACTACCGATATATCATCCCTAACGGGATTTGTTCAATCAAATTAGCAAAGATACTATTTACAAAGAAACACAGAGACTCGTACAATCTCTGTGTTTCTATAAACCTGAGCTCTATTTATCTGCTTAGAATGGCAAATCATCTTTACTGTCTTCTGCCGTAATCAAGAAATCGGGAGCGGCATTTTTATTGGTTGCTGCCGGAGTGCTTGCTGTTTGTTGGGGTGCTGCGTAATAGGGCTCAACAGGCACACTGCCACCTTCTTCTACTTTCCATGCTCTTACATCGGTGTACCAGCGTCCGTTAAATTCACGGCTTTCAATATCAAATGATACAGTTACTTCTTTGCCTACTACCAGCATATTTTCACTAACCTTGTCGCCCCATGCCGATATACACACTTTTTTAGGGTACTGTCCTTCGGTTTCAATAACAAAGTCCTGCTTTTTCCAGACCCCATTTTTCCCCTGTCCTGTTTGTAGAGGCAATAACTGTATGATTCTACCTGTGATTTCCATTTGATTAAAAAATATTAAAGAATAAGACCGCAAAGATACAAAGCAATGTGCAATAAATAAAGCCTGTATTAGTCAAAAAAGCGAGTAGCTTAGTAAACAATAGTCAGGATTGATTTATTGGTGGCTGCAAAACAACCCAAACCATTTTTAATATTGGTAGGTATAGGAACAGGCTCAACAAACGGATTCCCGTCCTGACGGTTATTGATTCTTACGGCACGATGATAATCGTAGTAATTTTTATCAGTATTTAATACTTCTAATCTGATAGTACTTTTTTCTCCGGCAAAGATAGGCCTGTAAACTTTGTCGTTCAGATAGACTACGTTAAAACCCAGAATAATAACACCATTGGGTGAAGAAAATAGAGCACCATCACGGTTTATATCAGTCTGGTATTGTGCTTGTCTGTTTTCTTCATCCCAGAAAGCACTATAAGTTAAGTCTCTCTTTATTTTATCAGGTTCATAATTGGCAGTTGTGGGTTCAAGCAACATTTTTGTAGTAATACTGGCTTTTACAGAATAATAATTGGTTTGGGCAGGTATATCTTTCCAACTGAAATTAATCATAAAAGATAAGTTCTGATTATTGAAAACATTCTGGTTAGCTGTATCCAGTTTATATTCAGTAATAGCTGTGTTTGCTTCAGGTACAGTACAGGTAGCCTCTACATTACCTATCGGAGTCTCTGCCTTTATGGTATAGGTTTCTCCTGCTACAATCGGGAATTGGCGGGCATCCAGTATATAGGTCTGTTCACTTTTAATATAAGGAATCTCTATTGATTGTTGTCTGGTATTAGATAAGACCACAATGGCGTTTTCGATAATACGGTCTGTGAAATAGATGGTATCGGTACCTACGACTGTATAAGATACGCCAGTATTACTCTGAACCCCCAACAGTGGGCGTGAGGTTCCTAATTTTACCATAATGACAGTATCCTGTGGCGAAATATAGGCATGTAAAACTACCTTTTCAGTGCCTTTAGGTAGCCTGCTTTCAGGTACGTTTGTAACCAGACTCTCGCAGGAAATCAAACTTCCTGTAATGGTTATGAATAGTATATGAATAATATATTTCATGTCTGACTCAGAATTTAAAGTTGTAGGAAAAAGCAGGTACAATCGGAAACAATGAATATTTCTTCAACACATTTTTAGTTTCTGTACCGTTATTAGTTGATTCAGAAACGATGTCATAAAAGAACGGATTTCTGCGGTTGTAGGCATTGTACAAGCTAAATTCCCATGTACGCTCATGACGTTTGAGTTTTTTATGAAACTGAATCCCGAAATCTAATCGGTGATAGGCTTCGGCCCTGAATGAGTTCTTTTCTCCATATTCATTGACTCCCTGATTACTCCATTGTATTCTATCAATAATAGCAGGATTCCTTCTCGAACTGTTAAACCTATCCACATAAGCCTGATAGCTTGAAATCGGTAAAGTAAGGGCATTACCTGTGCCATATACCCATGTGCCTGAAAGCGTAATTCTTGGACTTAATTCATAGATGCCTACTACCGAAATATCGTGTCGGCGGTCGTATTTCGGAAAGAATTTCTTACCTGCGTTGAGTTCAGCAAATTGCCATTGTGTCCATGAAAGTGTGTAACCTACCCAACCCGAAAAACGACCTGCCTTCCGTTGCAACAGTACTTCTCCTCCATAAGACCAGCCTTTGCCTGCAGTTACATTGTCTTCCCAGCTTACTTCCTGCGCACCCAGGCCATCTAAATTTAAGAAGGTAGAGCCTTCTTTGTAAGCTAAAATATTGTTCATTGCCTTATAATAGCCTTCTACTGTCAGCGTGAGTTCCCGGTCTGGGAAATCCTGGGCTATACCTGCGGCTATCTGCCTGGAGTTCTGCGGAGCTACACGTCGGGTAGTAGGTACCCATAAGTCAGTAGGTAAGCCAATACCCGTATTAGAGAGCAGGTGTACAAACTGATTCATTTCGGCATATGAAGCTTTGGCAGACAGATTCTCGGCCAGTTTTAAAGCAGCCGAAAAACGAGGTTCCGGGCGTACATAGGTTCGTTTCTGAGCTAAAAAATAGCTTAGTCGTAAACCTATATTCATTTTAAATTTATCGGTTACTTTCCAGGTATCTTCGCCATAAATGCCCGATTCCAATACATCAATCGGATTAGCGGCTTTATCCAGATTGGTCTGATTACTACGCAGTACAATAGCCGAAGGAATAAAACGATGGCGAGTAGCGGCTATGCCCATACGAAGGGAATGCTTGTGGTCGGGGAAATAATCGAAATCACTTTTCAGCCCTATATCGTTAATCCTTGAATTGTATTTCAGGGTATAGTCTTCTGATGATTGCGTTCTGTTGCTATAGAAACTACCAATACCAAACTTGTAACTGCTGACGATAAATGAAGTATTGGCAAAGAGTTTTTGATTGAAGAGGTGATTCCAACGGGCGGTTGCAGTAACATTCCCCCAATTCAGGTTTGATTCATCGCTTGAGTTAGCCTCTTCAGATTCTACATAGAATCGGTCTTGCCCTAAATAACCACTCAGATACACTTTATCTTTCCGGCCAAAATCATAGTTCAATTTTGCATTGAGGTCATAAAAATAATAACCACCACTACTTCTGTCGTCTGAGCTTGATGATGCTTTAATAAACGGTCGGGCAACTATATCGAGATAAGTACGTCGGCCTGAAACAAGAAAAGAAGATTTGCCTTTTTTGATAGGCCCTTCTAAGGTAAGCCTTGAAGAAATAAGTCCGATTCCGCCCTCCCCTTGTAGTTTTTCCTTATTGCCTTCTTTCATGTTCAAATCAATTACCGATGATAACCGACCACCGTATCGGGCAGGAAACCCGCCTTTGGTGAGCTCTACACTCTTGAGTGCATCGCCATTAAAAGTAGAAAAGAAACCAAACAAATGGTTGGCATTATACACAATGGCATCGTCTAAAATTATCAGGTTCTGGTCGGCTCCGCCACCACGTACATAAATACCCGATTGCCCCTCTGAACCTTTCTGTACACCGGGCATCAGTTGCAGTACTTTCAGTACATCTTTTTCACCCAGAAAAGCCGGAATTTTCTTAATCTGGTTTACAGGCAAATCAATGGTACTCATTTGTGCCGATTCACTTACTTTCTCTTCCTGTTTGCGGGCTGATACCACTACTTCCTGTAACTGATTAGCAGGCTCTAAATCAATATTCAGTTCCAGACTTTTTTGCAGACTGATTCGTTTTTCGATACGCTGGTAACCTACAAAAGAGAAAATAAGGGTAACAGAATCCTGTGCCGGAATGGTAAGCGAATAAAACCCATAGGTATTAGAAGTGGTAGCAATAGAAGAATTAGGCAGATACACATTAACCCCGATTAACTGCTCCCGACTGCCTTTCTCGCTGATATAACCGCTTACAGTGAAGCGATTCTGTGCAAAAGTCATACTCGTAAAACAGAGGAAGAAAAAAGTAAATAGTTTATTCATAAAAGCTTTTTTTGCCAGTGTTGACTCTTATGAATAACGGTTATGTGTGCGCATTATTGAACTGTAGAGGAAAATAGTATTTGGTCTTATACTCCCCTTTAAAATATACCACATACATTTTAAAGGGGATTTGTAGTTGAAAGTTTTCATATTTCTTACACCTCAGCCAGATTAAACGGCAATTTACGGATACGTTTGCCTGTTAAATCATAAATGGCATTTGTCAGGGCAGGGGCAAATGGTGGTAAGCCGGGTTCGCCAACACCGCCTGCTTCTTCTTCATTATCCATTATATACACCTCAATCGGCGGAATATCATTGATGCGGGGCATCTGGTAAGTACTGAAATTGTTGTCAACGGCTTTGCCGTCTTTAAAAGTTACCTGATGATTGACCGCAGCACCCAGGCCCATGACAATAGAACCCTCTACCTGTGCCTTAATGGTATCGGGGTTTACATACCAGCCGCAGTCCATTACAGCCCATACATGGTCTATTTTTACTTTACCATCAGTGTTTCTTGAAACTTTTACAATTTGCCCTACGGTGCTTTCAAAACATTCGGTAATGGCTACACCATAGCCTTCATTCTGCTTTCTGTTTTTCCAGCCAGACACTTCTTCCAGTTTATCAATCAGCTTCTGCACACGTTCGTCTTGCATGTGCATTCTTCTGAATTCCAACGGGTCTTTGCCTGCTTCCAATGCTAATTCGTCCATAAAGCTTTCATAGGCAAACCCATTGGTAGAAGCATACACCGAGCGCCACCACATGGTTGGGATAGGTGTCTCAAACGGAACATCGTTGATACTCAGGTTTTTGATGGTATCATAATAGGGTTTCAGAAACCCTTCTGACGAACTACGGTTTGGCTCACCTTTTTTGCCACTCCGCCAGTGGTCATTATTTTGTCCGGCTAATTTCACCTTGAAAGCATCAATTGCTCCATTTTTAATTACTCCCTCACACCGATACATCATTCCCGGACGATATGGCCCCTGCGTGGCATCATCTTCACGACTCCATACAACCTGTACTGGTGCATTAATGGCTTTAGAAATCACTGCTGCTTCGTGCGGATAATCCATAAATGCTTTCCGACCAAAACCTCCGCCTAAAAAGGTCATGTTTACAATCACCTTCTCCCGTGGAAGATTCATCTCTTTACTCACAAAATCCTGAATCCAGTCAGGTGCCTGAATCGGACCCCAGATTTCAACTTTATCGCCCTGGTAATGGGCAATGCAGTTCAGCGGCTCCATACAGGCATGGTACTGATAAGGTGTTTCGTAGATGACATCTAACTTTTTAGCGGCATTCTTGAATATAATAGCAGGGTCGCCTTGTTTCTTGAATACCAGCCCCTCTTTAGTTTTCAAAGATTCACGCATACGCTTGTAGATTTCATCGGTACTCAGATGCTCAAAGCCGCTATCGTCCCAGACAACTTTCAGGGCTTTCTTTCCCTGCATGGCCGCCCAGGTTGAATCTGCTATTACTGCTACACCTTCACGATAGGTGCTGAAAACGCCCATCTTTACCTTAATCACATCTTTTACTCCGCGTATTCTCCGGGCAGCACTATCATCAAAACTCTTTACTTTTCCTCTCAGTCTCGGATTACGCTCAACAGCGGCATAGAGCATATCTGGAATCTCTTTATCCAAGCCAAACACAGCCGTTCCATTGGTTTTTATCCAGGTGTCTAACCGTGGAAGTGGCTTGCCGATAAGTTTATAGTCTGTGCGCTTTTTCAGCAAAATACCTTTGGGCGGTTCCAGTTTAGCTGCTTCTGTTACCAGTTCACCATAATGGAATTTCTTGCCTGATGGTCGGTGATAGACATGACCACCTTCGGCATAGCAGTCAGTTTTTAGCACATTCCATTTATTGGCGGCAGCTTGTATCAGCATTTCACGGGCAGTTGCTCCCAGTTTCAACAGATTTTTATAGGCTGTTCTTACAGTAGAGCTACCTCCGGTTACCTGATTGCCATATTTTTTATTATCTCCTTTGGCAAATACTACATTCACCTCGCTCAGATTTACTTCCAGTTCTTCTGCCAGAATCTGAGGTATAGCCTGATAGGCGCCTTGCCCCATTTCGGCACGATGGCTGAAAATAGTTACTTTGCCGGAAGTATTGATATGTACCCAGGCATTGAGTTCAACGCCAAAGTCGTCGGCATCAATAGCTTTTATAATTTCGGCTTCTCTGGCATCGGCTTTCCAGAAATAGCCTAATGCAAGCATGGTTCCGGTAACGCCGGATACTTTTAAGAAATTTCTCCTTGATAATGACATCTTGGTAAGAGAGTTGAATGGGATTATTGTGGCTTGGGAGCAGGAGCATATCCGCCTTTAGTAAGCCAGGTAATCCATGCTTTTTTAAATTCTTTATGGCTTAAAGGAGGAAGCGTTCTTCCCTCACCCGGATTCCATCCGGCAAGCACTAATGTATCTGAGGCATGCTCAATCAGTTGTTGCAGATTTTTATGTCCGTTCTGATTGGGGTCCATTAGCTGTTTGGCCAGTTCATGCGGCGTTTTTCCCTGAAAAACCATTTTCATATCTGCCGGGGGTAAATGCCATTTAGGATTCCCCGGAGGCGTATGCAATCCCGGCGTATTGGTTTCCTGATGGCAATTGGCGCATTTCATGGCATAAACTCCTGTGCCGTCTGTTCCACGTTTTGGCAGCATGGTATGCAAATGGCTGTCGTCTCCTTGCAGAGGTACATCTCCGGCAGGGTGGCAGTTCATACATCTGGGGCTCATCAGCACTTTATACACACTGGCAAATGCTTTCACAGACTCAATGCTATCTTTATTAATTGTCTGTTTTCCGGCCTTCTTAAAAGGGTCATCTTCTTTGCTTCTGAACGATGAAGCAATTGCTGCTATCATAAACAACATGGCTGATAAAGCAAAGAGTGCCTTTGTGTGGAAATAGCGGGAAGGCTTTATTGCGGCTTTTGTCTTCATAGCTGACTGGGGTTTATCCGTTGGCTGTTTTTTGCTGCATTTCTGCTGCCAGATGAATAGCTTTACGAATACGCAGATAGGTGCCACAACGGCATATATTGCCTGCCATAGCATCATCAATATCTGCATCGCTTGGATTCGGATTATCCCGAAGCAATACCGCCGCCGACATAATTTGTCCTGAATGACAATAACCACATTGAGGCACGTCTATCTGTTGCCAGGCTTGTTGCACGGGGTGATTGTTGTTTTCAGACAGCCCTTCAATGGTAACTATTTTTTTGCCAGCCGCCCGGCTTACTCTGGTTACGCAAGAGCGAACGGCTTCACTGTCCATGTGTACCACACAGGCACCGCATTGTGCTACACCACAACCATACTTGGTGCCTTTGAGGCCGGCCAGGTCTCTGATAGCCCAGAGAAGTGGCATCTGTGGGTCAGCATCCAGCCGATATTCTTTATTGTTGATGTTTAAAGTGAGATTAGCCATAGAATCCTGTCGTAAAGATGGGTGAGAGATAAAGATGCGCTTACCTTTCTATTAATACTAAAAATTTGTGCCAGCCTGTAATAAACGTAGTTATGTGCCATAAGTAGCTATGGAACAGTTTTTTACCATTACTTATTGAGGAAATCTCAATGCAGGAAAAAAAACTTATGCTTATCATAAAATATAACTCCCATGCCAAATAAAACGCAGTATTTCTTTAAAGACTATGCCGCAGCTTTAATGTCTTTCTCGCCCGAAAACATAGCAGACTATTACCGTACGCCTATGGCTGTTTATTCAGACCAGGGTGTGCTGACAGTAACTAAAGGTGAAGAAGTAGTAGATTTCTGGAAACAGGGCTTGAAACAATATTCATCGCAGGATATCAACAAGGCAGAATGTACCATTTTATTGGAAGATAAAGTCTCAGAAACGGTTTATCTATGTAAAGTACAATGGGACAATTATAGTGAATCAGGTAAAAAGGTATCAAGCGAAACAAATTATTATATATTGGCAGCTAAAGACGGAAGATTGGGTATTGTGGGGTTGATTATAACAGGGAAGTAATTCGCATGGCACGCCTATACTCGTCCGAAATAGGGCGTGTCATGCTTATCTTTATATAGAAAATCTTCTATGCTTATGTGTGCCATCGTACGACGACCGCACCCTTTTTAGGATGAGTATAGGCGTGGCATGCTTATCTTTTATAGAAAATCCTCTGTGCTTATGCGTGGCATCGTACGACGACCGCACCCTTTTTTTGGCCGAGAATAGCCGTGCCGCACGGGCTAAACAATCATATTGATTTTATTGCCCAATACTTCGGCTTTTAAGGGCGGTTGCCCTTTTACTTCCCCATCAATTACCAGTGTCATAGGTTCGGCTTCAATGCTGAATTTTTTAGCTTTTTTGTAAATGACCAAAGGTGAATGGATATGCTTGCCTGAGAAAATAAGCGGAAACAGACGGAGCAGATGAAAAAAAGGTACATGCTTGATAACCAGAATATCTAATAACCCATCGTCTAAAGCAGCCAAAGGGGCAATTTTCATGGCTTTGCCTGTGTGTTGGGTATTGCAGGCCAGTACAAAGCAGAAATTGCCTGTAAATATTTCATCGTCTACCACTACTCTGCCTGAAAATGCAGGATTCTTGAAGATGTATACAATAGCGGCAATGCTGTAACGCAAACCACCTAACCAACGCAGTTTTTCGGCTAAAAGATTAATATCTGATACCAGACCCCAGCCAATGATATTAAAACCATAGAGTTTTTTCTCGTTGGCAGAAGCATTCGGAAATTCTACCTCAAAGATGTCTATTTGCTTAGTGTTGTTTTTATGAAATTTCTTTAGGGAGCTTGCCCAGGTCAGATTATCAATATCATGATTCAGGGCTTTGCCACCTCCGCAGGGGAACAGTAAGAGAGGAGGCGTATCAGCTTTTTCGGCAATACCATTGGTAACTTCGTGCATGGTGCCATCGCCACCAAAAATTACAATTTTTTCATATTGATTAAGGTCTTCTTTTTGTAGAAAATCAACAAAATGACCTTTGTATTCACTTACGAGGGTATTAAATTCATAATCTGTGAGCTGTTGTTTCAGGTACTCGCAAGCAGCAAGACTTTTGCCCGAACCCGAGTGAGGATTCACCAGCAAAAGAAGTTTTTTAGGCATTTTACAGAAGTTTAATACAGGGTTTGTAAGGAATAGGTTAAATTTGTCGGGTTATATCGCCATTTACCACCTAATATTATGATAAAAAAATTACATCTGCTAATTGTAGTCTTATTAATCAGCGTTTGCTCGCTTTCGGCACAGATACAGTCGGGCCCTATGTTGGGTTACTCCGAAATGCGTGAAGTAATGCTTTGGGTACAGACCAAAAAAGAAGCCTCAGTTAAATTTGTGTACTGGGATAAAGAAAAACCTGCCGTTAAGTACTCGACAGAAGAGGTAAAAACCACTAAAACCGATGCTTTTGTAGCAAAATTAGTAGCCGACGAAGTGCTGCCGGGTAAAAAGTATGGCTACGAAGTATGGGTCGATAAAAAGAAAGTAGCTATCAGTTACCCATTAGAGTTTCAGACACAGACTCTGTGGCAATGGCGTACCGACCCGCCTGCCTTCAAATTTGCAGTGGGTAGCTGTGCGTATATCAACGAAGAGGGCTTCGACCGTCCGGGTACGCCTTATGGCTCTGAATACGAGATATTTAGGAGCATCTATCAATCAAAGCCTGATTTTATGCTTTGGAGCGGCGATAATATCTATCTGCGGGAGGTTGACTGGAACACGAGAACAGGTATTCTGAAACGCTATACCCATACGCGCTCTTTGCCGGAAATGCAACCATTGTTGGGAAGTATTCATAACTATGCTATTTGGGATGACCATGATTTTGGCCCGAACGATGCCGACAGAGGTTTTGTGAGTAAAAAGCAGACATTAGACGCTTTTAAACTTTTCTGGGGAAACCTGAATTATACTTTCAAAGACGAAGGGGTTACAGGCTCGTTTCAATGGGCTGACTGCCAGTTCTTTCTGATGGACGACCGCTGGTGGAGAACCCCTAATGAACGTACAACGGGTACTCAGGAATACTTTGGACAGAAACAGATTCAATGGCTGATAGATGCACTCAAATTCTCGAATGCGCCATTCAAGTTTGTGATAGTAGGCGGACAGGTAGGGAATCCGGCGAAAATATTTGAAAACTTTGCCAATTATGAAGAAGAGCGCAACCAGTTATTTGACCTGATTACCAAAGAAAAAATTCCGGGAGTTATTTTTATAAGTGGAGACCGCCATTGGACTGCTCTTTGCAAAGTTGAACGTCCGGGAGCTTATCCGCTATATGATTTAACTATTTCTGCCCTTACCTCAGGTCCATCAAAACCTGTAAAAGAAGAAGCAGATACTCCTTACGTTGAAGGAACATCTGTAACTAAACATAATTACGGTTTACTGGAAATATCAGGCCCACGTACCAGCAGAGTCCTGAAAATCAATGTATTAGACAAAGATGGGAAAGAATTGTGGACAAAAGAGATTAAAGCCAGTGAATTGAGGTAGAGTTATATTTAATTACAACTCGTAGGGGTGATATATCAGTAGAAAGACTTTTTGAATCTAAGTTCTATAGGGGCGATATATTAAAAAAATATATTATCCCTACGGGATACAATTCATTTCTCTCAAATATTTTTTACCGATATATTATCCCTATGGGATATAATCTATTGCACAGATTATGTCACAATTACAAATCATAAAGTACGAATACATAGCCAAGAGTACATACAAATCTCTGTTGCTTGTTATATTTTATAGCTTCCTAAACCTCCCTTCATTCGCACAAAAACTAAAAAGCGATACAACCCTGCAATTTAATTTCTCAGACCTTAGCCGGAATAAAGGCTCTGTTATCGTTTTTTTTGATACAGATTGCCCTATCTGCCAGAAATACACCAGATTGCTCAAAGAAATCAATCAGCAATACAGCGCACAAGGCATTAAAGTTTATGTAGTATATCCGCATAACCATGTAGATATAGCAGCCATCAGGGGTTTCAAAACAGAATATCAGTTTGATTTACCCATTTATTTTGACAAAAAGCAAAAACTACTTCACCAACTGAAAGGAAGTGTAACACCCGAAGTATTCTTACTCAATAACCAGGGCAGAACAATTTATCATGGCGCAATTGATAACTGGTTTTATGGTTTGGGCAAAAGCCGGACGAAGGCCACAGAAAACTATCTGCTAAATGCCATTGACGCATTAATAAAAGGCGAAAATATAAAAATCACCTACCATGAACCGATTGGGTGTGCGTTATAACTATTTCTCATCTCCCTCTTTATACTCTAAATAATACAATACCAGGTTCAGCATTTCATCGTTAGTACCCCAGCCATAGGTAATGTCTCTTGGCGGATTAAAAGGGTTTTCAGGATTTTCAGCAGAGTTATCGTAGGTAGCTTCTACAATAAAAGTAGAACCCGCAGGAATTTTGAGTAGTTGCTTAAACTGATAGGTCATTTGCCAGTTAAAATCCCAGTTGTCTATTTTTACCAGATTCACCACGTCTCCGGCAGGAGTAATGGCAAAGGCTCTGAAATTTTTGCCAATGAGGTGCATGTGTGGCAGTACCGATATTAACGAGATTGTTTTCTCTATTTTTTTGAAATATAGAAAACAGGTTTTTCGCCTGCCCTGATAATAAAAGGTTTATTAGATATATCGTTTTCACGCAAGGTGAAATTTTTCACTTCTCTCTCTACTGTATTTTTAGCAAAGTATAGCCTTATTTCAGATTGGTCAGTGCTATTAACAGGCGATGGGGCATAGTGCATATTCAGAATAAAATCTGAGTTTGCATTCAGTTTTACACCTGTACCTTGTGGGAAATAGATACGGTCATTGCCGGGTACCCACCCATACAGAAATTCTTCTTTCAAAGCAGTTTTCTGAAACTCGGCTACTTTCGGGTCGGTTTCTGCCAGGCCATCTATGCCTCTTAGCTGGTTGGTAGTATCTACCATCAGACGGCTGTGATGGACTAATTTTTTATTACCGGGCAAAAACTCAATAGAAGTAATGTACTGGTTTTGGGGTAAATGTGTTGGTAAACTAAAAAAACGAAAGTCTTCACTATTATCGCCTGTAATGCCATAAGGCTTTTGCATTTTCAGTATGAAGTCAGGGGCAATTTCGTTGGTTGAAGTCAGTACTTTATTTTCCTGCGCTGGTTTCCTGGTTCCTTCTTTCAAACCACCCTCAATCCATAGTTGAATGGTGGCTATTTCTCCCACAGTCAGGCTTCTTTCATTGAGATAAGACTGAAATTTTCTGTCAGCCGGAAAAGGGGGCATATACCTTGATTGCGTAACTTTTCCTATGAAACGTGCTCTTTTGCTTACATCTTCATACGTAAGGAGGCTAAACGGTGCCGACTTATTAGGCTTATGACAAGGAGAACAGTTTTTATGGATAATGGGAGCGATGTGGTCGTAGAAATTTATTTCGCTTGCTGACTGAGAAAAAGCGGCAGTATTACACAACAAGAGAAGAAAAAACAAAAGCTGCCGCATAGAAAGCAATAGTTATTGAAAGGAAAATAACCCCATCCTTGCCCACCCTGAGTAAGGGAAGGGAACAGAGGGAATGGGGTATTTCTCCAAATAAACAAACTAAAAATTAACGAACAGTGAAAGTCAACTGACAGTTTGAGTTGGCCTCTGAAACCGGAGTTGGGTCGGCACAGATAGAATCAGGATTCCATGTATTGAAAACCTGTCCGTCACTCGTGGTTAATACCCACGTAACTACAAAGCTGTCAGCCCCTACACTACCATAACCGGTTGTCTCTGCCGGTCTGAACCAGGCGCCCGCCGGACGGGGTCTTGCCGGGTTATTAAACACATTCACTTTATTTACTTTGTCATAAGCAACAGACGCATTTTTGTAGGCATCATATACTTGTTGCGCTGTAATGCTGAAAGTATTCCATTTGCGGTTAGCTGCCGGGGTGGTAATAGTGGTAATGAGTTTTCCTTTACCATTTTCGCTCAGGTCAGCTACTTTAGGGTTGCCATCAGGGTCGTTATAAGACTCCAACATACGTACATAGATTTCTATTTTGTTTACTGTCAGCTTGTTGTCTAACGATACCCAACGGGTTTTCAAATCCACTTTTGCATCATTCTGAGAAGCCTTGGGAAAATTTTTGGCGTTAGCCACTTCATACGGCTGAGGCCTTGCCAGAATATTCCCATTAAAGTTGATGCCATCAAATACAGTAAAGGCATGTACACCCGGGTCCCAGCCCGGAAGTGGGTTCAATGATTCGTCCCGGCAGGCACTAAATGCAAACAACAGAGAAGCAATGATTGAAAGACTTAATATTTTTTTCATTGTTTTTGTCAATTAATTTTTTTGAGATTAATTAAATTCTGCCCCTGGCAGCTAATAAATTCGGTGGAATTGTTTTAACTGATGCTTAAAACTCCCACTTCAATTTAACTTTATCCCAGAATACAGGGTCTCTGTCGAAAATAACATCTGTAAGTTTTGAGCTTGCATTGGTGTTCAGGCTACCCTCCTGCGATGGATAAGGTAAACGCAAGGCAAACTGACGTGCCGGTCTGATAATCGGGTTATTGATGGTTGAAGGATAACCCGTACGACGAAGCGCATTCCATATTTCAATGCCTTGTCCCCAAGAGCTGTACCACATCTGTTTCATTACTACATTCAGTTTTGCACTATTAGAGGGAGCGGCATCAAACAGTTTCAACTGGCTTTCTACATAGGCATCAATATCAGTGCTTGCAGGTGCTTTGGCATTGGCGGCGTCAACACTTAAGCCTAAATCAACCACACGTTTGATATGCTCTCTGATAGCTGCTTCAAATATGCTTCTGGCGTTTCCGTCGCCACCACCATCTAAAATAGATTCAATCTGATAGAATTTAACGTTGTTGCTGGTAAGCAAAGGCCATATACCATTTCCGGCTCCTCTACCACCTGTTAAAGCCCTTGCTGCTACGCTTCTGCCGCCATACAAGCCTCCGGCAGGATACGCACCCGGAGCTGTACGTAAGGCACCATCTTGCGGCACACCTGTATTGTCTCCTCTGTCACGACCGAAGAATCCGGCTACATAATTTGAATCGGCTTTGGTAGGTTTGCCAAATACCTGATTCCATCTTTCCCAGAAAGCTGGCTTCAATACCAGATAAGAGCCACCGTAAGGAATAGTACCTCTGTCAGTTGGGTTCGATGGGTCAAGTATTCTTTCTGTCTGACGGTAGAAATAGAAATCCAGACGAGGGTCTTTATTGAAAATCATTTCAGACATTAACTGATGGCTTGGATAAGAAAAACCATTATCAGCTAAATAAGCCGAACGGAACCACGGATGGCGGCCTTCAGGAGCCGAAGCTGTGCTGAATCTGAAAATAAAATCATCGGCGGGGTCAGTAATGTATCCTCCGGCTGCTAAGGCAGCTTTTAATTCAGTATCTCCGGCCGCACGTCCCTTGCGGGAAGTTAAAAGCAATTTGATTTTAACGGTTTTAGCTAATTTAATCCATCTCGGTATGCTTCCTTTGTAAAGAAAATCGCCACCTTCGGTTGCTACCGAAACAGGGCTTGTTTTTGAAAGGTTAGCAACGGCCTGGTCGCACAATTTAATCAATGACTCATAAATCTCAGAGTCTTTGTCAAATTTAGGCGTAATAATAGCCGTTTCTGCATTGCCTTTCCAGGCTTCCGAGTAAGGCGCATCACCAAACATATCTACAAAGTTTCCCATAGCCAATGCTTTCAGGGTTTGGGCTATCCCTAAATAATGCGGGCTGTTGGCACTTGCATTGATAATGGCCTCAACGTTGTTCATGTCACGGTAAAAATTGTTCCATGTACCATTATACGACTGGTTATTGAGGTCATAATTATCAGCACTGCTCAATAGTCCGGCAAACCCCATAGAGTTTTCAGATAATGAGGTAATGGCATTTACTGCGGCTGATTCTGCCGTTGGTAATAATAGTTTTACAGCCGCAACAGACGGACGGTTCAAATCCTTGTTAATATCCAGATCCGTCATATCACAACTACTTATCAGACTGACAACACTGGTAGTCAGTAATAATTTTGATATATTTTTTAATTTCATTGTTCCTGATGTTTAGGTTGTTCCTGTAATTAGAATGTTACTGCAAGGTTAACTCCATAACGACGGGTAGAAGGAGCAGCACCTAAGTCGAAACCCTGAATGTTTGAGTCGGCAAAGTTTGATAGTACTTCCGGGTCGAAGTTCAGACCTTCAAGCATATTAGGTGCTTTGAACCAAAGGTTTCTTCCTGATGCCGAGATTCTGGCACTACCTAAGAAAGGAATAACTTTCTTTAAAGCAGCTTTAGGAATAACATACCCCAATGAAACCTCACGCAAACGAATAGTGGTAATATCGTAGATATTGGTTTCGTCGGCACCATACGCACCAAAACCGCTTGAGAAGTGATACTGGAAGGCAGTCATCGGAATAGTGTTTCTGATTTGTTTTCCGGTTTCATCTAACAAGGGTTTGTAGGTTTGAGGGTCGCCTAATACACCTGGAATTACACGCATCCCTTCACGGTCTTCAGAGTTTTTCAACTGACCTCTCAATAATAAAGAAGCTGCAGTTGCCGAGAACATACTACCTCCCTGACGGTAATCCATCAGCGCAGTTAAAGTAAAGCCTTTAAAGGTGAAGGTGTTTGTCCAGCCAACCGTAAAGTCAGGGGCAGGATTAGCCAGTATATTAGAGGTAGGGCTAAGAATCGGTAAGCCGTTGATAGGGCTTATTAAAAGTTTGCCGTCGTCACTACGGGCATTTTTTGAGCCGTAAATCATACCATAAGGATTACCGTTACGGTGCATGGTGCCTGTTGATGAAAGACCCGTACCACCTAAAAATAATTCACCACTCGGACCTGCATCAACAATTTCAGAACGCAGGCGGGTAAAGGCTATAAATGAGTTCCAGGTAAAGCCGTTGCTTAGTTTTACAGGTACCAGATTCAGACCGATTTCAATACCATTGTTTTTGATTTTTCCGGCATTGGTTGCTTTGAAATCGAAACCTGTTGAAGTAGGAATACGAGCCGTAACAATCAAATCGGTTGAAGTACGGTCGAAATAAGCGAAGTCAAGACCAATACGGTTTTTAAAGAACTGTAATTCAGTTCCTACTTCTATTTCAGAAGTAAACTCCGGTTTTAGACCTGCATTGTTCAGGGTAGTTGGTAAACTTTCTGACGAAATAGGTGTAGCATTATAGTAAGTTGCCCCTAAGTTATAAGCAGTAAATACCTGATAAGGGTCTGCATCTTTACCTACTTTGGCATAGTTGGCGCGTAGTTTACCAAAGCTCAATATATTGGTTGGTATCTTAAATGCCTCTGTAAATACAAACGAAGCACTTACCGAAGGGTACAGATAACTGTTGTTTTCTTTCGGTAGTGTAGATGAGTGGTCGTTACGGATGGTTGCTGTCAGGAACAGAATATTGTTATAACCTGCGGTATATTCAGCAAAGAAACCATACAACCTTCTTTTTTCACGGTATTCAGAAGCAAACTGTGCATTGGTACCACCTATAACTGGTAAATTAGGGTCAATTACCGTATTACCTGTTACATAGCTGATGTTTTTGGCACGTTGGTTGGCATTATAACCCACCATTAAACGCATATTCAATTTGTCGCCAAAATCTTTGGTGGCTGTTGCTAAAAATGTAAAGTCAATTTCGGTATTGGTAATATCTCTGCGGCTTACATTACCTAAAGGTACACTTGTACCACCCGGACGGAATACGTTGCGGCGAACTTCGCTATAGGTGTTAATACCACCTTTGGCAGTTACATTTAACCAGGGTGTTACATCATAATTCAATGCCATGTTTCCAAATACACGGTTTACAGTACTGGTATAAAGGTTGTATTTAGCTGTCCAGAGAGGGTTATCAAGGGCACGGAAATATACATTTGAACCATCAACCGGATTTTCGAATGGATAACCGTTCAAATCATAGTTACGGGGTTGATAGAACAAACGACCATAAATTGAACCTCCAAAGCCTAATCCACCGTAATCGGCATAATAACCTGCACCTGATTGTGGCGATTGTTGCTCTGTGTTTACGTAGTTTACATTTCCACTCATGGTAATCTTATTGGCAAGAATGGCATTGCCGCCGAAATTCAGGGTAGTACGGCTTGCCGTAGAGTTCGGAATAATACCTTTGTTGGTCATACGAGAAGCACCTGCACTGATAGTGGTTTTATCGCCTGTTGAAGAAATGTTCAGGCTATTCTCAAACACATTACCTGTACGGAAGAAACCACCGATAATATCGTGTGGCTTTAACTCAATACCAACCGGTTTACCATTAGCATCTAATAGCTCAGGAAATACAGAAGTATAACGGGCAGCACCATACGCTACACCCACCAACGGATGCGGTACTTGTCCGGCAGGGTAATTAGAATCAATTACTTTCGAGTAACGCTCAAAACCCAATGCCTGATTGACACGGTCAACTTCAGAAGGGAATACGGTTCCCCAGTTACCGATAAACCCACCATTGTAGGTCTGGTTTGAACCTTGCGTGTAAGTATCCTGATATTCAGGTACGGTAGAAATTTTTTCAGTAGAGTAAGAAGAAGTATAGGTTACTTCCAAGCCTTTTTTGGCGCTTTTGCTACCTGCTTTAGTGGTAATTACTACCACACCATTGGCCGCACGTGAACCATAGAGTGCCGAAGCGGCTGCCCCTTTTAATACGGTTAATGATTCAACGTTGTTAGGGTCGATGTCGTAAGCACGGTTAGAGGTAACTGTATTCTGGTTGAAACCATCAGTGGCATTTACTGAGTTGTCGAACGGAATGCCATCTACTACAAATAAAGGTTGGTTGTTTCCGGCAAATGAGTTATTACCTCTGATAGTAATACGGGTGGCCTGTCCGGGAGCTCCCCCTCCGGCAATAATGTTTACGCCGGGTACTTTGCCGTTTAATGCTCTCAGGGCATCAGGCTCAGAGCGTTGTTGTAAATCTTCGGCTTTAACATTTGATACGGCATACGCTAAAGCACGTTTTTCACGTTGAATACCGATGGCAGTTACCACCACTTCTGATAGTTGTTTGGTATCACCCCCCAATGAAACATTGAGGACAGATTGATTACCCAATTTTTCCTCGTAGGTATTCATCCCAACAAAACTGAATACTAAAGTAACGCCTGACGTAGCTTCAATTGAATAATTGCCATCTACATCTGTTTGGGTACCTTTGGCAGTACCTTTTACTTGAACCGAAACGCCTGGCAGAGAAGAGCCGTCGTCTGAAGATGTCACCTTACCGGTAATCTTTCTTGTTTGTGCCATAGAGGCAATGCAAAGCCAGACCCCCAGTAAACTGAGAAGTAGAGTTTTTTTCATGAACAGTTTAGTTTAGGTTTATTAAATATGATTGCGACAGAAATAACTATTTTTACGAAAAAGTATAAAATAAGTATTCTTTGCTATCATAGACTAAACTTAGATTATTTTTAGAAAAAAAGAAAATAAATGCCAAGAAAATTCTAAAAAACTTTTATAAGTTATTTTTTTTATAATTAGAGTGCAAACTTTTATTATATTTTATTGATTATTAAAAGTGCCAAATAATATTCTGAATTTAGTTGAGTGAATGGAATTTAATGCTTTTTGTATGCCTTTGGTATAGTAGTTTTTACTCATTTTGTTTAAAACATAGTTTCTTTTATAAGTACAACGAGTAGTGAAATATTCTCAAACTATAAAAACTCTTTTTGTTGCGACGAAAAAAAAAAATTACTGATATGACTTCAAAAAATATATAGACAAAAAATGAATACACCAGCCGTAAATAAAGATTCGCTCATAAAAAAATTACAAGAGATTGCCAATAAAGAGGCTTCTTTGAAGTTTTTTGTACTTTTACAAGAATTGATAGAGGTAACAAACGTAGGCATAGACGACCCACGCATTGCATTTTCGATACGGAAAGACAAAGCCATAACTGCCAATATAAATAGTTATGTAGCTTTGGATTTTCGGCGCAAGAAAGGCGTTTGGTTTGATATGATATTCTGTAAACGGCATGAGCAGTTATTCTCAAAACTCAAAACTATTGATATATCTCCCTTAAGTAATCCTGATTATTTTTACGCACATATCCCTTTTGAGCAGAAGCATATAATTGATGATATTAAGATAAGAAGTGCCTGGCAGGAGTGTCTGGAAGAACTGAAAGCTATGGCGGTGTCGAGTGCCAGAAAAGAACGGCATAATCCTTATATTTATCAGATTGCTGAAGACGAAAACCTGCGCAATGAGCTTTTCTGGGAAATGGATAACCCGGATACCCCTTATCTGCCCAGTAATGAAACGCCCGCAACGCTGAATGAAGACGATGTGAGTTATGTATCTCCGTTAGATATTCCGCTTAATGTGGTTTATTACGGCCCTCCGGGTACGGGTAAAACTTTTGAAGCAAGGCGTGTAGCTAAAAATACCAAGGCCGGATTTATTACTTTTCATCAATCTTATAGCTACGAAGAATTTATTGAGGGTTTAAGACCTGTTACCAGAGGCGGACAGGTGCATTATGAAGTGGTAAAGGGGGTATTCTATACGGCTTGTCTGGAAGCACTGAAAAAAGCAGGCTATGGTAGTTTTGCCGGTTGTATAAACGATAAGAAAGAAAACAGGGAACAGAAGTTTAAAAACGCCGAAAGCCATGTACTGATTATTGATGAACTGAACCGGGCTAATCTCTCAAAGGTATTTGGCGAATTAATAACATTAGTAGAGAAAGACAAACGTTTGGGCGCAACTAACGAACTCTCGCTTACGCTGCCTTATTCGCAGGAACGTTTTGGGGTTCCGGCTAATTTGTATATCATTGGTACCATGAATACTACCGACCGCTCTATTGCTTTATTAGACCTTGCCTTGAGACGTAGATTTGAATTTGTGGAGCTGATGCCTAAAGCGTATCTGTTGAAAGAAACAGCCGATATTGATTTGGAAAAACTCTTAACTAAACTGAATCAACGCATAGAGTTTCTATTAGACCGTAATCATATGCTCGGGCATGCCTATTTTATGGAGATAGAATCAGAAGAAGATTTGTATCAGGTGTTTCTGAATAAAATTATTCCACTGTTGCAGGAATATTTTTATAATGACTGGGAGAAAATACGTTTGGTTTTAGGGCAGGAAATTATTTTAAGAGAGACTGTCAGAACCAGAGATATATTTGGTAAAAATTTAGATAGCTACGATGATGAGACCTATCGCTATATCGTAAATCAGGAGTTAAATGCAGAGCTATTGAAGAATATATATATGAATGCCTGAGGGTCGGCGTGGCACCCACGCGGTGGTCGGCTTCCACTCGTCCTCAAACGAGCGTGGCACGCATAATTTGGAGATAATTTATCCATTGGAACGCCTAAGGGTGATACGGTCTTATTCGGACGAGTATAGCCTACGCAGCCCGACCTGCCACCCATAATTTTTACAAAATACCCAAATCCCATGTCTTTTTGGTATCATATCTTAAACTCCCATTCTCAACTGTAAGCGGACTTGGGATATTATTATGATACAATGCCCCGGTGCCCAGGCCTTGCGGAAGTGGGTTTTTATATTCGGCAGTAAACTGGGCAATGGCATTCAGTCCGATATTCGATTCAAGGGCAGAGGTAATCCACCAGCCAATCTGTAGTCTTGTGGCAATTTCAATCCATTCACGGCAATGCTGCAAACCTCCTAACAGGGTTGGTTTCAGAATAATGTATTGTGGTTTTATTTTCTTCAGCAACTGCATTTTTTGTACATAATCGCTTATGCCAATCAATTCTTCATCTAAAGCAATCGGTATAGGGCTATTACCACTCAGGTCGGCCATCGCTTCTATCTGATGCGCTTTGATGGGTTGCTCAATGCTATGAAGCTGATAGGTGCTTAAACTGGCTAATTTCTGCGCTACCTCGCTGGTAGTAAAGGCACCATTGGCATCTACCCGTAAACTTATCTGCTGAGGGCTGAATTTATCTCTGATTGAGGCTAAGATACCTAATTCATCATCAAAATTAATGGCTCCGATTTTTAGTTTCAGTGTATCAAAACCTGCATGTAGTTTCTCCTCTACCTGATTAACCATAAATTCCTTGCTACCCATCCAGATTAAGCCATTGATAGGAATAACTTTACGGCCATCTACAAAATCATTATCGAAAATAACCCTTTTACCGCCATTCATGAAATCAAGCAAGGCTGTTTCAAAACCGAATTTGACAGAGGGGAAAGCATCATCAATCAATTGTGAGAGTATAATATTCAGGTTCCAGGGGAAAACTTCTAAATCGAGGCTATTGAAGGTATCGCACACATTATTCAATACCTGTTCAAAGTCAGGTACGAAATCAATACTCAAACCATGCAGGGGAGCAATTTCACCCAATCCAAAAACCGAGGCATTTTCGGTATCAGATATGCGTAAAATAAAAGTCTCTTTCTCGGTATAAACACCACGAGAAGTCCCCGCCTCAAATTTAAACTTCAATAAGTGTTTGACCCAATTAGCTTTCAGCCCCATCGAAAAAAATGCGTAAGTTTGCAAAAGTACAGAAAGTTTTATTTTTTATGCCACAAATGACCCATTTTGTGTTGTTTTCTTGTGAAAAAGTATAAAAAAGCTAATGAATTGTCACTAATCCGAAATCAATCATGCCATTTTCCATATCCTTGATTTTACAGATACTGTTATTACCGCTTACATTTTTATTGACTTGTGTGGTTTATACAAGAAACTGGCTCTACGATAATGGTATTCTGACAAGTACCCGCCCTGATGTATTTACCATTAATGTGGGCAACCTGAATTTAGGTGGTACCGGCAAAACACCGCATGTAGAGTATCTGGTCAATCTTTTAGCCAGTCAATACAAAACCACTATTTTAAGCAGAGGATACAAACGCCAAACCAAAGGCTTTGTATGGGCAGATGATACGGCTACGGCTCAAACGATAGGTGACGAACCGATGCAGTATTACCTGAAATTTAAAGATAAAATCAAGGTAGTAGTTTGCGAAGATAGAATTGCAGGTGTAAATAAAATTCAAGCTACTTTCCCTGATAACGAATTAATCATTTTAGATGATGCTTTTCAGCACCGTAGAATTGCGCCACACCTTAATATACTTTTATGTGACTATAACCGACCTTTTTATGCAGATTATCTGGCTCCGGTAGGGAAATTAAGAGATATTCGGCGAAGTGCCAACAGAGCTCATGCAGTAATTGTCAGCAAATGTCCGACAGATATTTCAGCAAAAGCCAAAGAAGAGATAAAAGCAGGTATAAGCCGATATACTTTAGCTGATACACCTGTTTGCTTCTCACAGATTCATTATAAAGCCATTAGTTCATACGCTGAAAATAAGGTTTTTAATGTTGAAAACCTTGCCGTAGTAGTAACTGCCATTGCCAGGCCGGAGGTATTTCAGGAATACCTGAAAAAGAAAGGATATAGTATCGGAAAGGTAATTGACTACCCCGACCATTTTGCATTTTCCAGAAATGAAATTGAGCAAATGCTTAATAGGCAAAACCCTTTGCAACAAATTATTACGACTGAAAAAGATATGGTAAAAATCAAGCCCTTGCTGTACGTGCAAGAGCTTGAGAGATTCTTTTATGTTCCGATTGAAGTAATGATTGATGATAAAGCCGATTTCGATAGCTTTATTTTATCGGCTATTTCAAAAAATATCTGAAACCAATTCCTACAGATGGGTTTAAGCTAATATCAGTACCCATGCTAAACGCACTTACATCTCCTGATTTTGTATAGACTGAAGAGATATTCACAAGCGAGGTTACTCCTTCAACCGCCCATTTTTCATTGAGTAAATAGATAATACCCGGCCCTGCGCTCAGATTAAGTATAGTGCTTTTGATAAAGGATCTGGTATCTCGATTGGTTGAAGAAGTATTAAACGAGTATCCTACGTCTCCGCCATATCTGATAGAAACGCCGAATTTTTCGTTAAACATTTTGTAATTACTTAAATAAAAACCAGCAGAAATAGTGTGTAGCGTTGTTTTAATTAGGTCTGAACTAAAGGTTGATCTGACTCCTGCCGTAACGATATTATAGCCTATGGCAACCGTGAAAGAAGAATTATCTTTCGTGAATTTTGTAAAAGAAGGTCTTATACCTATACCAAAATTACTATTCATAACCACATCTTTTACTTTAGATTCAGTAGAATTAAAGTTCAGGTCGCCACCGAGAAAACGGGTTCCTTCAGGAATAACCTGCCCAAAAGTTGTAACAGAAATCAATAAAAGGAGAGAGATACACAGCTTTTTTTTCATGTGAGTAGATTTGTTTTGTTGTGTAAAAATGAAATTTTGCTAAAGATAAAGATGGATTTTGTATGACGAAAATAAATGTTTTGAAACTTCTATTCTACGGTAGTAAGATATGTTAAATTATCCTGAAAATGTTTAAGTAAATCTATCTGGCTATTTAACTATATATTTGTACCATGCTTCAATCGTATGCAGTAAAATATGCTAATCTGATTAAAACCAAAGCCAGAGAATTAGGCTTTGATTATTGTGGTATTTCTAAAGCTGAGTTTTTAGAAGAAGAAGCCCCCCGTTTAGAAGCATGGCTCAGTAAAAATTATCATGGCAAAATGGCCTATATGGCTAATTACTTCGACAAACGCCTTGACCCTCGCCTGTTAGTAGAGGGTGCAAAGTCGGTAATTACTCTTATACTTAATTATTATCCCGAAAAAACTTTACCGCAAGCGCCTGAAAACCTTAAACTGTCTAAATATGCCTATGGTAAAGACTATCATTTTGTGATGAAAGACAAGCTAAAGGATTTGATGGAGGCGATTTCGGAAGAAATAGGAGAGGTGAATGGCAGAGTATTTGTCGATTCGGCTCCGGTGATGGATAAAGCATGGGCAAAAAAAAGTGGCGCAGGTTGGTTAGGCAAACATACCAACCTGATTAACCGTGAAATAGGGAGCTTTTTCTTTATAGGCGAAATCATCTGCGACCTTGAAATACAGCCCGATGGAGCCATAAAAGATTACTGTGGTACCTGCACCCGTTGTATAGATGCTTGCCCTACCGATGCCATTGTTGAACCTTATGTAGTAGACGGCAGTAAATGTATCAGCTATTATACCATTGAACTGAAAGAGGCTATTCCTGACGAAGTAAAAGGCAAAATGGAAAACTGGATTTTTGGCTGTGATATTTGTCAGGACGTATGCCCCTGGAATTCTTTCGCTCGCCCTCATTCTACACCGGAATTTAATCTGAATCCTCAACTGGCTGAATTCACAAAAAAGGATTGGGAGGAAATTACAGAAGAACTCTTCCAGGAAATCTTTCGCAGGTCGGCCGTGAAGCGGACTAAGTTGGAGGGGTTGAAACGGAATATTGATTTTGTGAGGGAAGAGTGAAATTATGAACAAAACCTGAAAATCAATGTAGTAGAGACGCCATGCATGGTGTCTTCAAGAGCCTATGAATGTCATATATTGTCTATCTTAATTCTATTTTCCTGAATAGTATATGCTGGGGTGCATAGACCCTTGAAGACGCATGCAATGCGTCTCTACGAAAAATCGCCCTAATATTTTATTAGATTTCTTACCTCATTTCTTAAAATCCCTCACATCAACTATATTCTTACAGAAAGCGTATTCGTGGGGTTGGTTGGAGCATATAATCAGTAAACGCTCTTGCGTGTGTTGCTCTACCTGATTCAGATACCATTGTGTAGCCTGAGCATCAAGGTTAGAGGTGGGTTCGTCTAAGAGAATAATGGGGCAGTCAGAATAAAAGGCTAAACCTAATTTCAGGCGTTGTTTCATGCCTGACGAAAAGTTTTTGACCGATTTGTTTTTATGAGGAGCCAACTCGATGAGTTCAAGAAGTTGAGTAGGGGAGATGTGATTTTTAAAAGGCTTGAATTGCTGATGAAATTCTACGATTTCAAGCAAGGTAAACTCTTCAATGAGTTCAAGATAAGGCGCAGCAATAACAATTTTCCTGAAAATATCATCAATGCTGATAGGTTGGCCGTTTGAAGTATAAGTAATTTGCCCTTCGGTATGTGGTAAGACACCTGCAATTACTTGTAAAAGAGTGGATTTCCCGCTACCATTAGGCCCAACAAAAGTATAACTTTCTTTGGCTGAGAAAGACAAACTGGTATGGCGAAAAATCCATTCGTTGCGGTATTTCTTACCTATATTAGCGAGCTCAATAGTCACTTTCTGAACCTTTTTTTGCAGGACTTTTGATGATTCCTCTTTCAGAATTAGAGATAAAATTCAGGATTTCGTCACGCTCAGGAGATGCCTGAAATTCTAATTCTACCTGACTGATGGCATCACTGTTATTCAGTCCTTTCAGATAGATATAGCGGTAAATATCCTGTATTTCTGCAATTTTTTCGTCAGAATGACCTCTACGTCTCAGCCCTACCGAGTTGATACCTGCATAAGAAAGTGGCTCACGGGCAGCTTTGATATAAGGAGGAACATCTTTGCGGATTTGTGAACAACCTCCTATATAGGTATGCTTGCCGATTTTAACAAATTGTTGTACGGCTGACATCCCACCGATATTGGCGTAGTCGCCTACGGTAATATGTCCGGCTAATTGCACACAGTTGGCAAGAATCACATGATTACCAACAATACAATCGTGGGCAATATGTGTATAAGCCATAATGAGGCAGTTTGAGCCAATTTCGGTACGGTATTTATCTACTGTTCCACGATTGACAGTTACACATTCCCGGATAGTGGTGTTATCACCAATAATGGTTTTTGTATCTTCACCCTTAAATTTTAAATCCTGTGGAACAGCCGAGATAACCGCCCCGGGAAATATACGGCAGTTTTTTCCGATTCTTGCACCCTCCATGATAATTGCATGAGAGCCTATCCATGTTCCTTCACCAATTTCTACATCTTTATTTATCACAGCAAATGGCTCCACAACAACGTTATGAGCTATTTTGGCGTCTGGATGTATGAATGCTAATGGTTGATTCATAATTGTTTGATTATTGCTTAGTATTGGTAAGCCAAACTACAAGTGATTAGCTTACAGTTTTAGCCGGTGGTTGTAGCTTTATTTTGCTTTTTTCACTAAACGTGCGGTCATGTTTACATCGCACACAAGGTTTTTGCCTACCCAGGCATCACCGTGCATTTTGGCTACACCTAATTTGATCGGAGCCAGTAACGAACATCTGATAATAAGGGTATCGCCAGGCAGCACATTTCTATAGAAACGGCAATTGTCTATACTTACCAGATAGGGCCAGTAGGCTTCAGGATTTCCGGTAGAAGTCAGCACCAACACACCACCATTCTGTGCAATAGCCTCAATTTGTAATACACCGGGCATTACAGGATTATCAGGGAAGTGTCCTGTAAACTGTGGCTCGTTCATTGTGATATTTTTGATACCAATCACGGTTTGTCCGTCCAGATATACAATTTTATCTAATAAAGCAAATGGATAACGATGCGGTAATAATTTAGCTATATCGTTGACATTAAGTACCGGAGGCGTATTTGGGTCATACTGTGGTGCCCCTTTAGCCGAATCAAGCATTTGTTTTTTGATTTTCTTGGCCAGTTCTACATTGGGCTTATGGCCCGGGCGTGCGGCTAAAATATGAGCTTTTAACGGACGACCTACCAACGCTAAATCTCCCATCACGTCTAATAATTTATGACGGGCGGGTTCGTTAGGAAAACGCAATGGGGCATCGTTAAGAATACCTGTTTTGCCTACATGAATTTTAGGCTTGTTTAATAATTGAGAAAGGCTTTCCACTTCTGCCTCTGAAACCTCTTTATCTACAATAACTACGGCATTCCCGATATCGCCACCTTTAATGAGTCCTGCTTTGAAGAGTGCTTCTAACTCATGTAAAAAAACAAAAGTACGGCAAGGAGCAATTTCTTCTTTAAACAACTCAATGGCATGCAACTGTGCATGCTGGCTATGAAGAATAGTTGAGTTATAATCAACCATAGCCGTTACACGATAGTCGTTTAAAGGTAAGGCCGCTAATTCAATACTACGTTCATCATTGCGGTAATGGATAGCTTCAGTTACCTCATAATAATTACGTAAAGAATGTTGTTCTTCAATGCCTGCTTCTTCTAATAATTCAACAAATCTGATGGCACTACCATCTAAAATAGGGATTTCAGGCCCATCTAACTGTATCAGTACATTGTCAATCTGTAAACCAACCAAAGCGGCCAGAATATGTTCGGTGGTGTGTACTCTTGCTCCCTCTTTTTCTAAAACCGTGCCTCTTGAGGTATCTACCACATAATCTACATCGGCTTCTATAATGGGCTTGTTTTCTAAGTCGATTCTTTGAAATTTATAACCGTGGTTGATAGGCGCAGGTTGTATAGTAAGCGTTACATTTTCGCCGGTATGCAATCCTACCCCTGTAATTGAAACTTTCTTTTGAATGGTTTGTTGCTTAACGTTCATAGGCAATTATCTTATTTTTCGGTTTAGCTACTTTTAGCTATGAAAATACTCCCTCGGCAATTAGCTCTTCAAGGCGTTTTTCCAACTCTCTGACTTGTTTTTCTAATTGTGGGAGTTTTCTGAAAACAGCTACCGACCGAAGATAGTCGTTTAATTCTGATACAGGTTTTCCTGCTACCGAAGTATTTTCTTTTTTGATTCCTCTTGTAATGCCTGTTTGTGCGCCGACTTTTGTACCGTTTGCTACTGAAATATGCCCTACTACACCCACCTGACCGCCAAATACACAATTTTCGCCGATAACTGCTGAACCGGCTATACCGGTTTGTGCTGCAATTACGGTATTTTTTCCGATTTCTACATTATGTGCAATCTGAACTAAATTATCAATTTTTACACCCTGACGGATAATGGTAGAACCCATAGTAGCACAATCAATGGTTGTATTGGCTCCGATACTTACATTATCTTCAATCAGTACGTTCCCCAATTGAGGAATAGTTTTATAGGTGCCATCTTCCTGAGGAGCAAACCCAAAGCCGTCGCTGCCTATTACTGCACCTGCATGAAACACACAATTGTTACCAATAATGGTATTGCTATATATTTTTACACCGGCATAAATCAGTGTATTGTCGCCAATGGTTACGTTATCGCCTATATATACCTGAGGGTAAATCTTTACATTTTTTCCTATTTTTGTATTGTTTCCGACATAAGAAAAGGCACCCTGATAGGCACCTTCACCTATCTCTGTTCCTTGTCCTACAAAGACCGGTTGCTCAAGGCCTTTCTTAGAAAAATTCAAAATCTTCTGATACTCTTCAAGCAGTTGCGTAAATGAATTATAGGGGTCTTTGACTATAATCAGCGCAGCAGAAATTTCTTTTTTAGGAACAAAATCTTTCCCGACAATGACGGCTGAAGCCTTGGTAGTATAGATAAAATGCTCGTATTTCTGATTGGCAAGAAATGATATATCGCCAGGAACACCTTGTTCAATTTTGGCTAACTTGCTGACTGTCAGGGAGTCGTCGCCTTTGACTTCTCCATTCAGTAAGTGAGCTATTTGCTTTATCGTAAATTGCATAAGATACTTAAGCGAGTTTAAACTTTGCGTTAGTTGTATACAGTGACACTTTGGTTAAATTGAGTGCCGACAAAATAATTTTTGTCGAAAATATTCTTGAAATAGTACAAAAATAATTCACAACATAGCAAAATCATTGCAAATATACATTTTTGCCCCAACATACATAGTATTTTTTCACGATGTTGCTCAATGCCTTGATGGTCGGTAAATCTGAGGCATCGGCAATGTCTACTACTTCTTTATTTTTGGTGCAAATGTAGATGGTTTCATCACCGCGCACGTAACCTTTGTTGCTTACGTCGCCTTCGGTGATAAAATAGTCTAACTGATTGTCGGGGATACCGTTGTCAATGAGTGCTTGTTTTAATGAACTAATAAGTGCTGGTTCTATGGGTTTATTAGCTATTTTGATTTTGAACAGGTTTCTGTTCAGTAAATCTCTGCAAATGGTCGATAAAATTTTATCAGCATGAAACTGCCAGTTTTTTACACAAGCCCAGATGTCGTAATCGTCTAATAGTGTAAACGCTTGCAGATACTTATCATTGTTTTGAAACTCTTTTAAACTGACGTTTTCTTTCAAAAAAACTAAAAATGCCGGATTCGCAAATAATTCCTCTCCCTGATTAATCAATTCTCTGGCACGTCTGATAATCTGCATGAGCATAGTTTCGGCACAAATAGCGGTTTTATGTAAATATACCTGCCAGTACATCAGGCGTCGGGCACTTAGAAAATTTTCAACACTTAATACGCCTTTTTCTTCTACTACCAACTGATTACCCACTACGTTTAGCATCTTGATAATTCTGTCTACGCCAATGGTTCCTTCTGCCACTCCGGTAAAAAAACAATCACGGTTCAGATAATCCAGCCTGTCCATATCTAACTGACTCGAAATCAGTTGATGAAAAAAATCACGTTCATAAGTGCCGTTAAACATTTCAATAGCTAAAGAAAGTTTTCCGTCAAACTCTCTGTTAAGTTTTTCCATCAACAAAGATGAAATATGCTCATGATGCACCTGGTCTAAAATAGTGTATTCAAGTACATGAGAAAATGGTCCATGCCCTATATCATGCAGCAGAATTGCTATTTGTGCCGCTTCAAATTCACTTTCGGATATAGCCTGCCCTTTCGATTGTAGCACCACCAAAACCTCGTGCATTAAGTGCATAGCCCCTAACGCATGATGGAAACGTGTGTGTAAGGCACCGGGGTAAACCAGCTCTGCCATACCCAATTGCTTTATACGACGTAAACGCTGGAAAAAAGGATGCTCAATCAGGTCGAAAATTAAATCTGAATGTATCGTTACAAATCCATAAACCGGATCATTGAATATCTTACGTTTATTGGTCGTTATCGGAGAGTTGCCTGTAACGTTATTGGCAAACGTCATATATCTTTTGTGAAATTATTAATAAAAAATTAATAGCTGCTGCACAAACAACATAAAGAAGACGTAAATGGTTGTGAAAAGGCTGAAAATGCGCATGAAATTTATTGAACAATAGAGGAAAGGATTAATTGTGAAGAGGAAAATAGCCAAGTATGGAGACGTATTTTTGCTATTGAAGTATGCAAAAATGCTATAACTGCTGTCTTACAAACAATTCAACGGTTTTCTTTATTTTTGATTTTACTTGCGCCCATGTGATACCTTTTAGGTCTTCAGGGTCATCTTTTTGAACTTCTGCATCAACAAAGTAGGTCATTGAACGAATGATATGCCCAATATCGCTGTTAGGGTATTTCAGTTCGTAAAACTCTAACATTGTTTGTAGATTATAATAGTTGAGCAGTTCTGCAATATCCCAAAAATCCTTTTTTGCACCTCTTGTCGCCATTGCCTCTAATTTCATAGGAATAATATCTTCAACTGACATAAAACGAATGGCATCTATTATTTGAATGGGTCTGATATATGGATATTTATGTAAAATGACATCAACTTTTACTCCTTCAATAGTAAGCCAGATGGTCTGTTTTCTTTCGTCAATCTTAATAGTTTGAGGGAGTGCTGTAACAATGCCCGTAAATACTTCTTCTCTGTCAAACTCAGTGTTCGTAAAGAGGTGTAAATCTATCGAAATGCGGTGCCCGAATTTTAGAGATAGATTAGTACCACCAACCAAAACAAATTCCGATAACTCGGGTATTTGCATGAGTTTTTTAAGTAACTCGTAAGTACTTTCTTTAACAGTAGTTGTATATAGCATGGTACATGGTATTACTGATCCCAGATAGATGGTCTTGCTTGTCTTCGCTGGTATGCTTCAAAATCTTTTTCCTTCAAGTTAAGAATAAGACAAAGAAAAGAAAGTGTAGTATTCTTGAAATATGGAGCGTGTATGATTTCTTTTTTTACTCTTTCTATGCCATAGAATCTTAATGTTTCAATAATATCTGACCATGTGCCATAATTGAAAACCTTGTCCATTACAAAAAGACTATTATGTTCAAAGTCTATCTTGTTAAAATTAACGTCCCAAAATGCCGTTGGAGAAATATTGGGTTTAGTTTTCTTGTCCATACCAAGTAGTGAGTAAATTACCATAACCGAAGTTATTATAAATCTTGTATTAAATCTAATTAAAGAACATGAAAACTATATATAAGTTTTAAATGAATTGAAAAATGTTAAGTCCCTACTCAATAAAATAAATTTTTAAAGAAAATTATCAATACACCTTATCATACCTCTGAAAACACTTGGCTATCAAAGCAGTTGTATAGGCGTCTGATTGCCAGATAAGAATATTACGCAACAAAGTGCCGCCTGAAAAATAAACACCTCCTTCCCAATGGCACAGGCCGTTTGCTCTTTGTGCTTTTGATACCAAAAAATCAATAGCTTTTCTGATATTTTCGTCAGGTATAGCTACCCCCTTGTCTCGTAAATCTAACATGGCATGAAGCGCATAGGCCGTTGACTGGATAATATCTTTTTTATTTACCCAAGGTTTGCTTTCAAAACTCCCATTGGCCTGTTGTGTTTCTAAAAGATGTTTAGCTATTTTTTTTGCGGCATTGCCTAACTCCTCTACACCATTATGATAAGCTTTAGCTACTGCATAATCAATATGATAGCTGTTGGGATAATAGACTGCGGCGGTACTCCACAAGTTTTTTCTGACACTATGTTCAATTACTTTTATGGCACCGCTTTTACCTACGCTTTGGTTTACCTGAGACGTTAGTGAAAGGTAATTAAGAATATTACTATTCACCACCACATCTACATCATTGGCCCCGAATGGAATCCAGGGCTGATAGGCTACAGGATAAGCCGAACTGAAAGGCGTAAAAATAAATAATAGCGAAAAGTAAGTAGTAACAGGGGTCCAGTGGTCGTATTCATACTCCTGATGATGCCAGGTAAGGTAGGCACCCGATTGCCTTGGAGAGGGCAGCATAAAATTGTACCAGTTCCGGTTTTTGCGCTTTTTGTCTAAATACTCATCAAAACCTGCATAAGAAAGGGCTTTCACGGAGTCGTTAAAAATCTGATTATGATAATACGTAGCTGTATTGGCCAGCGCCGTATCATCGGCATCTTCGGGTACATTGGCAGTTTTGTTGATAAACCTTGATTTGAGCGGATAGTTGGTGGGGCGTCGTACTAACAAATGTGGGTCTTTACCAAACATCCGATGATTACGAGGCGTTGGCAACAGTTTCCAGAAATTGTATCGATGGTCTACCTGATAGGTCTGAATCTCATGAAAGGCTTTCAGTAAAACAGGTTTTAGGGCTGACAACGTAGTGTCGTGCAGATAAATTTCTGACAGAAAATTATGTATCGCTGATATATTAAAGCAGTTAGAGTCACGGGCTTTTTGTTTCTTACCAATAAATAGGTAAGGTTCAATCAGGTTCATATACACGGGCCATTCCCCGGCATATTGCTTGCCTGCAATGGTAGAATCGCATTGGGTTTGAATGAGGAAATTGATTGATTCCTGAAAAATCTGTTGCGGTGTGGGATTCTGGGCAAATGTTGTGAAAGAAACAGATAAGCAAAAAATACAACTTCTAACTGAAAACTTTCTGCTTTTTAATAAAAGATATGTGGCTATAAAAGTAGGCATTATGGGCTTCACAGGAAATAGTGCAGCATTTTAAGAAAAAAAACGGAGATTGAATAATGTAACACGAATTTTTAAACAGGTTTCGTATAATTCGTATAAACAGTAAGTCCTGAAACAGGTTTATGTAAATCTGCTTTAGTGACGGTTTTTTTATTGATGCACCTGAGCCAGTCAGAAAATACATGATTTCAACATGAACAGATTTTGTAAGTTAATTAAACAGATATTAAAATGACAAAAATCATCGTTTCAATTCAGTAAGTTTTGTAAATTTGCATTTAATAATTGTATTTTTTTTAGTTTCGTTTGCACTACCCATGTTAAAAAAATCTTTTCTCTTTATTAGTATTGCTGTTATCGGCTTATCATTGAATGCTTGTAAGTCTAAAAGCAATGCTAAAATTTATAATGCTAAAGCCGCCGACCCTGAGCTTTATCACCAATCAGTTGAATTGCTAACAGAAGTGATTATTCATGATATTTTTAAACCTCCGGTAGCTGCCCGTATTTATGCCTATTCTACACTTGCTGGCTATGAAGCTATGGTGCCGGGTTTCCCTGAATATGAATCTTTAGGAGGAAAACTCAAAGGTTTTACCGAAGCACCCAAGCCTGAAAAAGGACTGGATTATTGTTTTCCATTAGCCAGTACAAGGGCTTTTCTGAAAGTAGCACGTACGCTTACTTTCTCAGGCAATTTCTTTGACGATTATGAGAAAACTTTCTTTAAAAAATATGAAGATATGGGCGTGCCTGAAGATGTAATGGAACGCTCAATGGCTTATGGCGATAGTGTAGCCGCTCATGTGATGCGGTATTCTGGGAAAGATAAATATAAACAAACACGTGGTATCCGATTTACGGTAACTAACCTGCCAGGTACGTGGGTGCCTACGCCTCCTGCCTATGCCGATGCCTGCGAGCCTGAGTGGAACAAGATACGTGCTTTTGCCTTAGACTCGGCAGGGCAATTCCCTCCGCCGCCGCCACCCATGTATAATCATGATAAAAAGAGTGCTTTCTGGAAAGAAACCAACGAAGTATATGAATTGGGTAAGAACCTGACAGAAGAACAGAAACGCATTGCATGGTTCTGGGACGATAACCCATTTGTAATGAATGTGATGGGACACGTGATGTTTGCTAATAAAAAAATGACTCCCGGCGGACACTGGTTGGCAATTCATACTACGGTTTCCCGTAAAACCAAAGCTTCTTTCGAGAAAAGTGTTGAGGGGTATGTATTGGGCTCAATTGCTTTATTAGATGGTTTCATCAGTTGCTGGAGAGAAAAGTACCGCAGTATAAAAGTTCGTCCCGAAACAGTTATCAATGCCGAAGTTGACCCTAAATGGCAACCATTCCTGCAAACTCCGCCTTTCCCTGAGTACACAAGTGGCCACAGCACTATTTCTGCCGCTGCTGCCGAAGTATTCAGTTTTGTACATGGCGATAAGGTAGCATTTACAGATTCTACCGAATATAAACACGGGCACGGGGTTATGTCGTTTAGCTCATTCAGAGAAGCGGCTCTGATGGCAAGTGTCAGCCGGTTGTACGGCGGTATTCATTACTGGTCAGGGTGTGATGAAGGTAATAAATGTGGAATAAAAATAGGGCAGGAGGTGCTAAGAGTTGCGCAGACAAGGAAGAAAAAGAATACTGTTGCAGTAAATAAGTAATAGCGAAATCGCCTTGCCAACTGGCAAGGCGATTTCGTTACAGCGATTTTTCTGATATTTGTCAGCGACTGAAGTCGCCGTCTAAGATAACAACGGTATTGTCATCTTACATAAGCGGACTTAAGTCCGCATTACACAACTAAAATTGTTCCTTTGTTATTTTAGACGGCGACTTCAGTCGCTGATACTACGAATATTTACCATCCATTCTCGGCAAGGGGCTTACTTCCTGCGAGGTAAACTCGCCTTTCAGGTATTTAAAATGAGCCGCCATAGCAATCATTCCGGCATTGTCGGTACAGTACTGAAACTGTGGGATATAAACTTTCCATCTTTCTTTTTCGCCTAATTCCTGTAAGGCTTTTCTCAGACCCGAATTGGCCGAAACCCCTCCGGCAATAGCTACTTCTTTAATGTTTAATTCACGAGCTGCCTTGCGTAGTTTTTGCAATAGCATTTTTATGAGTGCATGCTGTACACTCGCACAAATATCAGCCATATTTTCTTCAATAAAATTCGGATTTTTCGCCTGATTAGCCTTTAAAAAGTACAGAATAGAAGTCTTGATACCACTGAACGAGAAATTGTATTTGGGCATTTCAGACAAAGGAAACTCAAAAGCCTCGGGGTTGCCTTGTTGGGCATATTTATCTACCAATGGCCCGCCGGGATAAGGTAACCCCAAAAGCTTGGCCGTTTTATCAAAGGCTTCACCAACGGCATCGTCCTGGGTTTCACCAATTACCTCCATATCTAAATGGCTGCGTACCAGTACAATCTGGGTATGACCGCCGCTGACTGTAAGGCATAAAAAAGGAAACGCCGGAGCAGGCTCATCAATAAAGTGTGCCAATACATGTGCCTGAATATGATTGACTTCTATCAGTGGAATATTGAGCCCAAGAGCCATAGCTTTGGCAAATGAAGTGCCTACCAGCAAAGAGCCTAAAAGCCCCGGGCCACGTGTAAAAGCTATGGCATTTAGCTGATTTTTTGTTACCTTTGCCTTTTCCAGTGCATTTTCGACCACGGGTAAAATATGTTGCTGGTGGGCACGGGAAGCCAACTCAGGGACAACTCCACCAAAACGTTCATGAATTAGTTGTCCTGCTACAATGTTAGAGTAGATTTTACCGTTAGAAATAACAGCCGCTGACGTTTCGTCACAAGAAGATTCGATCGCTAAAATATTCAAAACTAAAGATTAAAATTTTGTGTTTTCAAAAGTATCGGTGAATGAATTCACCGCCTAAGATAACAAAGGAAATATTACTATAAGCCGGACCGCGCGGTCCGGCTATGTATACAAAAAAAGACCGCTGTTATCTTAGCCACCGACCGCAACGGCAGACCGTTTTATTCGGTGAAGTAATTAAAACACAAAATTACCATTGGTAATTCAGTAATTAATTGATTTGTTAATTATTTTGTTTATTCGCTCAAGTAGTTGCGCCGCATAGTTAAAATATCAACCAGAATCCTGCTGAATCTTATTTTCATTATTTTTATGGGAATAGTTACGGTATTTTATGCCTTGCAATTGCCTGTAGTACAAACCCTTACCCTACAAAGAGCTACCGAATACCTCTCTCAGAAATTAGGTTCTCAAGTAAAAATAGAAAAAGCCAAACTTACCTGGTTCGATGAAATCACCTTAGAGAATGTAACGATTTATGACTACAAAAACCGTGAAATGATTTTTGTAAAAGAGTTATATGTGAACTCTAAAACCAATTTCAATTTCAACTGGAATACTTTTCTGACTTTCGACAATAACCTTGATTATGTAATGGTACTCGACCCACGGGTAAAGTTAATTTATGAACCCGATGGCGATCTGAATATTGATAAATGGATTGCGAAGATTGAAGAACTGACCTCAACGCCTGATACTGCCAAAGTTAGGATTGAGCATAATATTCCGTTTACGATTGATGAAACTTATATTCAGGGGGGCACATTTACGCTGCAAGACCCTGAAGAAGCCCGTTTCCCTAAAGAAGAATTTGATTATAATAATTTTACAGTTCATGGGGTTCAGGGGTTGCTGAAAGACTTTTTTATACAGGGCGATACCATTAAGTTTGCTCTGACAGATTTAAAAGGAGCCGACCGCAGAAGTAACCTTGAGATAAAAGAATTAAATACACAATTCTTTTATTCGAGGCAGCACATGAGATTTGATGACCTGTATGCCCGAATTAATAATTCTACACTCAAGCGGTCGGTTCATTTCAATTACCTTACACCAAGAGATTTCAGCGATTTCAACGAAAAAGTGGAAATGATAGGAGACCTGCGCGATTGTGAAATTGATGCACAAGACTTGGGCAGGTTTGCAACTGATATGTATGAATATCATGAAAACTACTTGCTTAACGGAGATTTCAAGGGAACAGTACATGATTTCAGGGTCAAAAACTTTAACCTGAAATTTGGTAAGAACAGCTACCTTGATGGGGATATTGCCTTTAAAAATATGCCTGACTTGCGAAAGGCAGTGATGGACCTGACCTGGAAACCTTCGCAGATTGATGCCATTGATGCCCGTCAGTATGTGGGCGACTCGCTCTATCTGAAACACGTACAGAAGTTTGGTATCACTACTTTTGCCGGAATATTTAAAGGACTGTATAACGATTTTACAACCGATGCTTTCGTAAAGTCTCAGTTGGGTCTGGTAGCAGGGAATATTACCATGAAGATACCCAATGGTAAAGCTTTACCTACTTATACAGGTTCGTTGATGGTTGATGAATTAGAATTAGGCAAACTGGTGAACGAAGAAAAAATGCTCCAGAAAATGTCTTTTACAGGCGATATTAAAGGGAAAGGATTGACCATTAAAGATGCCTTATTGAATTTCGACGGCACTGTGAAGCATATATGGTTTAATGGTTATGACTTCAGAAATATTACGGTTGACGGCGAAATGAGCCAGTCTTTATTTGATGGGCGAGTGAGCGTAAAGGATACTAATCTGACTTTTGATATAGGTGGTAAAGTTGATTTCAGTCAGAAACTTAATAAGTTCGATATTCATGGCTTTGTTCAGAATGCCAATCTACAGGCTTTAGGATATGCCAAAAATGATGTAAAACTACGCTCTGAATTAACCTTAGATTTTCAGGGAAATGAATTAGATAACTGGATGGGGCGTGCGCAGTTATTGCACACAGTTCTGCAATATGATAAACGGAAATTGGGCATTGATTCGGTATTTGTTACGTCTACTTTAGACAGCAATAGTCGTCGTATCAGTCTGCTTTCAGAGTTTTTTAATATTGATGTAACAGGTAAGTTTACGCCAAGTCAGGTAATCAATGATGTGGTACGTTTCTCGAAAGAATATACACAGTATTTTGTTGAAGATGAAGCTACTCGCATGACTTATTATGTTAATTTACCTACTTCTACTTTTCAACCAAGATATAATCTCGACTATAAAGTCTTATTCAAGAAGTCAGAACCTTTCTTTGCTTATTTCTATCCTGAGTTGTTTATCTCGCCTAATACCGAATTGAACGGACAACTCAATATAAGAAATACAATTGAGGTCTCGTTGGGGGGTAAGATTGATACTTTACGGCATGGAAGTTTTGCGTTTTATAACAATGAATTAGACTTTATTACATCTAAAGAATTGGCATCGCCTAAGATTCTTACTTCTTTGGTGTTTAATTCGGATAAACAGAAATTAGGCGATATGGCGCCTACCGAAAAATTAGAAGTAAACGGTGCATGGGGGCAGGCTAATGTGATAGAATTTGATGCCAGAATCAAACAACAGAAGAGTTCAAACAAAGCGCAGGTGTTTGGGCAACTTACCTTTTTACAGAATGAAATCGACGTAAATTTTAACCATCGGAATACCAAGCTGGACTTGTTGGGCGAAACCTGGCAATTGGCAAGAAACAACCTTATTAATTTCTATCGGTCAGATATTTGTTTTCAGGATGTAACCATTGCTAACAAAAACCAGAGTATTTCCATGAATGGCTATCTGTCGGCTGATAGTCTCAAGGAAGCCTATGTAGATGTGCATGATTTTGATTTGCAAACCATTAAGCCACTCTCAAATGTTGACCTGAAAGGCATTGTGAATGGTAAGCTGATGCTGAAAGATATGTATAGCGATGGCTTGGTTACAAGTGAGTTTGGTATTGATAAACTGATTTACAAAAATAGCCTGGTAGGTACCATAGCAGGGGGGATACTCTGGGATAACCTAACCCAGAAGCTGAATATCAATGGCAATATTGTCAGAATCGATAACGAGATATTTCGCCTGTCGGGTACTTATGACCCTAAAGATGAATATGACCCGCTTAACCTGAAAGCTGAGCTTAAAAAAGCGAATCTTGAAATATTCCAGTCGTTTGTTGATGATATTTTTTCTAATGTAGCAGGCTACGGCTCAGGTATATTGTCTATCGGCGGTACGCCCGGCGACCCGGTTATCAGGGGTAGCGTAGCTGTTGAGAAAGGGAGTCTGGTGGTGAATGAACTAAATACTGCCTTGTATTTTGATGATAAGATTAATTTTAATGAAGAAGGGTTTGTGGTGCAGAAAGGCTTTAAAGTACATGATACTGAAGGCAATGAAGCAGAGTTGGCCGGAGGTATTTTTAATGGCGGAAGCGGCAATTTCATGTTAGGGCTTCATGCTTATATGCGAGGCCGAGATGGGTTCAGAATCATGAATACCTCCATTAAGAACAACGAAGATTTCTTTGGCACAGCAGTGGCTACCGGAGATTTGCATATTACCGGAAGCCTGAAAAATGTGGCCATGACAGGTAACCTGACCAGCAAAAAAGGGACAAAAATTACGATTCCGTTAGATGGAGCAACCTATGTGAATACCGAAGAAGAGGGCATTACTTTTGTTACCAGAAACGAACAGAATCCTAAAAGTAAAGCCACTAAAAAAGACTCAACTGTAACAGAAGAGTCAGGCAGTTTAACGATGGCGTTTAACTTTACTATTACGCCTGATGCGGAATGTATAGTGATATTTGACCGTATCAATAAAGACCAGTTAACCGCCGTAGGAAACGGGCGAATCAGTATTGAATATGATACCCGTGGAGGTTTTACCATGACTGGCCCCTATACCATCAGAAGTGGGAAGTATGATTTCAGCTTGCAGAATATATCAAGGGTAAGGAAATTTGATATTGCCGATGGTAGCTGGATTCGTTGGTCAGGCGACCCTTATGATGCAGACATCAGTATCAATGCCATTGTAACAGCCAATGTATTTTTACCAGATGGCATTGTTTCGGCTACCAACAGTGCCGAACTGAAAACTCAATATCCGGTAAGTGCCTATGTGATGCTGACCGATAAACTCATGACGCCAACAATCAAATATGACATCAGATTCGACCAGAGACGATTACCATTGAATCTCCAGCCACAGGTAATTGCTTTTGAGCAGAGGCTAAGAAACGATGAACAATTATTAGCGAATAACTTTGTTGGGGTAGCAGCGTTTAACCGATTATTCTCTGACAATAGTTTCAGAGATGTGGTTGATTCTCAATTGCTTTTAGATAATGTCAGTAGCCTTCTGACCAACCAGTTGGGCACTATTGCTTCTAAAATAAACCCTAACCTTGAAATCGGGGTACAGTTGGGGGCTATGAGTACCGTACGTCAGAGTTTGTTTAATAATGTACAGGTCAATTTCTCGTATCGTTTCAGCAATAATCGTTTGAAATTGAGTGTAAATAACACTATTCTACAAAACCAGGAACAAACCGCCGGAAACTATTTTTATGGTGGAGAGGTAGAATGGCTATTGAATGAAGATGGTAGCTGGCGTTTAAAGGCTTATAGCCGCAACGTGCCAAATTACTTCTATAACTTTAACACAAACGTTACGGTAAATGGCGTAAGCCTGCAACATACCCGTAATTTCAATACAATCTTCAAGCGTAAACCAACACCCCCAACCCCTAAAGGGGAGCTTTCAGATTCGACGATTTTTTTTAGCTCCCCTTTAGGAGTAGTAAAAAAACCTTAAATAAGGCCTTCACAAGTATTAGCTGAATTTTAGAATACCATTACGTATGCTACGTGAGTTTCATAATCGTCGAATTTGTAGCACCCCTTTAGGGCGGTCCGACGGGTCGGCGGGGCGTCTCTTTAAAACCTATACTGCACCCGACAAGTAAAGTTATTATCCTTCAAATCCTTCGTATAGTCAGTCAAAGCTGTTTGCTCATTCTGCGGCATTTCATACCAGAGCATCAATCTTACATTGTCATAAATATAAGTCAGGTAACCAAAACCAAAGGTATTAAAGCGAACATCAGCGGCTGAGAATCCTTGTCCTATCTGCGTACCTTTTACTTTTTTATTAGGGTCATACCAGTCATATTTCAGTATTAGCTGATGTTTTCTGCTGCCTAAGTGCTGGAGGTAATAAAAATAAGCCCCATCAAAATGACGGATATAGAGTGGAGCTAATTTGCCATTTTCCATAGGAATAACCGCTGGGGTTTCGGTAGTACCCTGAAGTGCCGTTTGCGTACCTCTGATATACTCTGCCCTGAATTCTGTTTCACCTACACGGTTTGGAATCCTGATTTGTATATCGGCTCCATAATAATTTCGGGGTGCAATTCTTCCTACATTACTGGCCGATGAATCAACCAAAAATTGTCTGGTAGATTCGTTCATCCGATAAATCTTGTTGGTAAACTGTTCCATGCCTCCCACAAAGCCTGATACGCTTCCGCTCACAATCAGTTTTGGTGCCAGATTAAAGTGTTTTACTGAAAGCCTTGAAACGACATCTTTGTGATTGTCAAAATCAGCTACTGCATTTACTCCTTGCCCATTAAATACGGCCAGGTCAAATTTGATATATTTCAGAAAATTGGTTTTTGCACGGGGTTCATAACTACCCATAAAACCAAAATCACGCTCTACTTTCATCAGAATCTGTGACATTCTTCCACGTTCCGGTGATTCACGGTCTGGTGAGCCATAACCTAATTCGAAGCCGAACGGACGGGCAAACATACCGGTAGTAAGGTAAAAAGACTTGAATTTATTTTCATAGATACGTCCCCAGAAATCACGTATAAAAATGCCTCGCTCGGTGCCGTCAAACTGAAAGATAAAATAGAGTTTGGGCATATTGTTTTCGAAATAGCGGGCATAATCAAAGCGGATACGACCACGGCGCAGCATAAAACGGTTGCTGGCATTGGGCTGAAAATCTCCGCCATTAAAATTTTTGGCTCCTTTGGTCTGTATCCATTGGAACTGCGGCTGTATATAGCCACTGATACCTACAAATTCGTATTTTTTGAGTGTAGCAAAGAGTTTACGGGCTGTAGTGGTATCAATATCTGTTAAAGCTCCGTGGTCTTGCGCAAAAGATACCGATAGGGTACAACAAATTAAAAAACTGCCTATAACAGTTCTCTTAGAGAGATTTAAAACAAGGTTCATCATTGGTGTAAAATCAATAGTGCTGCAAAATTGAAGGGATTTTTGCGATATACAAAAGATTTTGGGACAGGATTGAGTCTATCCCAAAATCTTTTATTAATAAAAGAAGTACATTCTTCTATTTTATCGTTTTTTCTTCTCTATTACAATAACCAACGGAAGAAGAGAAATAATGTAGCTGAAAGAATAATAGCAACCGGTAAGGTAAGCACCCAGGCTAATGCGATATTTTTGATAGTGCCCGATTGTAAATTTTTGATACCTTTGCTGGCAACCATTGTACCTGCAATACCCGACGATAAGGAGTGCGTAGTACTTACTGGTAATTTAAACCACGAGGCCAATCCGATAGTAGTAGCTGCCACTAATTCGGCTGATGCTCCCTGAGCATAAGTCAGGTGCGATTTTCCGATTTTTTCTCCTACGGTTACTACAATCCGTTTCCAGCCTATCATGGTTCCTAATCCTAATGAGAGCGAAATCATGAGTACGACCCACATAGGAGCGTGGTCGGTATATTTTCTGATACCTTTCTCTTCTTGTACGGCTGCGGCTTTCAGCGCAGTTTTATCGGCTGCACTCAGAATTACGTCAGGGTCTTCTACTAATTTTTTAGCATTGCCACTGATAGTCAGCAAAGCTTTGCGGGCGTCTAAGGCATTGGCTTTGCTGACTTTGTTACTATCTGCCAGCGAATTAAGAAAGCCAACACTTGCTTTGATGTCATTGATCCTTACTTTTTCAACATCTGAAACTTTAGTAGTATCTATTAAGGCTACTTTTTCAGAAATAGTGGACAGGTCGGGTTTAATTTTATCAAAATCAATGGTATTATTGATAGCAAAATAAGCAGGCAGAATCCCAATCAGAATCAACATTACCAGTCCGATACCTTTTTGTCCATCGTTACGGCCATGAAAGAAACTTACCAGTGTACAGGTTGTTATCAGAATGGCTCTTACCCAAAAAGGCGGTTCTTCGTTTTTCTTAGGCTCGTCAAATATCTGTTTTCTGATGTCTTTATTTAATACTCTACGAAGCGTAAACATTAAGATAACAGCTAAACTAAAACCTACGAGAGGTGATAAAAAAAGTGCATAGAATATTTCTTTGGCTTTGTCCCAGTTTACGGCAGCTACTCCTGTGGCGTTATCGGGCAATAGGGCGTATCCTAAACCAACCCCTAAAATAGCACCGATGAGTGTATGCGAACTGGATGCCGGAATACCAAAATACCAGGTTCCGAAGTTCCAGATGATGGCACTGAATAATAAGGCCAGTACCATGGCTATACTATGGTAAACATTCTGGTCAATCAGAAGCTCAACCGGAAGCAGATTTACTATGCTCATTCCTACGCCTACTCCGCCGGTTACTACACCTACAAAATTAATTAACCCCGACCATACAACGGCTTGGGTTGGTTTTAGCGAATTGGTGTAGATAACAGTGGCAACGGCGTTGGCGGTATCGTGGAAACCATTTATGAATTCAAATGCGCAGGCCGCCAGAAGGCAGAAAGAAAGTAAAAGAAAAATGTCGGTTTCTAAGCCAAACATAAGGGATTTTGGGTTTAAGTTATTACAGTATGATTTATATTGGTGTTCATAGTGCAAAATTCCGAAAGTTTCTTCAATAGTAGGAAGAAAACATGTTAAGAAATTGTAAACTTAGGAAGAAGAAAGGAATTGTCGAATGTCGAACGGGTCGCCATTGCGATTCGGATTGTCAATTTGATTGTCGATTTTCGATTGCAAATTGTCGAGTTTACCATTCGACAATCTGCAATTGACACTCGACAATAAAAAAATATTCGACAATATGCAATCGACAATTCTTATACAAAGCTCATGATCTTATCGAATAGTTCTTTTTGATTGAAAGGCTTGGTAATGTATTCGTTCATGCCAATTTCAATACATTTGTCTTTTTCGCCTACCAATGAGTGTGCCGTCATGGCCATAATAGGCGTTGTATCTTTTAGCTCGTTGCGTATAAAAGTAGTAGCCTGATAACCGTCCATTTCGGGCATCTGTAAATCCATCAGAATAATATCATATCGATTGTCTCTGACTTTTTCTGTTGCAATCCGGCCATTTGCTGCCAGGTCAGAAGTGAACCCGAATTTCTCTAATACTCTTAAAGCGAGTTTCTGATTCAGAATATTGTCTTCGACCAACAATACATGTACTTTCTTATCGCTTACGAGCAGTATATTATTGCCGTTTTTATTCTTTGATACCTCGTCTTTTACCTTTTTATAAGTAAGTGTAAAGGCAAAAGTAGAACCCTGGTCTGGTACGCTTTCTACCCATAATTCGCCATTCTGCAACTCTACCAATGATTTTGAAATACTTAACCCTAAGCCTGTACCACCAAATTTACGGGTAGTATCTGAATTAGCTTGGGTAAAGCGGTCAAAAATCATATCTATCTTGTCTTGCGGAATACCTATACCAGTATCAACCACCTTAAACGCGATAGTAGTTTCAGTATCGGTACTTGCGTTTTGCTCTACTATGATATTAACCGATCCTGAAGTAGTAAACTTAACCGCATTGTTGGCCAGATTGAGTAATATCTGGTTCAATCTGGTCGGGTCTCCTAACAGTACTTCAGGAATGTTTTCGTCTATCCGACAATCTAATTCCAGGCCTTTCTCAGTAGCTTTGTTTTTCAGAATACTTCTTACCGTTTTTACAATTTCCTTTATACTGAAAGGTATTTCTTCGATTACAATATGCCCTGATTCAATTTTTGAAATATCTAAAATATCGTTGATAATCCCTAACAGGTTTTCGGTTGAGGTAATAATATAAGACAGATATTCCGCCTGTTCTTCATTTAAAAGGGTGTCTTTCAACAGATTGGCAAAACCAACAATGGCATTCATCGGCGTACGGATTTCATGGCTCATATTCGCCAGAAACACATCTTTGGCATGGGCATTCTGTTCTGCTTGTACTTTTGCTTTAATCAGTTCTTTCTCCATCAGAATACGGTCTGTCATATCTACAGCATTACCTATTACGTATTTTTCGCCATCCATCAATTCAGAAAGAATATTATTATACATCCAGGTCTTGAAAGAACCATCCCGGTGCTGAACTTTCATCAATCCTTTAAAGTACCCTTGTTCCTTTATCTGATGCAGATAGGCCTTTACTACGTCGGCATATTCGGCAGGCACTAAATCAAACAGAGATTTTTGCAGATACTCTTCAGCCGAATAACCTAACAATTGCGCTCCGGCCGGATTTACAGTCAGGAATCTGCCTTTTAAGTCGTGCGTACACATCAAACCCTGAGAGTGCTCAAAGAAACCTCTGTGGCGCTCTTCACTGAGCATGATCTTACGTTCCCATATTTTCTTGGCAGTAATATCTTTGGCAATACCCACAAAGCCGGTAATTTTCTTTTGTGGGTCAGTAAGTGGCGTTATTGACAGTTCAACTGTGATTCTTGACCCATCCTTGGTAATGTAAGTCCACTCATTGGTATCAGTTATGCCCAAACGCGGTTTGGCTACAAATGCTTCATTGACCTCTCTTAAAGTAATACCCAATTCGGCAGTTATTTTTTCTGCATGTTTTCTCACTTCTTCAGGGTCATGGAAAGTACTTGCTTTCTTAATACCTATTACTTCTTCGGCTTTGTAGCCCAGCATCAATTCTGAACCTTTATTGAAAGTCCTGACCGTACCGAAGTTATCGCTTGTAATAATCGAAACCCCTGAATCGGCATCTAATATGGCTTTTAGTTCGGTATAAACTTTGTCTAATTCAAGCCTTACCTGTTTCTCTTTGTCTATATCTTGTATAGTGCCATAAATAATATTAGGCTTGCCTTGGCTAAACTCTACTCTACCTAATGCCCGTACCCATTTAGTATTGCCTTTATCGGTTACAATCTGGATCTCGGTATCGAAAGGTTCACCTGTTCTGATGGCAGATTCTACCAGGTTTTGAATCTCACTCCTGTTTTCTTCTCCTTTAGTAACGAGCATACTGTGCTCTATTGTTGGAATGTACTCAGGGCTTAATTCATGAATTTCTTTCGTAATTTCAGAAAATATTACCTCTTTAGTTTCTAAGTTTACTTTCCACGCCCCAATTCTGGCTATCCTGTTGGTCGACTCCAACATGTTTTTGGTTTCTACTAACTCATGTTCGATACGATGCTGTTCAGTAATATCACGGCCGATGGCATACGAATTTCCTGTATCAGGTTCTTTGGTAACCACCCATTGCAGCAGTTTATAATCGCCTTCAGCTGTTCTGTATCTGTTATTTATACTTAATGTTTTTTCGCCGTTAGAGAGGGCTTTGAGTTGTTCTTTTGAATTTTCTATATCTTCACGATGAATAAAGTCCTGAACCGGTTTTTCTAACAATTGTTCATTAGTCCAACCAAGGGTATGGTTAAATGCCGGATTAATCTTTTTAAAATAGCCATCATTGACAATACATATCAAATCATTTGAGAGGTTAAAAAGCGTTTCATAGTTTTTCAGATCTTCTTTTTCTTTGCGGGCAATAATCTGTGAAATTACTTCCTGTGCTATAATCGTAAGTGCCTCTTCCTGCTTTTTATTCAGTTTTTTAGGTTTATCATCGATTACGCACAAAGACCCCAGCGCATAACCATTTGGGTCTATCAAAGGATAGCCCGCATAAAAACGTATATTGGGCTCTCCTAATACGAGCGGATTATCTTTGAAGCGTTCGTCTTGTGTAGCATCTTCTACTTCAAAAATTGCTTTGTCCATAATCGTATATTGGCAGAAAGAAATATCACGACTGGTTTCGTTGTCTTTCAGGCCAATTTTGGATTTGAACCACTGCCTTTCTTCATCAACCAAACTCACCAGCGAAATAGGAACGCCGCAAATAATGGAAGCTAATCTGGTAAGTCGGTCAAATTCTTCTTCGTTTACTGAATCAAGTAAATTGTAGCTTTTCAGGGCTTTTAGTCTATCCTTTTCGTTGACTGGAACAGGTAATAAGGCTGTCATTCTTTTTGTTTAAATAAATTCATTTCAAACTCAAACACTAAACCGTAAAGTTTATCATAATTTTACTCAGGCATGAACAAAATTATTTTATATCGTAACGTGTGTTAAAACAATATGATAGCAGCAGATTTTACGTTTTAGAAAGATTCCGGCAAAAGTAAATATAATGGCTATTACAGCGATTGTACAAACTATTTGTTTTTAGTTTGATAAATTACAATTTTTGTGAGAGCAACTACTGTTGAGTAGTCAAAAATCATACCATCTAAGACTTTTTACATTGTTAAATCTTATGTTCCGTAGTAATCAATAGTTTCCTTATTGAGCGGATGCATTACCTCGTTTTATCTTATCTTTTTCACTATTTGTTCGATGAAAATAACAATTGGCATTACTGACTGCGGCGAAAAGCACCCGATTTATGAACAATGGGTTCTATGCCAAAACGACAATATACGTATAATCAAACTTGGATACAAGGAAAATAATTTAGAAGAAATCAGCCAATGTAATGGCGTATTACTTACAGGCGGAGAAGACGTTCACCCCAGATTTTATAACAAACCGGAAAACCTTGCCTTGTGTAACCCGGCGTTTATGGACGAACAACGTGATGAGTTTGAATGGAAAGTTTGTGAATATGTTTTTGCGCATAAGGTGCCGTTATTAGGTATTTGCAGAGGTTTGCAATTTGCCAATGTTTTTTTAGGGGGAACCCTGATTGGTGATATTCCGAGCATCGGAAAAAATAATCATTCCAAGTATTATGAAGGTAAAGACCGATACCACCAAATAGAGGTTTTTCCTGACACAGAACTGGCTGAAATTACCCGTGTTACCACAGGAGAAATCAATTCGGCACACCACCAGTCAGTAGATGTACCGGCAGATACTTTAGTGGTTAACGCATTGTCGGAAGACGGAATTGTAGAAGGTCTTGAATGGAAAAATCCGAATGGGCATTCGCTGACGCTGGTGCAATGGCACCCTGAACGGATTGAAGATTTTCAGAACCCTTTCAATAACCGAATCAGAGAGGTTTTTATTCAGGCGGCAGGGGGATTTAGTCTTGAACTATGATTGAACTGATTAATGGATTTACCTGATTGATTTTTGACATTAAACATTTTATTATCAGATAATCATTCTACTATTATCAAAACCACAATTCAGAGAAATCATTTAATCAGCTAAATCATAGTTCAGACAACTTAACTACTTATCAATTAAAATGATCTACGATTCAGTCATCATAGGAGGGGGGCATAATGGCCTGGTAGCTGCTTGTTATTTGGCAAAAGCAGGTAAAAAAGTATTGATTTTAGAAAAGAACGATTATATAGGTGGGGGTACAACCTCACAAAAAGTTTTTCCTGATTATGAGGCTTATCTCTCAAGATATTCTTATCTGGTAAGTCTTTTTCCAAAAGAGATTTTTGAAGAACTAAATCTTGATATAAAGTTACTCCGCAGAAATATTGCTTCTTATACACCTTATGTGCAGAATGGGGTACATAAAGGCTTACTTATCAGCAATGCAGATGAAGAAGTTTCACGGAAATCGGTGCTGAACATGGGCTATGGAGAGGAAGAATGGGAGGGGTACCAGACTATTCTGAAGAAACAACAGACATTTGCCGGATTGATATGGGATTCGTTTTTGTTACCCCTAAAAAGTAAAGCAGACTGGAAGGCCTATTTTGAGGCGGAGAACCAGAGCGAACTCTGGCAAAGTTTTGTAGAAGAGCCCATCGGCAAATTCATAGAAACCCATGTAAAATCTGATATTCTTCGAGGTGTATTGATGACCGATGCCAAAATAGGGTCTTATACCCATGCCTATGACGAAAGTTTGTTACAGAATAAGACATTTATTTATCATATCATCGGCAACAAGACAGGCGAATGGCGGGTGCCACAAGGTGGCATGGGTAATCTGGTAGCTCAGTTAATAAAAAAAGCAATTGACTCAGGTGTAGAAATAATAGCAGATGCAGAAGTGAAGCGTATAGATGGCACTAAAATAATTTATAAGCAGCATGAAAAGCCATATCAGGTAACAGCCGGAGATATACTGCACAATGCTGCCCCAAAAGTATTGGAAAAACTTTTAGGGTATAAACCCTTACCCTACAAATCAACAGAAGAAGGAACTGCTTTTAAAATTAACCTGCTGCTGAAAAGACTACCTCAGTTAAAAGACACTCAGGTAAAGCCAGAACAGGCATTTGCAGGCACTTTCCATATCAATCAATCATTTGAGCAAATGGAAGAAACCTTTAAAACGGCTGCATCAGGTAAAATTCCTGATAAAATTGCCTGTGAAATCTATTGCCATACACTGACCGACCCCTCTATTTTATCAGAAGAGTTACAAAAACAGGGGTATCATACGCTAACTGTATTTGGCTTGGATTTACCTTATGAACTGTTTGTACATGATAATGAAGCTGCCAAGAAAGAGGTAGTAGAAAAATTTCTGAAAGGAATTAATGAATATCTGGCAGAACCCTTAGAGGATTGTCTGGCTAAAGACAAAGAAGGCAACTTATGCCTGGAAGCCAAAAGCTCGGTAGATTTAGAGAAAGAATTAGGCATGCCAAGAGGAAATATATTTCATAATGGCTTATCGTGGTTTTATGCCGAAGATACCAATCACATAGGCAAATGGGGTGTAGAAACACCTTATGACCATATCTACATCTGCGGCTCAGGTGCTGTTAGAGGCGGTGCTGTAAGCGGCATACCCGGCAGAAATGCGGCGAAAGTGGTGCTAAATCAATAACCATTTTCTGTTATAATAGACGGGCAAATAGTTTGGGGTATCATAAAACGTAGAAGTGTTTTATAATACCCCATTTAATAGCAGCTTTATTCAATACGATTTCCGTAACGACGGACCGTAAAAGTCGTGATACATATCTATGGCTTCCAGCCCGGCCCTTTTACAAATCTTCCTGATTTTACGCCCGTGTGTTCGCCATCTTTCAGTACTTGCTGGCCGTTTACAAAGACATGCACCATACCCTCTGATAACTGATGGGGTTTTTCGAAAGTAGCATTGTCTTTCATTTTAGCCAAATCGAAAGCTAAAATATCGGCATAATAGCCTACTTTTAATCTTCCTCTTTTCTGAATCTTCAGATTATCGCAGGGGAAAGACGAGAGTTTTCTGATAGCTTCCTGTAAAGAAATTACCTGCTCATCGCGCACATATTTTCCTATCAGGCGGGTAAAACTGCCATAGGCTCTTGGATGCGCACTCGATTTCAGAAATACGCCTTCCGGTGCCATTGAGGCCGCATCAGAACAGAAACTCATGTAAGGTAATTGAATCTGTTTTTTTACATTTTCTTCGCTCATTAAAAAATACACCACGTCAACCCTTGAATCGTCCTGAATAACCAAGTCCATCGCAGTTTCATACCATGTTTTATGGCGTAGTGCCGCTACTTCTGCCAGTGTTTTGCCTATATATTTTTTCAGGGAGTCTTGCTTGAAACCAATCAGTAAGGTTTTATCAGCCCCTGCTGCCAGACAAAGATTCTCCCATTCGTTTTGTTTGGCCTGCATTTCTTCACCCACTCTTCTTCTGATAATTTCTTCTTTCAGGCGTCTGCGCCACTGTGGTAAACCACCCTCTTGCACCCATGGGGGCATAGCGGCATCTAAACCTGTGGCTCCTGCAATATAGTTATACATATCGGCTGTGATATTAATCCCGGCTTTGCGGGCGCTATCTACCTTGGCAATTACTTTATCTAATTTGTGCCAGTTGTCTTTCCCTGCGGCTTTCAGATGGTATATCTCTGAATGGATATTGGCATCTTTCCCTATTTTTATGATTTCATCTACGGCTTCTTCCAGTTTGTTCCCCTCACTTCTGATATGTGAAATATACATTCCGCCATACTCTGACGCTACTTTGGCTAATTCTGTGAGTTCGTATGTAGAGGCATAAGTACCTGGTACATAAATAAGTGATGACCCTACACCCATAGCGCCTTCTTCCATCGCTTTTCTTACCTGTTGCCTCATTCTCTCTAATTCTTCCAGATTTGGAGGGCGGTTGGCATAACCTAATTCATTGGCTCTGACAGTAGCCGCTCCTACAAATGAGGCTACATTGGTAGAAACCCCACGTTTTTCTAAATAATTAAGATATTCGCCCAGGGTAGTCCACTCAATTTTATATTTAATATCCCCTTGCAGGCGTTGTGCATAGGCTTTTACCGAATCGCTCAACGGCCCCATCGAATCTCCTTCGCCCATTACTTCGAGCGTTACGCCTTGTTTGATTTCACCTAATGACCTGCCATCCTGAATCAGGCTTTCGGTACTCCAGCTTAGCATATTCACAAAACCCGGTGAAATCACCAGACCGCTGGCATCTATGGTCTGTTTAGTTCCTGACTGTCCTGATAAATCACCTATAAACGCAATGGTATCAGCCATGATGGCAATATCAGCCTTTACGGGTTCACCACCATTGCCGTCATACACAAGGCCATTTTTAATGATGATGTCATACAGAGGTTTTTCTTCACAAGAGGTGATAAGAAAGAGAATCAATAGTCCTATTAAGAGTTGGGAGTGTCGCATTGGGGTAATAGTTTAATTAAGATAATCAGTGCAACAAATTACGATTTTTGGATTGATAGTTATTGGAAAAATGCAATAAAAAAATCTATGTCAGATTTTTGACATAGATTTTGAGATTTCAACAAACTATATAAATTCTATTTCTTGTCTTCCCTGAAAAAAATCTTACTTACTACTTTCCACTCTCCATTGATTTTTAAGAGATTGAAATAATCTATGAATTTAAAAGTAGGATATTCTAATTCTAATTTTGCCTGTGCGGCTGTGCCTGTTATATCAATATTCACGATTTTAGTCGTACGGTCAGCCTTTTTGCCTGCGCTGGCTTTACCTCCTTCCAGATATCTGGCAATGGGTACATCTCTGAACTCACCTGTTTTTACATCAACAAATTTCATAAAGGCAGTCGGATGAAATACCTTTGCCATTTTGGCGGTATCGCCGTAGGTACCGCCGTCCATGTAATTCTGAACTGTTTCTTTTACTAAATCAAGGTCTGACTTTTGAGCCAAAGCGAGAGAACACTGCATAAGAATGCAGCAAAAAATAAGCATGAGTTTTTGCATAATTATAAATGGTTTATTTACGTTTTTCTTTGTCATCTGTCCAGACCCTATACCAGTTAAAAACCACTGTTTCCATAAAGTCATTACGGCGTTTTTCGTTCAGATAGATCGGGCCATTAGGGTGTATTTTTTTCAGAATCGGACGAAAATTTTCTTCACTTTTGCGGTAAGATAAGCTATCAGGGTATTCAGTAAACAAGATGATGTTATTGTTTACGCTATCGGCTTTATTTACCAGAAGTTTATACGAACTGATAATGCCTTCTTTGATGGCGTCTTCCCGATACAGTTTCCAGTTGTTTTCAAAAAAGTAGAGGGCTTCTTTCCAGAGTCCGTTTTTGACTTTAACAATGTCCATAGCCACATAAGAGGCTTTTTGCGCATGGGTTGGGTGATAGGTCAAAGAACCTATCACCAGTAAAAGAATCAGCTTTTTCATAATTGTTTTTTTGTGCAATATTAGCGCAGGCTTATCAATCAGGAAATATTATTAGACTGATTGGACTGTTTTTTCGACCTTGTGATAGAGATGGAAAAGCATCGAAAAAAAACAGGCAGCTATCGAAAAAATTAGGGATAATTGCCGAAAAAAAGCAAATTTGGGTATGAATCAGACAAGAATTAATTTCAGACTTATACAGGTAGTGCTATGGATGATGGTATATACCATGCTTGTCTTGTACTTTACTCAAAAAAACAGATGGGAAATCGGGTTTGTAACCGCCAATATTTTTGTAATTTTCTTTTTGGTTGCTGTTTATGGGAATGCTAATTATCTGATAATCAAATATTTTCACCGGAATAAATACTGGGAATATGGTGTGTACTCAACAGCTTTTTTACTGGTAACAGTTTTTCTGAGAATGTCGATTGAAGACCAGTTGCTGAACAGGGTATTTATCAGGCATACCTTTTACGGATGGAATTATACGCATTTTTCTTTTCTGTTAATTACCCAGTTTCTGGCCTTTCTGTTTGGGTTTCTATTGCGTATCTCAATTGATTATGTCGATTTATTACATACACAGGAGATTCTGAAAAACAAACAACTGACCTCTGAACTGAATCTGCTGAAAGCACAGGTACAGCCACATTTTTTGTTCAATACGCTCAATAATATTTATTCGTTGAGTGTGAGCCATTCGCCAAAGACCTCAGAAATGATAGCCAAATTATCGGATATGATGCGGTATTTTGTTGATGAAGCCACTAAAGAAAAAGTGCCGTTAGAAACCGAAATTAAGTTTCTGGAAAACTATATCGAATTAGAGCAAATAAGAATATTGAATCCGCTGAAACTGACTTTTGTGAATACCATTGCCAACAGGTATTTTTTAATACCGCCCATGCTATTGATACCTTTTGTAGAGAATGTTTTTAAGCATGGGGTTAATAAAACCCTGAAAGATAATGAAGCCGAAATTTCATTGAGTTTAGCCAATTCGATTCTGCATTATACCGTAAAAAATAAAACCTTTAACCAGAAAGCGGCGACATGGCGGAGTTTATCTAATTTGCAGAAGCGATTAGCTTTGCTATACCCTGATAATTTTGGGTTTGAGGCTTATTGCAAAGACGGTTATTTTTATGCCTCTTTATCATTTCCTGTATTATGAAATTCAGTTGCCTGATTGTTGACGATGAGCCTTTAGCAGTTGCCTTGATGGAAAACCACATCAGACAAGTGCCTTTTTTAGCATTGGCAGGCAAGTGTTTCAATGCAATGGAAGCCATTGCTTTTCTGGAAAAAAACGAAGTTGATTTGATTTTTTTAGATATCGAAATGCCTTACCTGACAGGAATGCAACTGAAGAGTTTTCTGCCCGAAAAACAGAAAGTGATATTTACCACCGCTTACTCTGCATTTGCCATTGAGAGCTACGAGAAAAATGCGTTTGATTACCTGCTGAAACCTATCACTTTTGAGCGTTTTCTGAAATCGGTAAAGCGTTTGCAAATGGTTGAACCTGTAAAGCCAGCAGTAGTTTCAAACCCGGCCGAGGCGCATATTTTTGTAAAATCGGGTAGAGAGATTATCAAATTGGAGTATGATGATATTCTGTATATTGAGGGACTAAAAGATTATGTATGTCTGGTAACGGAAACAGACAAGGTAATTACCTATAAGCTGATGCGGGAGCTGGAAGAAACTCTACCTGCCAATTTTGCCAGAATACATTTGTCGTACATTATCAACTGCAATAAAATCAAGAAAATCAGCGATAATCAGGTGATTATACAGGAGAAAAACTTGCCTATTTCGGAAAAGTACCGGGAGAGTTTTTTGCAGAAAGTCAGTAACCGAATGTTGTGAGATTATTCAAATAAATCGCTCCATTGTAATTCAAATCCGGTTAGTACGATTGATTTTACACTCAGGGATTCCTCGCCGTCGGCAGAGGAATAAGGCTTGTACTTGTTTGATTCAAGGCTGAAAATCTGTATAAATTTATTCTGAGGGTCAATAATCCAGTATTCTTTAATGCCAAATTTCTCATAATCTTCTTTCTTCTCTACATAATCGCGGATGATGGAGCCTTTAGATACAATTTCTATCATTAAATCAGGCGCACCAAAAACACCTCTTTCTTTGATAATTTCTTTGTTTTCGTTACTCACAAAAAGCAAATCAGGCTGAACGGTATTTCCCTCATCGAGTATGACATCAAAAGGTGCTTGATAGAATTTACCTAATTTATTGGCGACAATATGATTTCCTAAAAGTAGGGTCAGCTTAAATTGTAATTCCTGATGTTTTTCAGTAGGTGAAGGCATATCAATAAGATTATAATTCCGAATTTCATAGCGAGATTCGGCAGGCAGTTTGGCTAACATATCACTATAAGTCCATTTCTCCGTTGTCATTACCATTATTGATTTAATGTCATTACTTATCAAATCCTTTCCGCTGATAAGTCAAAATAGAAATATCATAAGGGGTATTTTCTCCTATTTTAAATTCCTTGCGCTCTATTGTATCAAAATCATTTTCATCAAAGGTTGGGAAAAAAGTGTCGCCCTCAAAAAACGCATGAACGAGAGTTAAATAGATTTTATCAGCCATTGGTATGGCTAACCTGAATATTTCTTCTCCGCCCAACACAAAAACTTCTTTCTGGTCAGCGCACTTTTCTAAGGCTTCTTCTAAACTGCTTACTACTTCAAAACCTTCTTCTGCTTCATAATCCGGCTGACGGGTAATGATATAATTGCCAGCATCTGACCATATTCTGTGCGGATTATCGTAACTCTTACGCCCCATAATCATCTTTTTGCCATTGGTTACTTTTTTCAGATTATCCCAGTCGGCAGGAATAGGTTTCCAGGGCAAGGCATTATGAAGCCCTATGGCTCGGTTTTTACTCATCGCAGCAATCAAAGAAATAATGGGCATGGTGGTTAGTAATGGTTAAGAAGTATAAAAGTATCAATTTTCTGAAATTTTGCAAGTTTTAAATTGTATGACGATTTTTCAAATCGTCAAAATTCGACAGAATTTTATAAATTAACCATGTAGATTTGACCATTTTCATAAAAGAAATAAAGTATGCCATTTAAATTACTTTAGTATTCGCCGAGCGACGATTTGAAAAATCGTCATACAAAAAACAATCGGCAATAGATTAAATCTTTACTTTTGTTCATAGAAAAACTAAACCTATTTATCCCTTTGACAAGTACTATTCTCATACTTTCCATTGCCATTTTACTAAGAATCTTCTCCAATCCGTTTGCCAATGTTTTTCAGAAAAAACTGACTATTCAGGGGCTTTCGCCTTTGTTTGTAAACTTCCTCACTTATTTTATTCTGGGGCTTATATGTCTGGCTTTTGTCTTTCAATTAGATTGGGAAAATATATCGGCTGATTTCTGGATTTACTCAGTCATTATGGGCGTATTGGGGGCTTTAGGTAATCTGTTTTTGGTAAAAGCCCTGCAAGCAGGCGACCTGTCAGTTTTAGGGCCAATTAATGCTTACAAAGCCGTTATCAGTATGCTGATAGGTTTTTTCTTATTGCATGAAATACCTGATATATGGGGCTTGATAGGGGTAGGGCTAATTATAGCCGGAAGTTATTTTGTGTTGAATACAACCGAAGAGGGTTTTACATGGCAACTTTTCAGACGTAAAGAAATTCAGTTCAGAATCTGGGCGATGATTCTGACAGCTACTGAAGCCGTTGTGGGTAAGAAAGTAATTCTGCTTTCTTCTTATATTCATTCGTTTTTTACCTGGTGCTGGTTTGGCACTGTTTTTTCGTTGCTGCTGCTTTTATGGAGCAAGGAAAAACTACAGAATAGCTTACAAAAGATTGAAGTATCAATAATAGGGATATTTGTAGGTCTTATTGTTTGTATTGGTATTACCCAGTTTTCAACCACTTATATATTTCAGCAAATGCCTGTGGGCTATGCCTTATCGCTTTTTCAACTATCGGTGTTGGTAAATATATTTTTAGGATATAGAATTTTTCAGGAACAGGATATTTATAAAAAACTGATTGGCGGCGTAATTATGATTATTGGCTCGGTAATGATTATTTTGTTATAAGGCAACCACTGTAGGGGTTCAAAATTTTGAACCCCTACCTTAGGTAATTCTATTTTATCCTTTCACATAAGCTAACTTTTCAGCAACCTTGCCATTGCGGACTTTGAAAATATCTACACCCCGCAAATGCCAGGGTTTTCCGTCTTTAGTCTTCCGATAAATCCATCTCACTACACAGCGGTCACCATCGGCAAATATTTCTTCTGCCTCAAAAAAAGCATCAGGATTATTCGTAAAGAATTTTGTCCAGTAGGCTCTTACAGCCTCAGCACCCACTATACGGGTACCATCAGGTGCCGGGGCTGTATTTTCAAAAATACAGTCTTCGGTCATGGCATTCATTACAGCCTCAACATCGTGGCGGTTGAAGGCTTCATTGAATTTTTCTACTGCGGCAAGCGTAGCTTTTTTCCGGGTTTCAGTTTCGGTTAGCATATCTTTTTGTGTTTCTTTATTTTTAAGACTGTTTTTACAAGAGGTCAAAATGAATGATGCCAGAACAAGGATTATCAAAATTTTGCTCATTTGATTAACATTTTTGAGTGAAATAAAATGACTCAAGTCTGTGGTCAGATACACAATAGCTATGTGGGGGAGGGATAGAGAAAAGGGTGGCTATAATGCAGAAATTTTTTGCCACCCCCTGAATATTTTTACATCATACCAAGTGAATCGTAATACCTGAAAACTTCAATCAACCCTTGTTCAGTTTTCAAGTTAATATGATTAGTTTTTACAAATTGTTCTAATAAAGGTCTTTTACCTTTCGGGAATGTCTGTAAGGCTTTTTTTCCGGTGGGTACTGCTCTCAACATATCGTCCTGAATCGTGAAATACTTATGGTATTTCCTGAACTCGCCCTCATAGGCAGCTGTTCCGCTTTGGGTATCGTAGCCCGTCTTTTCAGAGTATCCAGTGCTTAAAACACAACTATATCCCTTTAGCAGAATGTTTCGCTGCATATAGAGCGTCTCCAGAAATATATCTTCATATTTTCTGAAAGTATGGCCTTCAATCGTAAACTCTTCCGGTCGTACGGCCACCGCATCCATTTTGGCGTTTTCTACTACATATACCACGTTTTTCTGGATATTGTAAGCCATCAGAAAACTCATGTCTTTTCCGTTTTCTGAACTCATAATTCCCTTATACCACCCGTTTTTAAAAAACGGAGTACCCTTAAAGACTTTGGTAAATTCCTGGAAAGTCCTGCTTGGCCCATCTTGTGATTTGTAATGAGCTACAAGCGTAGTATCACCTTTATCGTTGATAACAATTTTGGTCTGATTGTTATCCGAAATTCTTGAATCTCTTATAAAGTAACGGTAATCTTTGGCCGGATTATAGAGTTCTTGCCCTATAAGGCAGCATGGCAGCGCCACTAATGTGAAAAGAAGTACGAAAGTTTTCATAGGTTGTAACGAATACGAGTAAATATCTAAACAAAAATAACATTAAAAAATGCGTTTTTCTTATAATAGTCAACAATATTATAAGCGTTGTTTATGTCTATTCCGTTTAAACCTATGATGCCTATACTTGCTGTTCTATAACGCCTCTAAATACAAGGCTTTGAAATCTTCCCTGCTCACAGGTTTCGGATTGTTGGGATGGGCAAAGTCGGCAATAGCTAAGTCTGCAAGGGTTTCTATATGCTCTTCTCTGACACCAATGTCTCTTAATCGATGTGGAATATTGATACGGCTGTTGAGATTAAATAAATAGGTTACTACTGATTCGCCTGTTTCTTCTTTCAGGTCTAAAGTACGGGCAATTCTACGGAACTTGTCTTCAAAACCTGCCATATTGAATTGCATGCCGTAAGGAATATTTACAGCATTGGCCAACCCATGATGCGTATCAAGCAACGATGAAAGCGGGTGAGCCAATGAGTGTACTACCCCTAAACCTTTCTGAAAGGCAATAGCACCCATCATTGAACCTAATAACATCTTACTGCGTGCATCAACATCAGGGTTAATAACAGCCTTTTCTAATGAATGGTGGATTAAAGAAATACCTTCCAGCGCAATACCCTCACAAATCGGGTGATACATTTTGGCTAAAAATGCCTCCATGTTATGTGTTAAAGCGTCCATTCCGGTAGCTGCCGTTACGAATGGAGGTAAGTCCATCGTAAGGAGCGGGTCAGCGAAAACAATTTTTGCCAGCAATTTAGGCGAAAAAAGAATTTTCTTCTGGTGTGTCTCGTCGTCGGCAATAATGGCACTTCTTCCTACTTCACTACCTGTACCCGAAGTGGTTGGAATGGTAATAAAATGCGGAACATCGTTGGTTACATAAATATCTCCGCCAATCAGGTCATCATACTTGAATAAATCTTCTCTGTGATTGATGCGTAACACGATGGCCCTTGCCACATCCATAGCCGCACCGCCACCAATGCCTATAATACTGTCACGGTCGGTAGCATGGTAAGCCTCATCGCCTTTATAGACATCTGATTTCACAGGATTTTTGTGAATATCAGAGAAAACCTCAACACTGATACCTTTAAGACGTAAGTTTTCTGCAATTCGCTTTAGGAAAGGTAGACCTGCTACCACCGGGTCGGTTACGATAAGTGGTTTTGACAGGTTATTATCTTTCAGATAATCAGCTAATTCTTCTACGGCACCTGCGCCAAAGCGTATTTTAGTAGGGAAGTTGTAGGTCGAAATCACAATAGAAAATAAAGTTAAAATGAGTAAAAAAACAGAAAACCATCAATCAAACAAAAGTAATTAATAAGCTCGTTTGATTGATGGTTTCCCTTTATTTTTTTGTAAGCAATGCTTAATCGCGTCTGCCCAGATACATACTCACGTAATACAGCAAGTTAGCTACTGCACCGGCTGCGGCTACTACATACGTAAGAGCAGCCCATTTCAAGGCATCTTTAGCCATACCATGCTCACGGCTGTTTACTACGCCTCTGTTTTCCATCCAGGCTAACGCACGGTTACTGGCATCGTACTCAACAGGTAGTGTAATTAATGCAAAGGCCGCAATAATAGCATTGGCTACTATTAAGCCTAAAAGAACTGTCTGGGCCATAGGAGTATTTTTTGAGAAAATATAGGCCATAAACATAAACCCAAACATATAAAAGAAATTCATGGCGTTAGTAGCCACATTTACGATAGGCACCAAGGCCGAACGCATTTTCAATGGAGCATAAGCAATATTGTGTTGCACGGCGTGTCCGCACTCATGAGCTGCTACAGCGGCCGAAGCGGCACTATTGCCATTGTAAACATCATAGCTCAGGTTAACAGTCTTATTGAGCGGGTCATAATGGTCTGTTAACTGGCCTTCTACCTGTGTGATTCTTACATCATATATGCCATTGTCGTTCAGCATTTTGCGGGCTATTTCAGCCCCTGTCATACCATTAGACAAACCTATCTTTGAATACTCGGCAAATTTCCGCTTCAATCTTGAAGAAACGGCCAGACCAAGTAGCATAAAAACAATACTTATTACAAAAATCATAGCTTTACTTTTTCATTTTAATTGTGATAGTAGTTTGACGGATTTTTTGTGAGCAGGTTTAACACTCCTCTAAAGGTATCAGTCTAAATCCTTTATTTTTTTAATAATAGAAGTAGTTGAGTAGCCATTTACTAACGAAATAGTCTTTACTTCCCCTCCTTTACTAATAACAAAATCTGCTCCAACAATGTTCGCTACCGTATAATCGTCCCCTTTCACTAAAATATTCGGACAAAGTGTCTCAATCAGTTCTTTAGGGGTTGGTTCATCGAACAAAATGACAGTATCTACAAATTCAAAGGCTGACATCATTCTTGCTCTGGCATATTCATTCACAATGGGGCGGCTTTCCCCTTTCAGCCTTCGCACCGAAGCATCTGTGTTTAAACCCAATACCAGTTTGTCGCCCAAATTACGGGCTTTCTCCAAATAGTCGATATGCCCTAAGTGTACAATATCGAAGCATCCATTAGTAAAAACGATTTTTTTGCCTTCAGATTGCCATTGCTGTATTTGTTTCAGGGCTTCTTCTTTAGTTTGTATTTTTGATTCAGTCATGTGTGCGCTTAAAATTTATAATTGTTCGAGTGCCTCCTATGCGCGGCCTTCGACTTCGCTCAGGCACCGGATAGGCTTCAGTTTATTTGTTGATTTCTTATCTCAATTGCCTGGTTGTCCTCTCTACTTTGGCACTTAAAACTCGGATTCGGCGGCTGAGCGGAGTCGAAGCCCCGGGGCGCCCAAGCTAACTAATTTAATAAAATATGTAGGTTTTACTTACTATTAACCTCTAAACCATACTTTTCTTTCAACTTCCTTATTGTCTCCTCAAAATCCTGTCTTTCTTGAACTTCTCATAACGTTCAAGCAGAATCTTTATCTCTAATTCTCTATATTCTTCATCGCTCATTTTTATATATTGAATTTAGAAATCTAAACGAATTTCAAACACCCTCCAACTTTTTCTTCGGCAAAACAAGTGTCAATAAAAACGCTACAACCCCAAAAACCACCACAAAAAACAGCCCTTGCATGGCATGGAGGAATGTTGCTAAAGTAATACCGTCCTGCTCTGATAATCCATATAATACGACAATACTACCCACTAAAAAGTGATAACTGCCGATACCCCCCTGCGTAGGTGCTGCCATTCCGATAGAACCCATCACAAAAATAGTTAAGGCGGCTAATGGCGAAAGGTTGGCGGTTTCGGGTAAGGCAAAACAAAGCACATAAGTGGTGATGTAATAGATTACCCAGATAAAAACCGTATGGAACACAAAGACCATTGGGTTCTTGAGATTGCGCACACTTAAAAAGCCATCGGCCAATCCCTTAATAACATTGGCGACTTTCTGATACAGTGGTAATTGTGAAATTTTATCTTGATTGCGTTTAAAGGTCATAAAGGCCATAAAAGCCAGTATAAGAAAGGCAGCCCCCAAGCCCAATAACAAAATCGGATTTTTGAATTTATCGCCGAAGAAATTGAAAAAAAATGTACTCAAGCGGTCAAATTCTAATAATAAATTCAATAAAATTAGAACCAGTAAAACCAGTACATCGGCTATTCTTTCGGCCACTACTGCACCAAAAGATTTTTCAAAAGGAATATCGTCGAGGTTTTTGAGCGTGCCACAACGGGCAAACTCACCTGCTCTTGGAAAAACCAGATTAGCCAGATAGCCAACTAATACGGCTAAGGTAGTTCTGAAAACAGAAGGATTATAGCCTAAAGGTTGCAACATTAATGCCCAGCGGTAAGCCCGGCTCCAATGGGCAATTAAGGCTAAAACAGCCGATAGCCCTACCCATTTGTAATCGGCTTGTTTTATTTTTTCCCAAAGGGCGTTTAAATCTATATCTTTAAAAACAAACCATAATAAACCTCCGGCTACTGCCAACGAAATAACATATTGCAAAACCTTTTTTATCATTTCACTACACGGTTATTCTCATCAGGAAACACGACAAGGGGTTTATGAGTTTTGGCTTCTTCGGGTGTCATCCACGCATACGAGATAATAATCACAATATCGCCCACTTCTGCTTTGCGGGCTGCTGCTCCATTCAGACAGATAATGCCTGAGCCCCGCTTGCCTTTAATGGCGTAGGTTTCCAGACGTTCGCCGTTGTTATTGTTCACTACCTGTACTCTTTCGTTTTCCATAATACCTGCGGCGTCGAGCAAATCTTCATCAATCGTAATACTCCCTACGTAATTCAACTCTGCCTGGGTAACTTTCACTCTATGAATTTTCGACTTAAAAATATTAACAAGCATAATACCTTCCTTTTTTTGATAGTGGTGCAAAATTATAAAATTGCTTAGTAAACAAACATCAGGCTGTAGAATAAAATTCCTTGGGGTGGTTTAGGCTATGATATGAATTTGTAATATAAAGAGCGTCCTTTGATTGAAGGACGTTCTTGTGGGTCACCGAATAGAATTCGGTGGCTAAGAAAACAATGGAATATTATTTATATATGTGCCGACTTAAGTCGGCCACTAAAAATAATAACCTTTGTTATCTTAGGCAGCGACCGCAGCGGCGGACTGTTTCCATTCGCTGTCGTTGTCGGAGAAATTAGGTTGTCACTTCCCTTCAACAGCCGAGCCATTACCTTTCAAAACCTTCTGGAAGAAAAGTAGATGATAGGGCAATGAATTCTGCCAGTATTCCCAGGTATGGGCGCCGGGTCTTTCTACGTAATCATGCGGAACGTTGTTATACAATAAACGGTGGTGTAATTCACGGTTGGCTTCTATCAGAAAATCATCTACGCCACAATCAATAATAATGGGCATTCCATTCTTTTTAATGGCATCTACCATATTGATGATAGAGTTTTTGACATACACGTCGTCAGAAGTATCTGAGGTGCCTAATAATTTCTGAAAACGGTCTTTGAGCGATTTGGCAAAATCTTCATTTATCCTGAATTTAGTATAGTTCATATCCATTGCACCACTCATGGTACCTGCCGCACAAAACAATTCGGGATGTCTGCCAGATAAATACATAGCACCGTGTCCGCCCATTGATAAACCTGTGATTACCCGGCCTTTATTGCTACGAACAGTACGATAAGTATTATCTATTTTCTGAATCACTTCTTTGGTGATATAGGTTTCAAACTTGTTATTGGGGTCAACAGGGCTATCAAGATACCAGCCAAAGGTCTCGCCTTCGGGCATAACAATAATCATATTAAACTGGTCAGCCAGGTTCTTCACCAGCATTTTATCCGGTGTTAAGGTCAGCCAGTCACGAAAATGCCCCGACCCGCCATGCAACAAATACAATACCGGATAAGCCGCCTTACTATTGGCATACGAAGCAGGCAATACAACGGCAGCTTTATAAGCTTTGTTCATAACAGCACTGGGTACATCCAGACTATCAACCGTAGCGGCATTTGCATAGAAACACAAAAAGCATAAAGCAGAGAAAACAATTAAGCGGAAGTTTTTCATCATAGAATTGAGATTAGAATGAGATAGTAAATAATTAAGAGCGCAACAAAACTAATAAATAGGACGAGATTCTTTGAGCATTGTATCACGATTTTTCAAATCGTCCGTATATAGAAAAGCGTAGCGTACTCAGGTTTTAATGAGAGATTTATTTCTCAATTTGTACCTTAGAATAGAAAAAAACACGAGTTTTTGCTATTTTTGTAAAACTGAAAAAGCTACCCATTGTATGATTAAAAAACTACCTATTTTTTTATTTTTTATTACTTCTTTTTCTTTTGCCCAGGACGCAGAAATTTTTAAACCCGACTCAGTAAAAAAAAAAGATAGAAGCCACACTTATCAGTACTAATCTCCGGATTGACGGCGTGATGAATGATGCTGAATGGAAGTTTGCCAAACCTATAGCAAACTTTATTCAGATTGAACCTTTTCAGGGAAAGCAGCCGAGCCAACGGACAGATGTACGTGTGCTTTACAATAAAAACTACCTGTATTTTGGGATTTTTGCCCGTGATTCTCTGGGTAAAAAAGCCATACGTGCCACTGACTTCAAGCGGGATTTTAGTTTCAGACAGCACGATTTAGTGGCTTTGTCGTTTGATGGGTTCAATGATAAGCGCAATGCTATGGCATTGGTAACCAATCCTTACGGCGTGCAGAGAGACTTTCTGTCGTTCGACGATATTTATTACGACATTGACTGGGATGGTCTGTGGCGTGTACGTACTACCCGTACCGATTCCGGCTGGGTGGCTGAAATGGCCGTACCCTGGCAGACTTTACGTTATCCTAAAACTGATTCTCTGATTCAGAACTGGGGTTTTAACGTATTCCGTAACCGACGCCTGACCAACGAGCAATCGGCTTTTTCGCCTTTCCCCCGTACTTTTACCAATACCCGTATGGACTACGCCGGGGTATTAACCAACCTGCAACCACCGCCACCCTCAACTAATTTGCGTATCCAGCCTTATTTCCTGACTTCGTTCGACCGCTATAAAAATTTTGACAGGCCGGACAAAAATACCTATAAATTAGGGGGTGAGGTGAAATGGGCCATTAACCCGAATGCTATTTTAGATTTAACAGTCAATACAGACTTTGCTCAGGCTGATGCCGACCGTCAGGTAAATAATGTAACCCGATTCTCCGTATTTTTTCCTGAAAGGCGACAGTTTTTCTTAGAAAATGCCTCACTTTTTGGCGTAGGTGTCGGGCCAAATGAAGACCTTTCGGGAGGTAGTATGCGTGTACAACCTTTTTTCAGCCGAACCATAGGGCTGGACGATAGTGGTAATCCGATTCCGATTGATGTAGGTGGCAGATTTGTGTACCGTTCCTTGAAAAGAAACTACGGGGCAATTGCCATGCGCCAGCGAGGAGTAGGGGATACACCCGGTACTAATTTCTTTGTAGGAAGATACTCTGAAAACTTTGGTAAACAGAACCGCATCGGTGGATTGGTAACGGTAAAAAACCGCCCTGATGGCACCAATCTGACAGGTACCATTGATGGATTTTTCCGTTTAAGTGAGTCGCATTCATTGAATACAATGGCGGTTTATTCAACCTCTTCCAATACCGGTAAATCAGGTTTTTCAGGTTTTGCCCAATATTATTATACCACTAACCAGTTTAAAATCTGGTGGACTCAATCTATTGTAACCAAAGACTTTAACCCTGAAATGGGTTTCGTTTCAAGAAGCGATGTCATCGGTACTACGCCGGGGATTTTCTTCTTTAACCGGGGTAAATGGATTCCGTTCAAGAAGTTTATCCGTGCATTTGAACCGGGTATTATGACCGAGTTTTATCATCAGGCTTCTACCGGAAAACTGATTGAACGACAACTGAATATTAATCCTATCTGGTTGAATTTTCAGCGAGGTGGGTTCTTTGGCTACCTGATTAATCCCACATTCCAACGGCTTACAGAGCCTTTCGTGCCATTAGGAGTACAGATTGATAATGGTGATTACAATTATGTAAGGCATCAGATTTATGCCAGTACTAATCCCTCGGCAATCGTTAGTCTGAATACTTCCTTTGAATGGGGTACTTACTTTAACGGACGTCTGAACTCACACGATATTCGTTTGCAGATAGCACCTATTCCGCATATTTCAATTTTAGCAAGATATAACCGGAATCATTTCAATAAGGTGGGCTCTCTCGCTCAGGAAGCTAACGGTGAATTAGACGTAGATTTATATAGCATTGAGGGTCGGTTTGCCCTGAACCCACGTGTGCAGTTGATAGGTTTTTATCAGAAAAATGCTGAAAACCTGTCGCAGAATTATAATATTCGTCTGTCGTGGGAATACCAACCATTGTCTTATATTTATGTGGTGTATAATCATAGAGAATTTGATAATCTGCTACAAAAACCGAGACAAATAGAAGACCACGTAATTGCCAAAATCAGTTACCTTAAACAATTCTGAATATGAGGTTGTTATTCACAATAATACTGTTGAGTATTTTATTGAATGCCTGTACATCTGATACCAACGAACAAAAAGTTGATTCAACTGCTTTGGCTGATAGCAGCGAGGCGATAGTTAGTAACTGGGAGTGTATTCCCGGTGAAAAAGCAGGGTTAATTACGAGCGGAAGCAGTGAGCAGCAATTAATCAACAAATTAGGTAAAGCCAATGTAAGTGTACACGATACCATTTATGGCGCAGAGGGAATGTTCTCAATCGGGACTATCATTTATAAAGGTACACCCAACGAAGCGCATATTACCTGGAAAGATACGCTTAACTTTAAAGACCCTGCGTATGTAGAGATAGGTTTTGTAGAGCCCGGCAAAGAAAATGAGGTACAATGGTACGTAACCAATGGGGTAAAAGTAGGTACAAAGCTGACGGAGTTAGAGCAAATAAACGGAAAACCTTTTAATTTCTCAGGCTTTGGCTGGGACTATGGTGGGTCGGTTGTGGACTGGAATGGCGGTAAACTGATGAATGCAGACAGCACAAGCTATTTATCAATCATATTAGCTTATGATTACGAAAATCAGGCGTTGAGTAGTGTGGCCGAAAAAGTAATGGGCGACCAGTCGTTTGAGTCTAAAAATCCACATGCGCAGAAACTGAATCCTTTTGTTGCGCACTTTATTATCAGTTTTAAGTAATTGAGTAGCCGTTATATGGTGATTTTGTCTTGAACTGGGATTTAGCTGATTAACCTGATGGAACTGATTTAAAAACATAGTGCCTACTGAAATATATTAGATTTTCTAAAGAGTTTCAGTGAAATCTGTTCAATCAGCTAAATCCCAGTTCAAGACAATCACCCAACCGTGAAACTCAGTGATACTCCGTGGTAAAGTATAAACGATACCTACGTATATAATTTTAATAATAAAAAAATAAGCTAATTGATTAAAAATCAATTGCTTTGGTTTTATTTGTGTGAAATTTATCAGACTCTTTTATCCAATTTACTAACTCAAACTCTGAAGCGAAATGGCAACTAATAAGAAATCCGAAACCACTGACAAAGTTGAAGAAACAAGTATCCCATCAGATGCAGTAGCAGATGCTAAAGCGGCTGTAGCTGAAACCATTGAAGCAGGTAAAGAAAAAGCTGCTGAAATCAAAGAAGAAGCAGCCGTGGCTGCCGAAGAAGCAAAGGCTGTAGCTGAGGCGAAAGTAGAAGAAGCTGCTGCCAAAGTAGAAGAAATAAAAGCCGAAGCTACTGAAGCTGCGGCAGATGCCAAAGAAGCGGCCGCTGACAAGATAGAGGAAGTAAAAGCCGAAGCAGAAGAAAAAGCTGCCATTGGCGGAGCAAAAGCAGAAGAGGTAAAAGAAGCTGCTAAAGAAAAAGTAGAGGAGTTGAAAGAAGAGGCTGCCACTAAAGCTGAAGAAGTAAAGGCAGCAACTGAAGAAAAAATAGCTATAGCAGAAGAGAAAGTTGAAGAAGTGAAAGCCGAAGCCAAAGAAAAGGCAGCAGAAGTAAAAGAAGAAGTAACTGCTAAAGTTGAAGAAGTAAAGTCCGTAGCAGAAGAAAAAGTAGCTATGGCAGAAGAGAAAGTGGCGGAGGTAAAAGCTACTGTAGAGGCAAAAGTAGAGGAGGCTAAAGAGAAAACAACCGAAACTGTAGCAGAAGGTAAAGAAAAAGTACAATCATTTACCGAAACTGCTACAGATAAAATCAATGATTTGAAAGAAGATGCAAGTGATGCTTTTGATGCGGCAAAAGTAAAAGCACAGGAAGCAGCGGCTATTGCGGCAGACAAATTTGAAGATTTAAAAGAAGATGCTAAAGAAGCAGTAGCTAATGCAAAAGTAAAAGCGCAGGAATTAGCGGCTGAAGCCTCTGAAAAAATTGAAGAGCTGAAAGCCAAATATGTAAACGAAGAAAAGATTAACGAACTGAAAAATCAGGCGGCTGAAAAATTAGATGATATTAAAGAAGATGCGGCAGAGGCATTGGAAACAGCTAAACTAAAAGCACAGGAGTTAGCCAGTGAAGCCTCAGAAGCGGCCGAAAAGGCCACCCAAAAAGCCAAAGGTTTCTGGGCTCGTCTGTTTGGCAGAAAGTAAGCTAAACGACAATAAAATTGTTTTTGTTTGGTACTCACCGAATGAATTCGGTGTCTAAGATAACAAAGGATTTTTTTATACAGTGCCGGACTTAAGTCCGGCGTGCAATTAGAATAATTCCTTTGTTACCTTAGCCAGCGACCGCGACGGCGTCCGTTTCATTCGCTGTATTTATAGGATTTATCAAACCAGAAATTTGCCCAAAGTCTGTAATTTCATTTCGGTTTCAATCCATTCTTTTTCGGCATTTGAGTCGGCCGTGATGCCGCAGCCTGCGTAGAGGGTAGCTATCCCATTCTGTAGTTTCATGGTACGCAGATTAACAAAAATATGTGATTCCTGCTGAATATTTACCGGACCTAAAAAACCACTATAAAACTCACGGTCATATTTTTCGTTGGCTAAAATAAACTGTCTGGCAGGTTCTTTGGGCATTCCGCAAACGGCAGAGGTCGGGTGCAGTAAATCCAGCATAACAGTTGCCATTTCCGGGAAGTTGATTTCAACAGTGTCCACAATAAAATCCATACGCAGGTGCATCAAATTCCCTGCTATTACAGTTTTCGGCCCTTCTTCTTCAAACTCACGTACCCGTATTTTTTTCAGGCAACTCACAATATAACGGCTTACGAGGGCATGTTCCTCAATTTCTTTTTGTCGCCACAAAGCCTCAGATGGTTTTATCAGATTGCCATCGGCATCAAAGGCCGATTGTGTCCCTGCCAGCGCCATTGTACGGAATATTCCCTGTGCATCCTGACTTACCAGTGTTTCCGGTGAAGCCCCCATCCAGACCATACCTAAACTCGGGATAGATACCACCGATACAAAAGCATTAGGATAAGCCACACATAATTTATCAAAAACCGTTACTATTTCAAAATCGGTAGGAATACTGAAATTTTTAGTTCTTGAAAGAACCACTTTCTTGAATTTCCCGGCCTCAATATCATTGATTGCCGTATTTACCTCTTCAATAAATTCTTCGCTTGAAGTAGTATTTGCCACTGCACCATTCTTTAAACTGAAAAAGGGTTTGGTTGAGGGTTGGGCATTCAGTAAATCTATAAAATCGGGGTCAACAGAGGCAGGAACAATTATTTCCTGAAAGGTTTCGTTTTCAGAGGTAGCTGCATCAGAAAAAATATAGTGTAGGTCAGCTTTTAGAAAATAAGTATCGTTGCCATCAGGATTAATAAAAGGCGAGAAGGCAAATCCGGGACCCAACTCTTCAAATTCTATTTTAATCTGTTCAGGATTCTTAAGGAAAGAGGTAAGGAAGTGTTTATCGTTTTGTTTAGGTAAACGCCACATAGCTGTCGGAAAACCTGATTCAAGCGCTGCATTCCAGAGGGTTTGTCTATAAGTACTGGTCTTTAAGTTTGTTGTTGTCATATTACAAAACTATATCTTAAACAAAAAACCAAGATATAATGTATTTATTGAAGCCTTTATTGATATAACAAATTTGAGGCGAAAACCTTTCAAAAAAAAGCGGATTTTTTCTGATATATCTTTATTCGTTTAAATTTGTCAGAAATCTGCAAGAAAATGCGCAAAGCTATGAAAAAAATATATTACCTACTATACTGGATAGCTTACACAGCCTATGCCAATGATACCAAAGGTATCACTTTCAGCGAAGGTACATGGGCGCAAATACTCAGCGAAGCTAAAAGTCAGCGCAAACTGATATTTATAGATATGTACACTACCTGGTGTGCGCCATGCAAAGTAATGGATAGAAATGTATTTACCAATACCGAAGTAGGAGAGAAGTTTAATGCTTCGTTTATCAACTATAAAGTTGATGCCGAGAAAGGAGAAGGCAATACGCTGGCAAAAAAATATTCGATTTCGGGCTACCCGACCTATCTTTTTATCAATGCCGAAGGCGACGTGGTTTATCGTGCCATTGGCTCTATGTCAGCCCAGAAATTTATGTCAGAAGCTGATAAAGCCTTACAGGCAGGCATTGATTACAAGCCGATTGCTGCACTGGAAAAAGATTTTGAGGCAGGACGCAGAGACGCTGAATTTTTGCACGAGTTTCTGAAAAGAAAAAAGCTGAATGGTGAACAGAATGCCCTGATATTAGATGAGTATCTGAAAGCCATTCCCGTATCGGCACATAAGACCGAAAAGGTATTGATGATAATTTCGGAGAATATCGGAATGATTGACACCAAAGCCTTTGAGATTCTGGCTAATGCGCTCGACCGATTTATGAATATGACACCTGAGCAACAGAAATTTGTGTTGGATGGTATCTCAAAAGCCAAGCGGAATACCTTTAAAAAAGCCATAGAATCAGCAGATAAAGAACTATTTGAACGATTAATCAGTGCAGTAAGACAGACCTCTTACAGCGAAGCAGGATTTGAAGCAGAGGAAAGGCAGTTCAGGTTAGATTTTGCCAAAATAACCCGTGATGCAGGAAATTTCAGAATGATTGCTTCTAAAGAGGGTGCCAGACTGATGGAGAAAACCAACGAACAACTGGCAGAAGAATCGCAACAGAAAACAGAAAGGTTTATACAAGGTGCCAAAGCCAAAGGTATCAAAGACAATACCATGCAATACCTGTCGGCTGTAGAAGACATGAAGAGCAGCGCTGAAAAACTGACCTCTTTTCACTTGAACGAGTATGCCTGGGGGTATTTTCAGTTGATTGAAAATAAAGAGGAACTGGAAACAGCCCTGAAATGGTCGGAACGTTCCATAGAACTATTCAAATCTCCTGTTAATTTAGATACCTACGCCAATCTGCTATCAAAATTAGGCAGAAGAAAAGAAGCCATCAGAACTGAAAAAGCAGCCATCAAATTAGCCAAAAAGCAGGGTATTGAGACTAAGGAGTTGAAGTTGGCTTTGAAGGAGATAAAGCGGAGGTAGTCATTTGTGGGGCGAACTTCCAGTTCGCCTTAGATACTGAAAAATAGGCTTGAGTTATTAATAAACTTACTTTAGAAACTGCTTCTATTGCTTGACTTGCTATAAAAAAGATTGATATTAGGCGAACTGGAAGTTCGCCCCACAAATAACAAAAGCACCTAATCTCCCCCAATCTCCCAATTTGCCGTTTTAATCTCGGAATTTGTCGATTTTCTTGGAAGTATGCCCAACAATGAAGTATTTTTATTGGAATATTATTTTTCAAATAAAAAAATGAAAGTATCTAAGAAAAATCCTTCCAAAAACCTGAAAATTTTCTTATTCTTTGCTTTTTGTCTGTACCTTATCAGTTCTTGTAAATCCAGTCAGCCTATCCAGAATACCGATAATGGTAACAATACGGCTACTGCGACAACTGCCCCTCAGCAAGACCTGGTAAAAGACGTTATCAACTCATTTTCTTCCACTTCACCACAGATGTTGCTCCCTGCAGGAGCAGACCCGAATAGTGACGACTGGAAGGGGGTTGACCTGGAAGCTAAAAAACCTGTTATCCCACTCTATGCTTCAGAAGAAGCCAAACATTTCTTACTTCCGCCCGGCTACCGCATTGAACCTGTTCTGACCGAACCTGCCATTCAGCAACCCGGAGCGATTGCCTTTGATGGGAACGGCCGTATGTATGTGCTTGAACTAAGGTCTTATATGCTTACTGCTGACTCTAAAGATGAATTGGAGCCGACAAGCCGCATTTCAAGATGGGAAGATAAAGACAACGACGGCGTGTATGAAACCGGAACTACTTTCATTGATAATCTAATATTCCCTCGCTTTGTATTGCCTTATGGCAAAGATTGTGTGCTAACGATGGAATCTGACGCTGACAATGTGTATAAATACACCGATACCGATGGCGATGGTAAAGCGGATAAAAAAGAATTATTTACCAACAAATACGGCCGCTCAGGTAATGTAGAGCATCAACAGGCTTTTATGTACTGGGGCATGGACAACTGGCTGTATAGTACTGTTAATGCTTTTCGTGTAAGAGAAACACCTGGTGGGGTTATTCGTGAAAAAACGGGCTTTAACAGAGCGCAATGGGGTATCACGCATGATGATGATGGCAAATTGTGGTTTCAGGGTGGTGCCAGTGGCTTGCCATCATATTTCCAGTTTCCGATTCACTACGGAAATTTTGAAGTGGCTAATGAATTTGCCAAAGGCTTTGATATTCCTTATGGAGCAGCCGTAAAAATATCGGATATGCAGGGAGGTATGGACGAAATCAGACAGCCTGATGGTTCGTTGAAACGGGTTACCGGTTCAGCAGGAAATGACGTATATCGGGGAGACCGCCTACCGGAATCACTAAGAGGTCAGTACTTTTATGGTGAACCGGTAGCCCGGATAGTTCGTCAGATTAATCCTGTGGTGAAAGAGGGGTTAACTACTCTTCATAACGTGTACCAGGATCAACAATCAGAGTTTCTGCGTTCTACCGACCCGCTTTTCCGTCCGGTTGATATGGCAACTGCGCCTGATGGCACTATGTATATTGTAGATATGTATCATGGCATTATTCAGGAGGGGCAATGGACACAAAAAGGTACCTATCTGCGTACCAAAATTGAGCAATACCAATTAGATAAAGTGGTGGGTTTAGGCCGCATCTGGCGCATTACTTATGATGGTAAAGAGCGTGATAAAACCAAGCCTAAAATGCTGAACGAAAAAACATCAGCCTTGGTAAAGCACCTTGAACACCCGAATGGCTGGTGGAGAGACGCCGCTCAGCAATTAATTGTATTACGCAAAGACCTTTCGGTAGCACCGGCTTTAGAAAAAATGGCATTGACCAGCCCGAATGTACTGGCAAGAATGCACGCCATCTGGGCATTGGAAGGCTTGAATGCTTTGAAAACAGAAACGGTACAAAAACTATTGAGCGATGCTAATCCTCGTATTCGTGTACAGGCACTAAGAGCAGGAGAAACTTTATATAAAGAAGGTAAAAAAGAGTTAGAAGCCAGTTATAAAGCAGCTTTAAGTGATGCAAATACCGATGTGGCTGTGCAGGCCATGTTGAGTCACAAGTTTTTGAAACTGCCTGATTTAGAAGCTAACATCAAAAATACGGTAGAGAAAAACCTGGCCGCAGGTGTAAAATTAGTTGGTGCGCAGATTATAACTCCGCCAAGACCTACGAGAGGGCTTGGGATAATGGCAGAGTTGAGCAAAGACCAGCAGGAAATGCTGAGTCGTGGGGCAGTGATATACAATGAACTATGCTCGCAATGTCATGGCAATAATGGCATGGGTACTCCGGCGGGCGACGGTAAATTGTTGGCTCCGGCATTGGCAGGTTCTGCCCGTATTCAATCACATCCTGAATACGCCATCAGGGTAATATTGCATGGCATGGATGGAGCCATTGAGGGCAAAACCTATGCAGGGGGCATGATGGCAAGCATGAAAGAACAACCCGACCAATGGGTAGCCGATATAGTTTCTTATATCCGCAACGGACTCTCAAACGATGCTTCGTTGATTTCAAAAGATTTAGTAGCTAATATCCGTCAGAAAACAGCCGACCAGACAGGCATGTATCAATACGATAAACTGATTAAATTAGTACCGCATGAATTGCAACAACGTGAAGGCTGGAAAGTAACCGCCAGCAACACAGCCTCTACCCGTATAGGGGGGAATGTTTCACCAATTAGTGCCTTTACTTATGAAGGATGGTCAACCGGAGTAAAGCAGGAAAAAGGCATGTGGTACCAGATTGAGTTTCCGAAAGAAACGGCGGTGAGCGAAATACAGTTTAATTCGGCAGCTATGGTAAAAAGAGGCTGGGTACCCAAGCCTAATACGCCACCCGGCCAAAGACCGATGGTACAGACCCATCCAAGAATGTATATCATAGAAACTTCATCAGACGGTATAAACTGGCAACAAAGCCTAAGCTCACAAAAGGGAAATGATGGCGATAATGTGATTGCATTGAACCCTAAAAAAGCGAAATTTATCAGAATAAAACTCGACCAGGGTATAGATAATCCTGAAGACGATATCCCGTGGACAATGAAACAACTCAAAATATTTGAACTTAATTAATAACCGGAATCGGTATAGTAAATTTTCATAATCGTAATAAAGTAAGTGAAACATAATCATCCAATGGAAAAATCAAACAATCCCTCTGTGTCACGCCGCCAGTTTTTAGGAACTGCCGCAGCACTTGTTTCAGGTTCGGTCTTAGCAAGCAATTCGGTGTTCGGAGCGCCTGCTTATATTAAAAACCTTTTCGGGCCTAATTCACTCATTAATGGTGTGCAGATTGGCGTTATCACGTACTCGTTCAGAGAAATGCCTGACCAAAGTGCAGAAGCTGTTTTGCAATATGTATTAGAGTCGGGTATCAGTGCCATTGAATTGATGGGCGACCCTGCCGAAATCTATGCAGGTAAACCTAAAAGCTATGTTGATATGCGTTCTGTTTTTCCGTTGATGAGAAAAAGAAACGAAAAACAGGAGTTAACCGAAGAAGAAAAAAAGAAATTAGAAGATGCCGAAGCACAAATGAAATCTTATAATGCCGAAGTGGCTAAATGGAGAGCAGGCGCTTCTATGGCAAAATTTGAAGAATTAGGCAAAACCTATAAAAAAGCAGGCGTTTCTATCTATGCTTTCAAACCCAATGCGTTTGGCAGAAACAACAGCGATACTGAAATTGAATTTGGTATGAGAGCCGCTAAAGCTTTGGGTGCCAATCAGGTAACCTTAGAACATCCGTCTAACGACGAACATACGTTAAAATTAGGTACTATTGCACAAAAAGTAGGTGTAAAAGTAGGTTATCATGGCCACGAACAACAAACCTATACTTTGTGGGATACAGCATTGGCACAATCTCCAGCCAATTCATTGAACCTTGATTTTGGTCATTTTGTAGCGGCAGGTAACCCAACGCCATTAGATTTCATCAAGTTGAAACATGACCGTATCGTGAGTATGCACTTAAAAGACCGTCAGACTCCGGCACATGGCAAAGGTAACGTCGTATGGGGACAGGGAGATACACCTATCAGAGAGGCTTTAAAATTGATGAAAGACAATAAGTACAGTTTCCCGGCTACTATTGAATTAGAGTACAAAGTGCCGGAAGGCTCGAACCCGGTTGCAGAGGTGAAAAAATGTTTAGAGTTCTGCAAGAGCTCTTTGAGTTAGTAAGTAGATATTCTATATATTCGGTCCCGGCTTTGCTATCATTGTGAAGTCGGGATTTTTTTGTTTAGCTTGAGTACGCTCAGATTCTCCCGAGTGCGAAAGCCAATAACATGGCAAGGGGACTCTGAGATTTTTAGAGAGCGGATTAAAGTTTGTAAAGAAAAAATAATAAAAGTATGATAATTTTAAGCGAAAAGAATTGAAACATTTTGTTAAAGTACGACGTTTCATTAATAAGAAATGAGTATAACTAAAGCAGTAAATGATATGATAAAATCCACGAGCATAAAAATAGCAGGTTTAGTGTTCACTATTTTATGCCTCTTTAGTTGTCAGAATAAATCCCAACAAAATACTATGCAAACTGAAGAACTCAAAAAAGGAAATCCGTATTATTCGCATACCGATAAAACACCCTTGCACGTAAGTGATGCCGAATGGAAAAAAGTATTGCCGCCTGATGTGTATGCCATTATGCGTCAGAAAGCTACTGAAAGAGCTTTTACGGGTAAATACTGGAATTATACAGGTAAGGGAACCTATTACTGTGCGTCTTGTGGTAATAAGCTATTCCGCTCCGATGCCAAGTTTGCCAGTATGTGCGGTTGGCCGAGCTTCTTTGAGCAGGAAGACGCCAGCAGTGTGGTTTATGAAGAAGATTACTCGCATGGCATGCACCGCACAGAGGCCCTTTGCGGACGCTGTAACGGTCATTTAGGCCACTTGTTCGACGACGGCCCTGCGCCTACACACAAACGCTATTGCATGAATTCTATCGCTATGGATTTTGAGCCGGATGATAAGACGCAGTTGTAACCCAGAATGAAACACTTACAAACAGGACAATTTCATGGGCAAACCAACCGGACTATCAGGTTGGATGGTGTTACTTTGACCGATACCGAATATACGCTTGATACAGTAGACTGGCATTATCACGAAAACGCCTATTTCACTTTTATTCTGCAAGGAAAAGTAATAGAAGGGAATAAGAAAGAAGTCTACAATTGTGATGCCGGAAGTTTGTTGTTTCATAACTGGCAGGAACCTCACTATAATATAAAACCTCCCGGTTTTACCCGTGGTTTTCATATCGAATTAACCAATCAATGGGTGAGAGAATTAGATTTTAGTTTAGATAACCTTACAGGGAGCCTCAATATCTCAAATCCTGAATTGAAATTTCTGCTCTATAAAATTTTCAGAGAATCGAAAACCGATGATATGACTACGACTCTCGGTATTCAGACTTTACTGCTGCAACTCCTGAGCCAGATGGAGCGGGAGGGTCAGACACCGCTCTATAAAAATCCGGCCTGGGTAAACCAACTGAAAGGATTACTACATGATACTTTTGCCGACCAATGGAGCCTTACTGAATTATCAACAGAATTAGGTATTCACCCTGTACATCTTTCGAGAGATTTCTCTAAATACTTTCATTGTAATATCGGCGAATACATCAGGAAACTGAAAGTCGAAAAATCGCTTTCATTACTTTCTCAAAAAAACAAATCATTGGCTGATATTGCTTTCGAATGTGGTTTTGCCGACCAGAGCCATTTTGCCCGCTGTTTCAAAGCCGTTAATGGTATCAATGCTTTAGAACACCGTAAAAATGTGCTGAATTAGGCTTTGATGTTAATTCTGTTCTATTTTTTACGGTAAAGAGGCGCTTACCTTTGTGATTCACAAAAAATGAAGAAATGAAAAAGCTAATCTTAACTTTATTGGTATTATTTCCGGTATGCCACGCTACTTACGGACAAACTAAAGACCTTGTGCAAACCGATGGTTTTGTCAATCCTCTGCATCAGGCGAATGTCGGGCGAATTGCTTTCCTGCCAGACAATATTCCCATAGAACAATTGAAAGAAAGTGATTTTCTGACAAGTTTTGAGTTGAAGCCTGTTTCTGATTTAAGCATCAGACCTTTTTTAGCTAATTCTATTACCAATTATCTGCATCAGTTAGCACCTGATGTACCGGCCGATGAAATCATTACGAAAGGGAATTACCAGTTTTCTTTTTATGTTGACGGAAAACTGATTTACAAAGAAAATCTGCATCATGGCGCAGGGCTGAAAAAACATACTACTACCACTTTCAGAGTACCCATCACTACCTCAAAAGGTGAAGACTGGTGGGCGGTATATATGTTCAATCGATTTTTATTGAGAGGGGGCGAAGATGCCCTGACAGACGGAACCCATCAACTGAAAATAGAGATGCGCCCTTATATCAACTTAGGGCAAGAGGTAAAAGTAGGCGATTTGATTGCTCTGGGAGACATTAAACTTATTATTAAAACACCTGAACTCACACGTGAGCAAATAGCTGTACAACCTATTCAACCAAATTCGGGTTGGGAACTTTCCAAGGCTGCTGTTGATACACAGAAGATAGAAGAAATGAACAGACTGATTGCGCTGAATAAGTTAAAGGAAATAACCAGTGTAGTAGTAATCAAAGACGGTAAATTGCTGCTGGAAGAGTATTTTAATAAGGCAGACAGAAATACCTTGCACGATACTCGTTCAGTAGGCAAATCTTTTGCCTCTGCCATGATGGGCATTGCCATTCAGGAAGGCTATATTAAAGATGAGAACCAGACGCTGGATAAATTCTATGATTTGAAACAGTATGCCAATTATAGCACAAAGAAAGATAGTGTTAAAATAAAGGATTTGCTGAGAATGAGTTCAGCCTTTAATGGGTCTGATAGTAATATGGAATCACCGGGTAATGAAGAGTATATGTATCCAACGGCTAACTGGGTAAAATTCGGATTGGATTTAGGAATGGATGACAAGAAAATCAGTGGTAATCAATGGGATTATTTTACTGTCGGAGTAGTATTGTTAGGTGATATTCTGAATAAATCTGTGCCCGAAAGTCTGGAAAAATATGCTGATAAAAAGCTATTCAGTCCATTAGGGATTACCAGATATGAATGGCAATATACACCGCAAAAGGTAGCTAACACCGCCGGAGGTTTGCGCATGTCGGCACTGGATTATGCTAAATTCGGACAACTCTACCAGAACAAAGGTAAATGGAATGGCAAACAGGTTATGTCTCAGCAATGGGTAGCAAAAACATTTACTAAATACCTGCCAATTCCCGGCAGAACCAATGAATATTATGGCTATTTATTCTGGAATAAAACTTATACTATCAATGGTAAAGACTACGAAACTTTCTATTGTGCCGGTAATGGTGGTAGCAAAATATTTATCTTCAAAGATATACCTCTGACAATAGTCGTTACTGCCAAAGCTTATAACCGCCCTTACGGCCATCCACAGGTTGATAAAATGATGCAGGAATATATTTTACCTGCAGTGGTGCGATAGCTATTTGAAAATTTTTAACCACGGAGGTGCACGAGGTTTTGCACGGAGTTTCACGGAGGGTTTGGATATAAAACTCTGCGTTACTCTGTGCAAAACCTCGTGCAACTCTGTGGTTAAATTTTATTTATTTTCATTAGCTTTGTAATGACTGATAGCACATTATATGAAAAAACACCTCGTTTGGATACTATTAATCGGTAGCATAAACCTGACCCATGCGCAAATGAAATTTGTAAAAGGGCAGGAGAGAAGCATGCAGCAGATATTAGCAGAAGCCAAAGCTAAAAAGCAGATTATTTTTGTGGACGTATTTACTACCTGGTGTGGCCCTTGCAAATGGATGGACGAACATACTTTTGCCGATGCCCGTGTGTCGGAGAAATTCAACAAGCAATTTATTAATTTCAAAGTCGATGGAGATACTTCAGAGGGGCAGGTGGTCAGAAGTCTCTACAAAGTAGGGGCATACCCAACTTACCTGTTTATTGCTCCCGAAGGAAAAGTTCTCCATCGAATAGAAGGGGTCATGCCGCCCCAGGTTTTTATGGATGAGGCTGATTTTGCTGTGAAACGGGCAAAAGAAAATTAACCTAAATCTTCAAAACGCTCAAGCATCAGAATAGACGCCTGTGGCAGAATTACATATCTTTCGCCCTCATACATTACCTCAATGGCATGGCGTTGCAGATAAATAGCCAAATCGCCTTCTTGTGCCTGTAAAGGCATATATTTTACTTTTTCTTCGGTTTCTTTCCAGGGTTCGTCTTCTGTCTGTTGCGGTAGAGGGTAGCCCGGCCCGACCTTGATGATGTATCCGGTCTGTACTTCTTCTTTTTCTGTTACGGTAGGGGGTAGATATAAACCTGAATTGGTTTTATCAGACGGATTATTAGGTTTTACCAATACTTTGTCGCCTACTACAATCAGCCTTTTCAATTTGTTATCTGCGGTTACGCCAATCATAAATAATGAATCTAAGTGGAATCGTATTAAAAATATTTTTGCCACAATGTACAGATGGTACACAATGTTGCACAATGTTTTTCAATTGAATAATGTAACATTGTGTTATTTGTGTACATAGTGGCAATTCTAATTTAAAAAATGACTACAAAATTAGTAGAAAATATAAGACTTCCCGAATTGGTTTCAGGAAGTCTTGTGAAAAGCAAACGCAAATGCTCCGGAAAAAGTTTTATTTCAGAACCTGATACACTCCCAATGCTGCTACATAAGCCAGCACCGACATATAGCCTAACTGAATAAGCGGCCACTTCCAGCCTTTGGTTTCACGGTAAACCGTGGCAATGGTGCTCATGCACATCATGGCAAATACATAAAATATCAGTAATGAAAAAGAAGTGGCAATCGAAAAAGAGGGTTGACCTGTATTAGCATTAATCTCGTTGCGAAGTCGGTCTTTAATGGTGCTTTCGTCTTCGGGGTCTGCCCCTATGCTGTAAATAGTTGAGACAGTTCCTACAAATACCTCACGGGCTGCAAACGAAGTAATGAGCGCAATGCCGATTTTCCAGTCATAGCCTAAAGGTTCGATGGCAGGTTCAATAAATTTGCCAAAATGCCCCGCATAAGAGTTTTCAAGACGCACAGAAGCAATTTTAGAAGCTAATACTTCAGGTAACTGATTTGGGTTTTCGGTCAGTACCTGTTTTTCAGCCTGCTCCATCTCATCACCCGGGCCGTAAGAGGCCAGTACCCAAAGTACTATTGAAATAGCAATAATCACTTTTCCGGCTTCAAAAACAAAGGTTTTTACTTTTTCTATAATCATAAACCCTACCTGTTTCCAACGTGGCATTTTATAGGTAGGCAACTCCATAATAAAATAACTGCGTTCTTTCGATTGCAGAATCAGTTTCATCATCCAGCCTGCTATTAGAGCCGATAAGAAGCCTAAGAGATATAACCCCATCAAGGCGATTCCCTGCATATTAAAAATACCTAATACTTTGGTATCCGGCACAACTAATGCAATCAGAATGGTATAAATGGGCAATCTGGCCGAGCAACTCATTAGTGGTGTAACCATGATGGTAATGAGGCGGTCTTTCCAACTACCAATGGTACGAGCCGACATGATGGCCGGTACTGCACAGGCCATACTCGAAATTAATGGAACAACTGATTTCCCACTCATACCAAAGCGGCGGATGAGTTTATCCATGAGTACCACTACACGTGCCATATAACCCGACTCTTCGAGAATAGAGATAAAAGCAAATAAAAAGGCAATCTGAGGAATAAAAATAACTACCCCACCTACTCCTGCAATTAAGCCATCAGTTAGTAAACTTACTAAGGCACTCTCGGGCAATACTGATTTCAACCACTCATTCAGCCCTGCTACCCCCTGGTCAATTAAGTCCATAGGGTATTCGGCAAATGAGAAAACCGACTGGAAAATCAGGAACAGAATACCCAAAAAAATGGCGTAGCCCCAGATACGATGCAATAATATTTTATCGATTTTTTCCGAAACGGTTTCAGTCTTAACACCTGTTTCGTGAACCACCTGAGTCAATGTACTGCTGATGTCATGATAACGGTCAATTGTTTCGGCCGATTGAAAGGCATCGGCATTGAAATTGTATTTCTCAACAAGCGTTTGCAAATCCTTCTGGGCAATATCACCTAAGAACATGAGTTTAGGCGCTTGTGCCGCATATTGCAAGGCGAGGTATTTATTGGAGATATTATATTTTTTACGAACCTCTGAAGCAATGGCTTCTGATTTCTCATCAAAAATAGGAGGATTAATATGAGTTTTCCGGGTTTCAAGCTGAGTCAGAATGGTGTGTTTCAGTCCATCTATTCCGATTCCCTGACGGGCATTCAGTTCTACCACCGGAACACCTAAAATCTTCGATAACTTACCCGAATTGATAGAGATACCCATTTCTTCGGCTACGTCAAGCATATTGAGGGCAAGAATGGTCGGAATCCCCAAATCGCTTACCTGCTCAAAGAGCAGCATATTACGTTTCAGATTTGAGGCATCGGCTACTACAACGGCTACATCGGGGTATTCCGGGTGTTGCGGGTTGGCTAATACTTCTAATACCACCTGTTCGTCTAACGAATTAGGGTAAATACTATAAGTACCGGGTAAATCAAGAATCTGTATATCGGTTTTTGCATCTATCCGGCAGAAACCTGTCTTTTTATCAACGGTAACACCCGGAAAGTTTCCGATTTTTTGCCGGAGTCCGGTCAGTTGATTAAATAAAGAAGACTTTCCAGCGTTCGGGTTTCCCAGCAGGGCTATAACTTTTTTTTCTTTCACCTTAATTCCAGGAATTTAAATAATCAAGCCGGTTTATGCCTGATTGGGTTTCAATACAATGGTTGCCGCCTCTCTTTTTCTGAGAGAAAGATGATAACCCGCCACTCTGATACCAACGGGACAACCTAATGGAGCGATGAAATCTAAGGTAACCTCGGTTCCGGGCAAACAACCCATCTCTAATAATTTCAACGACATAACAGGGTCTTTGAAAGTATTAATAATCCCTTTCTCTCCAATGTTCAGGTCTGCAACAGTTTTTTCGGGAAACTTCACCAAATCTTATTTAGAATTATTTTAAATTGAACGCAAGTTTACAAGTTTTGGTTCGTAAATAAAAATGATTTTTATCATACTGTATTATAAGGCTACAATTGACCGGCGGTAATACCCAAGAAATGCAGGAGTTTATGCAACTGAACAAAAACCAATTGTGATACATTGTGTAATTCGTGTACTTTGTGGCTATTAATTTTTTATAGACAAAAACCCTGAAAAAAAGAATTAAAATCATAAAATCCTAATCGTTTGCGTAGTACCTTTGTACCACGATAGTACGACAAGGTATCGTGTTTCAGTACATGCAAGAAATCAGGGCACTTATAGAAAAAGAAATTCGTTTAGAATGGCGTCAGAAATACGCACTCAACGGCATGTTACTATACATTGTGAGTACGGTTTTTGTGTGTTATATGAGTTTCAAATTAAAGGTTGATATCATAGAACCTATCACCTGGAATACCCTCTTCTGGATTATTTTATTATTTACCGCTGTTAATTCCATCACTAAAAGTTTTACACAAGAGGGCGCAGGCCGCCAACTCTATTACTATACGTTGGCAAGTCCGCAAGGTATTATTATCTCAAAGATAATCTATAATACCCTGTTGATGTTAGTCTTGTCGGTATTGGGTTTTGTGGTTTATGTGGTAATGATGGGTAATCCGGTGGGTAATCTGCCTCTATATCTGGTTTGTATTTTATTAGGCTCTATCGGTTTTTCAACTACCCTTACTATGGTGGCCGGAATAGCCTCAAAAGCAGAAAATACCTCAACGCTGATGGCAATTCTGAGTTTCCCGATTATTCTGCCTATGCTCATGATGATAACCAAATTATCCAAGAGTGCGATGGACGGTCTGGGTTGGGAGACAAGTTATGATGAAATTGCCATTTTATTAGCGATTGATGCCATAGTACTCAGCATTAGCTATCTGCTTTTCCCGTATTTGTGGAGAAGCTAATGAATTTGATAAATTGTTTTTATAATATAAGTATCTGATAAGAATTAGTTTATATTTTATTCACTAATTCGAAATTCACCGCGGCGGCGGACCGCTAATTCACGATTGATATATGCGAAAATCCTGGTGGAAAATTCTTTGTGTAGTGCTTTTGTTCTACACCCTTATACAAGGGCTTATTGGTGCCATACCTCGCCAACCTGTACTCAACGAAACCCTGCGTAATGTGTATTTTCATGTGCCATTATGGTTTGGTATGATGACCCTGATGGTGGCGTCTGTATGGTTTGGTATTAAGTATCTGAGAGGTGGAAATATACAGGATGATGAGTTTTCGTCAGAATTTGCCAATACTGCAATTCTTTATGGGGCATTAGGTTTTATTACAGGTGCTGTATGGGGAAATTATACATGGGGCGACCCGATACCGAAAGACCCGAAAATTATTGCGGTAGAGGTAGGCTTACTGATATACTCGGCTTATTTTGTCCTGAGAAGTTCGTTTGAAGATGAGCAGAAAAGAGGTCGGTTGTCGGCGGTTTATAATATTTTTGCCTTTGCGGCTTTTATGCCACTGGTTTGGATTTTACCACGCATGACAGACTCTTTGCACCCGGGCAATGGAGGCAACCCGGCCTTTGGTAAATACGATATGGACAACCGTGTAAGAATGGTATTTTACCCGGCCATTATTGGCTGGACTATCTTAGGCGTCTGGATAACAAGTTTAAGAATCAGGCTGAGAATCATTAAAAGACTGAAGACTGAGCAGTTATAGATTTTATGGAAATAAACCTTTTGGCTTGGGTTATTTTTAAAGAATAGAGCTTTGAATATATCATCTCTACGGGACTTAATAGGTGTTTTAGTTGTCATTTCTACCGCGCGGCGGCCGCCGATATATTATCCCTATGGGATATTAGACAATGTTTTTTGATGATTTTAGTCCCTACGGGTAGGGTGTCCAATAAAAGAAAAAGTTCTTGCAATTTTGTAATTGGAAAAGAACAAAATATATGCAAGAACCCAAGCAGTGGAATGCTTTAGGAACAAATATAGCTGAATTAAAAGCAAAAGTCAAAAATAGCCGAACAGAGCTTAGACAACTCAGACAGCGACTGAAAGAATTAGAGGCGAGTCGGGATTTGTGGAAGCGTAAATATAAGACCTTACAATCCTCAGAATTGCGTTCTGTCAAGCAAAATTCAGGTCGGATTACTAAAGCTCAAGGATATCAGTACAGTGTTCAGACTATTCAAATGAGTGTATACTTATACTTGGTTTTAGGCTGTGGCTATAGAGGAATTGTAAAGATTTTGCTATACATTCAGTTAGAATTCGGTGTTTTAGGCGTCTTACCCAGTAAAAGTATCATTGCTGTATGGGTGCAGAAATTAGGCTACTATAAATATACTCATCCAGTCTGTGAGCTTGGTAAGTCCTATGGTTTAATCATTGATGAGTGTATGGTAATCGGTCAGCAAAGGTTAGTACTTATCTTGGGAGTAGCTGCCCAAAAAGAGCAGCCAACTGCTTTAAACTATGAACAGGTCAGTGTTTTGTCTATCGCAGTGCGATCATCCTGGAAAGCGGAAGATATTAGGGCAGAGATTGAAAAAGTGACAGAAAAAATGGGTAGTAAACCTGTCTATATTATCAGTGATGGCAATAGTAATTTACGCAAGGGTATTGGTGATAGTGGTTGTATCAGGATTGCAGACGTCTCTCATCAAATAGCCTTGATAGTAGAGAAACACTATCGTAACCATGGTAAGTTTATCAGTTGGCAGCAAGCCATCGCACAGGCTAAATTTCAAGGAATCATGAGAGAGGTGGCCTACTTGCTTCCACCTAAACAAAGAGTGATTGCTCGGTTCATGAATTTAGAGCCCAGTATTGTCTGGTCAAAGAAGATTATTACTTGTTTTGAAACCTTTTCAGCCAAAGAACAAGACTTTTTTAGACCTATCAAACAGCATCAGGGCTTAATTGAAGAGCTTCAAGCAGTTTTTCAAATGAGTCAACAGGTAATAGATTTACTGAAAATCAAAGGGTTATCTTAT
>NZ_SEWF01000007.1 GCF_004168285.1 Emticicia agri | reverse complement strand
TACGCCATTTCTCTTCAAGAACAAGCAAGTTCTCTTCACCAATAATACTATTGGGAGCTTGATAGACTGACTTTAAATCAACAATAAATTCTTTAATGTATTTTTCTGGAATAAAGCGTAAAGAACCTCTAATTTGGTGAACAACACACAATTGTATTTGGGTCTTAGGAAACACATTTTCAATAGCTTCCGGAAAACCTTTTAGACCATCCACACAGGAAATAAAAATATCCTCTACACCTCTATTTTTGAAATCCTGAAGTACGCTTAACCAGAATTTTGCCCCTTCACTTTCTGTCAGATAAATACCTAATACTTCTTTCTGACCTCTTAAATTCAATCCAATAACGCTATAAAGCACACGAGTATTAACCTTACCATCGGTTCTTACTTTATAGTACATCGCATCCAACCAGGCAACTACATAGATGCGTGATAATGGACGTACCTGCCATTCTCTTAACATGGGTAATACCTTGTCAGTAATACTGGTAAGTTCACTGGCAGACAAGGAATAGCCATATATTTCCTGAAGATGTTTGCCTATTTCTGAATAACTCATACCACGGCTATACATCGAAATAATTTGACCCTCTAATTGCTCTGTTAAAACAACTTGCCGCTTGGATACTATACTTGGTTCAAAACTTACAGAACGGTCTCTTGGGGTTTGCAGTTCAAATTCCCCAACATTACTTTTTACCCTTTTACTTGAAGTACCGTTTCGCCTGTTTGACTTGCCTAATGATCGCTCTTCTAATAAATGAGCTTCCATCTCACCCTGTAAGGATTGCTCTAAAAAATGCTTGAGCATGGGAGCAAAAATGCTATTCTCACCTGTTAAGGGCTTGCCTGAATATAAACCCTTGATGGCTTCTTCTTGAAAAGCCTTAAAATCGAAGTCTTGATTGGTTGCCATAAAAAAACTTTGTCTATTGTAAAATTAGAAAAATTCTAAGTTTAGTTTTGACACAGTTTAAAAAATAGTCTCAATGTATTTTATTCCCAGACTACGGTTTCTTTTTTATTATACCAGGGTTCTAACTGAGCCGCAAATTCTTTTTCAATATTCCCTCTTTTTATCTTCATAGTTGGGGTCAGTTTGTTATTGTCTACTGTCCAAGTGTCTTTTAGTATGACTATCCTTTGCACCTTTTCGTAAGGCTTCAGCGTCGGATTTAATCCTTTCAGCGTTGCTTCCAGGCTTTCATTCACCTTTTGTCTGGCAGTAGTTCTGGCAAAATCAGATAATACTACCAATGCAATAGGTTGTGGTAAATTATTGCCCGCTACGCATATCTGTTCAATAAAACTATTGCTGGCAAAGCCTACTTCTATCTGTGCCGGAGCTACATATTCACCTTTCGAGGTTTTATACATTTCTTTTACACGTCCTGTTATTTTCAGGTAGCCTTCCTCGTCCAATTCTCCTACATCTCCAGTATGTATCCAACCTTCCGAATCAATGGTCTCGGCTGTCATTTGCGGCTCCTTATAATAGCCTATCATATTCCAGTCTGAGCGGGTACATATTTCATGAGTATCGGGCATCAGTTTTATCTCCATACCAGGGTACACTTTTCCAACTGTACTATCTTTGATTTTCTCACGGGGCATCATGCTTACTGCTCCCAGATTCTCGGTCATACCATAAGCTTCTTGTATGACAATACCTAATTTCCTGAACCATTCTATCAGTGGAATTGGCATAGGTGCAGCCGCTGTCAGAATAATAGCGGTATTGTTTAGTCCCAACCCTTTACGGATTTTAGTTTTAATAAGACTGCTGATAACAGGTATCTTCAGGAGAAACTCTAATTTGTTTTGTGGGAGTTTTGACAGAATACCCAACTGGAATTTTGTCCAGATTCGAGGAACTGCCAAAAAGTGCGTTGGCTTGGCCGTTGCTAAGTTTTTAGCAAAACTTTCTAAGGTTTCGGCAAAATAGACAGTTGCTCCGGCTATGGTTGCGCCGGATTCTATGACATTTCTTTCGGCAATATGAGATAGCGGTAAGTAAGAAAAGAACCGGGCATTGGGATAATCTAATTTAGCGTGTTCACGGGTACTATATACGCCTGATGCTACCGCTTTAAAGGTCAGCATGACGCCTTTGGGGTTTCCGGTAGTGCCGGAAGTATAAATGATACTGAATAAATCGTCCATTTTCGGAAGATAATCTTCGGCTTGCGGGGCATGATGAGCCATTATTTCTTCCCACTGCACATGGGCAGGTTGTGGATTATAAGTAGGGAACGAAATGCGTGTTACATCTTTTGGAATCCCTTTCTCGATATTCTCTACCTCATCTAATTTACCAACAAAAATTACCTGACAACCGCTATGAACCATTACCTGATTGAGTTGTTCGGCTGTGAGCGTAGCATAGAAAGGAACAGACACATGGCCTGACATCAGAATACCAAAGTCGGCAATAAGCCATTCTGCACAATTTTTTGAAACCAATGCAATATTGCTTTTGGGAGGCAGATTCAGCGATTTCAGATAGGTGGCTATCTTTCGGGCTTGCTGACCTACTTCTTTCCAGGAGAAATCTTTGTAAGTATCTCCGAGAGGTTGCCGAAGATAGATATTATCAGGTTGATTTTTTTCTCGATAGTAAAAATACTCCAATAAGGTTTTATCGGGAGAAAGTTTCATAAGAGTGCTGGCATTAACAGGTATATCGATGGTACTATAAAAATAGTATAAAAAGATGAAGAAATTAAATAATACTAAGAAAGTTACGAAAAATTTTATCTATTGGATTGAAGCCCGAGAAAATTAGTTTTGATAAGAGGATTGCCGGAACGGCTAAAAACAAAATCAGCATGAAATAATGGACTATTTCATGCTGATTTTAATAATGGAGGATATAAAATCCTATATATTTTCGAGGATACGTTCCATAGAAACCTGATACCCGATTTTTTCTTTCAATTCGCGGATGGATACTCTTTCCTGCTCCATTGTATCACGGTGACGGATAGTAACCGTATCATCTTCCATAGTCTGGTAATCAACAGCAATACAATAAGGTGTACCAATTAAGTCCTGACGGGTATAGCGTTTACCAATGGCACCACCATCGTCATAAACTGTTCTGAAAGAAGATTTCAACGATTGCGCAATAGCTTCACCTTTTTCTGCCAAACCATCTCTTTTTACTAATGGTAATACGGCCACTTTAATGGGAGCCAGGGCAGGGTGTAGTTTCAGATAGGTACGTTCTTTTTCGTTTTCTCCTTCGCCCACGGTTTCTCTTGTAAAGGCATTGCAGAAAGTAGCCAAGAAAAGACGGTCGGCACCTACAGACGTTTCTACTACGTATGGAATATAATTACCAAAAGGCTTACCGTTTTCATCAAGGTCAGCATCAAAGTACTGCTGTTTTTTCTTCGATAGTTCCTGATGATTCCGTAGATCAAAATCAGTTCTTGAGTGAATACCTTCTATTTCACGGAAACCAAATGGGAATTCAAATTCAATGTCAACCGCTGCATTGGCATAGTGTGCTAACTTCTCATGGTCGTGGAATTTCAGTTTTTCAACAGGTAAGCCTACGGCTTTGTGGAATTTCAAACGGGTTTCTTTCCATTCTTTATACCATTCCATTTCTGTTCCGGGGCGTACAAAGAATTGCATTTCCATCTGTTCAAACTCACGCATACGGAACGTAAACTGTCTGGCTACAATCTCGTTTCTGAAAGCCTTACCAATCTGTGCAATACCAAAAGGTACTTTCATACGTCCGCTTTTCTGTACATTCAGGAAGTTGACAAAGATACCTTGTGCCGTTTCAGGACGTAAATATATCAGACTTGAATCTTCTGCTACCGAACCTACCTGCGTAGAGAACATCAGGTTAAATTGGCGTACTTCTGTCCAGTTGGCTGTTTTTGAGATAGGACAAACAATGTTTTCAGCAATAATCAAATCACGCACACCTGATAAATCTTCTGCACCTAATAGTCTACCCATTTCAGCCAGTAAAGTATGTGCTTTTTCCGTTTGTCCGGCTGCCGCATATTCTTCTGCTTTACCCTCTAACAACTGGTCGGCACGGTAACGTTTTTTACTGTCTTTATTGTCAATCATAGGGTCGTTAAAACCATCTACGTGTCCTGATGCTTTCCAGGTAAGTGGGTGCATGAAAATAGCGGCATCGATCCCCACAATATTGTCGTGCAGTTGAGTCATGGCTTTCCACCATGCTGTTTTCAGGTTATTTTTAAGTTCTACACCGTTTTGTCCGTAGTCATAAACTGCCTGCAATCCATCGTAGATTTCAGAGGAAGGAAACACAAAGCCATATTCTTTGGCATGAGAAATAATATCTTGCAGTGAATTTGTTAATGCTGGTTTGCTCATTTAATTATTTTAATTTTAACACTTTATTAATAACCATATCTATAGGGTCTCTCATCAAAAGGAGTATTGTAAGCGACTTCTTTTTTTATTGCATTAAATCTATTAAGTGGCTTACTACCTGAATTTAGATTAAATATTTTAATAGTTATTTCTGCTCTCTTTTGATTTTCAACTGATTTTAATTCGTTAGGCAGGATTTTCCCCGTACGAGAATCGTACCGGAAATATTCTTCAAACTGAAAGTTAGTCTCATCCGGCTTTAATAACAAAGTATCATATTTATTTCCTCTTTTATTACATTCTCTACAACATGGGAATAAATTACTGTAAGTGAAAGCATCTAATAAAAAAGTTGTTTTAGGTTTAAAATGATCTATTTCAAATCCTCGGTCATCTTTTAATAGATGGCAATCACAATAAGCACAATGGTCATTATTACATTTCAATAAAGCACTTTGTATAATCTTGCCTTTTCCTTTCCATGACCAATCACTACTTTTTTTACTTTTACTATACTTTTCTTCCCACCATTCGCCAAGTTTTTTTTCTTCTTCAGGAGTTAAAGGATTGAGCCCCCTTTTAAAATTTATCATATAGAAAAATCATCAGCTAAATTTCTTGATAATTGTCTAAGTTCAAATTGCACTCTATTTTGTAATTCCGGGCTTTTCAGGGCTAATCTCTTTGCTTTTTTTAATAAATCTTTTTTATCAAAACTCACATCTTTTTTATATGCTTTTTCTATTATTCTATGAAAATTCTCAATCTCTTTTTCAACAGGAAGTCCATACATTTGAGATATTTCAATATCATAGATTTCATTCAGAACTTCATCAATTGGCTTAGAGGTTGAAGAAGATGTACGTTCTTTAACTTTACAATATCCACTCTCGTTTAACTTTAATTCATATATATAAGCACCATCTACTGAATTAACAATAAAAGGAGAATGGGTAGTAATAAAAATCTGTGCATTTTTAAACAGCTTTTGTACAACTGGTAAAACTTTTCTTTGCCAGGCAGGGTGTAAATGCACTTCTATTTCATCAAGAAGCAGAATAATTGGTTTGTCACTAAGCAATAAATCAGTTTTCCATTTTATATTATCAATTCTCATTAATAAATCTCCAATCCAACTAATTAGAGAGCGAAGACCATCTGGTAAGACATCAAATTCAAATTCTTTATTAGTTTTTTTTATTAAAACCATTACATTTAAATTTTCTGTATTTAATACAAATTCAATGTCTTGGTTTATAATTTCACCAATCACAAATTCCAGGCTCTTAATATTTTCTTCGAATTTTTTTATTTTCTCTTTCTCATTCCTATTTCTTGCATTATTTCTTTTTGAAATAGTATTTGCAAGCCATTGATTTATGGAATAATCATTTTCATAATAAATTTTGTTAAAATCTAATGCTTTTACAAGAGGATTGTAATTAGGAATCTCTTTAATATTGGTTCTTAAATCACTATTAACAAATCTATATCCTGAATAGGCAAAAGCTGGGATTTTATTAATGCCAAAATCCTCTTTTTCTTCGTTTAGGTGATAATCATCTATACCAGAAGGAATTAAAGTATCTTCATTTTTTTGTAATTCTATTCTTCCTCTTGAAGTAGAAACTATACATAATGATTTGTTATTTTCAAATCTGAAACGCTTTGTAAATAATAAATCATTTGAAATTGAAGAATAATCAAAATTAGTTGTTGACAACGCACATGCCAAAGCTTGCAAAATAGTAGTCTTCCCAGTCCCATTCTCTCCTGTCAGAATATGAATTTCTGCCATATCTTTATCCTTCTTTTCAGGAAAAGAAATAGTTTCATCTTCAAAGACACCAATATGTTTTAACTGGAGGGAGCGTACTTTCATTGAAAAATATTATTTTGTTCACAAAATTAACTAAAACCTTGCAAATACATGAGCTATCTTATTATTTTTGAGTAATTTGTGTGTGACTGCTATTTTATGAACCGACTTCAGAAATTTATCCGTGATTCTTTAAGTATGACTTCCTATGAAGCAAAGGGAGTGATAACTGCTTTTGGCATCATTATCGGAGTATTGGTATTAATGTGGGGAGCTGACTATTTCTTTAGCCAGAAACCACAGAATCTGGTTATTTCTTCGCCAAAAATGCTGGATAGTCTGACAGTTGCTGTAGATAACCAGACCAAGGAGTATAACAAGAACCGTACGTTTAAGTCAGACTATACTGATACCAAAACTAAAACCTATAAGCATTTTAATTTTGACCCCAATACTGCTACCGTAGCACAATTTGAAGAATTAGGACTACCCAAATTTATTGCCGAACGCATAGAGAAATACAGAAACAAAGGAGGGAAGTTCAGGAAAAAAGAAGATTTAGCTAAAATCTATGGGCTTTATCCGGAAACTTATGAGCGATTAGAGCCTTATATTACCCTTCCATCTGCCGATGAAGCCTCTGTTAATACGCCACAAGCCGAAATTATAACTCAGCCTTTAGTAGCTGAAAAACCAGTTGCCTTTATACCTAAGAAAACAGAAATCCTTGCGAAATTTGATTTAAACACGGCCGATACTACTCAACTGAAATTAATCAGAGGAATTGGCTCAGGTTATGCCAAACGGATTGTTAAGTTCAGAGATATATTAGGTGGATTTGCCAATGCAGAGCAGGTGCGAGAAACGTATGGCTTGCCTACTGAAACCGCAGATGAATTATTAAAGTATGGCTATGTGAATGGTACTATTAAGAAGTTAAAAGTGAATCAACTGCCTTTGGCAGATTTACGGCATCCTTACCTGAAATTTGCGCAAGCAAGAGCTATTATTGCCTATCGTGAGCAACATGGCAGTTTTAAGTCGATAGAAGATTTAAAACAGATAAAAATTTTAGATGCAGCGACTATTCAAAAAATAGAACCGTATATTGAGTTTTGAAAAAGAAGAGGGGCAAGTGCCCCCCTGATTATCTTGCGTTTTTGCACATTCTTACCGAATCTTCAAATTTATGCACTATTTCTTTTACCAGACTCTCGTCTTGCGTATGTAGTGTAAAATTTGTTTTACTATTGTTGTCATCATCTTTCAGATTGAATGAGCCGCTCAAAGCGTTGTCATTGCCAAAACCTAACTTCATTTTCAGCCTGTCGGCAGGTACTATCATTTTCAATTCATAATTGCCGTCTTTTTCCCGGGCATAAGAAACTTTTTGTACGTCTTTTAATAACCATGAAATAGTCATACCAAAATTAACATCCGAATCTCTTGAGTCAATATTCATATTCATCTGACAGCCTTTGAATCTGAAAGTAGGCACGCTTTCTTTGTCATTTACAGTCAGGTTTTTACCTTTTTCTTCTTTGACTAATCTGTCTAAGTGGCTACTCAACCATTGGGTATTTGATTCTAAAGTCTGGGCAGAAACCAAATTTGTGCAAAGCAATACAAGGGCAATTGAGAATAATGGGAGCTTTTTCATAATTTCAGAGAAGATTAAATTTGTTAGTTCAGTAAGTAGATGCAGATATGGCTGAGAGGGTTGCGTAGCCATAAAAAAAGTCCTCTTTATGGGAGGACCTTCTATAAAATATGGCAACAATGCTATTTTACATAAATCTGAAATTATAGGACAAAGACACAATTGGTGCGCCAAAAACAACTAATTTATAAGCGGTAACTGCTGTACCTTGTGTACGGATAAATACCGAGTAGGCATTTTTCTTGCCATAGAGGTTAAATACCGTGAATGTCCAGTTGCCTTTAAAACGTTTATCTTTCATGCTTGGCTGATAGATATTCCAGGCAAAATCAAGGCGGTGATAGTCAGGCAGGCGGGCATTGTTGCGTACGCCATAATATGGATAACTGGTACCCTGATAGATAATGAATCCTTCCGGCATGGTAAACGGACGTCCGGTACTGTAAGAGAAATTGAATGAAAAATCGTGGTGTTTGCCTTGGTTGATAATGACAGAAGCATTAAAAGAGTGTGGTCTGTCGTAGTTAGCCGCATACCATTTCCCGAAGTTTATCTGCTCTCCAAAACTATTTCCTTCCGAAACCTGATTTAATGAGCGGGAATAAGTATAGTTTACCCAACCTGTCATTTCGCCTTTTTTCTTTGAAAACATCACTTCTAAACCATAAGAGCGGTTTTTACCTTGCAATAATTGCATTTCAGGATGAGAATCTAATAAAAAATCTGCGCCGGGTTTATAATCGATGATATTGTTGGTGGTGCGGTAATATCCCTCCACCGAAAGCTCATATACATTGCCCGGTAAATTATGGAATACTCCTGCTGCCATTAATGAACTTACCTGCGGACGAATATGGGGGTCGGATGTTTTCCAGCGAGAGGTTGGTAGGGGAGTAGTGGTATTGGTTACTACCTGCATATACTGGCGCATGATATTATAGCCCACTTTAACAGAGGTTTTTTCGCTAATCGAATATTTCAGACCTACTCTTGGTTCAAAACCTCCATACGACTGAATGACTTTGCCTTTGGGATAAAAAACGGTATCACGCACTGATAAGGCGTCTTTAGGTTCTCCGGGAGCATAGATTTGTACATTAGAAGGCCCCAAAGCGAAAAACTGTGAGTATCTGACACCCACAGAAAAGGTAGTTTTAGGCGAAAGAGTAATTTCATCTTCAGCATGGATACCGGTTTCTAAAGAATATTCATCAGGGGTTTTCAGGGCTAACACACTTTTGCTGGTACCGGGTTGTAATTCGCCGGGGCCAACTTTGTATTTAGTAGCACTTAAACCTACTTCAATATTATGCTTATCTAACGAATAATTGAGGTTGGTCTTGGCTTGTTTATAATCTATGTCTGATAAGAGTACAACCTTGTTGTCAGTGTTAAGCTCAGGTAACAAAGTTTTTGGAATATAATACGCTGAGACCACCGTAGTTTGCAGGTTTAATTTAGGTGAGATAGCATAAAACCAACGTGCCGAAAAACTTCTGCTGCGGTAGTCATACTGCGTAGAAGTAGCATTGATATTACCGATTCCGCCCAGGAGTTCGGTCTGGAAAAAATCTTTACTATAATAGCCCGAAGCAGTAATGGTATTTTTGCTGTTTAAACGCCAGAATACTTTCCCTACCAGATCGGCAAAATTGGCTTTTATATCATCTAATTTCTTAGAGGCAAGTGGTAGCAGGAAATCATTGTAAGAAGCCCGGCCTGATATCATAATGCCTAATTTATCTTTTATAATAGGCATATCTAATGTCAAACGATTGGAAACTAAACTGATGCCACCATTCATCTTGAATTTATCTAATGAAGGCTGCGCAAGGGTTACATCCATTACTGCGGCTGCTCTACCACCAAAGCGAGCAGGGGTATTTCCTTTATAAACCTCAACCCCTGATGCCGCTTCAGACGGGAATGCCGTGAACAAACCAAACATGTGTGTAGGATTGAAAATAGGAATATCATCTAACAAAAGTAAATTCTGGTCGGTAGTACCTCCTCTGATATTAACCCCATTTGAAGCTTCTCCTACACTGGTTACACCCGGAAGCATCTGTAACCCTCTCAGAATGTCAACCTCACCAACCGCAGCAGGGAGTTTACGGAGAGTTTTAATATTCAACTGATTTACGCCTAACAAGGGGCGTTGTACGTTGGCTTCTACACCTTTGCTTGATACGATTACCTCTTCGAGTTCATTTTCTAACCGTCCTAAAGCATAGTTACGCCTGATATCTGATAAGATTCTGAAACCATCTCTTACAGGACGATAACCAACAAACTTTATGGTTACGGCGTGTTCGCCTGAGGGAATATTTATGTCAAAAAAGCCATTTTCATCGGTAACAGCCCCGAACTTGCCAAAATCAACATTGATTGAGGCTTTGACTAAAGGCTTGCCATCAATAGTATCTCTTACATAGCCACTAAAACGATAGTAAACCTGTGCGTTGGCGGCTATGGTGAATAGCAAAAATGAAGTGATAAGGTAAATTTTCTTCATTGTTCTGAATAATCAATTGATGGTAAATGATAAATGAATGTATTTTATTTTTTTTTTAACTCGGTCAATCCAACCTTCCGGTTTAATTTTGGTTCGGGTCGGGCCTTCAATACACGGTACAAGCGGAGGCCTTTCAGGGTCGAGGTCATCAGGGGGCTCCGGTATAATCGTATGGTCTAATAAACCGATAGGAAATGCTTTTCCTTTGGCACTTTTACGGTCAATCCAATATTTTCTTTTTTTTATGCTGGTAACCATAAATAACCCGGCAACAGGCTCATTGGCATTATTGATATTCTTCACATTACCGATGATTCCTGAGGGAGGGGTATCTACCAGGTTTCCGTTACTCTGTACCTGGTCTGCTATGAGTTTAAAATAACGGTAAGCATCTGGCGAAACAGATTGCTGCTGTATTTCTATCAGACCTCCTTCTTCCTGATAGTAAGGGATTTTTGCAACTAATTTTCCGGTAATTAAATTGCCATTGGTATAGATATCACTGAATACATTCAGCTCTTTACTGAAAAACAAATCCCAACAATCACCGTTACAAAAATAATCGAACCACTGATTGAGCAACCCGGTTTCTTTTCTACACCCCTGGGCGTCTCGTAAGGCTCCCGTCTTAAAATACCTGCCATTTGCGCAGGTAACACATATCTCCTGCAATTCCCACAATTTCCAGGTCCACATATAATTATTTTTCTGACCGACGGGGTCGGGTGTATCAATGTAGACATAATTGGCCGGGATATAAAACTCTCCTCTTGGTATGCCTTCAAAAACAAATTCATCATAAACTCCGGTAATATCAGAGACACTAACCATTGTTTCTATACCTGACTTATACTGAGAGCCATCAACCCTCTGAATGAATAACTGATAGGTACTACCTGTTTTGGTACGAAAAGAAGCTGGAAGCGCATAGACTCCATTTTCCTGTTCGGTAAGCATGATTTTCTCTTTATTATCTACCAATATCTCAACTTTGGCTTCTAAAACCGGCAATGAATAGGTATTTCGCTCGTAAGAAATAGATTCAGCTATTTTAATTTTCTGAGGCTCGTCGATGTCTGTAAGCGTAGCTTCAACTGTAAAAATAACCTTATTGCCATTAAAAGTTAAGGGGAATGGCTCTATACACGAGCAAACCCACAAAATCATTGAGAGAGAAATAACAGATGTAATGCGGGTCATTTCTAAAGTTTTTTAAATTTCACTAATTTATCCAACCCTCAGGTTTGAAACGGGTACGAACTCTGCTTTCTTCGCAAGGAGCTGCAGGAGGGCGTCTGGGGTCTCCGGCTGAAGGCTCAAAATTAACAGGATGGTCAACAACGCCTATAGGTGTTACCAGCACATCTGCATTTTGTTTATCTAACCAATATTTTTGAGTACGAACACTTGTTACCATAAAGAAACCCGCCACGGCTTCGTCAGATTTAGCTACATTTCTTATATTGCCAATAATAGCTGCAGGAGGCGTATCTACCAGGCTACCATTATTTTGAACCTGATTGGCTAATAGTTTCATATACTGATAAGCCGATGATGAAATAGATTGTTGTTTGATTTCAAGCAAAGCACCCATTGAAGAATAATAGGGGATTTTTCCCACGAGCCTGCCTACAATCGGTTGACCGTTAGAATAGACATCACTGAAAACATTCAACTCTTCATTATAAAAAATCTGCCAGCAAGATTCAGCACAATAATAGTCATAGGTTACTTCCGAGAAAGCAGGCTCTAATCTGCAACGCGCAGGAGCAGGGGAAGTAAAATATCTGCCACCGGTACAGGTCATACAAACGTTTTGTCTTTCCCACAGTTTCCACGACCACATATAATTGTTCTTTTCATTGGCAGGGTCATTGGTGTCAATATATACATAATGAGCCGGCTTATCTAAAGAGGTCGTTTTAATGCCATCGGCCTTGAATTCATTATACACTCTGGTAATATCAGAGACTACACTCTGGCGTTCTTCAGTTGACTCATAGCTGGTTCCGTCTTCTTTCTGAAAAACCAGTTTATATTTTTCGCCTACTCTTGTATGAAATGAAATAGGTAAAACATATTCCCCTCCGGCCCTTTCAGTCAGAAGCACCCTTTCATTACCATTGATTACAATTTCTACCTTAGCTTTTGTAACAGGTAGCGCATATACTACGTTGCCACTGCTAAAAGATTCCGTAAGTTTAACTATCTGCTCATCAGCTAAGTCGGTAATAGTAGCATCAACTGTTAATATTCTTCGTTCTTGCTGTCCTCCTAAACTAAAAGGTTCAACACAAGCGTAAAACATCAAACAGACACACAGTAGGAGTAAAAAACTTTTGCTTTTGAGCATTTTATTAATTTTAATTTGATTATCGTTTAATCAATCCAGCCCTCCGGCTTCACGTTTGTCCGGTACTTACCCGGTACACATGGAGCTAAAGGAGGTCTCGGTGGGTCAGGTGGTAATGAGTTAGGTTCATAATAAATCTGATGCCCGATAATACCTGTCGGAACAGCTTCACTTTCTCTGGCATTCTCACGGTTTAACCAGTATCTGAGTGTCCGTACGCCTGAAACCATGAAAAATCCGGCAGTTTCCTCATCAGGATTCGCTACATTTCTGATATTGCCAATCACTGCTGCCGGAGGCGTATCAACCAGGCTACCTGTATTCTGTGCCTGGTCAACTAAAAGTTTTAAATACCTATAAGCGGCAGCCGAAACAGATTGCTGTTTGATTTCAAGCAAAGCTCCTTCTCGCAGATGATAAGGTATTTTAGCTATTAACCGCCCTATAATGGGTTTCCCGTTGCTAAAGATGTCGCTGAACACATTAATGGTTTTATTATAAAATATATCCCAGCAATTGCCGTCGCAGGCATAATCAAAATATGGCACATCTTTATACTTTTCTTCGCTTTCACATTTTCCCAGAGGTGGTGGTGAAGTAAAATATCGGCCACCCACACAAGATTTACAGATACTCTGTTTCTCCCACAATTTCCATGACCACACATAATTATTTTTTTCGTCAGCGGGATCTGTTGTATCTAAATAAATATAAGATGCCGGGTCATAACCTGTTTGTGTTTCACTGCCTCTCATCCTGAACTCATCATATACCCGATCAATATCAGGTACACTGGTCATGATTTCTTCTCCTGATTCATATTTTGTTCCGTCTGACTTCTCAAACAAAAGTTTATAGCTATTACCTATTTTTAACTGAAACGACCTCGGTAGAGCATAAATACCGGGATTTTTTTCGGTAAGCAATACCTTTTCTGTTTGATTAACCAATACTTCAACTCTGGCTTGCCTGATAGGAAACGAATAAGTTACACTATTCCGGCTTTCAGATTCAGTAATCGTAAAAAACTGCTCTTCAGTAGTATCAATAATGGTAGCATCTACTGTGAGGATTTTTTTACCTTGCGGAAAACTTATTTCAAAAGGCTCAACGCACGAGCCTATCCACAAGCCTATTACAAGAATCAACCCCTTTATTTTTGTACGCATTAGTCAAATGGAAATTTTATCTATAGTTGTATGTTTCAGTTTATCCACCCTTCCGGTTTCCAGGGCGTACGTCCGGGTCCTTCCACACAAGGATAAGGTCGTGCATTGGGTGCCGGAACTGGTGCCCGACCCAGCACATTTACAGGTACAGCCTTGCCATAACCATTCTTACGGTCTAACCAATATTTTTGTTTTACTATACTTGCTACCGAAAATACCCCTGCTACGGGCTCGGTAATATCATGGATATTTTTTATATTCCCTACAATGGCCGCAGGTGGCGTATCTACCAGTGTGCCACTCTTCTGCGACTGCTCACTTACCAGTTTAAAATACTGATATACCTGTGCTGATATAGTCTTTTGTTCAATTTCAAGAAGTGCTCCATCGAACGAGTAAAAAGGTATCTTGCCAATTAACTTTCCGTAATTACTTTTGCCGTTAGCATAAACATCGCTGAAAACGTTAAAATCTTTGTTATACAATATTTCCCAACATTCGCTGTCACAAGAGAAATCGTAGTAATTGGTGTAGCAATAGTATTGGCGTTCCCACAATTTCCATGTCCAGACATAGTAATCTTTTTCCTCGGGATTATCCTTGAAATCTAAATAAATATAATTGGCGGGTATGTCTCTCAATTCGCCTGCTATGCCCTGTGATTCAAATTCATCAAAAATCCGGTCAATGGCAGGTACCTGTGTAGTTTTTTCTTCACTTGATTCATAAACCGTACCATCAGGTTTTGTAATTCTTAATTGATAAGCAGTACCCGGATATATACGAAAACCGTAAGGGAAAACATAACTACCATTGCCTTTTTCAGTAGAGCGGACTGTTTCAGAACCATTGATTACAATTTCAACTTTCAGGTTCAAGGTCGGAACATTATAAGAGTCTTTTTCGAAATTGTAGGTTTCATGAATAGTAATGTTTTGTTCTTCGTCTGTGTCTGTCAGATTGCCTTCTACTACCAGATATTTCTTTGCACTTGATACATTCATCTCAAATGGAGTTACACAAGCACCAGCGAATAGCACAAGGGTAATGACCGCTATTTTTGAGAATAAAGACATCATAGAATAGACACAGACTAAATAAATTGTATAACTGACAAATATAAATATTCAAAGACAGATTAGAAATTAATAATGTATGATAGAGGTATTTTATAGATGAAATACCTGATTATGATGGTGAAAAGCGGCTTTTATACAGATAGATTTAAAAGTCTATCTGAAAACTCAGCACAGGTACCAGACCATTGCCTGTTTTGCGAGCCTCTAGCCGGTTTTCTATACTGTTATATTGCACACTCGTAATATTGATTTTATTGGTAGCATTCTGTACATCTAACGATACTACTGTGGCATATTTCCGGCGATTGGTGCGGTAAGACATCCTGCCATCAATACGAAAGTAAGCAGGTGCCTGCAATGAATAATCGGCACCTTTCAGCATTATATACGTTTTTCCCTGGGCAGACGCTGTTTCGTCAAGCGGGGTATACCTGAAACCACCGTTGTAGATTGACCTCGCCCCAAGCTGAAAAACAGAGCCATTTTTAAATATAAACTCGCGGCCAAAAGTAAGTGCCGTGCTGAACTTGTCATTAAATGAAGAATTATACCATTTACCGTCAACGGTCTGGTACCTGGCATCAAACAGAGAGCCTGTAAGTACTAAATAGTATTTTTTAGAGAAAAATCTTTCAACAGATAAATCAATGCCATAGTTTCTGCCTTTGCCTTTACTTATTACGGCAAATTCGGGGAAATTATCAGCATAGTTGAGCATCCAGTAAGAAGAGCCCGCTTTAGGCTCTACCGGAATTTTGTTTAATAGCTGATAATAAGCCTCTGCTGAAAATTTCCAGAGACCCGGCGTTACATAATTATAGCTCAGAATAAAGTGATTTGACCTTGGGAATGATAAGTTTCTGTTAGGTTTAGATTCGCTGACTACTCCGGCCACTGTATCCTTTCGGGTATAGAAATAAGCACTCATGGGTAGCAACTGGCTGTATAAACCATACGCAAAACTAAAAGTATGCGCATTGGGCGAACGATACTGGATTGATAAACGGGGTTCTATGGAAGAAGTATTATTCAGAAAGAGGTGCATGAAATGAAATCCGGCATTTAAGGTTATGCCTTTGCCTACATTCTGTACTATCTGCGCATAAGCCTGTGCTGTCTGGGTATTGCCACTGCCATTTACTGAAACTTTTCTGCCTGCATTTAATTGATTGACGTCGCTGACCGATTTTCGGGCGGCAGTCTCTTTAAAGAAATCAAAATCAATGTAATTCAGAATGCCTCCGGTTTTTAAACGGGTTTTATTACTGAATTTGTAGTTATAGGCCACCGAACCTGCCAAACGAAACTCTTTGTAGGCTTGTGTATCATACCTGAATCTTTCATCTTTCAGGCTGAGTGTATCAGAGAAACGTTTGATAGAACTGCCAATAACAGCCACTACATACTTAAGTGATGATTTTTCGTTGATATTGCTTGTATGAGTTAAGCCCACAGCTCCCATATTGGCAGGTCTGATTCTGTCTTCCCAGTTATCGGCTTTTCCCAATACACGTTCTTCGGGATTTTCGACCGGAAAATAATGTTCAGTACTTAAACCACCTAAGCCAAAAAGGGTAGTGGTTTTCTTGCCATCTTTACTATGAAAAGCTACATTGAAAGATAAATCCTGAAAAAGGTTCGATACCCGTTCGCCTACCAGATAAAAACCCATCTGGCTCAATAAGCCTAAAGTAGAGTAGCGATAATTGACTAAATAAGACGAACGGCCTTTGGCAATGGGACCTTCTGTTGAGAAATCGAGCCCTAATAAGCCTATTTTAGTTCTGTATTCTCTTTTTTGCCGATTGCCTTCTCTGAACCGGATATCGAAAGCACCTGTAATGGCATTTCCATATTCGGCAGGCATACCACCCGTAAAAAAGTCAGAACGGCTTAGTAACTGTGCACTAAAAACCGTGATACCTCCACCACCAGAACCCGGTTGTGCAAAGTGATTCGGATTAGGCACATCAATACCTTCTAAACGCCAAAGAATACCAAAAGGAGAGTTGCCACGTACTACAATTTTATTTTCGTTTTCGTCTCTGCCTGCTTTTACACCCGGATAAGCCAATGCCATACGTCCGGGGTCATTGACAGAGGCCGGAATCCGCTCCGTTTCTTCTACTGTAAAAGACCTCGCACTCACAAAAGCGAGGTCATTTACAGGGCGACTTGTGTTTTGCGAAGCTGTTATTTTTACTTCCTGCAAATCTCCTGTGGCTTCATTTAGCTCAATTGTCAATACCACTTCTTTGGCAGAATTCAGAATAAATTCTTCGCTTACATAAGTTTCATAACCGATAGAACTACATTTGATAGAACGACGGCCAATAGTAACATTAGGAATAGAGAAAAGACCCGAGGCATCGGTAATAACCCCCTGTGTAGTACCTATAATCTGTACAGAGGCGCCTACAATCGGCTGGCGGGTAATGCGGTCAATGACACTGCCTCTTACCACCTGAGTTTTGTTTTGTGCAAAGAGTATGGATACACTAAATAAAGCAAATAGTACAGTAAAACTACATTTCATAGGGCAATAAGCGGTTTTAAACAAATATATTCAAATAAAATGAATTAGTAGAAATGTGAGCAGAATTGTAGAAAAATGTTCGGGCAGCTCATGTTTTTTAATTCAGGAGGCTTATATTTAGGTTTCTAAACTAAGCTACCTTCATCATGAAAAAAATCTTATTGTTTGTTTTTTGTTGCCTCACGATTACCTGTGCTTTTTCTCAGATTCCTATTGCCCGTATTTTGTCAGAACGTGAACGTGCTACGGTCATTGACGAGATATTAGAAGACAGAATGACCAATCTATTACCCCAACTCATGCGGAAAGAAGGCATTGATATGTGGGTACTGATTTCGAGAGAGTATAACGAAGACCCGGTAATGAAAACCATGTTGCCTTCGGTATGGCTTTCGGCAAGGCGGCGTACAATCATGGTTTTTTTTGATAAGGGTGCTAAAGAGGGCGTTGAGCGTCTGGCTATTGCCCGCTATGATGTAGGTAATTTGCTGAAAGGTGAATGGGATTTGAATACGAACCCTGACCAATGGGATGCACTGATAAAAGTAATCAGAGAAAAGAACCCTAAAAAAATAGGCTTGAATTTCTCGAAATATTATGCCCACGCCGATGGACTGACCTTTACAGAGCAGAAAGAGTTAATGGAAAAATTACCTGCCGAATTTCAAAGCAGAATTGTGTCGGCTTCTGATTTAGCAGTAAACTGGCTTGAAACCCGTACAGAAAGGGAAATGATTATTTATCAGCAGATATGCCGTATCTCACATGAGATAATTCAGGAGGCCTTTTCAGATAAAGTAATTCAGCCGGGTATTACTACTACTGACGATGTAGTATGGTGGATGCGCCAGAGAGTAACTGATCTGGGACTCGACACGTGGTTTCATCCGACAGTAGATATTCAACGATTGGACCCCGAGAATTTTGACCACTTACGAACTTTCTCGAAACGCCCTCAGAAACAGGTGATTATGCCGGGTGATTTGTTACACTGTGATTTCGGAATAATTTATTTACGCCTGAACTCTGACCAACAGCAACATGCCTATATACTGAAAGCAGGAGAAACAGATGTACCCGAATATCTGAAAAAGGCATTTAAACAGGGGAATCAGTTGCAGAATAATCTGACCGATAATTTTAAAGCAGGACTTACAGGTAATGAGATTTTATCAAAAGCTCTGGAACAATCAAAAAAAGATGGCCTGAGAGGAACAATTTATACACACCCTATTGGTAATCATGGACATGCTGCCGGGCCAACTATTGGTATGTGGGATAATCAGGGGAAAACTATTGGTAGCGGTGATTATCCATTGAATTATAATACGGCTTACTCAATAGAACTGAACGTATCGGTTGATTTGACAGAATGGAAGAAACCCATCAGGATTATGCTGGAAGAAGATGGCTTTTTTGATGAAAAAGGGTTTCGGTATATAGATGGCCGTCAGACAGAAATTATTCCGATTCCGAGAGTACTGACTCATGTGAAGTAGGAACAAAAAAAATTGGTAAAGATAATGCTAATCTTTACCAATTTTATCAATATAAATCCCAAAGCTAAAAGTGCTTGATAATTGATGTTGATAGCAAATTACCTCAACCGGAACTCAACTTTTCCTACAAATAATTTTTCGGTAAAAAGCTCAGCAACATATACGCCCGATTTCAATTTCTCATCTAATTTATATCTTAGCGTAACCCTTTGAGGGTTTCGGGTAAAATCTACAGCTTTAGTAACATGAACTGCAACCGGATTCATCACTCCTTTTATATCAACATTTACCTGTTTGGCTTTTGTGTCTTTCAGAGGTTTCTGAGTAATGTCTTTCAGGCTCAGGTATACAATTTCGTCTGCCCCTCCTTTCGCTTCTTCCGGTAAATCGAACATAATAGCTAATTCTCTCGCTCTGCGACCTTTTACTATCAGTTTTTCTCTTCGGTTCATCACCTCTACCCGAAAAGCATTGGCACCTAAAAGAGATTTAGACGACTCTTCTTCTTTTGGCAAAAAAGTAGTGACATTTTTATTGTCGTTCAGCTTTCTTAAATCTTCATTTTCTTTACTTAGTCTCGAATTATCAGCCCTTAAACGAGCATTTTCCTGCTTAATACTGGCTAATTCATTCCCAAGAGATTCTTTCAGTAGCTTCAATTCATTTACCTGTTTTCTTAAAGCCCCCAGAGACTGATTTTCTTTTTGCAGGCGATTCAATATTTTGTCTTTTTCGGCTAACTTTTCGTTGATACCTGTCAGTGAGGCCGAAAGAGTCTGATTGTGAGCAGTAGCTGCTTCTAATTGTGAGGATATACCTTCTAAATCTCTCTGGAGATTATCTCTTACTACTTTTAAAGAGTCGGTTCGTTTGGTTAATACTTCGTTTTCTTTTTTGAGTGTTCCTCCGATTCGCCATTGGTATCCACCCCATAGTAATGCTAATAAAAGTAAAATACTGATAGCCGCCGCATAGGTGCGGGTCTGGTGTTCTGTGGGTTGTTGGTTCATGTTGTAATAGATAGTTTAGGAAAGCTTTAAAAACAATCGAAAAGCAAAGGTAATTGCGAATCGGTACTTTAAAAAGAAATATACGTAGTCAGTTAATAAATTAAGGATATTTTTAATGGAAACAGTAGTTTATTCGGTTATTATAGGGTTATAGGCAATAAAATACTGCTTGTGTCGGTTTATTAAGGTATTTTCAGCGTTTCAGGTTAAGAATATTTTCAGGGTATATTTTGCTGCTTCGAAAGCTTTTAATCCTGATACAATTTTAAGCTATAAATCTTTTTTTGCCTTGAAATACACCTTAATTCTTACTTAGAAATAAATTAAAAAAAGATAAATGAATAAAATCACTGATTTTAGATTTGTATCTTTGAGTAAATGTATGTCTTGAAATGAAGATGAATAAGAGGGAAGAAACTCTTTTAATCAGTAAAAACCATGACTATACGTATTAAAAACCGGATTATTTTAAAGATTGTGAATGGAAATGTCGGCAAAAAAAATTTTAGTAATTGAAGACGACCAGAGAATTGCTCAGTTACTGACACGAGGATTATCAAATAAAGGTTTTGAAATAGAAGTAGCTTATAACGGCACTTTAGGCTTGAGAAGAGCAGAGTCTATTGACTTTGACCTGATTATACTGGATATTAATCTGCCTGAAATGAATGGCTTTGAAGTATGCAAAAGTATCAGGTCGTTTAAGCCTAATTTGCCAATACTGATGCTTACAGCGATGAGCGAAATAGAAGATAAGATAGAGGGATTTGAAGCAGGAGCAGACGACTATATTGTAAAACCTTTCGATTTCAGAGAGTTATATCATAGAGTATTGGTGGCATTAAGACATAATAATCCTGAGCCTGAAAATCTGGGGAATATTGTGAAGATTGCTGATTTAGAGATTTTTCTCGACAGTAAATTAGTGAAAAGGGCAGGGCAGGAAATACGCCTGACCGCCCGAGAGTATGACTTTCTGCTGTTTTTGGTAAGAAACCAGGGGAGAATTATCTCCAAGCCTGAAATTGCTACCAATGTATGGGACATACATTTTGATACAGGTACTAATGTGATAGAGGTGTATATCAATATTCTTCGCAGAAAAATAGATAAAGGTTTTGAGCCTAAACTGATTCATACCCGCCCCGGATTAGGCTACATGATTAGAGAAAGTGCATGAAAATACAGACCAAAATAGCGATTCAGTTTTCAATTATTGTTGCAAGTTTATTGTCGTTGTTTTCATGGATTATCTATCAGCAATCAGCTTCTTATAGAGAAGAGGAATTTATAGAGCGTCTGAAAAATAAGGCACTTACTACAGCTTCCTTTTTTATTAAGGTAGATGAGATTGATAAGGCTTTACTAAAGATTATTGATAAAAATACGCTGACTGCTCTCCATGACGAGAAAATTCTGATTTTTTCGGACAAAAATGAGCTATTGTATAGCAATATTGACGAAATCGTCATTAATTATGATGCTGCCTTATTAGATAGTGTAAGGGAGGCTAAATATTTAGAGTTGCCAAGCGGCGAAAATGAATCTTTAGGTCTAATTTATAATAATGGCCCACAGCACTTTGTTATATTAGCTTCAGCCTTTGATAAATTCGGGAAGAGCAAACTGAAAAACCTGCGTGATACACTCATTATAGGGTTGATAGTAGGTATTTTAATTACTATTATTTTAGGTATCTTCTTTGCCGGGGGGGCGTTGAAACCGGTAAACCTGTTTATAAATAAGATAAGTACTATTACGGCCAATAATCTCAGGCAACGTATTGAAGGACATGATAGCAAGAACGAGATAGGAATGTTGGCAGCAGCTTTTAATAAAATGCTGTCTCGGTTAGAGCAGTCATTCGAGTTACAGAAAAGTTTTGTCTCTCATGCCTCACACGAATTACGTACACCTTTAGCCGCTTTAAAGTCAGAAGTAGAGATTAGTCTTGAAGAAAATCTTTCCATAGAGCAGCACAAAGGTATTTTGCAGAATATCCGTCAGGATATTAATCGGCTTATCAATCTTTCGAATGGCTTATTGCAGATAGTGCGTCCGTTTAAATCACCATTAATTAATTTTGGTGAAGTACGTATTGATGATATTATTTTTCAGGCACAAGATGAATTAGGATTGAGTAAGCCTGAATACCGCATTGTAGTAGAGTATGCACAAGAGCCTGAAAACGAATATTCGATTATTGTTTTTGGGAACGAAGCACTTCTGAAAACCACTTTTATTAATCTGATAGATAATGCCTGTAAATACTCACCCATGCAACAGGCGGTGGTAATTATTGATTTCAATAAAACACATACCATAGTTACGATTAAAGACGAAGGTATAGGCATACCCAAAGAAGACCTGGAAACGATTTTTGCACCTTTTTACCGTTCAAAAAATGCCCTCAATATTTCCGGCTTTGGTATAGGGCTTTCGGTATGTAATAAAATTGTAGAACTGCATAAAGGTAAAATAAATATTCAGAGTGAACTGAACCAGGGTACAAAAGTAACGGTGCAATTACCAAATGCAGACATTAATTCCATCTGACCTGAACAATTAAATCCATTTTTCAACCCAAGAGCTACTTTCTGAGTAGCTCTTATATTTTAATTCCTTCACTATCAAAACGTTTTTTTATGGCTAATAATAAATCAGATTTCATAGCAAAGGCTTTGGTTGAAGATTTGCACCATACGCTCAATCTTAGTGTAATCCATGAGTCAGATAAGTCAATTACCTGTACCAATACAGGAGTAATTTTTGGAAGGGTTTCATTAGGTACTTCTATGATAGAAGCATTATAAAAATCAGGATGGCTGACGGCTATTTCCTTAAGCAGGCTCATAGCTCTGTCAATATCTTTGGTAATAATCTTTATGTCAATCTGGTTACATACTTTGTCGTCAATAATTGTCGAATTAATCACATAATCTCTTGTAATAACCGAGTTGGGTACAATGATATGTCGGTTTTCAGCATTATTGATAACTGTATATTGCAAAGTAATATCTTCTACAATACCGTGTTGTCCGTTGGGTAACTGGATAGCATCGCCAATGCGAAAGGGCTTATAAATAACAATAAAAATACCGCTTACAATATTGCCGAAAGTCTGTTGTGTGGCTAAACCTATCACAACCGACAAGATACCTGCACTTGCCCATAAAGTAGTTGCCAGTTTTTCCAGACCCGGAATCAGATGCACAACCAGAATGATGGCTACCGCAAAAATGACGAAACTGATGGCGTTTTTCAGAAAACTAAAAGTAGTAGGGTTAATTCTGATATTATTTGCAGAAACTCTTGCGTATCGGTTAAGTGCTTTGCGCGCTAATTGTGAGAAGGCCAAAGCTACAATAAGAATAACAATGATACTGACCGAATGAAAGAAGTCCAAGAAAAAACCGTTCATAAGATTTGTGGATATTGATAGAGGCTACAATTTAAGCGAACCTGCTCTAAATTACAAATTCAGATACCAGAAGTCTAAATTCTTTGGAGTAAAATAGGGAATTGCGTTATATTTGTAAAAACATAACGACCCAGCCTGATGCTTATGGAATCTACTTTATATATCCTACTCTTTCTGTTAGCTATTGTTGCGTTTCTATATTCATCTGTGGGGCATGGAGGAGCAAGTGGGTATCTGGCTGTGATGGCATTGATGGGTGTGGCCCCTGCTATGATGAAATCGTCGGCTCTGGTAATGAATCTGGCAGTGTCTTTGTTTTCATTTATCGGGTTTTATCGGGCAGGGCATTTTAAAATTAATCTGTTTCTTCCTTTTGCACTGGCCAGTATCCCTATGGCATATCTGGGAGGCACCATGACACTTCCTGATAGTATCTATAAAAAAATACTGGCGGTTTGTATATTCATCTCTATTGCCCGTCTGCTTTACCAGTTTCGTACAGAAGAAACACCTAACCGTCCTATACCATTATGGGCAGCTTTGTTGTCAGGAGCGGCCATAGGTTTATTATCGGGTATGATTGGGATTGGTGGAGGGATTATCCTGAGTCCTTTAATGCTACTCATGCGTTGGTCAAAATTGAAAGAAACAGCGGCTGTATCAGCTTTATTTATCTTCGTAAATTCTTTGTCAGGCTTATATGGGCAATTGTCTAAAGGGGGTATTCATCTCACACCTGATTTACAATGGGCAGTAGGGGCAACTATTGTGGGAGGTTTATTAGGGTCTTATTTTGGTAGCCAACGGTTTAATATTCCTACCCTGCGCTATCTGTTGGCTTTTGGGCTGACTATTGCCTGCCTAAAGTTGTTTTTTACCTGATTTTCTCTCAAAACTATCCATATCTCTGCTTTTATAAATTCAAAAAGATAGAAGAAAAGCCGGAGATATACTATTATCTTTCTTCAGGAATATTATCTTTGCCGATGAATAATAGCTCTCTTTGAGCATATTTATCTATTCTTTAACCCTTTCAACTTGCTTTATGAAAAGAATTCTTGTACTTCTTTTGTTGTTTTCTACGGCCATACGGGCTCAGCAAACCAATCTTAAACTATGGTACAAACAACCTGCCGCTAATACCTGGACAAAAGCCTTGCCTTTGGGTAACGGGCGGTTAGGGGCTATGGCTTATGGAAATGTAGTACACGAAACCTTGCAGTTAAATGAGTCTTCATTTTGGTCAGGTGGGCCGAGCAGAAATGATAACCCTGATGCTTTAGCTAATTTATCTGCTATTCGTCAGCTTATTTTTGAGGGGAAAAGTCAGGAGGCGCAGGATTTAGCCCAGAGACATATTATTGCCAAGAAAAATCATGGACAGATGTTCCTGCCTGTCGGAAATATTCAGTTAGATTTTCCTAATCATGAAAATTATACGAATTACCGGAGAGAATTAGATATTGAGCAGGCTATTCAAACGACTACTTATCAGGTGAATGGGGTTAAATATACCCGAACTACTTTTATTTCTATTCCTGACCAGGTAATAGTGATTCGCCTGAATGCCAATAAGGCTAAGAGCCTGTCTTTTAAGCTGTCGATGAACAGCCCCTTTAAAACGGCTGCAACTACCCTACGAAATCAGGTATCGCTTTCCGGGCTTGGTAAAGACCATGAGGGTGTAAAAGGTGAGGTGCGTTTCCGTACAGTGGCAAAAATATTGCCTAACGATGGGCGAACCAGTAAAAATGATACAAGTGTTACGGTTGAAAATGCGTCGGCAGTAACCTTGTTGGTATCCATTGCCACCAATTTTGTGAATTACCATGATGTAAGTGCCGACGAAAATACAAAGGCAGAAGCCTATATAGCTAAGGCAGAAAAAATGCCTTATGGTACTTTATTCAACAACCATATCAAAGAATATCAGCGTTTTTTTAAAAGAGTAAAATTAGACTTAGGTACAAACGAAGCGGCGAAACTACCTACTGACGAACGCCTGAAAGCCTTTGCACAGGGCAATGACCCCAGTTTTGTATCGCTGTATTTTCAGTTTGGTCGCTATTTATTGATTTCTTCGTCTCGCCCGGGTGGACAACCTGCCAATTTACAAGGTATCTGGAATAATCGGGTAAATCCGCCCTGGGATAGTAAATATACCATCAACATTAATACAGAAATGAATTACTGGCCTGCCGAACTTACTAACCTGACAGAAATGCACGAGCCTTTGTTTGATATGGTGAGAGAGTTATCGGAAACAGGTGTAGAGACTGCCCGAACCATGTATGGTACTAATGGCTGGGTAGCACACCATAATACTGACTTATGGCGTATCAATGGAGCAGTAGATGGCGCTTTCTGGGGTATGTGGCCGATGGGTGGGGCATGGTTGAGTCAACACATATGGCAACATTATCTGTATACAGGAGATAAAGCCTTTTTACAAAAATATTATCCGGCCCTAAAAGGTATCGCTACGTTTTATCATGATTTCTTAATACCTGAACCATCTCATCAATGGCTGGTAGTAACCCCAAGTAGCTCACCTGAAAACTCTCCGGCAGGTCGCCCGAAATCTTCTATTGCGGCAGGAGCTACAATGGATAATCAGTTAGTTTTTGATGTGTTTTCCAATGCTATCAATGCAGCTAAAGTATTAAAAACAGATACGGAATTTGCCAATCAGATAAAAACTAAATTGCAACAAGTACCTCCTATGCAGATAGGACAGCACAACCAATTGCAGGAATGGTTAGAGGATTTAGACGATCCGAAAGACCAACACCGCCATATTTCGCATTTATATGGACTTTTTCCTTCCAATCAGGTTTCGCCATATCAACATCCTGCTTTATTTGCAGCGGCTCGTACCTCTTTGATTTATAGAGGTGATGTATCGACAGGCTGGTCAATGGGTTGGAAGGTCAACTGGTGGGCAAGGCTTTTAGATGGTAACCGTGCCTATAAACTCATTACCGACCAGTTATCGCCTGCCGAAGTACCGGGTCGACAAGGTGGAGGAACCTACGATAATTTATTCGACGCACACCCACCATTCCAGATTGATGGGAACTTTGGTTGCACCGCCGGAATTGCCGAAATGCTCATGCAAAGTCATGATGGTGCTATTCAACTATTACCTGCCTTACCCGATAGATGGAGTGAAGGTAGTGTAAGCGGCCTGAAAGCGAGAGGTGGATTTGAAATTGTAAAAATGACCTGGAAAAATGGGAAGATAACCGAACTAATCATAAAATCTACGATAGGAGGGAACTGCCGCTTGCGTGTAAGCCATGCTTTGAAGACCAATCTGCCTATGAAAAAAGCCAATGGTAAAAACCCGAATCCGTTTTTCCAGATAGCGGCTATTAAAGAACCATTGGTATCGCCTAAAGCCAATGTGGATGCCAGTTTTATTAAAGAAACTATGGTGTATGATTTACCTACACAGGCCGGGAAAACTTATGTGTTGAGGGCTGGGAAGTAGAATAATTAAGTTATGGTGCGAACTTGAAGTTCGCAGTAGACATTGAAAGCATAAGGTTATTTAGAAGTATTATATGATATTAGCAACAATTTTATAGCTGTTTCTACTGAACGAATAAATGCCGAATAATTAAATTGTGGTGCGAACTTCCAGTTCGCACCACAATTTAATTATTCGGCAAATCCTCCTATATATTCTCAATAAAATACTTTTTAATGTCTGAACGACACTTATTCTTTGGTTTTTAATTACCTTTGTTTCTCATAAAAAATATTAGTTATTCTAATGAAAAAACAGTTTAATCCTATCCTTTTAATGCTACTCTTGTTTGTGGGTGCGAGTTCGTTTGCACAGCAAAGAAGAATATTAGTTTTTTCTTTAACCAAAGGTTTTCACCACAACTCTATTAAAGAGGGCAATCAGTTTTTTATCGAATTAGGTAGAAAACAAGCCATAGGTGTTGATACTACTACCGATGCCTCAAAGTTTAATGAAGCCAATCTGAAAAACTATGCGGCTGTGGTTTTTTTAAGCACTACCGGAGATGTATTGAATCCGGCACAACAAGCTGATTTTGAGCGATATATTCAGGCAGGTGGTGGCTATGTGGGTATCCACGCTGCTTCTGATACCGAATATAACTGGCCCTGGTATAATGATTTGATGGGTGGATATTTTGCCAGTCACCCGGGCGGTAGAGTATCAAATGTGCAAAAAGGTAAAATGATTACCCTTGATAAAACCTTCCCTGCTTCGGCACATTTTCCTGATACTTTCGAAAAAACCGATGAGTTTTATGATTTCAAATCATTGAAAAAAGACATTCTGAAATTTATTGTAAGAGTAGATGAAAGCAGTTACGAGATGGGTAAAATGGGCGATTTTCACCCGATGGCATGGTACCATGAGTTTGATGGTGGTAAGGCGTTTTATTCAAACTACGGTCATACACCTGAAACTTTCAGCGAACCATTAATAACAGAACATTTCTGGCAAGGATTAAAATGGGCTATGGCTACCAAATTAGACTATTCGAAAGCCCGTTCTGTACGCTCACCGGAAGAAAATCGTTTTGAGCGCACTACATTGGCAAGCAACCTGAATGAACCCACGGAATTAGCCGTTTTACCAAACGGTAAAGTGCTTTTTGTTGAGCGTAAAGGCGCTTTAAAGGTCTGGAATCCGGCTACCAAGAAAGTGAAATTGGCCGGGCAAATGCCTGTGTATACCAAGTTTGAATATGGCTTGATGGGTATTGGTGCTGACCCTAACTATGAGAAAAATCACTGGATTTATCTATACTATACACCTGACGAAACCCGTGAAGTAACCAAAGATAACTTTTTGGCCAGATTTGAATATGACGATAAGAAAGATACAATTGTGATGTCGTCAGAAAAAGTATTGTTACGTGTGTTTGTCAAACGTGATGAGTGTTGCCACACAGGTGGGTCAATTGACTGGGACGGTAAAGGAAATCTTTTCCTTTCAACAGGCGATGATACTAACCCGTTTGCTTCTGAGGGCTATGCGCCAATTGATTTCGCCCCGGGTCGTGAAGGTTGGGATGCGCTTCGTTCATCGGGTAATACTAATGATTTACGTGGGAAAGTATTGAGAATTAAACCACAGGACAATGGTACTTATACAATTCCTGAAGGCAACTTGTACCCTGCCGGAACAGACAAAACCCGTCCGGAAATTTATGCGATGGGTATGCGTAATCCATACAGAATTTCGGTTGATAAACGCAACGGCTATTTATATTGGGGTGATGTAGGCCCTGATGCCGGAAAAGCTGACCCTAAACGTGGTCCTGATGGTCTTGTAGAGTTTAACCAGGCTCGTAAACCGGGCTTCTTTGGCTGGCCTATCTTTACCGGAGATAACTTTGCTTATAATCACTATGATTTTGCTAAAAAAGAATCAGGTGAAAAATATGATGCAGCCAAACCGATCAATGACTCACCGAATAATACAGGTTTAAGAGAATTGATGCCTGCTACCAAAGCGTGGCTCTATTATGGATATGGCGTATCGAAACTTTATCCTGAATTTGGTAAGGGGGGAGCGAACCCAATGGCAGGCCCTGTGTATTATTCAGAAGATTATACCAATAATCCGAAGCGTTTCCCAAGCTATTTTGATGGTAAATTCTTTGCCTATGAATGGATGCGTGACTGGATTTATCTGGTAAGTATGGATAAAGAAGGCAACTATCAGGGTATGGAGCGTTTTATGCCAAGTGCCAAGTTTGCTCACCCAATGGACATGGCTTTCTCTAAAGATGGTCGTTTGTTTGTATTAGATTATGGCATGAACTGGTTTGCGCAGAACGAAGATGCCACATTGTCAGTAATTGAATACAATCCGGGTAACAGAAAACCTTTTGTTATGATGGCGGCCGATAAAAAAGCAGGTGCTGCACCTTTGACAGTAGCTTTTTCATCAGCCGGAACTTTAGATTACGACAAAGATGCCATGAAATATTCATGGAATTTCGGTAAGGGCTTACCTGTAAGTACACAGGCTAATCCGAAATTTACCTTTACCAAACCGGGTGAATATAATGTGGTATTGACAGTAACAGATGCTGCCGGAAATAAATCGTCGCAGAGTACTATTGTTAAAGTGGGTAATGCTGTGCCTACCGTAAATATCTCGGTACAAGGTAATAAAACTTTCTTCTTTGATAAGGACAAAATCAATTATGATGTAAAAGTAACCGATAAAGAAGATGGTACTTTATCTAAAGGCATTGACCCGGAAGATGTAGTGGTAAACATTAACTATCTGGAAGGATATGACAAAACCATGCTGGAACAAGGGCATAAAGAAAATATGAACTTTGCTGCAGGAAAACGTCTGATTGATTTAAGCGATTGTAAAGCTTGCCATGCTGTTGATAAAAAATCTATCGGGCCTGCTTATATGGATATAGCGAAGAAATACCGTCGTGGTCAAACGGCTATCAACCAGTTAGCTGAAAAAGTTATCAAAGGTGGCGGTGGTGTATGGGGCGAACAAGCCATGGCTGCTCACCCACAAATACCAATGTCAGAGGCAAGAGACATGGTTGATTATATACTTTCTTTAAACGATACCCGTAAGGCTTCACAACCGGTTACAGGTGCTTATGAAGCTGCGGCACATAAAGGTAAAAAAGAAGGTGCTTATATCATTCAGGCTACTTACACCGACAAAGGCGGAAAAGTAATCGGCCCGTTGAGTACTTCTCAGTCTTTAGCTTTGCGTAGCCCTAAGATTAAAGCCGTTACTTATGACGAATCGAAAGGCGTAGCGAAATTTAATGTTGAACAATTAGGAGGTGAGTTAGCTATAGCCTCTGAAAACGATAGCTACATAGCTTTCAAAGATATTGACCTGACAGGTATTAAAACCATTATCATTGGTGCATTTTCGCAACAAGGTACGACAGTAGGAGGTACTATGGAAGTAAGATTAGGCTCACCAACCGGAACTGTAATCGGTACTGCTGATGTGCAGGAAGCAAATATGAATCCGCTAAAAATCAAGGTTGATGTAGCAGGTGTACAAAATATCTATTTTGTATTCAAAAATCCGAAAGCAGAAGGTAAACCATTGTTTGGAGTAAATACCATTGAGTTTGTGGATTAATCAAGCTTTGATAAATAATAAAAGAGTACTTATGGCTTGGGCTGTGGGTACTCTTTTTTTGTTTTGTAAAAGTAGAGATAAGTCAACTGCTAAGCCTGTCCAACAATCTTCTGTTTAATTTCTTCAAGACCTTTTGAGAGACCGTGTACTTGCTGAAAAAGATTTTCTAAAGAATATTCATCAGCTGAATACTCTTTGGTGCTAATAAAGCATCTGAATTCCCATAGTTCAAGTATGTTTTCAAAAGGCATGGTATAGGCACTATATATTTTGTTATCAGATACTAAGAGTAATTCGTTTTCCTGTGGCTTGATATATACCCTCTTATAGGCAATGCCTGTGGTGGAAACCACAATATAAGTTCTGCCGCTTTTTATATCAGCCAGCTCTTCTACAAATTTTCCTATAATAATAGCACCATCAGGAATTGGAAGCATGGAGTCGCCGGTAAGTGGAAAACCTCTGTGGGTACCAATGCCAATAAAAGGCAAAGACGCCTTCGGGAGCGTCTCTATAAATTCAGGGTCAGCATAACCGCTTAAATATCCGGCCGAAGCTTTGATGGGAACCACCTCAATGCTTTCAATTTTGCCGTCGTCTTTAATCAGAATCGGGAATAACAAACGGTTTTCTCCTACTTTCATTAAGCCTTTCAAATCAACCTTGCTTAGGTCTGATTTCACAAGGGCATCTAAAGCAATATGAAAATAAGACGATACAGCCGATAACGTATCGATGGGAATTGCTCTTGTACCTTGTTCATAATTGGCATACCGGGTGCTCGGGATAGCAAGTGCATCTGCCAGTTGCTCCTGGGTAAGCCCTCTGCCAAGCCTTAACAATTTGATATTCCGGGCTATTTTTAGCTGGTTCACTAATTGACTTTCCATTGGCTACACAATTTGTTGAGACAATACTACACAAAATGTACATACATTTATTGCAGAATCCCAAAAATTATTTATCCACATCTTTATACTCATGGAAAAAGCCATAGTTCACTATGACCTCGATTCTTTTTTTGTTTCTGTTGAAAGGCTGAAAAATCCGACACTTATCGGTAAACCTGTTGTGGTGGGTGGTTCGAGCGAGAGAGGCGTGGTAGCCTCTGCCAGCTATGAAGCCCGCAGGTTTGGTGTGCACTCTGCTATGTCGTCACAAATGGCTAAACGTCTGTGCCCGGATGCCATTTTTGTAAAGGGGGACTATGAATCTTATGTGAGGGCTTCTAATGCAGTTACTGAAATCATAAGCGAGATGGTACCTGTGGTAGAAAAAGCCAGTATTGATGAGTTTTATTGTGATTTCTCGGGTATGGAGAAATTCTTTGGTTGTTATAAATGGGCCAAAGAAATCAAAGCAAGAATTTCGAAGGAAACACACCTTAATACCACCTTTGGACTAAGCACCAGTAAGACAGTCAGCAAAGTAGCTACCAATGAAGCAAAACCCAACGGCAAATTGCAGGTATTGACAGGGTATGAAAAGCTGTTTTTAAAGCCGTTAGCTATTAATAAACTGCCAATGGTTGGCAATACCACTGCTAAAACCTTGCGTACCATGGGCATACAGCATATTGGTACCCTGGCGGCTATGCCTATAAAACTATTAGAGGCTGTGTTTGGCAAGCATGGTAAGCTATTCTGGGAGCGGGCTAATGGGATTGATGATACGCCTATTGTGCCATATCATGACCAGAAGTCGTTTTCAAAAGAAATGACCTTTGATAAAGATACGACAGATGTAGTCAGGCTCAAATCAATCTTAGTCTTTATGGTAGAAAGCCTGACTTTTGACTTGCGGCAACAAATAAAATGCACAGGCACTATTACAGTAAAAATCCGCTACTCCAATTTTGATACCTATACCCGCCAGACGCATGTCTTTTATACTTCTGACGACCAGGTAATTATTGAAAAGGTGATGGATTTGTTTGATAATCTGTACGATAAACGGTTGCTAATCAGACTGATAGGTGTTCGTTTGAGCAAATTGGTACAGGGGTATTCTCAGATAAATCTGTTCGATAACTCATCTAAACTGGCAGCTTTGCATCAGGCTATGGATAAAGTAAAGCACAAACATGGCGAAAAAATAATAGGAAGAGCTTATGGCATGCAAACAAACAAGCCTCCTGTAATTAAATCGAAAACCCTGCCAACAACTAAGTAAATCGCAAATATTCAACTTATATTCTTATGTACTTAAACTGCCACAGTTACTTTAGTTTCAATTACGGAACACTTAGCATTAAAGACTTGATTATCAAGGCTAAAACTGCAGGCTGTAATAGCTTCGCATTGACCGATATTAATAATGTGTCGGGTATTTTTGACTTTATCAAAGAGTGTAAAAAAGCTGATATAAAACCCATTGTGGGGGTTGAATTCAGAAACAGCTATGAAATGAAATACATTACTCTGGCGAAAAATCAGAAAGGGCTTTATGAAATTAATCAGTTTTTATCTGCGTATTTGGCTTCAGGTAAGCCATTCCCGCAAAAAGCACCACCTTTTACAAATACTTTTACTATTTATCCTGTTACTTACCTTGAGTCGAATCCAACTCTTGATGAAAATGAATATATAGGCGTACGATTCTGGGAAATAAGCAGATTGTTTAAATATCAAAAACAAGCCGCTGTTCATAAGATTCTGGCTATACACTCAGTAACTTTTCATGATAAGATTACATTTAATCTGCATCGTTTGCTAAGAGCTATCGATAAAAATGTACTATTGAGTAAATTGCCTAAAAGCGAGGAAGCCTGTCCTGAAGAGACGTTTGTCGATATTGCTACACTTCTCGAAAAATTTAGTAATTGTCAGCTTTTTTTAAGGAATACCACATTGATTATGAATGCGTGTAACTTTGAGCTTGATGTATCTACTAATAAAAACAAAAAAGTATATACTAATAGCAAGAAAGGGGACACCGAGTTTCTTCGCAAACTTACATTTGATGGTGCAGCGATAAGATATAATAAGAACCATGAGAAAGTTTTTGAACGTATAGAAAGTGAGCTGAAAATTATAGATAAAATGAATTTTGAGGCTTATTTCCTGATGACCTGGGATGTTATCAATTACGCAAAAAACAGAGGTTATTTTCATGTAGGCAGGGGTTCAGGGGCTAATTCGATAGTGGCTTATTGTATAGGCATTACAGATGTTGACCCTATTGAACTCAATTTATATTTTGAAAGATTCATCAATCCGGAAAGAACTTCACCTCCTGACTTTGATATCGATTTCAGCTGGGATGAACGCAACGAAATTATAGAGTATATTTTTAAAAGATATGGTAAAGAACACGTGTGTCTGCTTGCCACCTATAATACTTTTCAGCGCAATTCGGCTATACGAGAGTTAGCTAAAGTATTTGGTTTACCAAAAACAGAAATAGATACTTATCTGAAATACCCTGAAAAAGCACACACGAACGAATACATGAGGTATATTCTGAAATATGCTCCTTTGATGGATGATATTCCGCATAATTTATCTATCCATGCAGGAGGGATTCTTGTTTCAGAAGAACCTTTATTCAATTATACGGCCTTGCAACCTATGCCTAAGGGTTTCCCGATATGTCAGTGGGATATGTATGTAGCTGAAGAGATAGGTTTCGCAAAATTTGATGTATTGTCTCAGCGAGGGTTGGGGCATATCAAAATGGCAGTTGATATAGTGCGTGAAAACCACGGGATTACTATTGATATTCATCAGGTACAGAAGTTTAAGGAAGATGAAAACATCAGGAAAAAACTACAAAGTAATGAAACGATGGGCTGTTTCTATGTAGAATCGCCGGCTATGCGGCAACTGATGTGGAAACTCAGATGTGATAACTACCTGACACTGGTAGCTGCAAGTTCTATTATACGGCCCGGCGTAGCCAGTAGTGGTATGATGAAAGCCTATATAGAAAGGCATCATAATCCACACAACATCGATTATCTGCACCCAAAAATGAAAGAATTATTAGAAGATACTTATGGTGTAATGATTTATCAGGAAGATGTAATAAAAGTAGCTCATGGGTTTGCAGGTATGACCCTGGGGGAGGCCGATATGCTTAGACGTGCCATGTCGGGTAAATATAGAGCCAGAATAGAGTTTGAGAAAATAGTAGATAAATGGTTTATTAATTGTAAAGAAAAGGGATATAGTGATGAACTGGCAAAAGAAGTGTGGCGGCAGGTTGAAAGTTTTGCAGGTTATAGTTTTTCTAAGGCTCATTCAGCTTCCTATGCCGTTGAAAGTTATCAGAGTCTTTTTCTGAAAACCTATTATCCTTTAGAATTTATTACGGCTGTTATCAATAATTTCGGAGGGTTTTACCGGACTGAATTTTATATACATGAAGCCAAACGTAGCGGAGGAACGATAGAAGTGCCGGATATTAATGAAAGTGAGTTTCTGACCACTATTAAAGGGAAAACCATCTGGCTTGGATGGGTACATGTCAAAAGCCTTGAAATGAAAATCTTAGAAAGGATTCTGAAAGAAAGACAGGTAAATGGTCGTTTTTTGTCTTTTTCTGATTTTGCTCATCGTGTTGCCATAGGACTTGAACAACTCATTGTTTTGGTAAGACTTGGGGCTTTCAGAAACTTTGGGGTATCGAAAAAAGAATTATTATGGGAGGCACATTTGCTGCTTCATAACAATTTTAAGCCATCAGTCTATAAAGAAGCCTTATTTGAATACCTTGAACCTGAGACAAACTTACCAACTCTATCGTTTGACCCTCTGGAAGACATGTATGATGAAATAGAATTTCTGGATTTCACAATCGGCTCTCCGTTCGATTTATGTGCAGAACCGCTGGAAAGTACCCTTACTTCAGATAACCTGCATGAACTGTTTGGTAAAAACATAAGCTTGTACGGCTATCTGGTAACATGGAAGTCTATCAGAGCAAAGAATGGAAACCTGATGGGCTTTGGGTATTTCTACGATTTGTCGGGTAAGTTTTTTGATACGGTTCATTTTCCTTATTCTCTGGAAAAATATCCGCTTCGTGGTTCAGGTATCTACTACCTGAAAGGCAAAGTAGTTGAAGATTTCGGATTCTATTCGATAGATATTGAATCTATGCGGAAAGTTGAATTAAAACCTGATCCCCGCAGTGTATCAGAGCCTCTTTCAGATGCTTCATTAGGTTTTTTGATAAGTGAATAAATCTTGCATCTATCTGTTTTCTAACACCCGTTCAGCCCACTTCGAACAATTAATCAATAGCTGACTTGTGCCTGCATAGAATAGGGTAAGAAATATAATTTTGAAGAAGCCTCTTCTAAAGGTAAATGGAATATTGGCTCCTTCTATGTGTAGCACAATCAACATAAAAATAATGTGCACACCCATTACCCAGCTCAATTTGATGAGTTCGGTTCTGGTTCGGTATAAACTGATATTAATAAGTAAAAGTATGAAGAAGAGAATGAAACTGTAATTCCAGTAGGTTGTATCGAACATGATTTTGTGCGTACCAATTAACGTATCCCAGCCACGAGAGAAATAGTTGTTAAAATCAAGATGAATGGTTCCTAAAGGTACAGCTTTGGGAACTACGATACCTAAAAACAGATAATTCCACCCTAGAAACAAAATCAATGGCAATATGCTGTAAATGATAGCGTTTTGAAGGAATTTTTGCTTGTATAAAAACAGCAATACTACCGGTAGAAAAAGGATAGTTTCGGTACGGGTCCAGCAGGCAAAGGCAAAAAATATGCTTGATAACCAGAAATCTGCTTTTTGAGGAACTTCATTGAGATAATAACGATAAAGAAAGCTAAAAGCAATCAATAGAAAAATAGCATTCGGATAATCGGTCTGTACCAGATAGGTATAAGCATAGAGTTCGGGCATGAACCACAGGAGTATAAGTAACCAACCTGCCAGAATAGGATGAATATAGTGTCTTAACTCAAAATAAAAATAAAGGAAAAAAGCCAACACCATACCCGAAAGCCAGACTTTGCCAAAAAACGAGCCTAAGCAAAGATAAACTACCTGCATGAGCATAATAAAAGGCGCATAATAGGGCTGATTACTAAGTGGATAACTTTTGGGTAAGAAATCGGTATATATACTGTTTTTAAGTGTCTGCTCAAAAAAAGTAGCTTTTGCTATCAGTTCGGGCCCAACAATGGTATCAAAAGGAATATTCGGATAAAAATAACATTTCCATACACTGATGTATATAAAATAGGCTGTAATCAGAAAAAAGGGAATTTCATAAAGTCTGATTTTTATATTGGCAGATGTGATTATTTCAGATAGAAAATTTTTATTAATGATACAAGAGATGATGCTAATGATAGCCAGGACTATCAGGCCACTTAAAACAGTGGTTTGATTGATATTGATATGTATACACTCTAAGAGAAAAGGGATAAAAGAAGCTAAACCAATACCCAATAAAAAAGCCAAAGATACAAAAGCAATGAAATGTCTGTGTATACGGAAGATACTCAGCAAACCTGCTCCGGTAATGATATGGATAAAAATGGCTAAGGTTTCCATTGGTTTTTATTTTTCTGTTTCAGGTAATCAATGGCTGTTTGAGGAATGAAAAAACCAAAGGGCCGGTAAGTTTTGAGTTTATTGATGATGGCTTCTTTTTCTGCTAAAGAGTAACTATTTAAACTGACTAATTGAAGTCCTTTTTTGGGGCTGGCTACAAAAGTATGCGTCGCTCTTTGCAGGATAGAATCCGGGTACGTAATTTCAACAAAAGGTATTTTATTCATCGCCAGATTCTTGAATTTACTTGGGTATGTCCAGGTATAAGGGTCGAAGGCTTGTTTACTGTTGTAAGTATTTTCTACCAGATAATACTGCGGGGGTAAAAGAAATAAATCATCTTTCTGAAGTACCGAATCTAATAAATTGATGATAGCACATTCTTTGGCATAAGTAAGGTTATAACGGGCGGTACTATCTAAACCATTGCCTAAACGAGCTTTGGTTGTATAAAAACTATTTACTTTCAATTGAATAAAAGAAGCATTTTTAGGTAGAATGGAAATAAGACCTATGCCAATCAGGTTGACTGTCAGTAAAATAAGCATTTTACGCGAACCCGAACGCTTTGTATTGTCTTTAGGCTCTTTCTGAAATAGAATTATTTTCTTCATAAGCAGTATGACTAAAAACAATAGTTGAATGGATAATCCCCAAAAACCTCTCATTTCTTTAAGAAATGAGAGAAAATATTATTTGGCCACAAAGCGTCGCCAACCTATATAAATCAGAATGAAAAGTACAACAAAGATACCCAATAGGTATTGGAAAGGCAGGTAAGAGAAAACAACAATATGTATTTTTTCTAATAACCACATCAGAAACATGGTGGCAAAAAGCATAAACCACAAACCTGAAATCTTATCAAATCCCGGGATAAGGGCTAAACTAACATTTCTGCGGATGATGAATATGGTAACTAACATGACTACGATTGGCAAAATCTGCATATAAACATCAGTCTGCATCACATCGCCCCGTTGAAAGAGAAAAAAGTAGATATTGAGCGCTACTGAAAAAATGCCCGGTACACTTACCAGATAAATAAGAATCGCATACAGGTATTTCCAGGGAGAAAGATGGCCTTCTCCTTTGCCTAAAAAGCCTGCTACAATGGCTGCCACAGGAATAATCAGGAAGTAGAAGAGCAAAAAGCCCGGATTTTCGCCAATTCGCTGAAAAAGTTGTTGTAAAGTCATTGTTGTTTCTATTTTGGGCAAATGTAAAAGATTTTTCAGGAAAAAGAATAATCCAATCTGATAATCGGATGAAAGCCCTGATTATTGCCTGAAAATATTGATGGATACCTTATCAGTCAAAAATAAAAGTGCCAAATTTCTCATAATCATGGAAACTGGGTCCTGTTAATTGCCACGACCAGGTAGAACTTTTGTTATCATAATCTATCCGATACATATTGGCACGCCATTGATTGCCCTTTTTAGGAGGAACATTATTCAGAGGTTTCAGTAAAGCATAAGGAATAAAAAATTCAGCATTCCAGGCTGTTACAGTATTGCCTTTGGTTTCAATATAGGCGGCATGACGGGTTTTTCTATCTCCTTCATAATGCCAAGGACGCCACCCTAAAAATGTGCCTTTCATATTAGGTACCAGAATAGGCAACTCATAATTATAAGGCGATAATTCATATTCAAAGTAGATAGGCATACTTTCGTCGGTCCATAAAAAAACCTCCACTACGTCTTCCAGATATAATTCGCAAAATCTTCTTTTAGCGTTGAAGTAATCAGAGAGTCCTGACAGTGAAACAGAAAATAAATGCCTGTATCTGAATATAGTACTTTGGCATCGGTTACATATACTTTGCCGTCTTTTCTGCGCTGTGGTAAAGAAACCCAGTTGGTTTTACCCCAGTAAGTGCTTGTACCTTTACCGTTTACTTCAAAGTCAGGTGTTTTCAGAACAGTCAATTTGCCGTTATCAGTGTTCTGTTGTGCTTTAGAGCCGATACTTAAAAAGAGTAGAAATAGTATAGCGTAAAGAGAATATGATTTATTCATGCGTATAGATGTTTTTTGTATGCTGAATAGATTGTAAACCATGCGAAAATATTATATTTTTAGCAGTAATTTAAACAAATTCAACCCTTTAAAAACACAATTATGCGAAGACATATCATTTTACTGGCTTTTCTGCTGGTAAGTGCCACGGCTTACAGCCAGACACAAAAACCTCTGAGAATTATTATGATTGGTGCCCACCCCGACGACTGCGATTTAGATGCAGGCGGCATAGGCATATTGCTTTCCAAGATGGGTCATGCCGTTAAGTTTGTGGCAGTAACCAACGGAGACGCCGGACATCAAAGCGAGGGTGGAGGTATGCTTGCCAAAAGAAGATTTGCCGAAGCCAAAGAAGCAGGGAAAAGATTTGGTGTAGAGTATGATGTATTAGACAATCATGATGGAGAGTTGTTGCCTAATCTGAATGTCAGACTACAGATTATCCGTAAAATAAGAGAGTGGGGGGCTGATATGGTAATAGCCCCAAGACCCAACGACTATCATCCCGACCATAGATATACAGGTATTTTGGTACAAGATGCGGCCTATATGGTAGGTGTGCCCAATGTTGCTCCGGATACACCACCATTGAAGAAAAATCCTGTTTTTATGTATTTTCAGGATAATTTTCAGCGACCAAACCCTTTCAGACCTGATGTAGTAGTAGATATTTCAGCCGTGTATGAACAGAAAGTTTATGCGCTTGATGCACATGTTTCTCAGGTTTATGAATGGTTGCCGTGGATAGGAGGGTATTTAGACCAGGTGCCTAAAGGTGATGCGGAAAGAAAAGCATGGTTGGCCAAAACCAGGGCGGTACCCATTACGCCCGAAGCAAGAGCTTCGTTGGAAAAATGGTATGGAAAGGCTTATGCCGCCAATGTAAAGCACGCTGAGTCTTTTGAAATATGCGAGTATGGGTCAAGGCCGACAGATGATGATATAAGAAGATTGTTTCCGATGCTGAAATTGAGTAACTAAAACATATGCTTATCAACAAAAATACCCCTCGAAAAGGGGTATTTTTGTTTTGGGATATTAATTTTCAGGACTACCTGCGGCGGCACGCCCTGCCATTGTACGATAGCTGGTATTCATGATTTGCTGTACGTATTCTTTACGTTTAATATCTCGTTTAATATATTTTTCTATCAACAAAGAGGCAATCGGAGCCGCAGCCCTTGCACCCCATATCCCATTCTCTACTACTACGGCAATGGCAATTTTAGGGTTGACGCGTGGCGCAAAAGCGATGAAAAGCGAGTGGTCGCCACCTTTTTTGTTTTGCGAAGTACCGGTTTTACCACATACTTCAAGACCTTCTATACGTGCCACACGGCCTGTACCGTGTTCAACAACATCATACATCCCATCTACTACAGGTATAAAATATCCGGGATCAATATCTGTTTTATGTACTTTCACTAAATCAGATTTTACACCACCTTTTGTTTTACCTACTCCTTTTATCAAGTGAGGAGTTACCCAATACCCATGATTGGCTAAAGCCGCACACAGGTTAGCCAGTTTCAAGACATTGACACCTAACTCTCCCTCACCGATACTCAATGAGTAAATATTAGAGAATTTCCACTGGTTTTTACCATATACTTTGTCGTAACGTTCTACGCTTGGCAGTAGTCCGGCTTTTTCACCCGGTAAATCAATACCTAATTTTACACCAAAACCAAATTTTTCCATCATCGTATGCCATACGGCAAGACCATCACGTGCTGACATAAAAGGACTGGAAATATCGTTGTTGCCAATGATTTTCTTAAATACATTGAAAAAATAAGGGTTGCAAGAGTTCTGAATAGCATTATGCAGATTAGCAGTATGATAAGCTGAGTGCCCGTGGCAAGCCATAGGAGAGGGAAAGCCCGTAAAAGAGGTGGTAGGCGTAATAACCCCTAATTCTAAAGCAACAGCCGATTGCACTAATTTGAAAGTAGAACCCGGGCGGTAAAAAGAGTTGGTTACCCGATTCAATAAAGGCTTATCAGGGTTCAGAGATAACTCTCTGAATTTGGTAGAAAAAAGCCTGCCTGAAAGTTCATTAGGGTCATAAGTAGGGTACGAACCTAAAGTAAGGATTTCTCCGGTATTAGGTTCAATGGCTACTACACCACCTACTTTGTTCTGGAAAAGACTATCAGCCAATTGTTGTACCTCCACATCAATAGTAGAATAGAGATTTTTGCCAATTACAGCCAGCGTATCAAATTCGCCATTACCATAGGAACCTTTATCTTCGCCTTTTACATTCACCATCGTAAACCTAATTCCACGTTGTCCCCGCAGGTCGAGTTCATATTCTTTTTCCAGACCTGTTAAACCTATATAGTCTCCTTTTCTGTAATATTTTGCTTCTCCCTGCTCATCATATTGTTTTTTAGATAGCTCACCTATATAGCCAAGGGCATTGGCCATTGTATGGGCAGGATAAGTGCGGAAGAAAGATTGCTCAAAATGAAAGCCTGAGAAATTAACCATGGCATCGGCAACTTTGGCAAAGTCTTCTTTTGATAATTGTCTTAAAAATAAAGAAGCCCGGTTGACCGAATACTCTTTAGCTATACGCATAGTGCTGTCGAAATACTGGCGTGTGATGCCAAACAAACGGCAGAATGTAAGGGTATCAAGGGGCTGTACTTTACGAGGGGTTACATACATATCGTACACCTCTACATTAGCCACTAAAAGTTTTCCGTTACGGTCGTATATCTGTCCACGTAATGGAATCTGTACATCTCGTCTGATGGCATTGGTTGAACCCAAAGAGCGGTACTTGTCATCAATTACCTGTAGGTATAGCAACCTCACAGCGTAAATCATGAGAATTGAAAAGAAGAAAAAAAGAATAGTTTGTTTACGATTTTCCAGCATCCTGTATAAAAAATTTTAAAGCACACCACGAATTTAACTAAGTTTTGGTTAAATTTCTTGTATTAGCTGCAATAATATTTTTAGTGCCCTGTCAAATCATTCATAAACAGCCTGATAGGGGCATCTCGAAGGTAGCAGACAATAAAAGCAATAAATAGTATATACTCGGTAAAAAAAGTATAGGCAGAACTTTTATGAATAGAAGGGGTAAGAAAGAGTAAAGAGAAATAGCCCTGTAGCAGTGAAAGACAAAAATTGTTCTGATTAAAAAAGTGTGATGTGGATTAAGCTATTTCTCTACACTTACTCTTCTAAAAATATTCAGGGATTCAATGATCATGTGATTGCTTACTTAACAGGTACTAAATTAAGAGAGGTTGGTTTCTGGTAGCCCATTTTGGCAATCGTTGAACGCACCTTTTTCATGGCTTGTTTTTTATTGGAAGCCGGTAAGAAATCGTGCATCTTGAAGTCGATTCCTTCGGCCATATATTCGTAAATTCTCATACTTAAAAATTTAGCGGTTTGCATTTCAGGTTTGTTTTAAATGTTAATTATTAGGAAAAGTTTTTGGAAGTAGTTTGAATGGAATTCAAACTACTTTTTTAATAATCAAACAGCAGTTTTCGAGTCCCTTACTATCGATATAGCTTACAACTTCATGCTTAGCTTAATCGTCTGCACATCGTATTGAATACTTTGTAAGACCGAAAAAAGTAAATCACTCGGTTGTCTGTCGGTAGGATTGATGCTACAGACAAACTCCCATATTTCAAAAATTTCTTCAAAAGGCAATTTATAAGGCATATAATAGGTATTGTCAGAATGAAGCATCAGATGCCCGTCTTTTATATTAAACTGATGGATTCTTTTATACACCAGTCCATCGTTCTGGGTAAGTATCACATAGGTTTTGCCATCTTTTATTTCAGAGAGGTTTTCCAGGTACTTGCCAATCACAAATGCTCCTTTTTCCAATGGTGGCATTGAGTCTCCTATAATTGGAAAGCCCCGGTATTTTCCGTTGGCGATATAAGGTAATGAGATACGAGGCAAGGCCTGAATAAACTCAGGATTGTTATACCCTGTCAGATAACCTGCTGAGGCTTTTACAGGCACTAACTCAATCATATCATTGCCCTGCTTATCTACTACTATCGGAAACAGTACTCTTTTACCACCTATTTCAAGCAGGCTTTTCAAGTCTGTTAGGTGTGTAAGGTCTATCGTTACCAATGTGTCAATGGATACATCAAAAAACCTGGCTAAGGCTGTTAATCCCTCAATGGTAGGAGATGACTTCCCTTCTTCCCAAGAACCTAATGTGGTTCTTGGAACACTCAGTGCTTCTGCCAAAGCCCCCTGGCTTAGTTCTTTTAATTTTCTCAGATGAGCAATATTAAAAGCAAGTAAAGTTTTAGTTGTACTGTTTTTCATTGTGCCGATATTTTCGGATTCTCTTGCCGAAATCTTCGGCAATTATAAAAACAAACTCGTAAACTACCAAATTTTCGGTAGTTTTTTTTTGATTTTTTGTAAAAACTTAATATTGAGCAGAATATATGCCTATTTAAGGCTTCAAAACAGCCTTATAAATAAAAAGTGTAGAGGCTTTATCGTCGTCGGGTAGAAAATAGGTGCTGATTCCGTCGGCAGTAGATTCTATCCAGAATGGATTGCTTGTCATGGGTAAGCCTGTAGGAGACCATAAGCGAATAGGCACTTGATGGACAGGCCGATAGTCTTTTAAGCTAATTAGGTCGAAACCCCCAATGCGGATGGTCTGGTTATTATGAGTATATCGTTGAAGGCCGGAACAAAGCATCATATGATTACCCAAATAATGGCAATCCTGATAATCAATATAAAATGACGGATTGCTGATACGCAAATCTTGCGGAGAAGCAGAGGCATTGCTTACCTGCCCCTTAGAAGTCAGTTTCCACTGATAAAAATTTCTTGAGCCCCAGCTAATGCCAAAAAGTGTGTGCGCATCGGTATTATGTACAATGCCTCCGATGTGTTCTTTAAAACGGAAAACTTCTGTTGATAGCATATTGGCTGGATCAACTTTATAAATAATCGCCTGACTGTTGGGACGATATTCTGCTACCGGAACCCATATATGTTTGCCATCATAATCAATACCGCCGGGATGATACATGGAGCCTTCGCCTAAAGTAGTCTGTGCTAACAGCTTGCCCGTAGAATCCATTTTAAACAAATGCCCGATACCTTCGCCTGTTTCTCCGTTTTTGGGTGGCTTGATTACCTCTACCGAACTCATATAGAAAAACTTTCCGATTCTGACCATGCCCTGCGGGTGATAAGTAGGAAATTGCAGGGGAATAGCCGCTACCTGCTGCCATTGCGTATCATACCTGAGTTGCTTTATTTTGTCAATAAGTGTTTGTGCTTGTGTAAGTGAATGGACGATAAGTAAAGTGGCGAGCAGAAAATAGCGCATAGCTGTATGAAGTAAATTTGATAAGCGTATAAATAATGAAGAGGGAAATTCGGTTTTCCCTCTTACATGTATCGTTCAATTTCTATTAAAACAAGGCTAATTGGCCTTCTGTATCGTCTGATACTTCTTGTTGAGTTTCAGCTTGTACTTCCTGAACCGGTACTGCTACTTTTTTCTCTTCCACCTCTTCAGGTTTAGGGTCAAGCATTTTTACCTCCACTACATCATAAACATTCAGTTTCTGGCCGATGGCTTTCCAGCCCCTTACTTCTACAAATTCATCGACATTAATAGCTTGTACTTCAATCGGTGCTTTTTTATCAGCTTTCGTTTTAAGCGATACACGTGGGTATTTGTCGGTACTTACCGCCAATAAGCGAGAGTTTTTGGTATCAGTAATAAAGAGGAATTTTTTATCAATAGTAGTTGTCTCAATTTTGAAGCGTTTGATATAGAAAGTTTTGTTTTCACCTTCGAAATATAGACAAGAGATAATTCTGTCAGGAGAGAACTTTATTACTTTTGAAATTTCTCTTGGTTCATAACGGTTGGTGAGCTCAAAATTGGTGAGTTCGTATTGTCCGTCTTTATAGAGAACCAATATTCTGTCTTCGGAGTCAAAGTTTCCTAAGTATAAGCCATGCTCGTCCCTGTTCAGTTTACCGATAACGGCATCGAACCAGATATCAACTCCACCTAAAGTAGATTTACCTGTTGATTTAAGCACTACTTTTCTGACAGGGAACTTGGTGATGAGATTCCCCATAGAACTTCTGTTTTTAACAGCAAGGGTGGCAAAATCCCAATCTAATTGTTTTTTCTTGGCCGTAGAGTTGGCTGTCAGGTTTACAAAAACAGTTTCGGCCTCTCCATTATCGTTGGCTGTAAAATACAACACTTTAGATTTTGGATTTCCCATTGAAACGTCATACTCTTTGTCGCGGGTAATGCCTGTTACAAAGAATCGCTTGGCATAAGATGCCCCAGATTTACCATCGGAATAAACAACATTGTAAATCTTACGTTCATCGTTTTTACGGAATACCGAACAATAGATGATGTCTTTACCAACAAAGACTTTTTCCTGAATTTTGGTAATTACATACTTTCCGTCACGTTTGAAAGCAATAATATCATCAATATCAGAACAGTCCATTACATACTCATCTTTTTTAAGACCATAACCAATGAAACCACCTTCACGGTCAACATACAATTTCTGATTATTAGCTGCTACCACAGTTGCCTGTACTGCCCCAAACTGTCTGATTTCGGTTTTACGTTCACGTCCTTTGCCGTATTTTTTCAACAGGTCTTTAAAGAAACTGATGGTATAGCGTACAAGATTCAATAAATTATCCTCTACTTCAGCTAATTCCTGTTCTAAACGACGCATTAATTCGTCGGCTTTGAAAGAGTCGTATTTAGAAATACGTTTGATTTTGATTTCGCACAAACGTAGAATGTCTTCCTCTACAATTTCCCGATAAAAGTCTTTCTTGAAAGGGTCTAAACCTTTATCAATTGTCTGGATTACTGCCTCAAAAGTTTCACACTCTTCTATATCACGATAAATCCGGTTTTCGATAAAGATTTTCTCTAATGAACTATAGAGTAATTTTTCTTTCAACTCATGCTTCTTGATTTCCAGCTCTCTTTTCAGCAGGTGCATGGTTTGCTGTGTAGACTGGCGGAGTATCTCACTGATAGAAACAAAGTGAGGTTTTTCGTCAATAATTACACAGGCATTGGGAGAAATAGAGTTTTCACATTCAGTAAAAGCATAAAGCGCATCAATGGTAATATCAGGCGAGGTATTAGGCGCTAAGTGTACAATAATTGATACTTCTTTGGCTGTATTGTCTTCTACCTTTTTGATTTTTATTTTTCCGGCATCATTGGCCTTAATGATCGACTCAATCAGACTGGTAGTAGTAGTGCCGAACGGGATTTCCTTAATAACAAGTGTTTTTTTGTCTAATTCGGCAATTTTGGCTCTTACCTTTACCTTTCCGCCTCTTGCGCCATCATTGTAAGTGCTTACATCAACCATTCCACCAGTCAGGAAATCAGGATATAACTGAAAACTTTCTTTTTTCAGGTGAGCGATAGATGCCTCACACACTTCAACAAAATTGTGTGGAAGTATCTTGGTTGAAAGACCAACAGCAATACCCTCAACACCTTGTACCAATAACAACGGGAATTTTGCCGGAAGATTAATGGGTTCACGTTTTCGGCCATCGTAAGACATCTGCCACTCAGTAGTGTCTTCATTAAATAAAATGTCGTTGGCAAATTTAGATAGCCTTACCTCAATGTAGCGAGGGGCAGCAGCACCGTCTCCGGTTCTTATATCTCCCCAGTTTCCCTGAGTATCTAATAACAGATTTTTTTGCCCCATCGAAACAATAGCGTCTCCGATGGAAGCATCACCATGTGGGTGATACTGCATGGTAGAGCCGATAACATTGGCTACTTTATTAAAGCGGCCATCATCCATTTCTTTAAGAGCGTGCATCACACGGCGTTGTACTGGTTTCAGACCATCTTCGATGGCAGGTACAGCACGCTCTAAAATTACATAAGATGCATAGTCGAGAAACCAGTTCTCAAACATATCATCGATAACTTCTTTTTGTTGAAGCGGATCGTACTTAGGATTTTGTTCACTCATGGGAGTCAATACAAGAAAGCATTAATTTATAGCAAATATAACAAAAAAATAGTAAATATTAGCCTATAATACGCAAAAAAGGACTTACTATTGGTAAATCCTTTTCTGTTTTTATAAGCTGAATCTGTTATGTTCAGGCAGCTTCAAAATTCTGGTTCACCTTGTCCCAGTTCACCACATTCCAGAAAGCATTGATATAATCGGCACGTTTGTTCTGGTATTTCAGGTAATACGCATGTTCCCAAACGTCGATAGCCAGAATAGGCGTTCCTTTATCAGTAGCTACGTCCATCAACGGATTATCCTGATTTGGAGTAGAAGTGATTTTAAGTTTTTTATCCGGGCCAACAATCAACCATGCCCAACCCGAACCAAAACGAGTAGTAGCTGCTTTGGCAAACTCTTCTTTCATTTTATCGAAACTGCCGAAAGCACTATTGATAGCTGCGGCTAATTTTCCTGTTGGAGCACCACCCCCTTTAGGCCCCATGATTTGCCAGAAAAATGTATGATTCCAATGACCACCGCCATTATTTCTGACAGCAACCGGATATTTGCTAATGTCTTTTATCAGTTTATCTAAAGGCATTTTCTCCATATCTGTACCGGCAATGGCTTTATTCAGATTGTCAACGTATGCTTTATGATGACGGTCATGGTGAATTTCCATCGTCATTTTGTCGATATGTGGTTCAAGCGCATCGTTAGCGTAAGGAAGAGGAGCTAATGTGTACATGCCTTCGAAGCTGACAGGTCTGGCAAACACATCACCCATTTTCAATAAGAAAGAGCTTCCGACAATGGCTTTGATGAAATCTTTTCTGTTCATGTTTATGCAGGGATTTATGATAAAAAATAATCGTTGTTACTGGAATTTGACTGGCGCAAATATAAAGACTTATATTTTATAAACTTCATTAAAAAACGTTTCTAACTTAAACAAATCCAAGTGTCCGTTTGTTCGGACACTACTGCATAAATCTAAACCATGGGGTTGTACGTTTTCGATGGCTGCCCGTACATTTTCGGCTTTTAAGCCACCTGCCAGAAACACCGGAACCTTTGATTGTTCTACAATTTTACGGCTCATTGTCCAGTTGTGTACACGCCCGGTTCCACCTAATTCTTTTACGGCGAGCGTTGGATTACCGGAGTCTAATAGAAGTGCATCAACCTGTTCAGCACAAGCCAGTGCTTCATCAATGCTTTTTTCATCGACTACGTGAATCACCTGTACTATTCTGATAGCCGGTATTTCACGTTTGAAATCGGCATAAGTACCCGAAGCAATAGCATCAACAATCTGAATTACATTACTGTTGACCGATTGCTGGTGTTCAATAATGGCTCTGGTATCTGTGCGGCTGGTTAATAAAAAAGAAGCAACAGGGGGTGGGATAGTAGCTACGATCTCACGGATTAGCTCATCAGCAATAGGGCCGGGGCCGCTGGGCATTTTAGCTACCAGACCTAAAGCAGAAGCACCAAAACTAATAGCGTCTTTTGCTTCCTGAATGCTACTGATACAACAGATTTTAATGCGTGGAAAACTTTTCGGTTTAGGAAAAGTATCGGTTTTTTCTTGATTTGTCATATAGATGAGAAGTATTGATTAGCATTCCTGAAAAATACTAATCATAAGCTATCCGGCTAAGAATACTTCTGCCGAGGGTTACTTCATCGGTATATTCCAGGTCTCCGCCAATCGGAATGCCTCTGGCAATGGTACTGATTTTTACAGGAAATGCTTTCAGTTTCTTTTGCAGATAAAAGGCTGTGGTATCGCCTTCCATTGTTGGGCTTAATGCAAGAATTATCTCCTGAATTTTTTCGTTTTCGTCGACTTGTTCAATTCGTTTCAGCAGAGAATCTATATTCAGGTCAGTAGGCCCCACACCCATCAATGGTGAAATAATACCTCCTAAAACATGATATAATCCTCGGTATTGAGCCGTATTCTCAATGGCCAGTACATCGCGGGTATCTTCTACTACGCAAATAATATTCTGGTCACGACGTGGCGAACTACATATCTGACAAAGTTCGTCGTCGGATATATTATGGCATTTCCGGCAATAGGTTGTTTTGGTACGCATGGCTATCAGCGCATCGGCCAATAGTTGTGTCTGGGTTTCTTCTCTTTTCAGCAAGTGCAAAACCAGTCTCAAGGCAGATTTTTTTCCAATACCGGGGAGCTTTGAGATTTCAACGACAGCGTCTTCTATTAATTTCGAGGGGAAGTTCAACGTTATTCAGACCTTTTGATGTAATTAATCTATTGTAATGGATTTAATAAAATTCAGATTAAAGAAAATACCTTATTTAAGCATGATTTCAGCCGATATTTTTCTTCTGCAAATTTCGTTTCTCATAGGAGCCAGTTCTTCAAAATCTCCTGATTTTACGCCACATTGTCCTTTGTAATGAATAATAAGTGTGCATTGCTCTGCTTGTTCGGGAGAATGCTGACAAACCTCAATTAAAGTCTCAATCACATGGTCAAAAGTATTTACCTCATCATTGTACACTACAAGTTCCCACAATTTAATGTTTGCAATATCTTCTATTACTTCCTCAATGACTTCAATTTCAGGATTCGGTAATGTTGCCATTTCTATACTTTTACTATTTTTAATAATAAACAATTTTTATTGTTGATGATTTACACATTAACGAAAATAACGGGTTTAAAACATACGTATTTCGTCTATTTTTATGCTAAGATAATTCATTTTTCGCAAAGAGTCGTTTTGTTATAGCGAAAAAAGTTTTGATATTTGACCCAAATTGAAACAAACTAATAAACCCAAGCATCAATGAGTTCTACGCTTGCCCTGACCATTCTTGTCATTTATTTTTTAGTGCTGATTGCCATTTCTATTTATACTGCCAAAGGAGCCGACACTAATACTTTTTTTACTGCCAACCGCCAATCACCCTGGTATCTGGTGGCATTCGGTATGATAGGAACATCAATTTCGGGTGTAACGTTCGTTTCGGTACCGGGTGCTGTTGGTAAAATACAGTTCTCTTATTTTCAGGTTGTGTTAGGTTATGCCGTAGGTTATTGGGTAATTGCTACGATACTGATGCCCATGTACTACAAGCTAAATCTGATTTCTATTTATGGGTATCTTGAAAAACGTTTCGGGTTCTGGTCTTATAAAACAGGTTCGGCTTTTTTCCTGCTTTCTCGTACGGTAGGTTCTGCCGTAAGAATGTACGTAGCCGTGCAGGTATTACAATTAGCTATTTTTGAAGACTTAGGTGTGCCTTTTGAACTAACGGTGCTGATTGCTATGGCGCTTATCTTTGTCTATACTTTTAAGGGCGGGGTAAAAACAATTATTATTACTGATACCTTACAAACATTCTTTTTGCTGACAGCACTTGTTATGACTATCTATCTGATTGGCAAACAATTGAATCTTTCAGCAGGTGAGGTATTGACCACAGTTACCGAAAGCCCATACTCAAAGATTTTTGTATGGGATTGGGCGAATAAGCACCATTTCTTAAAGGATTTCTTATCAGGCGCATTTATTGCCATGACCATGACCGGGCTTGACCAGGATTTGATGCAGAAAAATCTTACCTGTAAAAGCATTGGCGAGGCACAGAAAAATATGTTCTGGTTTTATGTAGTACTGGTATTTGTGAACCTGCTTTTTCTGAGTTTGGGAGTATTGTTGTATGTGTATTCAGAACAAATGGGTTTCCCTATCCCTGCCAAAACAGATGATTTATATCCGGCTCTGGCATTAGGTAATCATTTTGGTACACTGGCTGCCGTTACATTCCTGTTGGGTATCACTGCGGCTACCTATGCCAGTTCTGACTCTGCTCTTACTGCCCTTACTACCTCTTTCTGCGTAGACTTTCTGCAATTTGAAAACCGCTCAGAAAAAGAAAGACAAAAACTCAAACACTGGACACACATTGGCTTTACAGGTGTATTTATTCTGGTAATTATCATCTTCAGAGCATTAAATAATCAGGAAGTAATCTCGGCAGTATTTAATATTGCAGGCTACACTTATGGACCTTTGTTGGGGCTGTTTGCCTTTGGCTTGTACCTGAAACGTCCGGTCGTTGATAAATACGTTCCGTTTATTTGTATTGCTTCACCAATCTTAACTTATTACATTGAAAAAATAAGCCTTAGCTACTTTTCATTTGAATTTGGTTTCTCAAAACTGATGCTGAATGGGTTTATTACTTTTGTAGGCTTGTGGATATTTTCGAGTAATAAAAGCCAGAAGGTAAAGGAGAAAGTATTAGCTTAAGATTGTCACAGTTGCAGTTTTAGTGAAGCAATAAACAGAAAGCGAGATATGGCAATCCACATCTCGCTTTTTTATGCAAATTAATAGAACGTATTAATGTTTCGGAACTACCAGGTTGTTTTCGTGTTTGTGTTTAAATAGTATGGCAAAAAGTATAGCTACTACTAAAGAATAACCCGCAAATGTTAGCCAGATACCTTCCCATTGTTTGGTGCCATCGGCAAGCGTGAAATATTTCTGAATAATAACACCACTGATTAAACTCCCTGAAACTGCTCCAAACCCATTAACCATCATCATAAACAAGCCTTGTGCACTGGCCCGTATTTTATGGTCGGTATGCGTTTCGATAAACAATGAACCTGAAATATTGAAGAAATCGAAGGCCATTCCATACACAATACAAGATAGGATAATCATCCACAAACCACTTCCCGGATTTCCATAGGCAAACAAACCAAAACGCAATACCCAGGCAATCATACTAAAAAGCATTACCTGCTTGATACCAAACCTCTTTAAAAAGAAAGGAATAGCTAGAATAAACAGGGTTTCAGAGATTTGTGAGATAGACATGATAATAGCCGGATACTTAACGGCTATTGTATCTTTATAGGCATCTACAGTGGCAAAATCATGTAAGAAAGTATCACCGTAAGCATTGGTTAATTGTAATGCAGCTCCTAAAAACATAGAGAAGATAAAAAACAAGGCAATTTTACTGTCTTTAAAGAGAAGAAAAGCATTCAGACCCAATAACTCGCCAAAAGTCTTTTTATCGGTTCCCTTTGCTAAAGGTGGACAATTAGGCAAGGTAAATGAATAAATAGCCAATATTATAGCTGCTCCCGCAGCGATATAAAACTGATTAGCCGAAGTCTCGTTGTGTGTAAGACTAATTACCCAAAGAGCTACTACAAAACCAACCGTACCCCATACCCTGATAGGAGGGAAATCATCGACTATATCAGTTTGAGTTCTGGTTAAGATAGTATAGGCAATAGAATTGGAGAGTGCTAAAGTGGGCATATAAAAGATAACTACCAACAAAATAACCCAAAAGAAATCACCAGGATTGTTTACCTCAGGAATATAGATTAGTGCCGCTGCACCTAATAAATGCAGAATAGCATATAATTTTTCGGCACTAACCCATTTGTCTGCAATGATGCCTGTTAGGGTAGGCATAAATAAAGAAGCGATACCCATCGTAGAAAAAATTGCTCCGAACTCTGCACCTGACCAGCCTTTATTCTGAAACCAGTAAGCCCCTATGGTAAGGAGCCAGCAAGCCCATATAAAAAACTGCAGGAAATTCATGATGATAAGCCTGAACCTGATACTCATTTTAAAATTGTTTTTAGTTTTGTTAAGTTAATTGATAGAGAATAAGAATTGCCTATAAATAAGTTATGATAAAGTGTTTCGATTATTTTTATTTCTAAACGAGCAAAGCAAATCTTAATTATTTAAAATAGACACCAAGAGGGGATAGATTGCAATAAAAACCAGTGCTTACCGTTTTGTAACCAACAATCTTTCGATAAAATGCTGATAGAAGGTCTCTTTTTAAGGCGAGAAAGATTTTGATCATTTCTTTGATAGATTCCATGTAGGGTTTAGGGATATTTAATAATTTTTAATACAGTTTATTGATAATGTGTACCTAATAATACTTATTTTGTGAATATTTTTAAGAGTTCAGCCGTGAATTAAGCAAATTTTCTTGAATTGAACACATTTTAGTATGTTTTTATCTTAGAGCATGTTTAAAAATTAGTGTTCGACCTGCAAAGGCATCTTTTTCAGCTATACTGCGTTACATTTTTTCGATGTAGCTGCCGGCTACATCTGCAAAATGTGCCTTGTCTATCTAAAAAATCTGCTCTTTTCGGCCAGAATAATAAAATTTAAACATACTCTCACTTTAAATGAAAGTTATTCCTAATTAATCAGTGAAATATTTCCTATCCATTATATTTGTTTTGCTATTTCTTAGTAATAGCCAGGGACAGCTTATGTATCGTACCCGATATACATCAGCACTGATGGTCGAAACTTTCGCATCAAGTCCTATTATATCTATTAATTATGAATATCTTCCGGTTCGTTGGCGAACCAGTTTTATGAGTCTTAGAGGTGGTATTGGCTTCCTGCCAGGTGGGGGAGTGAACGAATTTAATATCAATAATGGAGGCGGAGCCTCATTTCCTGTAACAGCTACTTATAACTTGCTTCTCAATAACCTGCGTAAACGTATTTTTAATAGGGTTTATGTCAAATGCAAATCTGCCCCATCAAGAATTGCTTCTGAATTGTTTGGTGAAACAGGTCTTGGTTATACTTTCGGTGCTTATCCTAACGGAGATATCAGGCACAACAGCTATTTTATTCTGGGTATAAGACAACAAGTAATTTTTGATATTCCGCCGCATCCGAGAGTTCTATTTCTAAGAGCCAATGTAACACCCTCTTATTCATTGGGCGTATTTGAATTAAGAGGAGGAGTCAGCTTAGGGGTTTCTCTTAAATAAAAAAGAGGACTAATTTCTGTTAGTCCTCTTTCTTATTTTTAAATCCCTTCACTTTCTTCGGCCGCTTTGGTGTTATCTTCTGCGTGTCGGTCAATCAGTTTATTAATTGGGTCAATGCCTGCTTTTTTAGGCTCTTCTTTTACTATAATCGTAAAAGTATTGTTCTTTTGGGTAACCTTGTGTTTTTTCAGGTATAATAGCTTATCATCGCCGTTTTTATCTGTTCCATATACCCCTACATCAATCCAGTCGTTAATCGCAATCGGGGCTTCATTTCCCGAACTATCGGCTCTGAATTTTTCGTTGGTAGTAGTTATTTTAACTTCAAAAGTTTTGTCTTTCAATGGTTTATATGCTACTTTCTCCACCTTATTCTCAAATAAAGTAATGGTCTCAAACATATCGGTAATGATATTTTTGAGAGAGTCAGGTGTTTGGGCTTTAAAGTATTTCAATAAATCATTACTGGTCGGATACCTTTTGTTTTTTGAGTCCGGCCCCGGATACTGCCAGTCGGCAAGGAAGTTTCTTAAAGCTAAGTTTACTTTTTCTTCACCAATATAATCCTGTAAGGCAAACATTACCAATGAGCCTTTCTGGTAGTGAATATAACCCTGACCTTCCACCATATTCAATGGTTGTTCTTTTTTACGTTCAGTAGCACGACCCTGCAAATACCTGTTCAGCTCATATTTCAGGAATTTCTGCATCATTTCAGGTGTAACCGCATGTTTCATTACCATTAAGGCAGAGTATTGCGCCTGTGTTTCTGAAAGCATGGCATTACCCTTTACATTGGCCTCTGCTACCTGATGCCCCCACCATTGATGCCCCAACTCGTGGGCCGTAACATAATAAGGCATATCTATATCTTCTTTCGGGTCAGCTACTTTCTGAATAAAGCCGATTCCTTCTGAAAACGGAACAGTATTGGCGAATGATTGTGCAAATTCAGCGTATCGTGGGAACTCCATAATACGCATCTGGCGGTACTGATAAGGCGTAAAATTTTTAGAAAAATAATCAAATGAGGCTTTCATAGAGGCCATCATTTTATCTAAATTATATTCATGCCCTTTGTTGTAATAAATCTCCAGGTTTACATCTTTCCACTTATCTTTTTTAACCTCATATTTAGCCGAAACTATTGAATAAAAATTACACATAGATACATCCATTTTATAGTGGAAATACTTGCGATTGTTTTCATCCCATGTTTTTTGAAGATAACCCGGTGCAATGGCAGTCTGGTCTTTGTCTGTACCAATAACCATTTCAAAACGGATATAATCGGCATCATCACCAAATAAACTCTGAGATAAGCCCACCGGATTATTCTGCTCCATCATGCGTTCTTTTTCAGGTAATTTTTTCTTGCGACGGGTATCATCATCATTGATTTCGTAGCTATTATTATAACCGATAGTCGGGAAGTACATATTATTAAAGAAAGTCCCATTATAGACTACATCTGTATTGCCTCCTGTGGCTACAAAGCCTTTTGTTTCAAATTGGGTCTTAAATGACATCTTAACCGAATCGTCGGGGGCTAAAGGTTTATTGAGCGTATAAATGATATAGCCAAACTTACTGTGAGCTTTATTTTCTTTGGCACCATTATCAAACTTCAGATAATCGATTTTCATCTTGTGTTCCATATCATTCTGAATATGAACATCAGCTAAGGGTTTTTCTGTCTTGTTTTTAAGCCAGAAGTAGCCCTCGGCTGTAAAATTGCGGGTTTGCGGGTAAATCTCTACTTTCAGGTTTACGTCAATGATTTTTGGCTGAGGCAGATGCTCAAATTTCTTGAGTGCCTTTTCATAAGCCACTTGTTTATCTTCGCCCTCTTCACGGGTTTCATATTCATTCAGTCGATTGGTATTATAAAATACATAACATCCTGCGGCGATAAACGCTATAAACGAGAAAATACCAATAGTAAGAATCGGGCGGGTTAAACGCAGTTTGCCTACTCTCAAGCGCGTTTTCATGACCGCTTCTGAACCACGGACCGAAAAAACTACAGCGAGAATAAAAAGAAAAGCCACAAATGCGAGCCAATAGAATTTAAGCCATGAAAATCTGGTAATAAAATGCCCGTATTTATTCATATCGGAGTAATCGCGCAAACTGCCGCTGCCAAAAGAGAAGAGCGGATGTTGAATACCCGAAGCTCCCAAGAAAAAGGTAACCAGAAAAAACACGAACATCATGGCAAAACCTACAAACTTGTTATTGCCCATTACCTGCACAAAGAAAGACAATAAGGTATAAAGCACTAAGAAAATCAACGTATTGGTGAAAAGTGCCTTAAAGTATAGTGAGATTTCAAAATTAAAATAACCGTGACTTGCCTGAATGAGAATGCCTGATAGTATCAGAATAAGCAGCAAACTTATATAAATGATTAACAAACCAACGAATTTGGCAAAGAGATTTACCCAGTCGGGTACTGGCGTGGCATCTATGATAAGGTGCATATTGGTAACACGCTCTTTCCAGATAATTTCACCAGAATAGAAAACAACAATAATAAGAAAATAAAGGTCGAAGTTGTTTAATAATCCTATTACATTGGCCGTAATAGGATAGGAGCTTGTGCCGTACATTTCGTCAAAATAAAACGAACTGATAGTTAAGTCTGCCAGACCTACAAAGATGATAGCAATAAAAGGAATTTCCCGTACAATCATTTTGGTATAAAACACAGATTCTTTCCAGAGTTGTTTCAGGTTGGTACCAAATCCACTGAACTGATGAACTACCGGAATACGGATTGAGTCGGGTTGAAATGCTGACTTTTCTTCTTTAACTGCTTTTTTCTTAAACAAACTATTACGCACCACATTATAGCTGAAAGAAAAATAAGTGATGATAAGAATCAATAAGGCAAAACTGCACCAGATAACCCGATTCCATAACATTATACCCTCAAAGGGTACCAGCAATGCGTTTTTCTGTGCGGGTGTCCAGTATTCAGTATAAATCTGAAAAGTACGGTAACAGAAAGGGTCAAGTAAAGCTGCAACGGTTTTGTTTTCAATATCGCTTAGAATGGTATTGGTTATCTGATACAAAACAAACAATACTATACCTTGTGTATAAATAACAATGGTTGAACGGCTCAACGCTCCTGCGGCAAAAAAGATAGCACCCTGGATAAATATATTGGTTATACCCCAGTAAATGAAAGGTTGTAGAAATGACCAGGCATCGAAAGGAAGCATCTTTTTGCCTTCCCATGAGGGCTCCCAGGGCAGATATTCGCCAATGCTGAAGCCCAACATAAGGGCAAGCCAGATAGATGAATAAACCAGTACCATCACAATGAATGAACCTAAAAACCTCCCGATGAGGTAATCGAACTTACATACGGTTGTACTAAATACCAGTGACTCCATTTTATGTTCAAAATCTCTCAAAACTGCCACACCCATAATGGCCGAACAGATGAAAGTCATAAAAAAGGTCATGATGATGGTCATAGTGGTTAAAAAGAATGGTGAGTTCTCTTTAATCTGACCTCCGGCTACTCCTTCAAAACTCACGTATTTAGAGGTTGAGGCAGCAAAGCAGAGGATAAATAGAATTCCAAAATAAATATAGGTAGCAGGTCGGTTCTTTCTGTAAGAAAACTCAAACCTTAGTATTTCTTTTAACATGATGGTAAAAACGATAAGGTTTAAGCAAATATTTTTGAGAAATATACATCTTCTAAATCTCCCTCAACAGGCTCAAAAGTGCCATCAGGGTTGCTTTCGGCAAACACATGAATAATCGGGTTTCCGGCAATCAGTTTCTCAGATATTACCTTGAAATTGTTTTTATAATCGCTTAATTCGGCTTTGCTGATGCGTTTCTCCCATATTTTACCAACAATCGCATTCAGCGCTTCGTCAGGGCTTCCTTTAAAAAGCACTTCACCTTTGTTGAAAACGGCCATATCAGAGCATAACTCTTTTACATCATCTACAATATGAGTCGAAAGTATCACCACTGTATTTTCACCCAATTCAGATAACAGGTTCAGAAAACGGTTGCGTTCTGCAGGGTCAAGACCAGCCGTAGGTTCGTCCACAATGATTAGCTTCGGATTAGCTAATAATGCCTGAGCAATACCAAAACGCTGTTTCATACCACCAGAGTAGCCACCTAAATTTTTCTTACGAGCGCCCCAAAGGTTAGTTTTATGTAAGAGTGCTTCCACAACTGACTTACGTTCAGTAGTATTTGTGATGCCTTTTAGTACTGCCAGATGATTTAATAGAGTAATGGCATCTACTTTCGGATATACGCCAAATTCCTGTGGCAAATACCCCAGTGTTTTACGCACTTCTTCTTTCTGAGTCAGAACATTGATATTCCCAAGACTAATAGAACCGCTGTCAGGCTCTTGTAGGGTGGCAATGGTACGCATGAGCGAAGATTTTCCGGCACCGTTAGGGCCTAATAGTCCGAACATTCCCTGATTAATGGTAAGGTTGACATCTTTCAGGGCATGTACGCCATTGGAATACGTTTTGTTAAGATTAGAAATGGTGAGCTGCATAATGAAGTTAAGTGTTTAGATAGAGTATGATATAAACTTTAATAATACAGATAAATTGGTAAAACCCGTAAAAAAATATGACAAAAGGATATTATGAAGGATACTTAAACACTATCCTCTGTTTTGTGAATGTCTTGTTTAATACTCGTTATTTTTACTTGTTTACTACCTCTCTGGCAAATTTCAGGTATTGCTCCCAGTCATAGGCGTTCATGTCATGTTTGCCTGACCGATAATGATAACGTATATGGTCGCCCACAGGCTGATTGACTGGGGGATGTTTATCGGCTCCCAAGCCTTTTTTGCTATATAATGCAAAAACAGGTTCGGCATTTTTCAGAGAAAGAAACTGTCCGTTAGGGTCTGCCCATTGGTCGCCTTCTGCACTTGTTACATACACAGGCCGAGGGGCAATTAAACCAAATAACTGATGCTGGTCGAAAGGAAGTGATGAAATATTGTTGCTGTAAGTTTTGTATTTGCCCGAAAACCAATGAGGGAATTTATCATTAATGATTTCGTGCGTTTCGCCATACCAGCGTCTTTTCAAAGCTGCACCTCCTTCGCCCGATTCATTAGAGATAAATGCCGCAAAACGCTGGTCTTGTGCTGCTGCCCAGAAAGCCGCTTTCCCTAATCTTGAATGACCCAACACAATGGCCTTTTTGCTGTTTACATCGGTATCGGTTTGTAAATAATCTAACATTCGGCTCAGTTGCCATGCCCATGCACCCATAGCACTCCATTTCTGGCTGTCGGTCCTCCCGATTGCACCTCTCAAGCCTGATTTCCAGCCTTCGGCATGGTCAGGTTCTATGTCTCCATAATAGGCGGTAGCCATCGCAAATCCCTGGTCAATCATCATTTCGGCAGGCCAGCTTTCTACTACTGCCTTCCCTCTTGATGCCTCTAAGGCCCGATTATCTTTTACCCTTTCAGGGTTTTTCTGAAAGTCAACCATCCAGTTTTGAGTAAGAAGTACAGCAGGGTCATTGCCAAGAGAATGATTGCCTTCAAAATTTAACCCTACAAATACAGGAGGTTTGGCTACGTTTTTAGGAATATAAAGAAGCATATTAATGCCGCTTAATTGCGGATAATCATCAAAAGTAATCAATACCTGTTTGCGAATAGCTTTTCCGCCCAACGCATCGTTTTTTGTTTCAAGTACTTTGTAATGTTGTCTGGTTGAAATAGTTGGGGTAACGCCATAAACATTTTCGGCAAATAACTGAAGCAATGCCGAACGGTTGGCTTCCCACTGTTTAGGAGTAGTAATTTTTTTGCCATCAACTCCTGTAAGAATATCAGGTAGGGTATAAGGAGGTATTTTAGCCTCATCATAATTAACATTCTGAGCAACCATGCATTGTGAGATAAGGGATAGAATAAAGATGAGTTTTTTCATAGTAGGTATAAAAAATAAGGCATATCTCCTGAAAAAATATGCCTTAATGAACACTAATTTTTTAAATCTTCTACTTCTTCAATGGTCTTAGGAATAGGCTTGCCTAATGTTTTTTGTCCATCGGCGGTTATGAGACAATTATCCTCTATACGCACACCGCCGAAGTCTCTGTATGTCTCTAATTTCTCATAATTGATGAAATCGGTGAATTTTTTTTCAGATTTCCATTTGTCAATTAGTTCAGGTATAAAATAGAGGCCCGGCTCTACCGTAATTACGTATCCTTCTTCTAATTCTTTAGCCATTCTGAGCGATTTTAATCCTAATTGAGTACTTCTTTCTAACCCGTCTCTGTAGCCCACATAGTTTTCGCCCAAATCTTCCATATCATGTACATCTAAACCTATAGCATGGCCTAAGCCATGTGGCATAAACAGCCCTTGTACACCCTCGTTAAGCATTTCATCAACATTGCCTTTTACAAAGCCCAAATCGCTTAATCCTTCTAATAAAACTCTATTAGCTAATAAATGGACTTCTTTATACTGAATACCCGGTTTCAGGGCTTCAATAGACGCCAGTTGCATTTTAAGAACTATATTATAAATGTCTTTTTGCTTTTCAGTAAATTTTTTGCTCACCGGAATTGTACGGGTAATATCTCCTGCGTAAAACATACTGTTTTCTGCCCCTGAATCATTCAGGGCTAATCTACCCTCGGTCATGGTATTGCCATGATAATGGTTATGAAGCGTTTGCCCGTTTACACTGAAGATAATAGGGTAAGCTAACTCACCACCGAACTCAAGGGCTTTCCCGTGAATAATTGCGGCTATTTCATACTCTTTTCTTCCTGCTTTGGTCTCACGCATGGCTGCTATGTGCATTTCACGACAAATATTGACAGCTTCTTCCATTTGCACAATTTCCTCTGCCGATTTATAGGCACGTTGTGCAATAATGGCATGAATAAGGTCAACTGAAGCTTTTTCTTTTAGCTGATTTACGGGGATACTCAACCATTCGCTCAGTTTGAACTTGTTTTCATAACGGTAAGGCGGTGTAAAGTGTACTTTCTTCGCTTTCGCTAATTTATCGGCTAATTTTGCATAAGCTTCAGTACGATAAACTCCCACTTTGCGGGCTTGGTCGGCTAAAGTAGGTTGTGGCCCGACCCAGATAATATCGTCCATTGAGAATTCATCGCCGAAAATAATTTCCTCTCCCGAGTCCACATCTATCACTGCGGCCAGATTGGCAAGGCTGATACCGAAGTAATATAAAAAATTACTATCCTGCCGATAACGATAGGTATTATCGTGGTAATTCATAGGGGCTTCTTCGTTGCCCATAATTAAAATCAATCCACTTCCGACATGGCGTTTCAGGGCATTGCGTCTTTCGATATAGGTCTGTGTAGAGAACATTTTTTGCTGATTTTTTAGGATACGAAATAAGCGAAATTACACTATATTTTATACGATTCAGACTCAATAATTTAGGAGATAAAGGTTTGTATTCCGGTATTTAAGTATAGATTTCTCCCGAACTAATGAGTGTTGGGTAATATTCTACTCAAAAGTTGGAACTGTTTAATTTTGTAAATAGTTGCTAATCAATTAGTTATGAAAATATAAAGTTTGGTTTGGTTTTTGTGTTATTTTTTTCAAAATATTTTGAAAATTCAAAATTGTTATTTTACTTTGAGTCAATAACGCTTACGTGCAAATATATAAAATTAAAAAAATGGTTACTATGGAGTTAAAAGAAGCAAAGGATAAGTTTATCCATACATGGGGTACGCTTGCCACTCAGTGGGGGATTAACCGCACGATGGCACAGATACACTCATTGCTTTTGCTTTCACCCAAGTCTATGAATGCCGACGAAATTATGGCAGATTTACAGATTTCAAGGGGGAATGTAAACATGAACCTCCGCGATTTGATGGATTGGGGCTTAATTTACAAGCAACTACTTCCCGGAGAGCGGAAAGAGTACTTTATTGCAGAAAAAGACATTTGGAAAGTCGCAAAGCAGATTGCTAAAGAGCGACGACGCCGAGAAATCGGACCACTTATTGATGCTATGGCAGATTTGAAAGAAGGTATTAAGCCTGATACTGCCGAGAAAGAAGAGTTTTTGAAAATTGTGAATGATATTAGTACAGTAACAGTGTTTGCTGATACTACCCTTACCTCATTATTAAAAGCAGATGAAAACTGGCTGATAAGCAATTTTATCAAGGTATTTAACAGATAGTTTGCCGAGCCCTATTTTTCTGAAGTTTTTGCAAAGAAGCAGTAATCGATAAAAGATTACTGCTTCTTATATAATATACCAACTTACTCTACAGTTACCGACTTGGCCAGGTTGCGGGGCTGGTCAACATTTCTGCCTCTCATAACGGCTATATAGTAAGAAATCAACTGCAATGGAATAGAAGTGATTAGCGGAAGCAACAAATCGTTGGTTCTTGGTACTTCTATCACGAAATCTACCATTTTTGGAATCAGCGTGTCGCCTTCCGTAACAATCGCAATTACACGGCCTTTACGGGCTTTTACTTCCTGAATATTTGAGACAATTTTCTCGTAAGAATTATCTTTAGTCGCAATAAATACCACAGGCATATCTTCATCAATCAAGGCAATAGGGCCATGTTTCATTTCAGCGGCAGGGTATCCCTCGGCATGAATATACGAAATCTCTTTTAACTTTAATGCACCTTCCAAAGCTACAGGAAAATTCAGCCCACGACCTAAGAAGATAAAGTTAGAGGCAAACGTAAACAGCTTGGATATATCTTTTATCTTATCGGCACTTTTCAGGATTTTTTCAACCTTTGCCGGAATGGCTTCTAAGCCAAAAAGCAACTCACGGTATAAATCCTGGCTGATAGTGCCTTTTTTATGCGCTGTGGCGATGGCAATCAGGCTTAGTACGGTTACCTGTGCTGTAAAGGCTTTAGTACTGGCTACGCCGATTTCCGGGCCTGCATGGGTATAAACCCCTGCATGTGTAATACGGGCAATTGAAGACCCTACTACATTACAAACACCTAAAATAATAGCTCCTTTTGATTTGGCTAATTCTAATGCTGCCATGGTATCGGCAGTTTCGCCCGATTGCGAAATGGCTATTACTATATCTCCTTCTTTGATAATTGGATTTCTGTAACGGAATTCAGACGCATATTCAACTTCTACATTGACACGGGCCAATTCTTCAAAAAGGTATTCACCTACCAAACCAGCGTGCCACGAAGTTCCGCAGGCCACTATTACAATTCTATCTGTTTTAGCTATTTTGTCTAAATAATCTCTCAGACCACCCAATTGTAAACTTGCATTTTCAAGATTGATACGTCCTCTCATGGAATCGGCAATTGAACGGGGTTGCTCAAAGATTTCTTTCAGCATAAAGTGGTCGTATCCGCCTTTCTCAATGGCTTCCAGTTCCAGTTCAACGGTTTCTACATAAGGCGCAATATCTTCGTTGGCTAAGTTTTTAATGATTAGCTCATTGTCTTTGACAATGGCAATTTCGTAATCGTCGAGATAAACTACTTCTTTGGTATATTCAATGATAGGTGTAGCATCAGAAGCAAAGAAAAATTCATCTTCACCAACGCCAATTACCAAAGGGCTACCTTTACGGGCTGCGATTAACTGTGTAGGGTTTTCTTCGTCAATAATCACAATGGCATAAGCACCTACAATTTCATGAAGTGCAATTCTGACTGCTTCTTCCAGATTGCAAAACATATTGGTCTGAATATCTTCAATGAATTTAATCAATACCTCTGTATCTGTTGCACTTTCAAAAGCATAGCCTTTATTGATCAGGCTTTGTTTGATAGAGGCATAGTTTTCAATAATTCCATTGTGGATAATAGCTAATTTCTTGTTGGTTGAATAATGCGGGTGGGCATTAATATCGTTTGGCTCTCCGTGAGTAGCCCAACGGGTATGACCAATGCCTATACGGGCTAAGAGTTCCTTGTCTTTTAACTCATTCTCTAAATCTGAAACTTTGCCCTTTTTCTTATAGACTTTAAGGCCGTGACCATTTAACAAGGCTATACCTGCACTGTCGTACCCACGATATTCTAATCTTTTAAGCCCTTTGATAATAAGAGGAGCAGCTTCCCGATGCCCGACGTATGCAACAATTCCGCACATAGTTTTTAAAAAGTTTTTAAGTAGAATGTTAGTTTTCTGTAAATAAAGAAGTTTTTAATTAAAAAAGTCCAATTTATGAACTCATAATCATTCAAATTTATGAAAAAAATACAATATAAAAATAAAAAAGAGGAGATTTCGGTCTCCTCTTTTATTATATGATTTTATCCTTTAAATATAGTATTTTATCTTTTACCTGAGTAATAGACATTCAGCTTAATGTTTTTGAATACCGCCCTTGATACATTATTGTTATAAATAAGTATCGTAGTAGCTCCGGTAGAACTGGTGCTGATTATACTTGGCACAAGCGCAATGCCATCGGTAGTTTTCCGCTTGTTTATAATATCCTGAATATACGAAGTAAAATTAAACTTGTAATTGTTGTTAGTAGTGCTGTAGTCTGATACATATTGTACACCAGAAGCAACATCAAGCGCAACAAAATCTTCTATATTATTGGTTTTCTTCAAGCGGTTATCTTTTCCTATTTCAACCAGTGCAATCTGGGCAGGTGGCTTGAAATTGCCAGTAATCTGGTCTAAATCGGGCTCAAGAATTAACTCCGCTTTGTTAATAGCAACATTATTACTACCCGTTTTCAGGAGGTTTTCCAGGGTTGGGAAAGTCATTTTGGTGGTAATACCAGCCCCTGTCTGCATATAGGTTTTATTACCGGTAGCCGACGCCGGAATTGATTGAAACATCTTGAGGTCTTGCAAAACAGTACCTTGTCTGTTGCTTTTAATCTCACTAAAACGCTCACCGAGGAATGTTAATGGAAGGCTTTTGGCTACGGTATCTCCAGGCGCATGGTAATAAACAACCGGGTAGCTGGTGCCAGCCGTGAGCGAAAGACCATACACAGTTTCGGCACTCTGATTAACTGTAAAGGCAAATCCTTTTACGGCTGCTGTAAATTTATCAATATCCCGGCTTTCGGCTTTGTTGGCAAGTGCAAACAACTCCTGACCTACTGTCTGAGGCATTTTAAATTTAATCAAACTATCTGTTGTACTTACAGTCGCACGCTTGAAGTCTTTATAGGTAAGTACCTGGCTGGCTAAAGGAGTAGCATTATAAGCCAGTGAATTATCGTTAAGGTATTTTTTGCCTTTAACAAAATCTTCTGTTAAGCGATGAATATTCAATGTAACAGGTTTAGTAGAGTCTCCATAAGAAAAACCGTTATGTACTACATATACATACATTGAATCATATACGGCTGTCAATGAATCGGCAGTGGCTACGGCAAAAGGATAATAAGAACCATTGGTTCCGTCATAAGGAAGTGTTACCTGTGCAAATACTGTAGCTGATACATCGCCGAAAACTGGGTCTTTATAGTGTCCGACAAGTGCACCTGTTTGTTCAGAGGTAACGGTAGAGTCGAGCATAACGGTTGCTCTTTCCACAGTAAGTGTGTCTGTAAATGTGGTAGAAAACTGTCCTCCGGTAGTGGGTGTGTCAACGGCAATATTAATAGGGTCTTCACACGAGAAAAAGAAAGCGGAAAGTAGCATCAGGGCTACATTCCGCATCTTATGTGTGAAATTCCGGCTATTTTTAAGGAACGAGTTCTGTATAAAGATTAAAGTACGTTTCTGTAACGTCGTTGTCTTCAATACCTGCTTCAATTTTGTTAGCTTTAATTTCATTCAATAATGTACTTAATTTTTCATTCATATCCTCGTTAGCTTTTACTACCGAGTCGGCATATTGACAACCTATTTTGATGAATCCTTCAAAGTCCGCCGAACGCAAATGGGCTAATGCCTCGTCTGAGACGTCCATCGCTTTTGCTTTTTCAAGAATATCCTCGTCGAACTTGTGCTCAAAAGCGTTATTATAAATAGTAAAAACTGATTTTGTATCTTTGAAAACAGGGTCGTTTTTATAAGTTGTTTTGAGATACAGCGGAATTAGAGCAGTCATCCAATCAGTGCAATGTACGATGTCTGGAGCCCAACCAAGTTTCTTCACAGTTTCCAGAACTCCCTTACAGAAAAAGATAGTTCTTTCGTCATTGTCATCGTAGAAACTTCCCTCTTTATCTAAGAAAACGTATTTCCTGTTGAAATAGTCTTCATTGTCTAAAAAATAAACCTGCAATTTTGCACTCGGGATAGAAGCCACTTTAATAATAAGAGGTTTTTCATCTTCTCCGACTGAAATATTTATTCCTGATAGTCTTACCACTTCGTGGAGGCGGTTTTTACGCTCATTGATTGAGCCAAAACGAGGAATCAGGATTCGGATTTCCATGCCTTTTTCTTGCATGGCTTGCGGAAGTTTACGAAGAAATTCTGCTACTTCTGAAACTTGCAGGAAGGGATTTATTTCACTTGCAACGTACAGAATACGGAGTTTACGCATATCGATAAAAATAATTTATTTGGGAGTGTCTTCCAAAAAAGTATGCAAAGATACGAAAAAAACTAATAATTTGTATTAAAATCTTTCAAAAACAAATCATTGCCCTCAATAAATCTCTATAATATTCCGATTGATAAACGCAAAAGGCTTCTTTCCACAGTTTTCGTTAGTACCAGTCTTTCCTGCTACCTGACATTTGTTTTTTTAATAACTAAAATCTATTTCATACACTTTGGGCCACATTTTTCCGGTAACATAAACTTTATTGCTTGTTGAATCGAAAGCAATGCCATTCATTTCCAAAGACTTGGCATATTGGGTTCTGGCGTCTGTTGCCAGTGTGCCAAGATCTAATTTAGCTACTACATTGCCCGTAGCAGGGTCAATCTTTATAATTTCATTGGTTTGCCAGATATTGGCATAAATAAAGCCTTTGATGTATTCTAATTCGTTAATCTGCTCTTTGGCATAACCATTTTCTCTTACCGGAAGGGTTTTAATAACAGCCAAAGTAGTAGGGTCTAAATAAGTAAGGTTATAAGTGCCATCGCTCATAATCAAAGATTTGCCGTCGGTAGTCAATCCCCAGCCTTCATTATTGTTAAAACTAAAATCCTGTATCTTTTTGAAAGTTTTTAAATCATATACAAAACCTTTTTTCGATTTCCAGGTAAGTTGATAGATTTTGTCATTCAGAATGGCAATGCCCTCACCAAAGTATTGTGATTTATCAAGTGTAACTTTTGTGTTTAGTTTTCCTGTCTTTAAATCAAGAATCCCGATAACAGACGAAGTTTCAGTCAGTTGGTCAGGAGAACCAGTACTTTCAAATACCTGATTATTATGTACTAAAAGCCCCTCGGTAAAAGCGGTGGTGTCGTGAGGAAAAGAATTAACTAATTTAAAAGGAATGGAAGGCGTGGTTGAGGTTTTATCAGTAGTATCACCTGATTTTTCGGTGTTATTACACGAAAAAAGGATAATAACCAGCATATAAGCCCCGAATAGTTTTTTTATCATAATGGGTTTAAGGAATCTTTCCGCAAATCTAAAAAAACTATTTCAACTCGATGCTATATTCTGGCTATTATCCCTTGGCTTTTTAACGATTATTAACAAAGTGTTGTTTGTACCACTCAATCGATAGTTGCAAATCTTCTCTGGTTAGATTATGGCCGGTTGATAGACTGTAATTGGCTACGTCAAACCCTGCATTTTTTAGAATACCTATATATTTTACAGTATCAGACGGGTAAATGGTCGGGTCAGCCATGCCATTACTCATAAATATGGGAGTATTACTGCTGTTTTTTAAGTCATCTTTTATGTTCTTAAAGGGCTGCATTGGTCGGTATAAGATAGCTCCTGCCAGAAAATCAGGGTACAAAACCAAGGTACTGCCTGCAATATTAGCCCCATTCGAATAGCCCAAAGCAATAATCTTTGTAGTATCGAAGCCTTCTTTTTCAGCCAAAATTTTGATAAAATCAACCATTTCGTGTGTACGAAAGGTTAAATTCTGTTCATCGAATATGCCCATGCCTAAGCGTTTAAAAAAACGAGGCATTCCATTTTCTGATACATTTCCTCTAAGGCTCAGAATGTTGAAATCATTCCCGAATTCTTTGGCAATAGGCAGTAGGTCATTTTCGTCGCCACCTGTGCCATGCAGAAGCAAAAGGGTATTTGCTCCTGCATGATTGCTTGGCTGATAAATATATTTTAATGCTTGAAAATCCATGATACATTATCAGTTTTTAAATCAGTCTAATTTTACCAGATGTTCTTCTATCTGTTTTCTACGTGGCTCGTATTGTGCTGGTAGTTTCAGGTTAGTACCTAATTCTTCCAATGGCTCATCTACGGTAAATCCTGGATTATCAGTGGCAATTTCAAATAATACGCCACCCGGTTCTCTGAAATACAACGAATGGAAATAATTACGGTCTATCTGCGGCGTAATATGAAACCCTAATTTCTCGATTTTATCATGAAACTCCATTTGAGTAGCATCATCTTTTACTCTGAACGCAATATGGTGAACTGTACCACCGGCGCCTAATCCTCTTGCTTCGTTTGGTAACTCTACCAAATCAATAATATTGGCAGTGGTTACGGCATCAGTCGCATAGCGGTAACGATTTGCTTCTTGTCCGATTAATTTATAACCAAATATCTCTGTCAATACCATTGCAGTTGGTTTGATGTCGTTAAGCGTGATGGTTGTATTATAGAAACCTCTGGTAGCTACTTCAGCTTTTACTTCACCTGTTTCATAAGGCTTTCTGGTATCAGGGGTTTTAGGTACAATCAATTCTAATTTCAAACCATCAGGGTCTAAGAAAGTCAGGTATTTCTCGCCAAACCTTTCAGAAGGTTTGTTATAAATTACATTGTATTTTTTGAATCGATCTACCCAGAAATCCAGACTTCCTTCGGGTACTGCATACCCGATTTCGGTAGCCATACCTGCGCCACGTTTACCTTGTCTTACCGCACTGCCCCAAGGAAAGAAAGTAAGAATAGTACCGGGATTACCTTCTTCATCGCCAAAGTAAAAGTGATAAGTTTGAGGGTCGTCAAAATTTACGGTTCTTTTAATGAAACGTAAGCCTAATACTTTTGTATAAAAGTTGAAATTGCGTTTGGCATCACCAGCAATGGCTGTAATGTGGTGGATACCTAAGGTTTTATTTTCCATTGTCATAATATTTTAAAATTCAAAAATGCTTTGTCTCAAATCTCAACTTAGTTGTTGTTGATTTAATGATACAAAGTTGCGCCCTTGAAAATTCAAAAACATTGAACTATGACAAGAAATGAAGAATGTGAAAAAAAAGTAGTACCGGGTGGGTATTACTTTTTACTGGCGGTTTTCTTTTGGTAAGGTTCTAACTCTTTGATAGTCTCCTTTAATGAGTTCCGTTCATACACCAGAAAATGATTTATTCTGTTGGTTTCTTCTTTTGAATATGATATCGTTCCAGCTATTATGGAGTTGAATTTACTCGGGTATTGAACTTCTGATAACTTTTGACCATGATAATTAAATTTTGTCACATAAGATTCGATTCGTAAAAGTCGATCAAATAATTCTTTTTTTCTTGGCAATAGTTTTCTTGCCATTTCTTCAATATTCTTATTTCCTGAATTTAATTGTCTGTTAATGTTTAAATATTTAGCTATTTCTTCGTCCAAAAGTTGTGAAAAAAAAGAACAGTATTCATAGTGGGCTATATAAGCAAGCTCTTTATTTTGAATAACTCTATTCAGGCTGGCAAGGAAATTTTTTTCTATGGCAATATTGTCATAATTTTTCAAAGAGTCAATATAATTAAAAGCAATATCTCCGGTATTTGAATTGAAGGTAAAAGCGTTCCAGTCTTTCAATGAGATAATTGAGGGTCTGAGTTGCCATAGTGGATCAATTGGAAAATGGAGAGTCAGAAAAATTTTAGGATCACCCATTAAGTAAACATATCTGGATTTCTGTTCAGTTTTATAGCCTGTATGATAAATATCCGAATCACATGAGGGGTCAGCAATGTACCATTTATTATGTAGTTTAAATGCTACCCAGGTATGATTTGGTTTCTGAATTTGAGTACTATCAATGCGACCAAACCCTTTTACAACAGCATTCTGTATGCCTATGTGGTTACACATAGAGGAAAATAAATGAGCATAGCCAAAATCAATTGTTTTCTTTTTCGCAAGAATTTCAGCACAATCGTAAAGAATTTAGAAGAATTGAATTTATCCCAAAACATAGAGTTTTGTGACTGCTTATATAATAAAGTATCGTAAGCAATATTTTCTATAATCCAGTCGTAGATAGCTAATAGCTTTAATGAATCGTTGGGAATTCCTTCAGTTAATCTAATAGCTATTTCTTTACTTAAGTGTGCATTACTAAAACCCTCAAGCGGTGAGTAGGGATTAATCTGTGCAAAAGATTGATAAGAAACAAAAAGGGTAAAAAAAGAATCAGAACAGATAGTTTGTTCATTGTTTGACGAGGTATAATTTTTAGTCTAAGCATAATTAAAAATCTGAAAAAACTTCAATAATTGGCAGCAAAACACTTGTTTTATTTCTTCGCCAGTTTAGTTCTAACCTTACTCAGAAACTCCGGCGAAAAGCCTAAATAAGAAGCAATATAATGTTGCGCTACTCTTTGTGGAATAGTTGGGTAGCGTTCTATAAAGTCAAGGTACTTTTCTACGGCAGTAGTAGCAATGGTCTGAAACAAACGTTCTTGCAATCGGGTAAGATTACGCTGTACCATTAACCTGAACATCCGCTCAAATTTGGGTACTTGCATCAGGAGCTTTTCTTTGGTTTCAGGCGTTAGTAGAAGCAACTCACAGTCTTCTAGGGTTTCAATAAACATACGGCTGGGCTTTTGCTCATGAAAACTGGCAATGTCGCTCACCCACCAGTTTTCAATGGCAAATTGCAAGGTTACTTCTGCACCCTTGTGGTCTATATAATAGGTACGGATACAGCCTTTTTTGATAAAGGCCTCAAACTTGCATATTTCTCCCTCTTGCAACAAAAAGGTTTTCTTAGTAATGGTTTTATATTGAAGCAATGAGTTGAAAAACTTTACCTCTTGTTCGTCGCAAAGTGTGTAACGTTTTATATAGGCGTTAATCTCTTCAAACATGAATGTTAGCTACTGTGGAAGATGAAAAACTTATTCTATAATCTTATATAATTCTTTGGCTTTTGCACGAGAGAGTGCATTAAAATGCCACCACTCACTGTCTATACGCATATAGCCTGCTTTTTCCATAGCATTGCGTAATACCAATCTATTGGCAATTTGTTCTTTGGTGAGTCTGCCTTCTTTCAACATCTGCTCTTCATAGATAGGGTAGGCTAAATCGCCGAAATAATCGTATTTAGTGCCCATATCTAATGGTTTTTGCGTTGTCAGGTCATAGACTGTCAAATCAACAGCCGAACCGAAATTGTGAATAGAGCCTTCTGCCGGATTGGCTACAAAGTCAGCCCTCTTTATTGGTGGAACAGTATCTAACAATGCCCAGAATTTATGTTGTACTGTTAAAGGACGTGAACTATCGTAAACCAGTAGTCTGTAGTTGGGATATTTGCTTTGGAGTATCTTACTGGCTTTGGCAAGCATTTCAGCAGGCTTTTGTTGCATGTAAGCACGTGTCAAGTCGCCATAAACATCTGTATGTACAAAATTATCAGTAGTCGAATATTTCAATTCTACCATGATTGTTGAGTCGATAGTCTGGATATTTACTAATCCCTGATCTATCATTCTTTGCTCTAATTCCGGAATTTTATTCTCATCAACTATAGTTACTGTATCCTTTTGAATCTGGGTTGAGTCTGCCGTCAGACTATCAGTATTTTCAGTTTTGGTTTGAGAAGTACAACTCGCTATTAGCTGTATAATAGTGAAGAATCCTAAAATTAGCTTTAGTTTTGTCATAGTAATGATTTGTTTGTGTAAATTTGATTTTTTGACAGAAAACCTATCAGATTAATATCGGTTTGTTCTATATTCCCGACAAATCTAACCCTAAAATCTCAAATTTATGGCATTAAACTACATTTGGGTAGCATTTTTTCTTATTGCATTTGTTATTGCGCTTATCAAACTCATTTTTACAGGCGATACTGAAATATTCAAGCTTGTAGTTGATGGTATGTTTGATTCTGCTAAACTGGCAGTAATGGATATAGCTTTGCCGCTGGCCGGGGTCATGACTTTTTTTCTGGGTATTCTGAAAGTAGGAGAGGAGGCAGGGGTTATCAGAAGAATGGCAAGAATCATCGGGCCGTTTTTCAGCAAGTTATTTCCGGAAGTACCCAAAGACCACCCTGCCAATGGACAAATGATTATGAATTTTTCGGCCAATATGTTAGGGTTAGATAATGCCGCTACACCATTTGGTTTAAAAGCCATGCAAAGCCTACAGGAGTTGAACCCTCATAAAGATACGGCCTCTAATGCCCAGATTATGTTTATGGTACTGCATAGTGCAGGCCCTGTACTAATACCTTTAAGTATAATGGCACAAAGAGCAATTTATAATGCTGCCGACCCCTCTGATATTTTTATCCCTGCGTTAATATCTGTTTATGTAGCTACCCTTACCGGAATGTTGTTTGTGGGTATTAAACAACGTATCAATTTCTTTGATAAAACCCTGCTATCATGGTTGTTGGGTGTTACGGCCTTTATCGGTTTTGTTATCTGGTATTTTGCGAGGTTGTCGAAAGAAGAAATTGAGACTACTTCTAAAGTAGTGAGTAATATGATACTGTTCATTTTTATTGTGGGCTTTATTGGGGGGGCTATGTATAAGAAAGTAGATGTATTTTCAGCCTTTATTGAAGGAGCCAAGAACGGATTCGAAACTTCAGTAAGAGTCATTCCTTATCTGGTAGGTATGCTGGTAGCCATCAGTGTTTTTCGTAATTGTGGGGCTTTAACTTATATAGTAGATGGTATGAAATGGGTATTCGGACTTACAGGTATCAATACTGATTTTACAGATGCTTTGCCAACTGCCTTAATGCACCCCTTAAGCGGCAGTGGGTCAAGAGCCATGATGATTGATGCCATGAAAACCTACGGTGCCGATTCTTTTGTAGGTCGGTTATCATGTGTTTTTCAGGCTTGTTCAGATACCATTCTTTACATATTAGCCTTGTATTTTGGCTCTGTTAGTATCAAGCATACACGCTATACTCTCGTAGCAGGTTTGTTAGCCGATTTCGCCGGAGTAGTTACGGCTATTATTGTATCCTATATATTCTTCTATTAATGTCATGAAGTTGCCAGTCATTTCAGGATTAGTTCAGTCAGATGGTCTGGTAAAAAAGGGTATTTATATTTTTATCATAAGCCTGCTGAGTTCCAGGCTTTTGGCACAAGATAGTACAGGTTTTGCCAGTATTAATTATGATGGTAACTGGCAAAAAAAAATATGCCTTTGGGGCTGATGTACCTGCTAGATAAAAGTAATGCCCTTACCATAGAGAAAATACTGGAGTTTCCTAAAAACTTTGTCTTTAAAAAAGCCAATGGCAATGCGCCTACTTTCTGGGCTAAGGGTAATGCTTACTGGTTTAAGTTCAGGCTGAAAAATACGACTAATATCAACCAGACTTTTGTGGTAGAATTGCCTACGCCTTTGTATGACGAAGGAAGATTTTATGCGGTTGAAGACAATAAAATATTAAATGTTCAGTATCTTTCATGGGATACCCCTCAGTTAGACAGACCTGTTAAGCATAGAAATTTTATTTTCCCTATAGCCCTGAAAGCCAATCAGGAAATTACCTGTTATATAAAACTCAGGAAAGAAGTAGGTTCGATATGGGTACCTATTACAGTATGGGAGAGAAATGCTTTTGATTATTACTATTATTCGGCTGACTATCATACCTGGGGATTTGTAATAGGTATATTGTTGTTTGTGGTTTTCTTCTCTTTTCTTCTGCTGTTTGCCTTTAAAGATATGCTCTATTTTTTTTATGGGCTATATGTATTAATGGCCATTGGGTTTATATGCACTTCTCAGGGATATTTTATCCGGTTTTATGTAGATGGCTCGTTTGGTGTATCCGGTAACCGGATGAGATATGTATGTTCGCTTCTGTTTCTAATATCCGGCTTATTATTTATCAGAAAGTACCTTCGCTGGGATTTGTTGAAAACATCATTTTTTAATTATATGACCTGGGCAGTAATTGGTATGCTTACCATTATGCTCTTGTTTTTATATGTTGACCACCTTTCGTTAAAGGATACACTTTTTCATTCGTACAGTGCTCTCATAAGTGGCATTTTAAGTGTGGTTTTTTGGTTTCCTACCTTATATGTGATTTTTGGAGCTATCTATTGTATTAGGATTCAACATTTTGCCAAAGAAGCTTTTTATTTTTTGCTGGCCAATTTACCTATCGCTACTATTGTATTTCACTCAGCTTTGAGTAATTATGAAATTATAAATGGAACCCGCCTGGTGGAAATAGAATATTTTGCGGGCGCATTTCTTTTAGAGATAGTTGTATTAATGGTTTTATTAGCCTACCGCTTAAAAGCTATGCAGGATACGGCTGAAAAACTTTTTATGGAAAAAACGCTGGCACAGCAGCAGCGGACAGAAGCTATTCTGGAAGCTGAAGACAGAGAAAGGGTAAGGATAGCACGTGATTTGCATGATGGAATAGGGCAGATGCTTGCTGCCGCAAGAATGGCATTAGGTAATTTTCTGGCCAAGAAAAAAGTAGAGAACGAACATATACAGAACTCTCTGGATTTATTAGAAGAAAGTATAAAGGAAATCAGGGAAATATCTCATAATATGATGCCTGGGGCATTAACCAAGTTAGGGTTATCGACGGCATTGAAACAATTTGTTAACAAAATCAATGCTTTAGGAGTTTTGCAGATAGAGTTACAGATTATAGGTATTAAAGAAAGATTGAGCGAAAAGATAGAGACCATGATGTACAGGATTGTGCAGGAGATTCTGAGTAATATTATCCGCCATGCAGAGGCAACCAAAGTGAGTATAGAACTAGTAAAACATGAGCATGAACTGGTGCTGGTTGTAGAAGATAATGGAAAAGGATTTGATACAAAAGATGCCAGAAATCATGGAATTGGAATTAAAAATGTGGCAACAAGAGTGGAATATTTAAATGGAAGTGTTAATTTTGATTCCGCAATCGGGAGAGGGACAAGTGTGATTGTTGAAATTCCCCTGATTAACTCTAAATGACTGCCACCAAACTCAAAATTTTAATTGTTGACGATCATCAAATTCTGATTGATGGAATTGAAGCCATGTTACAGGACGTTGACAATTTTGAAGTAGTTGGGAAGCTATTAGATGGCAAAATTGCCTTGTCGTATCTGGCGCATAATCCGGTAGATATTTTATTGACGGATTTGTATATGCCTAAAATGACAGGTATTGAACTGACACAGAGAGTAAAGAAAGAATTTCCTGAGGTAAAGGTACTGGCGCTGTCAGTTTCATATGATGTTTCAATCGTGCATGACCTTATGGACGCAGGTATATCGGGTTTTATTCTAAAGACCATCGGCAGAGGTGAGTTGATTGAAGCTATCAACGAGGTTTCTAAAGGAAATGTGTATTTTAGCAGAGAAGTTTCAAACGAAATTCTGAGGAGCCTTGCTAACAGAAATGATTCGGAAGAAGAAACCTATCGGCTGACAGACAGAGAAATTGAAATCCTGAAATTAATTGCACAAGAATTTTCGAATGCCGATATTGCGAAACAATTGTATATTTCGGAAAGAACGGTAGAGACACATAGAAAAAATATCTACCGTAAAACCAATACAAAAACCATTGTCGGCTTGATAAAATATGCTGTTGAAAGAAAATTAATTTAACCTAATACGTACTGGTACGGATAACATTTATAAAAAATACCCTGAAATGGGTATTGGCAGGTATCAAGGGCTTTGCGATATTTGCATTGTAATCACGCACTTGTTATAGCCATGAATATATCCTTCTGACTACTACCTTAACTTAACAAATAAATAATACTTGAGTTCCAACCTTTTTACGGAAATTAGAGTCATTTTAGGAAAAGTAAAGGAGTATGAAGAAGATTTTTTACGAATATTTTGATGAAATTGTTGTCGTGATGATTTTTATTGCTATAATTGCAGTAAATGCGTGTAAAGCGTAAGGCAATAAGCCATAAAGTCACCGGCCCGTTCGCCAAGGCCAACGGCTCGATGATTTTAATAATCAACAGCAGTTTGACGAGAGCAAAAGCAAGAGTCATCTGATTCTTGCTTTTCTTATTTCATCAATTATGTTTCATGGTAAGTGCCTTATTATAAGTGCTTTTCCCGCTATCCACCATAAATCATTTATTTTTTTACTCCTTGGTAGACTCTCACATAGTCTACCTCCATTCGTTGAGGGAAGATACTATCATCTATCCCTTTTTGTCCGCCCCAACCTCCACCAACAGCTATATTCAGTATTAAGTGAAACTTTTTATCAAAAGGCCATTCTGCCCAACCGTAATTGCTTTGCTTTGGAAAGGTGAAATATTTATTGCCGTCTATCTCAATAGTTATGGCATCAGGTGTCCACTCGCAGGCATAAACATGAAAATCATCTGATACCCCGGGTACTACCACATTATTCCCTTTATTGGTTTTAATGGTATGATTAAATGCTTTTGTATGAATATTGCCATGTACACGGTCCTGGTCGAAACCTACATGTTCAATAATATCAATTTCACCGTTATCCGGCCAGTCGCTGGCTCCGTAGTTTTTTTCAGTAGCCAGCATCCAACCTGCAGGCCATGTGCCTCTTCCTTTGGGGAGTTTAGCTTTAATCTCAAACCGCCCATAGACAAAGTCTGCTTTGTTTTTGGTTACCAACCGTGCTGAAGTATAATCATTGTTTTCCATTTTTTCTTTTCTGGCCTCAATAATCAGCACACCATTTTCTACACGTGCATTTTTGGCGTCTTTGGTATAGTATTGTTTTTCCTGATTGCCCCAGCCATGTCCGCCAATGTTGTAGCTCCATTTAGTTGGATCAGGCACACCTGAATAGTTAAATTCATCTGCCCATACAGGTTTAGCGTCGTCAATAACGTACTTGGGCGGGCTTTCAATAACAGAATCATTTTCCTCAATTTTTTGGCAGGAGATATATAGTGTCAGTATTGAGAGACTGAAACTGAATGCAAATAATTTTTTCATAAGCGAAGAATAGATTAAAAGAGTGATTTTATACATTTGTATAATTTCAACCCCTCATATTTTAAATACTTTCCAAAAGTATGGAAAATTCAAACTCTCGCCGTAATGCTATGAAAAAAATTGTTGGTGGAGCTGCAACTGTAGCCACAGCAGGATTAATTGCTTCCCGAATTGATGCCGCCGATATCGGAATGGGTTCCGAACTCAAAGGAAAAATCAATCACTCCGTTTGTCGTTGGTGTTATGATTCGGTTCCGTTAGATGCCCTCTGCAAATCGGCCAAAGATATTGGTTTAGCCTCCATAGAATTATTGAAACCAGAAGAATTTGAAACGGTTAAAAAGCACGGACTTAGTTGTGCGATGGTTTCGAGTACCTCAAAAGATTGGGGAATTGTGAAAGGCTGGAATAAAAAAGAACATCACGAAGGTTTAGAAAAATGGCACAAATACCTGATTGACGAGACGGCTAAAGCAGGTTTTACCAATCTGATTTGTTTTTCAGGCAATCGGGATTCCGCTATTGACGATGAGCAAGGGATGAAAAACTGTGCTGAGGGCTTAAAGAGAATACTGTCTTATGCCGAAAGCAAGAAAGTGGTTCTGGTAATGGAATTATTAAATAGCAAAGTGGACCATAAAGACTATATGTGCGACCATACTAAATGGGGAGTAGATTTGTGTAAAATGATAGGATCAGCTAATTTTAAACTGCTCTATGATATTTACCATATGCAGATTATGGAGGGCGATGTAATCAGAACTATTAAAGAGAATCAACAATATATTGCGCATTATCATACGGGAGGTGTACCGGGCAGACACGAGATAGATGAGACACAGGAATTGTATTATCCTTCAATTATGAAAGCAATTGCTGATACGGGCTTTAAAGGTTTTGTAGCTCAGGAATTTATTCCTGCCCGTAAAGATAAATTGGCTTCATTGAAACAAGGAGTAGGGATTTGTGATGTGTAATGTTAATATTTCCCTCATCTTCTGATGCGAACATTCCTGAAAGTTATCTGTAGTTTTTTTCTGCTGCTATTGCTGTTTATGCTGATTCATTTGAGTGTAAAATTATATGATCAACCTGAACTGATAATTGATAATAACCATGTATTGAATCAGGATGTTATTAAACAGTTACACTTTCTGAAAAATGAAATTCATCAAGGGAAAGCAGATGAACTACAACAAATTTTTCCGGAAGGATTTATCTTTTTTCATGTAATATATGGTTTAACATGGTGTGAGCTTATTGATAAAACGGATAAGCGTAGTCAGTTAGCAAAAGAAGCAATAGAGGAAATTGATTGGGCAATCAAGCAAGTGAACTCTGCAAAAGGGAAGAAAACTTTTAGAAAAAATCTGTCTTTAGAATATGGGGCGTTTTATCAGGGTTGGACAACACTATTATCAGGTAAAAAACTCTCCCTTATCGATTCAAGTCAAAGAAGAAGTATTGATATAGAGAATTTTTCATTGAAATGTGAGAAAATTGCTCATGCTTTTGAAGCAAAAGGATTTTCTTATTTACGTTCGTATTCTTCCGGAACATGGCAGGCTGATAATATTATATGTTTAGCTTCATTAGCTTTGCATGACAGACTATTTGCCCCGAAATATCAGGAAGTAATCAATAAATGTGTAACTTATATAAAGACTGATTTAGATAGAAATACAGGGTTGATACCTCATTCAACAGACGAAAAATATCCCAGAGGCTCTTCGCAAAGTCTGATAAATGTTTTTTTACCCGAAATTGATTCAGTATTGGCCGAGCAACAGTATGTGAAATTTAAAGCACATTTTCTTGACCGTCGTTTAGGATTAGTAGCTATTCGGGAGTTTCCCAAAGGTCATGTTGGGGCTGGTGATATTGATTCAGGTCCTATTATCTGGGATGTGGGAGGAGTTGCATCTATCGTAGGAATCAAGGCAATGGCTATTCATAAAGACTTTGCCATAGTCAGAAGTTTACGCAATAACATAGAAGGCCTGAGCTATCCTATAAGTGGCAAACAACAAAAGAAATATTTCTTTGGTACTTTTCCGATGGCTGATGCCTTTATTGCCTGGGCTAATGTAACTGTCATAGACGAGAAACAAAGTCAGGCAGAAGCTAATCATAAAAAGGTTTTTCTACTGATTGCCTTTAGCATAAGTGCGCTTATTGTATTGATATTTTATGTATTCTGGAAAAGAAAAAAGAATTGATTAAAACAGACTATCCTATGAAACTCTGGTTAAAAATTACTTTAGTAATATTGCTGTTGGTAATCGCATTTATTCTTAGAATTGCATGGAACTCAGGTTTTTTCACAAAGATAGAACCACATTTTGAAGGTAGAGTAACCGAAATCAAGGGTTTTAATGGGGCAGAAGATATCACAATCGATAAAACAACAGGGTTGGCTTTAATATCCTCAAGTGCTTTTACCGAAAATGCCCCAAATGGAGCTATTTATCTTTTAAATCTTAAAGAAGATACTCCTCAACCTAAAAAACTGACAGACAATTTGCCATTTAATGATTTTCATCCGCATGGAATTAGTTTGTATCAAACGGACGAAGGGCAGAGAATACTTTTTGTCATTAATCATCATAGAAATCAGGATAATTCTGTTGAAATATTTCAGTTTACGGATAGTAGTTTGATTCATCAAGAAACCATTACAAATGAGTTGTTTATCAGTCCTAATGATATTGTTGGCGTAGGGGACAGACAGTTTTACCTGACCAATGACCATGATGAAAAAAAATCGTGGTTGCGTTCGAAAAAAGATTTATTGCAGATACCTATGGGAAATGTATGCTATTTTGATGGTACTCAAGGAAGCATTTCGGCTGATGGATTTTTATATGCCAATGGAATCAACGTGAGTCAGGATGGTAAAAAACTATTTGTTGCGGCTACTACCGGAAAAAAAATCAAGGTCTTTGACCGAGATATCGTATCGGGAAAGCTGACAGAAAACAGTGAAATTGCTGTAAATGGGGCAGATAATATAGAATTAGATGAATCGGGCGATTTATGGGTGGGATGCCACCCGAAATTACTGGCTTTTTTAGCGCATTCGAAAGACCATTCAAAATTATCACCTTCTGAAATCGTTAAAATTTCTTTTGAAAATGAAAAACCTTCAGTCGAAAGTATCTATCTCAATGATGGAAATCCACTTTCCGGGTCAAGTGTTGGAGCAGTCTGGAGGAATAAAATGCTGATAGGCAGTGTTTTTGGAAATAAAGTGCTGTTGTGTTCGTGGCGAAAGTAACAGGAGACTAATTTTATACCTTGTTTACCAAAGAAAATATGAAACTGAACCGTCAGCTTTTTAGAATACACAGTTGGCTCGGGCTGGTTAATGGCTTTTTTTTAATTTTGTTAGGGCTAAGTGGGTCAGCACTGGTATTTAAAGAAGAAATCGACGTTTTAGTCAATGAACAATTGCTGACTGTTCAGGAAAAACCGAAGAAACTGCCACTTGATTATTTTTATAAAGATATTGTCAGGCGTTATCCAGCCATTGATGGTATTGCCTGGCTGAACCCTGATGATGCTCCCAATAAAGCCTATAATTTCAGGCTATATCTCAACGATGCCCGTATTACCAGTTATGATTTAGGTCTTATTACCTATGACCCATTTACAGGGAAAATTCTGAGAGAAGGAGAATTACAAGATTTAACTCCCAGTGCCATCAACTGGATTTATCAGTATCACTTCAGTCTGCAATTGGGTGTGCCGGGTACTGCCTATGTAGCACTTTTAGGCTTATGTATTATTCTTTCTATTATTACAGGTGTAATTATTTACAAAAAACACATTGTGCAGGTTTTAACTTTCCGAATAAAAATTAACCGTAAAAGCTGGCGAACTATCACTTCTGATTTACATCGTATAATAGGTGTGTGGGCATTGTTTTTCAATAGTATTATAGCATTTACCGGATTCTGGTTGAATTTATTTGCTTTTGAACCTGAAGTATGGATCAAGGAAATGATTCCGACCAAATCTAATACAGTAGCTAAAAAATCATTGGATTCTTTATTTAAACAGGCAACCATACAAATGCCGGATTTAATGCCGCAATATGTTTATTTACCAACGCAACCTGCCAAGAAATTTTTTGTAAGAGGGGCTGTGAAAGGTGAAGCGGCTATATGGGCAGGAAACAATTCTATTCATTTTAACCCGCAAACAGGAGAGATGATAAGTATAAGCCGTATTGCTGATGAAAGCCTTTGGAATAGAATAGAAGCTACTTTTTATTCATTGCATATCGGTAACTATGGAGGCTTACCAATTAAAATAATCTATATTATTATTGGGCTTACTCCGGGTTTCTTGTCTATTACGGGGTTCTTACTTTGGCAAAGACGTAGAAAAAGACATAAACTGGCAGTTCGTACAAAAAAATAGGCGTTCGCAAAATTTATTTTGCGAACGCCTGATATATCTTTAGGACTTAATACAAGACACTTCTTAATAAATCTACGCTTTTCTTAACGCCTGAATATGGGTCTTCTTTTCCTTCAAATTCAATGGAAACATAGCCCTGATAGTTCACTTTTTTCAGAATATCAGCAATACGTTTGTAATCTAAATCAAGTGAATACCATACGCCGCCACCATAATAGGTTTTGGCTTGTACAAAACTGGTTTGCGGAGCTATCTTCTCCAATTTATCGTAAGGATTCTCCAAGAAATTACCTGTATCCATTAATAAACTTAACCACGGTGAATCAATGGCATTTTTGATGCGTAGCATACCCTCCGGCGTTGAGCCAAGTCCCCAGTGATTTTCGAGTGCTAATAGTACACCACATTCTTCTGCTTTTTTTAAGCATTGCTGAATACTGTCGATACACCATTTAAAGGCTTCATCTTCTGTATATCCTTCAATGGCAGGTTCAATACCTCGTTTTGCCATGAAATCATCAAAAGACTTGATTGTACCCCAACGACCTGTATTTAAACGCATACAAGGAATTCCCATTTTATAGGCCAATTCGATACAATGATTTGTATGGTCGATGTGTTTTTTCAATTCTGCTTTATCAGGATTAACAAAACCCTGATGGATAGAAAGACAGGTCATGGCAATACCGTTTACAAAAGCATGCTTTTTGAGTTTTTGTAAATAAGCATTGTCTTCACCGGCCATCTGGCGGTGCAAAACATCAATACCTTCGAGACCTAATTTAGCTGCATCATCAATTACTTTTTCTATCGGAAACTTCTCTCCTTTAAAGTGCCAGTAAGAGTAGCTGGATACACTTAGCTTTACTTTGTTAGTGGCGGCGGCAGGAATAATGGGTTGCGCCTGAGCAATAGCAGGTGCACAGACAGCAGCGCTGCCTAATGCCGCATTTTTAAGAAACGAGCGTCGGGTTGAATACATGGGTATGAATGAAATCAGGTTATGTTTAATACACTAAAAATACTGCATTACCAAATATAAGCTTGCCACTATACCAGAAACCTCTGAAAATAGGGTCATCAGCCATATAGACAATTTTTCCTCTGCCCATTTCGTGTACACCAAAAATCAGCGTATTCTTCATTTTATCTTTGGCTTTTTCACCTACAAATCCGGTTATGTAATTATTATCTTTTACATAACCAACGTTCCAGCCTTCTTTCATGTATTCAAAATTGTAAGGGTCCCGGGCCAGTAAATTATAGCTGCCATCAGTACCATAGCCTAAAGGGTGCGTTTTGTCAATTTCTACTTTATAAATAGCACCTACCACTTGTTCCGAAATACTTTCACGCTCTCTTGTACCGTAGGTTTTTAACTCTGGTTTATCATTAGCCGAATTGTCTTTCTTACGATTTAACCCATAACCCTCTTTATCAGCAAAATAACTGGTGGCACCTTCCATCGCAATTACTTTTCCGCCGCCTTGAATCCATTTTTTCAAGGCATCTCCATTCCCAAAAATGCGCTCATAACTGCCGTCAGCTAAAATCAAAACATCTAACTGGTCGAGAGGTACACGAGAGAAAGTAGAACCTTCAATTACTGTAATGGGGTAGTGAATCTGTTGTTCAAAGAAATGCCAGACTTCACCAAAAGCAGTAGGGGAGATACCATCGCCGGAAATAACAGCTACACGAGGGTTTTTCAGTACATTAACTGAGCTGGAACCAAAGTCGTTGCCTGAAGTAACCATACCCGAATTAGAGGCTAACAGATTAATATTAAACGTTTTAGCTGCTGATTGTACAATTCTGTCAAACTCGTCACCCAATCTTAAATTGTTGGTTCGGGTAATGATGATAGAACCCACTTCAAATTTTCTTCCGCCAGTTTCAAACGGATTTTCGTTGAAGCGAACCTTAATGCCTTTTGACAGGATTTGCGACAAGAATTTTACATCTTCAAACGAATTATAAGAGGCCACATAGGCATAAGGCTTGCCTTCGACAGTGAGTGCAGGAATTGTATTGCCTGATTGAGGATTGCCAACTGATAATTTTTCTTTGGTAGCAAATGCTTTTAAACCATAGGCATAAGGCAAGCCCCAGGCCGTAATATCATAAGTAAGTGAATCTTCTAATGTGGTTTTAGGCTCAAATAAAATTTTAACAAATGTACCTTTAGGCTGATAAGTGCTTACAATCAGGTCATTGGCTTCTACTTTAAAACTCTCATCTTTCAGGCTTTGATAGCCAAAACCTGACGCAGAGGCTTCTTTGGTGGCATAGCCGTAATTAATTTGTAATTTATCAAGAAGCCCTGCTAATGCCTTGACTTTCGCTTCATTGCCTTTGCTTTTCAAAACAAATGATTTGTAAGTGCCTACCGGATTATTTTTGTTACGTTCAAAGAATTTGACAAACTCCTCAACCGTTTTATCTGCTCTTGAAGAAATGGCTTCGAGCGTAGCCAGACTTGCCGAGAAATGATGAGAGATTCGATAAGACAATGTTAAAGTATCTCCATCTTCTTTAGCAATAGCAATCCCTGCACGTCCGCCACCACCTTGTTCGTAGGTCATTCCTATAGCACCGTTATATGAGGGGTAGGTATCCCCATAACTTGGATAAAGTAAATCATAGTTTTCTTTTGAGAAATACAGCCAGTAGTTTTTGTCGAAATACTTTTTGTTATATTCCCCGATAGTCTGCTGAAATTCTCTTTGCCAGGTAGTCAGGTCTTCATGGTAGGGACGAGCCGACGGTGGGAAATAGTAAGGTGTATTTACTCCCATTTCATGAAAATCAGCATGTAGATGAGGCATCCATTGGTTATAGATTTTCAATCGTTGCATTGATATTTCCTGTGTTTGCCAGGCCCAGTCACGATTCGGGTCAAAAAGGTAGTGATTGAATCGTCCACCCGGCCAGGGTTCGTTGTGTTCAGCCGCAAAAGGAGTAGCATTAAAACCTTGATTTGATACTCTATTATACCATTGCGCATAGCGGTCACGGCCGTCGGGGTTGATACAAGGGTCTATGAGCACAACCGTATTTTTCAAAATATTTTGTGTAACGGTATTGTTCTTGTTGAGCATTTCGTACAAGACCTGCATAACCGCCTCTGAGCTTACGGCTTCGTTGCCATGTACATTATAGCTTAACCAGGCAATGGCAGGTACTTTGGTGGATGGTTTGCCATCTAATAAACCAATGCTTTTCAGATTGGAAGTGCGTATCTCTTCTAACTTTGAAAGATTTTCGGGAGTAGCTATGGCTACTAATACAAGCGGGCGGCCTTCGAAAGTAGTGCCATAATCAAATATCTTTACCTGTGTCGGATTTTGAGCTGCTACATGAAGGGCATAGTCAACAATGCGGTGATGAAAGCTGAATTTAGTTCCTAATTTGTAGCCAAGAAATTCGTCGGGAGTTTTAGTAATTTGAGCATTTGCCCATAGTGTATTGATGAAGAATAAAACAAGCAAACAGATTTTTTTCATACGTACATCCTGGATAGGTTTTAATAATTTTCAAATATAAGATTTTTACTTCTGAAAATGGGTGAGAAAAAAGAATTTGAAAATTTTTGACTTTTTTTTTGTGGAGATATTGCATTGTAAAATAAAAGCTGTACTTTTGCACCACGATTTACAAACGCAGACGATAAATGGAACCAGCCGGCCCTATCGTCTAGCGGTTAGGACAAGTCCCTTTCACGGATTAAACAGGGGTTCGATTCCCCTTAGGGTCACTAAATCGCTCTGCGGAAAATCGTAAAAGCCTGATAATCAATCGATTGTCAGGCTTTTGTTTTATACTGTTTAATGACTTTCTAAAATTATTAAATAATAGAAGTTGAAGTTTTTGAAAAACTTTTTACTTTAAAAACGAGTAGTGAATTTGCATGAGAGAAAATTTCTTTAAAAAATTTTTCAAAAAAATAATATTGCCTTAAATGGGTTTGTTATCTTATTCTTTTGATTAGAAATTAAACTTTGTGTACTCGTTAAAAGTGTATGTAAAGAAATAAAATAAAGCTGAATTGCGTTTATATTATCTATGCTCCTAACAAAATTTAGTATTAAAATATTTATATGTTTTGCCAGTTTTAATGATTTCTTACTAAGAAATAGTACTTTTTTGCCAAGCATTAGTACTAAATATTAAAAAACGATAAAGCACCTAATATTTAATTTTTTATTAATCCATAATTTTCGAAATTTGCGAAAATTTAAACCCTAAACATAAGGTAGATTAGTGTATGAAAACCCCATCTAAATTTCTATTTTTTATCGCAGTAGCTATTTTCATGTCGTCTTGTGTGGCGAAAAAGAAGTATGCAGGTCTTCAACAGCAGTTAGAAAAATCACAAGCTGATTTAGTAAAGTGTGGTGACCAGGTACAGGATTTCAAAGACCGTTTAGCTAAAGCTGAACAAGAAAGAGAAAGCTTACGTACTGCTACAACCAACGATATTCAACAACGTGATTCTCAAATCAAAGATTTAAGAGACCAGATTAATGACTTAAAAAGCCTACGTGACAAACAAATGGAGCAAGTAGGTAATCTGACAGTTCTTTCGAAAGCAGCCAACGATAATATCGACAAAACGCTGGCTCAATTGGAAAAGAAAGACAAATATATCAATCGTCTGCAAGCCGCCAGAACTAAAGCTGACTCTATCAACTTAGCTTTAGCAGTTAACCTGACTCGTGTACTAAGTGCAGGTATCGACGAAAAAGATGTAGATATTAAAGTTGACAAAACTGTAGTAATGGTAAATATCTCGGATAAAATGTTGTTCTCAAGCGGAAGCTACAAACTTTCAAGCAGAGCCAACGAGGTATTGGGTAAAATTGCACAAATCATTCAGTCACGTCCTGATTTAGAGGTAATGATTGAAGGTTATACAGATAATGTATCAATCAATACAGAATGTATCTCTGACAACTGGGATTTAAGTACGAAAAGAGCTACTTCGGTAGTACGTGCCTTACAAGGCAACTTTAAAATTGACCCAAACAGATTGATTGCAGCCGGTAGAGGTGAATTTAATGTTTTAACCAGCAATGATACACCAGAAGGCCGTGCTACTAACCGTCGTACACGTATTATATTAATGCCGAAACTGGATCAATTCTATGATTTGTTAAATCCTGATAAATGATTAGGTAAATCATCAAGATAATAGAAAAGCGCCACGTAAATTGTTTATGTGGCGCTTTTTGTATGTCAGCTATTCAGGTTTCGTATCAAGTCATTTTTTTCAGATGAGTAAAACCTACGCCTATGACAATAGCAGGTATTAATATGGAAAACAAAGACCATAAGCCTGTGCTGAGCAGAACTACCTGATTAGCCAATACTAAAACGGTATAAGCATATACTCCCCACTTTTTCATTGTCCAGAATCCCCATAAACAAGCAAAACCTGCAATGGAAGAGAAAGCTAAATAGGGGGGATACCAATTGCCAATTTTGAGGGCAATAGAAGAAAATATCAATGGAATTACTAATGCGACTCCTACAAAGCCAATTGTACAAATAGCGGTAATAGCTGCTGGTCGTGTTGTTTCTGCTGGTTGATTCATAAATATTATTATTTTTTTCTCAATGCCTTAAATTCTGAACCCTCTTTCCATTGCGGCCAGGTAGTTTCAAAGGCTAATCTTTTTCCTATCTGAAATAGCAGAATAGTATCTTCTATACCACCTTCCAATTTCCATGTTGAAGCATCGTACTGGTCAGTAGTCTGGTGATAAAAACTATCATTATAAGCCTCCTGTTGTTTTTGCCCGTATTCTTTGCCTTGAGGTATGGCATCAATTCCACTTCCGGTAGTCAGAGCAGGGACGCCTACTTTAGCAAAACTAAAATGGTCTGAACGGAAATAATGACCGGCTTCAGGGTGGGCTTCAGGAGCAATGTATCTTCCTTTCTTTTCGAGTTCCTGTTTCAGATAATCTTCTAACTCTGACTGACCTTCGCCTGCAATAGAAACATCTTTTGTAGGGCCAAAATTATTAATGACATCTATATTCAGATTTGCTACCGTTTCATCGACAGGATAAACCGGATTCTGGGCGTAATACGCCGAGCCTAACAGCCCTTGTTCTTCGCCTGTAACAAATAAAAAGACAATGCTGCGTTCAGGTTTATTTTTCATACTTTTAAATGCACGGGCTACTTCTAATATGGCAGCAGTACCACTGGCGTTATCTAAAGCCCCATTGTAAATAGAGTCTCCTTTGGCATCAGGTTTTCCGATACCAAAGTGGTCCCAGTGAGCAGTGTAAATGATGTATTCTTTAGGGTGGGTAGTGCCTGTTATTTTGCCTATTACATTTTTTGATTCATTAAATACCGCTTTCACTTTCATAGAGGTTGAAACCTTCAGCCCTAAAGACACTGATTTAAAGCCTTTTTGATTAGCTTTTGCCAGCAGTGATTCACCATTCGGAACAGTATTCAATAACTTTTTAGCTGCCGGTTCTGTAATCCAGCCTTCAACCGGACAACGGTATTCTTTACTGCTTCTGGTATCTAAATGTTGTTGAGATTTACCCCAGGAATTTTGCACTACACTGAAGCCATAAGAAGCCGCCGCTTCATTGTGTACAATCAGGCAACCTTTGGCACCTTGTCGGGCTGCCTCTTCAAATTTATACGTCCATCGACCATAATAGGTCATTTCTTTGCCTTTAAATAGCGTACTATCTCCCGAACTAAATCCGGGGTCGTTCACCATTACCAATACTACTTTTCCCTTTACGTCAAGCCCTGCATAATCATTCCAGTTATATTCGGGAGCAACCACACCAAACCCGGCAAAAATAATTTCTTCATTATTCAATGAGATAACAGAATCTGTATTCTCAGTCCAGATTACATAGTCGCTCATATTATTTAAAGTGAAACTGCCTTTGGCCGAGGTAATTTTCATGGTAGGGTCACAGGTGGGCGTAATTTCAACCATAGGTACTTTCTGGAAATACTCATTGCCATTACCCGGCTCTACACCCATATTTTTGAGCGTTTGTGTCAGATATTCTACTGTTTTGGTTTCACCAACCGTAAAAGGGCGGCGGCCTTGAAATTCGTCAGAAGCTAAAGTGATGATGTGTTGGGTCAGACTATCTTTATTAAAAGAACTGATACCATCTTGTTCGTCGAATGAACTTTCAGATTTACTGCAGGCCGTAAAAAATAATGCAGTTAAAATAACTAAAGAGAAGGATAAGATTTTTTGCATAAAAGAATAAGATTGAAATAGCTAAAGGTAATAGATTTACACCTTGATTGTACAGCGAACACGCTTGCCCAAATATACTATAAAATTCAATATAGAATAAAGAGAGAAAGAATCTGATTACGGTCAGGTTAGTCAGGTCAAATTATCATACAAATGAATAAGGTCTTTCAGGTTTCTGACAATTACTCCCATAGGAATATCCTCGTTCGGATTTACGATAATGCTTTGGTATTTATCTTTTAGTCTGACGCCTTCAATTGGTTCCTGCAGACACTTGTCTTCTATAAAACCCACTTGTAATTTTTTTCTGGTTACCCATAAGTAAGCTAATTTCTTGCCTTTATAATAAAAGAAAGGAATCTGATATTTCCGTTCGTGGGTTATCAGCGGATGAATACTCATTATAATATTTTTCAAGGCTAGTAGGCAGCTTTGAATAGGCTCAGTTTGTTTCAGATAGTAGTTTTCAAGTTCTGAAGGCATAAGTTGTAGATGTTCAAAAAACAAACAATTAGTTTATTACTTTTAGTTGCCGGAGTATGTTTTTAGTTATGTCTTTGCGGCACTGTCCGAAGTTTTTGTTAAGCGTGCTTCGTTTCTTTATAATACGGGTAGTAAAGAAATAGCTGTTATCGTTGCGCTCAACATATCCAACCCACCAACCAATATCGTTGCCTGATACCCTTGTCCATCCGGTTTTAGACCTGATACTGTAATTATCGGTTTCCTCGGTAAGCATGACTCTTTTCAGAATCTCCATATTTCCTTTTGAGAAAGGTAGTTTTTCTTCATAAACTTTTACCAAAAACTCAACCTGATTAACCGGAGATATAGCGAAAGCTCCGAAATTCCAGAAATCGTCATCTTTTTCCGAGAGATTCTGGTTACCATACTGGCAGCGTTTTAAATAGTGTTTATATCTTTCTTTGCCAATCTTTTTAGCTAATTCAATAAATACCCAACCCGCAGATACTTCAAAGGCTTCCTTAACCGACATATCTTTATAAATATCAGGACGATACCCATATAGTGTTGTATCTGTTTTGCCAACCCATTTTACTACCTCATTTTCATCTTTAATAACACCTGTTTCTAAGGCAATCAACAAGTTAATTATTTTGAATGTAGAAGCAGGTAAGGTCTCTACACGGGCATCTTTGCTATTGCTGAATAACCATTTTTTGTTTTTGTAATCGTAGATAGTTGTACTGCCCTCTATCTGGCAATATTTGAAGGGTGTTACAAAATCAATTTGTGCGGAAGCGTAAACAGAATAGAAAAATGTAATAAAAAAGATGGTAGCTCTCATAATGGGTTTTTAATGGGTAACATGGATTTTAAATAGCTTATTTTTATTGGCTGGTAATTTATTTTCAAGACCTATCTATTGATGACAATTCCTTCAAACTCTTCAATCTTATTAACTTTGAAGCTAATAAAACCATTCTCCCAACGGAATGGAATAGTGGTGTTTGTGTTCAGTGAAAATATTTTAGAGGGTTTAAAATCGGTTTTTATTTTAAAATTTGTCTGGTAAACAGGCAAAGCCTTAAAATACGTATTTCCGCTAAAACCTGTCAGATTTACTAAATGTAGAATCAAACCATAGCTCTGTTTTTGATGATTCATTGGAGCAGTGTTTTTTCTATATTCCTGCAGTATCACTTCTATACGCTCCGGTGCATCGGTCTGAACAATCTGCCCATTCTCAGGAAATACATAGTCTATTATATCTAAAAGGATATTTTTATGCTGCTCATAACCATGCAAGTAGTATAATTTGCCTAAGTTAATTGGTAAGATGATATTTTTGCTTGTAGGATTTTGTTTTACACCCATTGCATAATAATTGGTCGGGTCATGCCCTCCAATGATTTCCGGTGGTCCGGGTCGGCCTTTGCTCAGAATAGGTAAGTAGGTTTTATCGGCACTTGATAAATCGTACAAGCCTAAATTAAACTTCCAGAAAAGCATTTTTTGCTGTTTGAATCTTTTAAATAAATCTTTATTGTCGGGAGACAGATAAAAGCCACTTCCCTCATGGTCTTTGTTCATATTTTTGCTCCGAATAATTCCTGCAAAGATTCTGGTGAATCAAAAAAACTACGATTGGTGGCTATCAGATTCGTGCCATTCCGGCTTAGTTCTTTCAATAAGGTGATGGTCTCTGGTTTCAGATAGGTAATTTCGGGGAGAATAATCAGCCTGTATTTTTGTAGCTTTTCTTTGAGGTAGGCTATCTGGGCATCTTCAATAATATCTAAAGGCAGATGCGCTTCTTTGAGCATGAGTTGTATGCCTCTGTACTCTTGCATGGGCTCACCACTTGGCCATGAACCAGGCGCAATGAGGGCTATTTTTGCTACTGAAGTATAATTGCCGAAATACTGTTCATGCTTTTTATGATGAGCATATATTTTTTTAATTACCTCAAAATTCCGTTCATCTTCATAATTGCGCATATCGCCCATCAGACTAATATCTAATCCCGAACCATTAGCAATATTTTCGTAAAGTCTGATTCCTGCTTCTTCAGGCTCAACGGCATTATACCTTGATTGAAAAGAGATTTGTTGAATACTTGCATTACTGATAATGTGATTGGGAAAGGAATTTTGTGCATTGTTCACATTATCAGAAGCACTATAAGGCCAATAGGGCAGGCTATTTGTCTGTGATTCATGACGAATGATGTCTACATGCTTATCTAAATAGGTACAGATGGCAATCTGATTACTTTTTGATTTTACGAGTTGATGCAGACGTTCAGACCAGTCTTCTATGGTACTTTTCTTAAAGGTCAGGTATTTCTGATAAACGGGGTCGGCCTTATCTTCAATGGTTGGTAGTATCAAACCATTGCTATATACTGAAAACGCTTTTTTATCATACTCATTCTGGTCGATACCATGATACTTGCCCTCATAAGGATTATTTACCTGATAGCCCGGCATATTCAGAAAAATACCATCAATCGGGAAATTATCTATGACTTCTTCAATAATCTGAAAGGCTTTTTGTTGTACATAAGGTGCGTTGATGGACACCACATACATATCAGTGTTAATAATGCGCTCATTTTTAGGCGATATATAACACCAATCCGGGTGAGTTTTAAAAATACTCTCATGCACACGACTAAAATCAAAACGAACAATTACTTTAATGTTATGGCCATGACATTTTCTGACAACCTGCGCCAGCATATCTTCTTTCATATAAGGATTAGTATAATGAAAGTCGAGTCTGGTTTTATAAAAAGCCATAATACCTCCGGCATTGATGATGAGCGTATTGGCCGAATAATCTATTAAGTCTTTTATGAGCGAATCAGGGTTAAGAGTAGCTGCCTCATAAGCAGGAAGATTGGTCTGTATTACCCGTAAATTGTTCCTTTTCCACCAAGGCTCTCCGGTTGTTTGTGCATTCGTAAGGTTGTAAATAAAAGAAAGTAAAAAGATGATGGATAAAATGTGTTTGTTCATGAATCAGGAGTTTTGACAGATAGTAAGGCAAAGATAAGTAATCTTTGAAGCAGAATGACCTTGCTTCCCTCAAAGCTTTTGGCTAATATTGTAAACCAGTCAGGAGTATCTATCTAATGAACATTTTTATGAAAAAATTACTTACACTTGTATTCATAAGCCTGCTTTTTTCCTGTAAAGAAAGTAAACCTGAGCCCGGAAACGGAATTGTAGGCAAATGGAAACTGACTTCTTATTGCAAACCATCAGGAACAAATACCTGTACCAATACAACCGTGCCTGACAATAAAAGAGTTTTTGTAGAGTTTTCAGGGAAAGGAAGTTTCAATGAAACTTATCAGGGGACTATTCCTGTTGAATATGCTTTTTTAGGTTGTGGCAGTGGAAGTTATGAAATGGAGAGCGGTGATGTCAGGATTCGTGCGCTATGTATGTCTTCTACATTTGGCAGATTAGTAAAAATTAAATCGGTTTCTGCTAAGAAACTTATCCTGATTCCGTTTGATAATGGTGAATATGTATTTGAAAGAGAGTAACTACCTCTTTTATTTAATATATAATTCATCTATGCTTGCTCGGGTAGCCCTATTGTTTGGCTATATTTGCGGTCAGAAAATTACAACAATTGTTTACTGCGTTATGAAAAAAATTCTGTGTTCATTATTGATATTACTTTGTGCTACCATTAGTCAGGCACAAACTACCAAAAAAGCAGTATTTATTATTGTTGATGGTATTCCGAATGATGTAATTGAAAAGGTGAAAAAGCCTTACCTTGATTCTATTGCTAAAATAGGCGGCTATGCCCGTGCTTATGTTGGCGGAGATAAAGGGGCTTATTCGCAAACACCTACTATTTCGGCAGTGGGCTATAATAGCTTACTAACAGGTACGTGGGTAAATAAGCATAATGTATGGGGTAATGATATAAAAGCCCCTAATTATAACTACTGGACTATATTCCGGTTTTTTAAAGAGCAATATCCTAAAAAGAAAACTGCTGTTTTTTCGACATGGCTGGATAACCGTACCAAACTTGTAGGCGAGGACTTGCCACAGACGGGCAATATAATGACTAACTATCATTTAGATGGATTAGAGTTAGATACGGTCAATTATCCGCATACGGCAGGTAGTAAACATATTAATCTGATTGATGAAAAAATAGCCACCGAAGCAGCAAATTCTATCAGAACAGATGCGCCTGATTTAACCTGGGTATATCTGGAATTTACAGATGATATGGGTCATAAATATGGCGATAGTCCACAGTTTTATTCGGCCATAGAGCAGATGGATGCACAAGTGGGGCGTGTCTGGCAGGCTATTCAATACCGGGAGAAGAATTTTAAAGAAGAATGGGTAATTTATATTACTACTGACCACGGGCGTGATGCCAAAACGGGAAAAAATCATGGTGGACAGTCGGATAGAGAAAGAGCCACCTGGATAGTTACCAATGCTAAAAACCTGAATTCGTATTTTCGTAATTATCAGCCCGGTATTGTAGACATTATGCCTTCTATTGCTTCGTTTATGGATATTACTTTTCCGAGAGAAAGACAACTTGAGATTGATGGAGCACCTTTGACAGGAAAAATTTCAGCTATAAAACCCACTGCTCAATTCAAAGATGGTAAGATTGATGTATCATGGAAAGCAATTGATAAAAAAGGACAGGCTAAAATATGGCTGAGTACGACCAATGATTTTGAAACCGGGCAAAAGGATACCTATGTATTGGTTAAAAAAGTGCCTGTTGACGCTGAAAAAACTACAATTGATGTACATTCTTATAATTCTTCATTTTATAAAGTTGTTTTAGAAATGCCTTATAATACCCTTAATCGATGGGTGGTGTTAGAGAAGAAATAAAGACTTAGTTTGATGACGTAGATTTTAAAAATAGAACAGACGGATTGTGATTTCTGTCTGTTCTGTTTTTATTAATTTGGGTATGTTTAAAGTTGTATCAAACTTTCAGCCTATACTATTTCCAAATGCAGTTTCATACCCTCATGAGTAGCTTTGAAACCTAATTTTTCATAAAAATTTAGAGCTTCAGGGCGGCTCTTATCTGTAGTAAGTTGTAAGATATGTGCTTTTCTTTCTTTGGCTCTTGCAATAGCCCATTCAAACATTTGTTGGCCGATTCCTGCCCCTCTTACATCTTCCCGGATTCTTACTGCTTCTATCTGTGCCCGGATACCTCCCTGATAGGTAAGGTACTGGATAAAACTTAACTGCAAAGTACCTATTACTTCTCCGTCTTTTTCAACGATAATTAACTCCTGATTCGGGTCGGTATCAATATTTTCAAAAGCCTGATAATACTTTTCGGGTAGGGGTTCACGATAATCCTCTCTTAACTTACCCAATTTATCGTTGGCTAACATCTGAACAATAAAGGGGACATCTGCTTTCGTAGCTTTTCGGAATAGCATTATTTCTTGGTTATCTTAGCCTCGGCCAATTCGATTTTTTTATCAATTAATAAATAAGACTGTACTTTGTTTTTATTGAAATCAATTACCTGACTAACACCTATGCCGTCAGCTTCTGCCCAGGTAACAAATACGTTATTGCCCTCTAACTCTTTTTGGTAATATCTGTCAGTTTCCTGCCTGCCTTTTTCTTCACCATATACGCATTCCCAACGTAAGGTAGTATCTGTCAGACATTTTACTTCATAGCGTGCATCACCATAATCATATATATAGGTTTGTCCCACTTCCAGTTTTCCTGCTTTTATTAATGGAATTTCTTCTCCTTTACCGATACAGGATACCAGAATGGCGACTATAGGAATTGATAGTAATTTTTTTTTCATAGTTTAGAATAGATTTGTTAGAAATTTCAGTACTACTAAATTTTTAAAGCAGCCACCTGTCCCCTGTGTCGGTCAATATGAAACCGTAAAAACTCTAATCTTTGCCGGATATCAAATGGGCCGGAAATCGGGTGAGGAAAGGTCATGATAGTCAGGTCTTCGTCTGTCAGTTTATTAGCAAGCCCATTAAGAGGTATATCTAAACTTTGCAGATAATTTGTCCATAAATCAATAGGGCCACCCACTCTCGGAGCAGCACTGGCTGGTACTATTTCTTTGGCCTGCCAGGTTCTCTCAATAATTATTTCAATAGATAAACCTTTGTTGATTTGTTCGCCCTCCCAAACCGACTTGCCTTCTTCTTTAGCCTGAATGGTTTTATAGATGGCTACTAATCCGTTTTGTTCAGCCCAGTATAAATGCTCGGTAATTTCTATGGCATTCCAGACATTTTCTGCCATTTTATTACTTATCTGATATGGATTCAGACTATTAACTTCTGATAAATATTCTGCCCGTGCTTTGCTAATAGCATCAATTAGCGATTGTACTTGAGTCATAGGGAAAAAGATATAATTGATTTCCTAAAGTAGCTAAAAAATGTATATCGGGAAAGTTTATTTTTTAGGGATTACAGCTGTAGCTTCTATCTCAATCATTACATCGTCCCGATACAATTTGCTTACCTCAACCAAAGTACTCGCAGGTGGATTTTGAGTATTCACAAACCTGTCTCTGACATCTCGTACCACTTGTATTTTACTTACGTCTCTGATAAAGATGGTTATTTTGGCCAGATGATTCATATTCCCACCTGCTTCTTCAATAATGTTTTTGATGTTGGTAAAAACCTGTTCAGTTTGTCCGGTAAAATCGTCTTTGCCGACCAGGTTTCCTTGTTTATCTAAAGGTACTTGTCCTGCAATGAGTATCATGGTAGCATTGCCTAAATCTATCTGGGCCGTGTGCGAATATCCTTTGGGAGTAGAAACCGAGTTTGGATTAACCAGTTTTAAAGGACTTTGGGAGAAGGTATCAAAAGAAAAGGTCAGTAGTATAAATATCAGGATAAGTTTCATTTGTTGTTAATTTTAGTCCACCCAAAATTAACAACAAATTCCTGTTTTTAACTATTTATAAAGTTGAATCTCAGTAAATTACTTATAAGTGTAAATACCCTGCGAATATTGATGTTTAAATCGCTCAAAAGCTTCTTTTTCAAGGCGTTCCTGATGTTCCGGGTGAGCCACCTTTATCAGTTCTTTGGCTCTTTCTACTAAATTTTTTCCATATAAATAGGCAATTCCGTATTCGGTTACTACATAATGCACATGTGCACGGGTAGTTACTACACCAGCCCCTTCTTTCAGGTGAGTGGCAATTTTAGATTCACCATATTTAGTAGCGGCAGGCAGTGCAATAATGGCTTTCCCACCTTCCGACAATGCTGCTCCTCTGATAAAATCCATTTGCCCACCAACACCCGAATACATTTTATAACCAATACTATCGGCACAAACCTGTCCGGTAATATCAATTTCAATGGCACTATTAATAGCGGTTACTTTAGGGTTTTGTCTGATAATGGATGTATCGTTTACATAATCGACTGGTAACATGGTAATCAATGGGTTGTCGTCAACAAAATCATAGAGTTTTTTACTTCCGTATAAAAAGGTTGACACAATTTTACCACGATGCTTTTTCTTATATTTTCCTGTAATCACGCCTTTATTAACCAAAGGAATTACGCCATCTGAAAACATTTCGGTGTGAATACCCAAATCTTTATGATTGCCTAAAACAGATAAAACTGCATTCGGGATGTTGCCTATGCCCATTTGCAGGGTAGCTCCGTCTTCAACCAATGAGGCTACATGACTACCTATTTTTTGCTCTATTTCGGTAGGATTTCCCCATGAAACTTCATGTAAAGGTGCATCGAAAGGTACAAGATAGTTAATTTTACTACTGTGTATCTGGCTATCACCTAAAGTACGGGGTACAAATTTATTTACCTGTGCAATTACTATATCGGCCGAGTCAAGTGCGGCTAATGTAGCATCAACAGAGGTGCCTAAGGAACAGAAACCATTTTTGTCGGGAGGAGAAACAGAGATTAAAGCTACATTGAGCTTAATTATTTTCTGTTTAAAGAGTCTAGGGATTTCGGACAGAAATACCGGAATATAACTTCCACGGCCTTCATCAATGGCTTTTCTTACATTTTTGCCTATGAAAAAAGCATTGGTATGAAAAATACCCTCGTATTCAGGTCTTGTATAGGGTGCATCGCCTTCTGTATGTAAATGGTATAATTCAACGTGTCGTATCTCATCTGAACGTTTTACGAGGTTGTCTATTAAATACTGAGGAGCAGCCGCTACACTATGTACATATATTTTATCGCCCGATTTAATTACCTTCAGGGCTTCTTCTGCTGAAACTATTGGCATCTTCAAATAAGGATGATTCGTGTTGCAAAATTCGGATAGTAAGACATTAACTCATATGATATTTATCAGTAAAGCTTATGTTTACTGCCTTATTTTCATTAACCAAAGAATCATTCTAAGAGTTTATTCAAAGTATAACAGATGAGGTTGTTGAATAAGTATTTATCGTCGTTTGTTTTTAAATCTCCTGTTCTTAATTCATACACATACCCTGCTTTCATATCAGCCAGTTCAATGGATACTTTTTTTCGGTCGGCTGATAGCTTAACAGCTTTTACTGGTATATCCTGCACATCAAATTGTTTAGAACCATAAGCCTGATGGTATTCGTAATAGTAACGTTTGAATTTATAATTAGCTAAATCAATGGCGGCTTCTTCGCTGAGGGGTAGGGTAAAAGTTAAATCAAAACCTGTTTTGGTCAGATTCATAGCCATTATATCGAGATGTGTTTTACCTTTCCAGCTAATGTGCTGAATACCTCTTGAACCTGCCCAACCGTGGTCGTTCTGACCTACCCATAGACTACCATCGGGTGCAAAAACTAACCGATTGTTGCCAATACGCATTTTCGAGCCAAAATTCATAGGAATGCAGGCACCTTGTAAAGCACCACCCACTTCTTCAACCAATATTCTCATCACATATTTATGATCCATGTCGCCAACTATCATCTGTCCGGCAAAGGGGCCGAATTTTCCGTTGGTATTATCCCAGATGGGTTGGGTAGGGGAATTGGCAAAATAGCCATGAGGAAACTGAATAGATTCTTTTGTGCGCATACTATCCAATTTTGATACAGGCAATTTAATAGGTACTACCCTTGGGAAGTCTTCTTTCCAGATTAGACCTGCCGGATGCCCATAAAATTTACCTTCTTCTACATGGAAAAGTTTACTTGTTCCGAGCCAGTCTCCCTGGTTATCTGAAACGAATAAACGGCCTTTTGCATCGAATCCTAAACTATTCGGCGACCTGAAACCTACAGCAAAAGGATGAAGTTTGCCATCTTTGGTTAGTTTCATAATCCATCCTCTGTAAGGTACACAAGAATACATACGGCCGGGGCGTGAAAGAGAATCGTAGGTACCTCTGATTTCTTTTCTGATACCTGCGCCATTAGAAGCTAAATTGAGTGCAATATAGAGATTGCCCTGTTTGTCTGCCACAGGGCCAAAAGCAAATTCATGGTAATTTCCTGATAAGCCGAAGTCGTCGGTTACAGTTTCATAATCATCGGCTACTCCATCGCCATCTGTATCTCTGATGCGGGTGAGTTCAGGCCTTTGCATAATCAGAATTTCACGATTATTAACTACTAAAATACCTAACGGGTCGTGCATACCTTCGGCAAAAAGTTTCCACTTTTTGGTTTTCAGGTTATAGGTCATTATTTCGCCTCTATGAAAACAGGCGATAAACCTGCCATCAGGCATAAAACCAATAGCACCTGTTTCGGCAATTAAGCCTTCTGGCAATGGAATATTTTCAACCGTATAATACTGTGCAGCCGAGTCTTTAGGTGCATAGTATCTGGCATAGCTATTCTGAATAAAGAGTAAGCTGATGATTAGAATGGTTATATTTCGAGGCATTTTCATCTTATTTTATCATGGTTAGGGTTACTTTCTGTGTGCCTGTCGGGATTTTCAGCATACCCTTATCAAACTTGCCTACCGAGCTTTTATAGGTAACGCCATCGTCGGCTTTCGTGAGAAAGTAAAGCGGTTGAGTGTTGTTTTTAAAAGTAAAAGTCCTTTTTAAACCTGCACCGTTGGGCAATAAGGTGAGCGTTTCTTTTACCTCAATCGTATTTAATAAATATCTGAATGTAGGATTGCGATTGGTAAAATGATAACCCTTAAAATGAACTTCAGGCGTGTTATCAGTATTTCCGACCCGGAATGGAAACCCTGTATTATCACGCCAGTAAACATCACCCACTATTTTAGTAAGTTTACTGCCGTTTCCTTTCCATTGCTCGCTGTTATCTACAAATCCACCAGACCAGGCATACCGTAAAAAGCATTTTCCGGCATCGAAACAGTAAGATTCCGTCTCAGTCAAAGCAACTGCAATCGCTGCCGGACTGCAATCTGGCATGAAAGTGCGGTAATGTAATGGGTACTTTAAAGGATAAGGATGAGGCGAGGGGGTAGCCATGTGATGCCCGGCATGATTTGCCATAGTGCCTGTTTTTTGCCTTTGTGTCTCCGGCACGTTCAGGTCTTTTTCAAGTGGAGGTAAAGGATTTGTTGTTACATACATAGCGCCATACATAATGTATCCATGCCCAGGATACGTACATACATAAGGGTAGGTACCTTCTTTATCCACCATAAATGTGATACTTTCCATTTTGCCGGGTTCAAGAATTTTAGTATGCGCAATAACTAACGGAGAGTTGGGTACATAATCCATTTTAGCACCTTTGTCTGCTAATTTCAAAGCCTCGTCAACCACTTTAACTCTTGAATCGGGCTGGGTAACCACAAGATTATGTGCCATATCATCATGGTTATCCAAAGTAATGGTTACACGTGTATTAGGACGAACAGCGAAACGGGGTAAATCAAACTGCAAATTGCCTAAAACCTTGATAATAATGGTAGTATCTTGCTGAGCGGATAATGGGAAACAGGCAGCGCATAACCATAAAACCAAGCAAGAGATGCATTGCTTAATAGTAAAAACAGGTTTCAACATAATAATTCCTTAGGGTGAATGAGTATTCAAAAATAGAGACTAATCATTAATTTTTCTTATATTTACCTGTCTTAAATTTATACTATTCTTACCAAAATTCTATGAAAATCCGCTATCAGGTCCTTTTTGGCTTATTCCTGCTTTCTATTATTACCTACCTTGACCGGGTTTGTATGAATGTGGTAAGTAAATATGTGAAGTCTGATTTAAACTTGAATAATGAATCTTTCGGTTATATTTTAGGGGCTTTTTCACTTGCTTATGCACTTTTTGAACTGCCAACCGGCATATTAGGTGATAAAATTGGGCCACGCAAGGTTTTAACAAGGGTAGTATTGTGGTGGTCTGGTTTTACGGCGCTCACAGGTACCGCATTTAATTATCTCTATCTACTAATTATACGCTTTTTATTTGGCGCAGGAGAAGCCGGAGCTTATCCTAATGCCTCTATTGTCATTTCACGTTGGTTTCCTTCGGTTGAAGTAGGTAGGGCGCAATCAGTTATCTGGGCAGCCGGACGGTTAGGAGGAGCGTTGACTCCCTTGTTAGTGATTCCGTTGGTGCATGCGGCAGGTTGGCGTATGGCATTCTTTATATTGGGTATAGTGGGTGCGGTATGGGCAATTGCCTGGTATTTATGGTTTCGTGATTCGCCTGCTGAAATGCCCGGGATTAAACAGGCAGAGGTAGATGAAATAGAAAAAGGTAGAAAAAAGTCGGTTTCAGACCATCATGTAGATTGGCGGATTGTTGTGAAAAATCCGAATGTATGGGTATTAATGCTGATGTGTCATTTGTTTTTTTATGCGTCCTATTTTTTTACCAACTGGTCATCTACCTATTTTCAGGAAGGCAGGCACATGACCGAAGACCAGGCAAAGAATTTTGTTTCGCTGTCTTATTTCTTAGGGGCTATCGGGTGCCTGGCGGGAGGGTTTGCCAGTGATTTGCTGACTAAAAGGTATGGACTAAAGATAGGAAGACGGGTGGTTGGTGTATTGGGCCTGGGTAGTTCAAGTATATGCTTTCTCGCCTCAGGCCTCACAACTGATAATGAACTGGCTGGCTATCTTTTAGCCTTATGTGTTTTGTTAAAAGATTTTACTTTACCTGTTGCTTTTGCAGTATGTGTAGATATTGGCAAGCAGTATTCAGGTACGGTAGCAGGCGCAATGAATTTTGCAGGACAATTAGGCGGATTTTTCATCACCATCATTTTTGGTATCATTGTACAGCAGACAGGCAATTTCAACTATCCGCTGTTCCTGATAGCGGGTTGCCTGATAGTAGCCTCACTATTGTGGTTTTGGATTGACCCAACCAAAAATTTAGTGGTAGAGAAAGAGTCTTAAAAATCCCCGTAGTCTTTTTCTAAAATAGTCTGAATGTCTGCAATATCGCTTTTACTGGTTAAATCAGGTAAAACGTCTGCTATGGGTATAGTATAAATACTTTCGGGTACTTCGTTTGCCCATAGTCTGACAGTAACAGGTATTTCTTTTTCGTTTCTGATTGGATGCAAAGGCGTTTTTTCTAAAAAAGGTATTAGGTCTTTGGCTGTGAAGGCAAATATATTCCAGCTTATGCCCATACGTGGCATGGTTTTCACAATTTCTTCCCACTCAGTGTCATTGGGTTTTTCCACTAAATCAATTAAAAAGCCTTTTTTATCTTTTTTGATAATGGCACAATTGCGTACCCTTTCTACGGTGTAGCCTCCTGTGTCCCAGTCAAGCATGGCATTCGGATGGGTATCATCTACTAATAATCTGAAGGCTTTGGAAGGATACAGGTTATCGCCATTGCAGACAATAAATCGGCTGTTTTGCCAGGAAGGGAATTGCATTAATGCCTGTTCAATGGCATCAGTAGTGCCTAAAGGTTTTTCACGGTTTTCAGGAATATATTGCCTCGCAAACTTTATATCAAGTCCCCAGTTTTTATGGTTAGCTGTCAGATTTTCGTAGTGGGTTTGCGTAACAGTGTCTTTAGGGTTCAGAATTAGTATTACTTCTTTTATCCTTGCTTTTGAAGCATTGTATAAGACATAATCCATAAAAGGACGGCCGTTTTTTCCTACACCAATCATACATTTAGGTAATGTATTGGCCTGTTCAATTAGTTTTGGATCAAGAGCCATGTTGCTCGTTAAATCCTTTTTCATACGGGACGACATTCCCCCGGCTAGAATGAGAAGTTTCATTGAGAATTATAATGCTAATCAATTGTTGGCAATATAATAATAATTGTGCTACCATTCCCTACTTCTGATTCAATTGCTATCTTTCCTCGGTGAATTTCGATGATTCTTTTGGTAAGAGGCAGCCCTATTCCATGACCGGATATATCGTGTGTATTGACTGAGCGATAGAATGGCTCAAAAATATGTTCTAAATCGTTTTCTGAAATACCTGTCCCCTGGTCGATGAAGCGCACAGCCACTTCTTTTTTACGGGTATGAATCAATACCTGACAAACTGGTTCCAGACTATATTTGCAGGCATTTTCCATGATATTCATAAATGCCATTTTTAATAAAGCGGCATTTCCCATTACGGTTATGTCTTCAGAGTCCGGTACTTCCTCAAAACGGACGTTTATCTCATAATGTGGTTTTTTCTGTATCAACTGGCCACGTGCCTGCCACAGAAGGTCATCTACCCGTACTTGTCTTAAATCAACCAGATGGGCATCGGCATTGGCTCTTACCAGTTCCAGTAACTCGTTCACCAGTTTAATCATATCCTGTACCTCAGCTTTTACTGACTCTAAGGCTTGCCTGTACTCAGGATTGGTACGTTCTTTCATGAGCGTTACTTCTGCCTGCCCTTGCATAATTGTCAGCGGTGTACGCAGTTCGTGCGTTACGTAAGATACAAAATTTCTTTGTTGCGTGTAGGCAAACTCAAGTCTATCAAGCAAATCGTTGAATGTGCGTGCCATCTGGCCTACTTCATCATGCAGATTAGCCTCCGGTAAACGCTGATTAGAATCGTGTGCTGTAATTTGCTCCATTCGGTCGGCAATCTGGCCTATGGGTTTTACATCACGTTTTACAAAAAAGCGCATCATCAGAATAATTACAATAATGGCTATGAAGGTGCCTACCAATAATAAATCTCTAAGCCTTTCTTGCTTGGCATAGCCAAAATCGTCAATAGCGGCTGCTGATAGAATAACTTTCTGATGGTTTTCAGGTACTTCATAAAGAAATAATATTCTGTCAATATTGAGGCTATCAATAACTACCTCTTTTTTTCTAAGTACCTGTTTAAGTAAAGGAGGAGATAATTGTTTTTCAGCAGAGAAGACATAAATAGCGTTCCCATTGGTATCATAAATACCGGTAGCTTCGCCTTTCATTCTGAATTCTGAGTTAGTCTCAATCTGTTCAAGAACCGCAGGCAAAAGAGAAGTACTGTCAGCCAAGAGACGTTCGCGCGAGATGGCGTTCTGCCTCAGAATTTTAAGAAATTCTTTCTGACGGAAATCAGCATAAAAATTATAGATTACAATGGAAAAGGCACCAAATAAAATAGAAACTATTAAAGAGGCACGAAGAGGTTGTCTATCTATAATTTTCATTAAAAATGGTTAGTCTTCTTTCAGAATATAGCCCATTCCTACTACAGTATGAATGAGTTTGGTAGTAAAATCTTTGTCAATTTTTTTGCGCAGAAAATTAATATACACGTCTATAGTATTAGTACCCGTATCAAAATGTATGTCCCATACTTTTTCTGCAATGTCCACCCGTGATACCACACGACCTCTGTTACGCATGAGATACTCTAATAAAGCAAACTCACGTGCAGTTAAATCAATGGTATGTTGTCTGCGTCTTGCTACTTTTTCATTAAGGTCAAGTTCAAGGTCAGCAACTTTTAATATATTTTGTTGCGGAAGCATATCATTTGAACGGCGTTGCAGAGCTCTCAAACGCACTAATAACTCTCTGAACTCAAAAGGTTTCACTAAATAATCGTCTGCTCCTGCACCGAATCCCACCAATTTATCATTGATACTTCCCATAGCTGTGAGCATTAAAATGGGCGTACCTAATTGCTCTTGCCGAAGTTGCTGCGCTAAATCGAAACCATTTATTTTAGGCAAATTTACATCAAGTACTAAAACATCATAAGGATTGCTCAATGCCATGTTTCTTCCTATTTGTCCATCATAGGCTATGTCAACATTGCATGCGTTTTCTTCTAAACCTTTTTTTACAAATTCGGCTAATTTCGGCTCATCTTCCACTACTAAAACTCTCATATCGTTTGGCATAGTTATATTAAATTTTAAGTTAATTAATAAATCTGATAAAATAAAATCACCTGAAATTTTATTTCAAATCTGATAATAATCCTGATTGTACCTGATGGTGCTTTTACGATAGCAAAGGTGAGAAGGCAACATGAAGATAGCTTTAATATGAAATTAAAAACCAATTAAAAGCTTTTAATGGGGTGCCTACTTAAAACGATTTTTCAGAAAACCATTTACCCAGTTGGTAAATTTTTGTGGTTGTTCAAAAAAAGCTGGGTCAATTTGCCCAGCCTTTGTCCTATTGAATCCACACAACTTTTATGAAAAAACTATATTACGTTCTGAATAATATCGAATCTGAAAACTTTAATAAGCTAAGAAATTAACAATATGATTGCTTTTTTCTGCTACAAAATTAGAAGAAGGTATTAAAATTGTTATTAATAGCAGGTTAAAAAGGGATTAAAATGAAGGAATGTATAAAAAAAAAGGACTGGAGTAAATGACTCCAGCCTTTCCCGCTACTAAATCCACACAACTTTTATCTTTAATATTTTTATTCTGATGAAAATAATGCTTAAATCTTTAAGCTTTTGTCTGAAATCTTACCAGTCCCTTAAATTTTTATTACAAAGATTTCAGATTCAAATATAAAAACGAAATTAATAACTAAACAAGTATTTTTTTAATTATTTATTTTTAATAGGACAAATTTAAAAAAAACTCTGGTAAAAAAACAAGAAATTTTATAATTTTCTTGAAAACTATTCGTTGCCCCCGCCTATATTCTCAATTTCTAAGTCAAATTTAATATAAATTTCACATAATACAAAATTTATATTTCAAAGAAATTATAGACAAACAGTAAAAATATAGCTACCAAATTTTTTGAATGATTAACTTGATATTAGTCTCTAAACCTTAAGTCATATCAATTTAATGAAATTTATTCAGCTAATTGTTAAATTTCTTTGTAATAGAGGTATCTGGATATAATTAACTCTTTGTAAATTATTTTATTGTGATAATCCAGGATTTATGGTTGATTGTTCAGGTTCCGGATGCTTTTCGGTTTTATTTTTCTTGAAAATCCAACGATAAAGATCCCTGAACAATTCAGGTTGTAATTCAGCACCAAAGCTGTAATAAAAGCCATCGTAATTCTCCTGAATGTTCTGAGAAATCAGGGCATATCTATAGCCTCCTTGTACAGACAGTCCTATCCAGCGGGTAGCTTTCCATTTGGCATACAGACCTGATTGAACAGGCAGAAAAAAGTCTTTTCTTTTCCAGATTTGTATTTCGGTCAGTAGTTCAGTTCCTTGGTTTTTGGTTGCACCTATGCCCACTTCTACAGGCATACTGACCCGCCAACGACGGGTTTCAATAAAGTTCTTCCAATACATCAGGCTAAAGAAATATAAGTCTGTTTTGGTATAAGAGTCCAGATTGACAAGTTTGGAGTTTTTTCTTCTGAAATCCAGTAACTTCTGGTATGAATTAAAATTTAGCCAATAATACCCCACAGTCATCTGATTTCTTTTTTTGCCAAAAACAAGGCCTGTATTTACTCCCCATATATTGACACGCTGATTCTTTACAAAAGACCTGCGGGCATCCCAGTTGAGAACAAAGCCCAGACCTCGTTTGGGAGCATCGGGTGGTCTTAACAAAACAGAGTCTGACAACAAATGAGTACTTTGTGCCTGTGAAAATGAACAGAGAAAAAAAATAAAAATTATTGAAGCTCCTAAGAAACAACAGACAGTATTTATTCTTTTGAATACAGAGTTGATAAGCATCGGCTAATCATAAATAATAAGATAATATATACCTACTTTATAACATGATTATGCGCTTATTGTTTAGCTTTTTTCCTGGTGGCTTCTTTCTTTTCTATGTATATCTTATACTGTTCAGGCGTAAGAATTTTTTCTAATTCTTTATTTTGCTTTTCGTCCAAATCTGTCATTTTAGCTTTGGCATCAGATATTTGCTGAGGCGTTGGACGTTCGAGGCCAAAATCTTTTTTGATACGGTCGTATAAGTCTTTACGTTGGTAAGCGTAATCTTCATTTAAAGAAGACACTAAAATTTCCTGTTCATCGGTCAGTTTCAGTTTCTTTACCATCCATTTGGTTTCCTCTTTAGCCAGTTCATCGGGGTCTAATGGCCCTTTGGGTTTTACATTGTCAAATTCACTACCGTATCTGTTTAGTCCTCCACCAAAGCCACCACCCCGACCATAGCCCGGATAATACTGTGCCTGCGTATATGAAACAGATAGAAGGAAAAAGCATAAAAAGCCAAGAGTACATTTCAATATTTTTTGAGCGTTAAGCATAGGTATTATGTTTTTATTCCTACAAAATTAAAATTTTTTGACAAATCTCAATCAATAGCCTTTCATTTTGCATAATGTAGCTATGCAAAAAGATTAGGATTATTTATCAATTATATTCAAGAGTACTTTATTATCACCTATCATAACGAAGTTATCTTCTATGATTAGTTACTTTTCTTCTCAATAAATTCTTTGAAGGCCTTACGATAGGTATCGCTTATAGGAAGAAAAGTTTTGGCCGGAGTACCTGTGGGATAAGTAATAGGTACAATTTGTACCCTATCTTTATCAATCGCATCAATGGCATCGAAAGAAACAATGTAAGAATTGTGAATACGTATAAATTGATTGGCTGGTAGCTGGGTTTCAAAAGATTTAAGGGTTTGCAGTGTAACAATTCTTTTATCCTTGGTATAAATGATGATATAATCTTTTAACCCCTCTATGTAAATAATATCCTCTAATTTAACTTTTACTAATTTGGTACGGTCTTTTACAAAAATAAAAGACCTGACAGCATTTTCTTCCTGAGTGCTTGCTTGTCTGAGAGTTTGTACTCTGCTTTTTGCTTTTTCAATAGCTTGTAAGAATCTTTCGAAAGTAACGGGTTTTAGCAAATAATCCATTACATCTAACTCATACCCTTCCAGCGCAAATTCAGGGTAAGCTGTTGTTAAAATAATTAAAGGTTTTGCAGGTAAAATTTTCAATAAGCCGATCCCTGTCAATTCAGGCATCTGAATGTCTGAAATGAGTATATCGACAGTATTGGTATGCAAGAAATCTAAAGCTTCTAAGGGATTGGCAAAAGACTTTACTAATTCCAGATAAGGTAATTTTTGTATATACTGTTCAAGTAAATTACGGGCTAAAGGTTCGTCCTCAACAATGATACACCTCATTTTCATCACAAATCTATCTTTAACTGAATACGATGCTTATTATCTTTGTTTTCTACTTTTAATTCATAACTATCAGGATAGCTTAATTCCAGACGTCTTTTCAGGTTTTGTAAACCAATTCCTGAGCTTTCTTTGGTATGGCCATTTATGGCAATCAGAGTGCTGTTTTCAACAGTATAAGTACATATTTTACCGTCAATAAGCAACAACACTTTTATCCACGAGTTAGGGTCGTTTCCACTAACGCCATGCTTAAAAGCATTTTCTAAGAAAGTAATCAGCACCAAAGGTACTATCATTACCTGACTTGTGTTTCCTTTTACGACAAAATCTATCGGAATCTGATGATTTAAACGGAGTTTTTCTAAACTGATATAGTTCTCTATGTATTCAATCTCTTTTTCTAAAGGCACTTTGGCATGATTGGAGTCGTAGAGCATGTAGCGCATCATTTTTGAGAGTTTGGCAATTACTTCGGTGGTATTGGGCGAATTTGAAAAAGCCAATGAGTAAAGGTTATTGAGTGTGTTGAATAAAAAATGAGGGTTTATCTGCGCTTTCAGAAATCTTAATTCAGCAATCAGTTTTTCGTTTTCTACTTCTTTTTTTCTTGCTTCTAATTCAAACCAGTCTTCAACAAATTTCAGCATACCTACGAAAATAACAATAAACATAGCACTGATAAAACTTCTGATAAAAAAACTGGTACTATATACCACCTTAATCCGGTTAAGATTACCGCTATCGATGTATATCTGTCTTTTCAGATAAATCAGGAAAACGTGCAGTAAAAAAAAGGGAATGATAAATTCAAAAAGATAGCGCCAGCTATTTTTATGTTTAAGAAAGCGGGGTAGAAAATAAAAGTAATTCATGTAACTGGCAATTGCTATAACCGAGACGTGCGCAATGGCATCTGCCAGAAGACGGGCAAGGTTCCTTTCATCGCTATGCTGAAAGCCAATCTGATAAAAGAAAAAAGAAAAATAGGCACACCAAAAGGCCAGGTGAACTATCAGATTCCGGTGGCGCTGAACAAAAGATTGAATTGCCATGTTTAGTATATAATCACGACGAAGTAAGCAGATATTGTTTAATAAACAAATTGTTAGACTAATCTAAGACGGTAGTTTTATACTATTTAAGGCGTTTTACCGACTTATTGTCGAAAAAACTCGACTGTTTTACGATAATTGTGCTTACTTGTCGAGAAAATGTGCCAAATGGTATAATAGATGTTTGAACATATATTATTTGTTAGTTGTTTTGAGTAAAGTTTAGGTTCAGAAGTGGTATTAATAGAGATTAAATACCTGTTAAAATTCAATAAAAGATGAAACCTGAACGTATGAATACTCGTCTATAGACAAAAAGCTGAATAGAAGCTAATCAGCAGTTTATAGATTCCTGACAGCAGATATCAAGTATCTTTCTCTTTGGATAAAGAGGTGATAAAGATTTTAAATATAAAATTAGGTTAATAAAAAGGCTTGTTGCTTTGCGACAAGCTTCTTTTTTGTAAATTTGGCAGAACAAATATTGCGACTAAAAAAATAAACTTCTCGGCCAATACTGCTAACTAAAAAAGCCTCAACATAGCCTCTAAGTACAAGTATAATAAATTCAAAAGTTTAAAACATACGTTTATGAATCAAGAAATTATTAATTTGTTTGACGAGTACACTCACAAACCTCTGAGACGAGAGGAATTTATGAAACGTTTAGCCAGACTTACCGGAAGCACTGCGGCTGCTTTGGCTGTACTGCCACTTTTAGAAGTGAATTATGCGCATGCAGCAACCGTTAAAGAAGAAGATGATGATTTAACGATAGAAAGCATTACTTATGCCGGCGATGATACAACTATGCGGGGCTACCTGACCAAACCTAAAAATGCAACCGGAAAATTAGGTTCGGTGATTGTGATTCATGAAAACAGAGGGTTGAATCCTCATATTAAAGATGTGGCCCGGCGTGTGGCTAAAGCAGGTTATCTGGCCGTAGCAGTTGATGCTCTTTCTCCATTTGGTGGAACTCCTGTCAATGAAGATGAAGCGAGAGGCTTATTTGCAAAATTAGATGCCCAAAAAAATCTCAATAATTTTTTGAAAGGATTGGATTATGTAAGATCAAGACCCGAAAGCAACGGAAAAACAGCTTGTGTAGGTTTTTGTTGGGGTGGGGGATTAGCCAATCAGTTGGCAGTAAATTCGCCGGAACTAAATGCGGCAGTAGCCTACTATGGCCGCCAGGCAGATGCGGCTGATGTACCTAAAATAAAAGCAAAACTACAGTTGCATTATGGCGGATTAGATGAAAGAGTAAATGCCGGGATTCCGGCTTATGAAGCCGCCTTGAAAGCTGCAGGAACCCAATATGAGCTCTATGTGTATGAAGGGGCTAATCATGCCTTTAATAATGATACCGCCCCTACACGCTATAATCCTGAGGCTGCTAAACTGGCATGGGAACGGACATTAAAACTATTTAAGGATTCATTATCTTAATCAGAGAATTTTTAAAGAAGATTCACGGATTAATAATTCGGGGGGAAGTATAATTTTTTCGAATTTTGCTTCTCCCTCTTTTTCTAAGTTTTGCGTATTCAGGAAAAGCTGGGCAGCTTCTCTGCCTATTTCAAAACTTGGTTGTGAAATAGTAGTAAGAGAGGGGGTGATATAAGCAGATGACGGGTCGTTATCAAAACCAACAACTGCTATATCTCCGGGTACACTTAACCCTTCCGAACGAATTACAGAAAGGGCACCGATGGCTACACGGTCATTTACGGCAAAAATTCCATCTGGTCTGTCAGGATTATCTAATAGGGTTTTAGTAGGGAAAATAGCTCTGTCAGACAGGAAACCAGAGGTCTGAATCAGGTCTTCATCTATTGGAATGCTGTAATTCCTGAGAGCATCGATATAACCTTCGAGCCGTTTTTCTGACACTGATGTGCCGCTTGGGCCTTTCAGATGGGCAATTCTTTTACAACCCATTTTAATGAGATGCTCAACGGCCATGTAAGCACCCTGATAATCGTCAATTACCACGCGGCTTGATTTAAAACCTTCATAATCACGGTCGATGAAGATTAAGCTTTTATTGGCATTGATGATTCTATCAAAATGACCGTAGAAGCCTAAATTATAAGTTTCCTGACTGACTGAAAGGAATATCGCATCAACCCGACTGGCTAATAATTGTTCTACATTCTGGGCTTCAATTTCATGGCTTTCCTGGGAAATAAAGATGCTGATTGAATAGCCTAAAGGTTGTAAAACAGATTGTAAGCCTTCTATAACAGAGGCTTCAAGGTTACTGTATTTGAGAGAGGGAACAATGACACCTAAGGAATAGGTTTTTTTATTAAGTAGGCTCAACGAAACCTGATTTCGTTGATAGTTCATTTTTTTTGCGTATTCCTGAATAGTTTTGCGTGTTTCTATATTGATGGCATCGTGGTCATTCAATGCCCTCGACACGGTCGAGGGCGAACACTTAAATTTTCTGGCAATGTCTTTAATGGTAATTTGAGACTGTCCACTCATATACCGAGGTTCTTTTTTATGTAATTTCTTGCTATTAAGGCATATTCTAAAGGATTTGCCTTAGCAGGGTCTTGTTCGGCTTCTACAATGGCCCATCCTTTATAGCTATTTTCCTGCAAGATAGAGAATAAAGCCGGAAAATTAATACAACCTTCTACATCTCCCGGAACTGTAAAGACACCATTTTTAACGGCAGTCAGAAAACTCCATTTTTCGTCGTGCACTTGTTGTAGTACTTTTGGGCGAATGTCTTTTAAATGTACATGCCCTACACGGCTGATATATTTTTTCAGTGCCGTAACCGGGTCTTCACCTGCAAAATAGAAATGGCCGCAATCATAATTCAAAAATACATAATCAGGATTGGTATTTTCTAAAAACTTGTCAGTTTCTTCTATAGTCTGGATAATTGTACCCATGTGGTGATGAAAAGACAATTTAAAACCTCTGTCAGAAGCTATCTTGCCTAACTCATTCATGTTTTTACCATATTTTTTCCAGTCAGCCGCAGAATGTAACATGCCTTTACCTTCAAAAACCGGAACAGGTTTACCTTGGCAGCTATTACCAGTTTCTCCACCACCTACAATGGTACAACCCATTGCACCTAAGAAGTCAAGCAACTTATTGAATTCCACGACATTTTCCTGCAATGATTTAGTAGTTAATTCATAGCTAAACCACTGATTGGCGATTCGCAGATTTCTCAGGTTCAATGCTTTTTTGAGAACTTCGGTATCACGAGGATATTTATTGCCAACCTCACAACCTTCAAAGCCTGCTAAAGCCATTTCACTGATACATTGCTCGAAGGTATTCTCTGCGCCTAATTCAGGTAAATCATCGTTTGTCCAGTTGATAGGGGCTACACCTAATTTTATATTTTGAACACTCATATTGATAATACGTTAGTACGTTGTATGTCTTGAATGGTTTATAGATAAATTTTTTGTGTCTTTTTGTTTTCTTTGTAAGTTTCAAAGGCTTTTTGTACACCTTCTGATTCTGAAACTTCTGCTATTGGTACTTCCCACCACGCATTATAGCCTTTTACCGTACGATACAGACTGGTTTCGATATAAATCACTGTGGTTCTATCCTGCTTTTTCGACTCGGCCAATGCCTGTTCTAAAGAGGCTCTGTCAGTGGCTTTGATCACTACTGCTCCTAAACTTTCTGCATTTTTAGCTAAATCAACCGGAAGAAAATCGCCTGATAATTGTCCTGAATTTTCGTCACGATAGACATATCTTGTTCCGAAACGTTCGCTACCTATGCTTTGAGAAAGTCCGCCGATACTGGCAAACCCATTGTTATTCAACAATAAGATAGTAAAGCGATAGCCTTCCTGTATGGCTGTAATGATTTCATGATTATTCATCAGATACCCACCATCACCACAAATGATATATACTTCACGAGAGGTATCTGCCATTTTTGCTCCCAAACCTGCGGCAATTTCGTACCCCATAGTTGAGTACCCATATTCTAAATGGAAATTCTTAGGGTCGGTAGCACGCCAGAGTTTATGTAAATCGCCGGGGGCTGAACCGGAAGCATTTATCATAATATCCCGGTCGTCCATGAAACTGTTTAATGTACCTATCACAATAGCCTGGTCGATAGGAGGGACCGTTCCATTACCTTCGGCATAAATCTGAGTTACTTCGTCATCCCAGGCTTTATTCATTTGTTTGATTCTTGCCCGGTAATCAGCAGAAACTTCAAAATCACCTAATAGTTCTGCCAGTTCTTCTAAGGTTGCTTTGGCATCTCCTACCAAAGGTAAGGCAGCATGTTTAAACGCATCAAAATCAGAAATATTGATATTAATAAATTTTACCTCAGGATTCTGGAAAATAGATTTAGATGCTGTGGTAAAATCGCTATAACGTGTGCCAATGCCAATGACTACATCGGCTTCGTTGGCAATTTCAATGGCATATTTGGTGCCTGTAGCACCTAAACCACCTAATGAATATGGAGCATCGTATCTTACTGCTCCTTTGCCTGCAAAAGTTTCTCCTACCGGAATACCTGTTTTAGTAGCAAACTGGTGTAATATTTCATTGGCATCGCTGTAAGTAGCGCCACCACCTGCCACAATTACAGGAGTATGAGCATTGTGAATCAGTTCAGCCGCTTTTTTCAAAGCATTGGCATCAGGACGAGGACGAGCCACGCTCCAGACTCTTTTCTTGAATAGTTCTTCAGGATAATCATAAGCAAAAGTCTGTACATCCTGCGGCATTGAAAGAGTAACTGTACCCATTTCGGCTTGTGAAGTAAGCACACGCATAACTTCCGGCAGTGAGTAAATTAACTGCTCCGGTCTGCTGATTCTATCCCAGTATTTGGAAACAGGTTTAAAACAGTCGTTGACTGATATATCTTGCGTAACATTGCTTTCTAATTGTTGTAAAACAGGGTTTGGCTCACGTGTAGCAAAAATATCACCGGGTAGTAGTAAGACAGGCAAACGATTGATGGTTGCCAATGCTGCACCAGTAATCATATTCGTGGCACCCGGACCTATTGAAGATGTACAGACCATTGCACCCAAGCGGTTTTTCACTTTCGCATAGGCAACGGCTGTATGCACCATTGATTGCTCATTACGGCATTGGTAATACCTGAAATCAGGGTTTTGTTGTAATGCCTGTCCTAACCCAGCCACATTGCCATGACCAAAAATACCGAAGCAACCTCCAAAATAAGGCTGTTCAACGCCATCTCTTTCGATGTACTGGTTTTTTAAGAATTTTATAGTTGCCTGGGCAACAGTAAGCTTGATAGTCATGATAATCGTGAATTTGTGAATGGTGAATTAGCGAATAAATGTTACAATATAATTGTGCCCAATTCTTAGCTAATTCCAAAATCTATTCCTTTGCCTGTGGTGCCGAAGTCGTCAAATTTATTGAGCATGAATTTTACGTATTCTTCCATCAGAACTTTACCCGGTGTTGTTGGGGCAAATTGTTCTGGAGTATCTCTGAAAAATTCACGGACTACTCTTGTCCAGAGTAATCGGGTATCGGTAGCAATATTAATTTTACAAACGCCTAAGCTGATGGCTTTCTGAATTTCGGCCATTGCTACGCCTTGCGCATCGTCTTTCAAGGCTCCGCCCGCATTATTGATACGACGAATTTCCTCCGGGTTTACTGATGAACCTCCATGTAATACTAATGGAAATTCAGGCAACCGTTGCTGAATTTCTTCTAAAATATGAAACTGAATCCCTTGTTTACCTTTGAATTTATAAGCTCCGTGACTTGTTCCAACGGCAATTGCCAGACAATCGCAATCTGTGGCGTGTACAAACCTTTCAACATCTTTCGGGTTAGTATAAGATGATTTCCCGGCTTCAATTACTATATCATCTTCAATACCTGCCAGCACACCCAATTCAGCTTCTACGCTTATGCCTTTGGCATGGGCTCTGTCTACTACTGCTTTAGTACGGGCTACATTGGTATCGAAATCATCGTGCGAAGCATCAATCATGACTGATGTATAACTTCCGCTATCAATCGCATCATAGATATGTTCTTCTACACCGTGGTCAACATGCACCGCATACACTACTTTCGGATAAATCTTAGCTGCTGCTTCAATCATGGCAATCAGCATTTTCGGGTGTGCATAATCACGGGCAAAGGGAGTAGTCTGTACAATAAATGGTGCATTGGCTTTTTGTGCGGCCTCAAATAGTCCATGCACTTCTTCCATATAAAACACATTTACGGCAGGAATCCCATATTTGCCATAACACTTTTTGAATATTTCTTTGGTTGTTAAAAGCATTTTTAAAAAATTGTGGTGCGAACCGGGTGACGGTTGCGTCCCGTTCGCAGTTATTAATAAAATATTTAATATCAGACAGAATAACCTATTCTCACCAGAACGCTGTATATAATGCCACTAAAATACCACAAATAATGACACTATAGATAATAAATCCGGTAGTAAAATTAGGTTTAGGTACACCTATATCCATACCTTTGGTATTGTCAGCTTTTTTAGAAGTCATGCTTATAGCTACCATAATTGCTACTAAAATCAAGAATATAATACCCATACGGTCTAAAAACGGAATCTCTGAATACCAGATTTTACCGCCTAACGATAGCGGAATAGTCAATAATGCCGCTACAAGGGCGGCTGTGCCTGTTGTTCTTTTCCAGAAAAGACCTAAAAAGAAAATAGCAAATACGCCCGGTGTTATGAAACTTGAATATTCCTGTACAAACTGATAAGCCTGGTCTAAAACACGCAATTGTGGAGCAATTAAGGCTGCGATTCCCATTGCTACCCAAACGGCTATCCGGCCTACTCTTACCAGATGTTTGTCAGATGCATCGGGCTTAATGTAAATTTTGTAAATATCTAATGAGAAAATCGTAGAAATACTATTGGCTTTTCCGGCCAATGAGGCTACGATTGCGGCAGTTAAAGCGGCAAAGGCAATGCCTTTTAAGCCCGATGGTAATAAGTTTAACAAAACAGGATAGGCATGGTCTGGTTTTACTACTCCGGTAGTATCTAACATTTCTTTCTGAAATACGCCATTCTGATACAATACAAAAGCTGCAATACCCGGAATAACTACAATCAATGGAATTAATAATTTTAAGAAAGCTGCAAAGACAATTCCCTGACGGGCTGTTTTTAAATCGGCTCCTAAAGTACGTTGAACGATGTATTGGTTACAACCCCAGTAGTTCAGGTTATTAACCCACATCGCACCTATGATTACTGTCAAACCCGGCAGGTCTTTATAATAAGGACTTGATTTTGGCAGAATCATGTGGAAATGAGAGTCAGCCTGCTGTTTCAATGTACCAAAGGCACTTAAAATATTAGGCTTATCAAAATGTTTCGCTACTAAATCCATAGCCAGATAAGTGGTAATTAATCCACCTAATACCAGTACTACTACCTGAATCACATCGGTATAGCCGATTACCTTCATGCCACCGATGGTGATAATAATAGCAAAAACGGCCAAAGCAATAATAGACATATTGAAGTCCACTCCGGCGGTTACCTCTAAAGCCAAAGCCCCTAAATACAGAATAGAAGTGAGATTTACGAAGACATATAGCAATAGCCAGAAAATAGCCATAGTGGTAGCCACCACAGGGTTATACCGCTGACGCAGAAACTGCGGCATGGTATATATCTTGTTTCTGAGATAAACAGGTAGAAAAAAGACTGCTACTACCAAGAGTGTTGCTGCTGACATCCACTCGTAAGAAGAGATAGCCAAACCAATGGCAAAGCCCGAACCTGACATACCAATAAAATGCTCTGCGGAGATGTTTGAGGCAATTAATGAAGCACCAATTGCCCAGAAAGTCAGAGAACCCTCGGCCAGAAAATAGCCGTTGGCGGTATTATTATCGGCACTCTTTTTACGAAATACCCAATACCCATAACCAAGTATGAGAACAAAGTATAGAAAAAATACTATATAGTCGAGCGTATGTAAACCAGGTGTTTCCATTCGAATAATACTTAGGTTATAAGGTTGAATTGGTGTTTTGGGGTACTCTCAGACTACTATGCCATCAAGGCATTGAGTATCTCTTCTACTCTGATTGGTTTTTCTTCCTGACAAGATTGTTTAGCGGCAATGGCAATGGCTGTGGCCATTAGCCCATCATGTGCACTTACAGGTACTTTTTCACCTGATAGTACACTTGCTACAAAAACGTTAATTTCGTTCACATAAGATTCGGCATATCTTTCTAAGAAGAAATTGAGCGGTAATGACAAATGGCCGCCTTTTTCATTATAATATTCATGCGTATCTGGGGTATTATTTTTAGTTTGGGTCATACCTCCCGAACCAAAAACTTCAATGCGTTGGTCGTAACCATATACCGCTTTACGGCTATTATCTATTACCCCAATTGCACCATTGGCAAAAGTAAGGGTAGTAATGGCTGTATCAATATCGCCTTCGTCGCCAATACGAGCATCAACCAATACTTTGCCTTTGGCATATACTTCTACTACTTCGCTGTTCATTACATAGCGTGCCATATCAAAATCATGAATGGCCATATCCATGAAAAGCCCACCTGATGATTTTACGTATTCTATTTGTGGCGGATTCGGGTCTCGGCTGGTTATTTTCAGGATATGAGGGTCACCAACTAAGCCACCATGAACCATCTCTTTTACTTTCAGAAAGTTGGCATCAAAGCGTCTGTTAAAACCTAACATTAATTGTACGTTGGCTAATTCAACGGCTTCTTTGGCTGCTAAAATCTGTTCAATATTTAAGTCAAGCGGTTTTTCACAGAAAATATGTTTCCCATGTTGGGCAGCTAAAATCGTATAAGGTACATGCGATGGAGTAGGGGTACAGATAATCACGGCATCAACTTCGGGATTCGTCAGCACAGATTCAGGATTGGTAGAAACGTTTTCTACGCCATGTCTTCTGGCAAAATCCAGCAAGTTTTCTGATATATCAGCAGCAGCTACTACTTCTGCATTTTTTATCCGGGTAGTTATATTGGAAAGATGGATTTGTCCGATACGCCCAAGCCCGACAATGCCGATTTTAAGTGTTTTTTTCATTACTATATTATATAGGTAAGTTATAGTTTAAATCGATTTATTTATTGGTGGATTCTATTAGAATTTACGAGTCCATTCTTTCAACCAGCGTTCAATCACAACTTTGGTCTGTGTGAAGAACTCAACAGAGTGCATACCTTGTCCATGCAAATCACCAAAGAAGCTATCTTTCCAACCTGAGAATGGGAATTGGGCCATAGGAGCCGCTACGCCGATATTGATACCGATATTTCCGGCATCAGCATCATGTCTGAATTTACGGGCATTGGCTCCACTACTTGTAAAGATGCAAGCCGCATTGCCATATTTACCACTATTGATAAATTCGATGGCTTCATCAACATCATTCAGGTGCATCAGCGACATCACAGGACCAAAAATCTCGGTTTGCGCTACATGGCTACTTAATGGTATATCTTCTATAATGGTAGGCAATATAAAGTTCCCATTTTCATAGCCTGATACCTTCTTGTTGCTTCCATCTACCAACAATCTTCCGCCTTCGCTTACCCCTTGTTGAATCAGTTGCTCTACTCTGTTTTTGCTTTCAGGGGTAATTACAGGCCCCATCAGACTCTTTTCATCTAATCCGAATCCGGTTGTACGCCCTTTAGCGGCTTCTACCAGGCTTTCGGTGATTTGCTTATGGTCGCCAACTGTAATAATTGTTGAGGCGGCTAAACAACGTTGTCCGGCACAACCATATACACTATCCGTAATAATCTGGGTAGTCATTTCAATATCCGCATCAGGCAAGACTAATACCGGATTTTTGGCACCCCCTTGCGCCTGTACTCTTTTACCATATAAAGCTCCCTGCGAATATACATAACGTGCTACATTGCTTGAGCCTACAAAACTGATAGCACGAATAGCCGGATGTTGCAGGATGCCGTCAACTACATCTTTGGTACCATGAACCAGGTTGACTACACCTGTAGGTAAATCCAATTTTTCCATCAACTCCACTACCTTGGTCATAGTTAAAGGTACTTTCTCTGATGGTTTGATGATATAAGTATTGCCACAAGCAATAGCATAAGGTAAGAACCAGAATGGAATCATACCCGGAAAATTGAAAGGGGCGATACACGCACAAACACCCACAGGCTGGCGAATCATAAATTCATCAACTCCACGGGCAATATCTTCCGAGAAAGTACCTTGCATCATGGTTGGGATACCGCAAGCGTTTTCTACGTTTTCAATGGCACGTTGCATTTCGGCTTTTGCTTCACCAAAGGTTTTGCCGCTTTCTAATACAATGGTTTTTGAAATATCATCAATGTTATCTTCTAACAGTGTTTTCAGTTTAAACAGATACTGTACCCTGCGGTGAGCCGGAATATTTCTCCATTCAGGAAATGCTTTGGCAGCAGCCTCGGCTGCTTTTTGTACATCTTGTACTGAACCTTGTGGCACTTTCGCTATCACTTCCTGATTAGCAGGATTTTTTACCTCTAATGTTCCCTCTGAGTAGCTATTTACCCAATGTCCGTCTATATAGTTATTTAATTTTACCATTTATTTGAATAGAATTTTTCTTTATTGATTATAAACCACCTTTGCTATCAGCAAAAGCTATTGCTTCTTCGAGTGTTGCCATAAAATTGGCACAACCGTGCTTGGTAACCATAATAGCACCCGTAGCATTAGCCATTCTTACGGCTTTGTACAAGTCCCAGCCTTGCAAGAAACCATACATAAAACCTGCGGCAAATGAGTCTCCTGCGCCTAATACATTTATTACCTCTACCGGAAATCCGGGTACTTTTACTTCTTCTTCTCCTGGTCGGAATATAGATGCGCCTTCTGCACCACGCTTCACAATCAAGGTTTTTACGCCTTTGCGCAGAATTTCTTGAATGGCACTATCAATATTTCCTCTGATTTCGGGAGCAGAGATTTGTTGATGTTTAATTTCTAATTGTTTAGGGTCGGTCATAAAAGCTGCCAGAATTTCTTCTTCTGTACCTAAAACAAAATCCATATAAGGAAGAGCGGCTCTGATGGTTACCCCAAACGCCAGAGGGTCAAACCATTGGTCAGCACGAAAGTCTATGTCAAGTGCCGTAACAGCTCCCTGTTTTTTAGCCTCTTCTATGGCATAAAACATGGCTGTGCGGCTCGGGTCTTTGCTGAACGCCGTTCCTGAGAACATCACCGAACGGTATTGCGAAATATCAGCTTGACGTATATGTTCCAGATTTACCTGAATATCAGCGCAATTATCACGATAATAGACTAATGGAAACCTGTCAGGTGGTTCAATTCCCAAAATCACGGCCGAACTACGGGCAGTAGTAATGGTTGGAATTGATGAGGTATTGATGCCTTCTTTATTCAGGAAATTGAGAATGAATTTTCCTACCTGGTCGTTGCCTACGGCTGTCAGGAAACCTGTATTCAGCCCTAAACGTTTGCAGCCTACGGCAATATTTAATGGTGAACCACCCACAAAAGCACCAAAGGAGGTAATATCAACAAAAGGTGAGCCTATATCATTAGAGTATAAATCAATAGACGAGCGACCTATTGTCAGAATATCGTATTTTCTATTGTTTTCTTGCATATCAGGTTTTAACGTTCATATCGGCAGTTACCAATGGTAATCTTGGGTCTTGTGTTTTCCATGTACCATAAATCCATTCATGGTCGGGGTCGTTGGTAGCAGTGAGAACCTGGTCGCTTCCGGCTAAAAAGTTAAGATAGTAAGCGTGGTATCCATGACAGGCGGCTACCGGATGATAACCTTTAGGAACCAATACGGCCTCATTGTTTCGGGCTCTTATGATTTCATCTAAACTTCTGTCGTAGGTATAAACCTGCTGGATTGCATACGCTTGCGGAGACTGGAATTTATAAAAATAGATTTCTTCTAATTCGGCTTCGATTAATTTGCCATCTGTATCTACTTTCCTTTCGTCGTGTTTATGTGCCGGAAAAGAACTCCAGTTACCTGAGGGGGTGTACACTTCTACACAAACAATTTTATGACAGGGAAAACCCGGCTGGACGAGGCTGTTTATCTGACGATTGGCATTATCACCCCCTCTTAATTCAATGGCACATTCTTCAGGCTGTTTCAGATAAGGGGCAAAATCCTGGTCGGTGGTTACCCACGAATAGGCAATATCCAGTATGTCGCTGGTAGCGGTAAGTGTGAATTTAGTATGGCGGGGTAAATAAAGCGTATGAGCAATACCACTAAAAACATCTTTGCGTCCGTTGGTTACTTCCCAGGTGCCTTTATCTGAATCTACCTTAAAATTTCCTCCTAAAACCACAATTGCCATTTCATGCGCTGTTGTGTCATATTCCCATGTTTCACCTTTTTGCATAAGCCTTGCGCCAAAATTCAGGTATTTCCAACCAACATCATCGGCAGTAAAATCTTGATAAACAGGGTTTTGTTGTGGTTTAACTAATAGATTCTGGTCTTTCATACGAAATAGATACAGCTAAAAAGCAGAATTTAGGTTATTGTTGTTATAACTTGTATAGACAAGTTGTGGCAAAATTAGTTTATCTAAATAGTATAGGCAAACTTTAGAGATGCAATAATTGTCTTGCCGACAAATAATAGTTACAATAGTATTATATAAAGACTTAATATAAAAATATTTATTTTTGCAAACGTTTCAAATCGTCGTGCAAACGTTTTAAATTGTTTGAATGAAAGGCTGAAATTTGGGAAAGAGTTGAGATGGCAAATATTTCATTAACTTGTATAGTTATTTGACATGCGCAATTAACATCTGCTTAATGATAAAGCATGCCGAGTGATTTTAGGAATATGTCTACTCATGTTTAAGATTTTTGTTCCGATTTATCATATTTGTTGAACTTAAATAAGTTAATGTTTTGTTAAAACCTGAAAAATACTTGTAGATAAATTATATGTATCTACATTTGTCTTTTAATCAATTCACTATTATTAATTAAAATTACTCAGACTAATGAAAAAAGCAGTCGTTTTGGTACTTAGCCTATTGGCATCAGTTAGCTCATTTGCTCAAACTTGGTCAGTTGACAAAGCACACGCAAAAGTAAACTTTACTGTAACTCACTTGATGTTGTCAGAAGTAGATGGTACTTTTAAAAGTTTTGATGCTAAACTTACCTCATCAAAAGAAGATTTTTCTGATGCAGTTTTTGAATTCACTATTGATGCCAAAAGTGTAAACACCAACCAGGAAAACAGAGATGCACACTTGAACAGAGCTGATATGTTTGATACAGAAAAATATCCGACTATCACTTACAAAAGTACTGCTATCAAACCAACAGGTCCTAAAAAATTCCAATTAACAGGTGATTTGACCATTAAAGGTGTAACCAAACCTGTTACTGTTGACCTTACATTGGTTGGTACAGGCCAAAACCGTCAGGGTAAAAAACTGGTTGGTTTCAAAGCGTCTGGTACTATCAACCGTACTGCGTTTGGTGTAGGAGCCATGCCTGCAGCAGTAGTAAGCGAAGAAGTAGAATTAAGAGCCAGTGGAGAATTTGTAGCTAATTAATTTTAGATAAATTATTAAAAAGAGGCTTCCTGTTCACAGCAAGTCTCTTTTTTGTTACATTTACTTTTGAAACTGTTTGATTTATAAATTTGACTGAAACAATTTCTTATTACCTTTTAAACATCCGCTTCGGCGGTCTGATATTACTATGAAAAAAACATCTTTACTGTTAAGCCTACTGACCCTGTTTGTCTTTAGCTTTAAGAGTGCCAGCGCACTTGACAAAGAGCAGATGATAAAAGAGTGGGAGAGAGCCAAAGCCTACACAAAAGTATATCTGGAAACTATGCCTGATGATGGTTTTGACTTTAAACCATCGCCAGATATTCGTTCGTTTGCCGACCAAATGATGCACTTAGCTAATGCCAATTATAATTTTGCTGCCCTGGCGAGTGGTGTTAAAAGTCCTATTGAAAGAGGGTCGCTTGAGAAATCTACAGATAAGTCAAAAGCAACTACCACTAAAACGGTATTAGACAGCTACGATTTTGTGATTAATGCCTTGAAAGGTATGACTGACGCACAAATGAAAGAGATGGTGAAAATGGGTAATAATGAAATGAACAAAGAACTGGTTTTTGCCAAAGCCTTTGAACACCAGACACACCACCGTGGACAAACTACTATTTATATCCGTATGAAGGGTATAAAACCACCGAATGAAATGTTATTCTAAGCAAAATACAGCCCGTTTGGAGGAATCTTCAAACGGGTTTTTTATTTATGGAAATACCTTGAATAAATCTAAAAAAAGACGAACAAAATTATTTACTTTGGCGTTTTATTATTAGAAAAATCCAAAATTGCTTCGGCTATAAAATACTATGGAACCTAATATTCCTGATACTTCCCAAAAGCGCATCGTGATTGTAGGTGCGGGTTTTGGAGGGTTGGCACTTGCACAGAAACTTGCCAAACGTGATGTCCAGATTGTACTGATTGATAAAAATAATTACCACCAGTTTCAGCCACTTTTTTATCAGGTGGCAATGGCGGGTCTTGAACCCAGTTCGATTTCTTTTCCACTCCGCAAAATATTTCAGCGAAAGAAAAATGTGCATATCCGCATTACCAATTTGAATAAGGTAAATCCTGAAAAAAATACCATTGAGACTGACTTAGGGGAAATAAAATACGATTATCTGGTATTGGCGATGGGTGCAGGTACTAATTTCTTTGGCATGAAAAACATGATTGACCATGCTATACCGATGAAATCTGTGTCTGAAGCCATTTATTTACGTAACAGAGTATTACAGAATTTTGAAGATGCTTTAACAGCAGAAGATGCTGATACCCGTGAAGGACTGATGAATATGGTAGTAGTAGGAGGGGGACCAACTGGGGTAGAAGTTTCGGGTACTTTGGCTGAAATGAAAAAGATTATCTTGCCAAAAGATTACCCGGATATGGACTTTAATACGATGAAAATCTATTTGTTTGAGTCTTCGGCTGAGGTTTTAGAAGTCATGTCTGACGAGGCTTCTGCCAAAAGTAAAGAATACCTTGAACGTTTAGGCGTAATAGTAAAAACAGGAGTGAGAATTACCGATTTTGATGGTAAGTATGCTTATACCAGTACGAATGAAAAAATACGTACTAATAATATTGTATGGGCAGCAGGTGTGAAAGGAAATACAGTAGAAGGCTTTGCACCAGAAGTGTATGGCAGAGGTGCAAGAATGAAAGTAAACCAATATAACCAGGTTGATGGTTTTACAAATGTGTTTGCTGTTGGTGATATTGCCTTGATGAGCGGAGATGAGAAATTCCCGAACGGACACCCGCAAGTGGCGCAACCTGCTATTCAGCAAGGAAACTTACTGGCAAAAAATATATTCAGAATTATGCGTGGAGAATCTCCTGAAGGTTTTGAGTACAAAGATTTAGGCTCAATGGCTACAGTAGGTAGAAATCTGGCAGTAGTAGATTTACCTTTCTGGAAATTTCAGGGAGCCTTTGCCTGGTATGTGTGGATGTTTGTGCATCTGATGTCGATTTTAGGTATTAAGAATAAAGTAATGGTTTTTATTAACTGGCTCTGGAGTTATGTTACTTACGACCAATCGCTGAGGTTGATTATCAGACCTAAGACGAAAGTGAGTAATACATAGGCCAATATTGAAATGGAGAGGATTGCGGTTCTCTCCATTTTGTTTTTAATAAAATGATGAAACATCTCTATATTTTCAGCGGTTTAGGCGTAGATGAAAGAGTATTTAAGTATCTCGACTTTACGGATTTTGAGGTAACTTTTATAAAATGGGTACAACCAGATGCCAATGAAAGTATAGAAGATTATGCTAAAAGATTGACTGGTCAGATAACTGCTGAAAAGCCTGTTATAGTCGGGCTTTCATTTGGTGGTATGATGGCTATAGAAATAACAAAGCATTTGCCTGCTGAAAAGGTTATTCTGATTGCTTCTGCTAAAACCTTCAAGGAAATACCATTCTACTACCGATGGGCAGGGTATCTAAAATTACATAAGATTCTACCTGTTAAAGTATTCAAGCAACATACTTTTATCAATGATTGGTTTTTTGGGATAGAGACTAAAGAACACCGAAAAATATTTGCAGAAATTCTTTACGATTTAGATGCTTATTTTTTAAGATGGGCTATTGATAAAATCTTATGCTGGAAAAACCTGACTATCCCTCCGAATGTCATTCATATACACGGTGATACTGACCGCATTTTGCCTATTCATTTTGTCAATGCTGATTTTGTTATAAAAGGTGGAGGGCATTTTATGACCGTAAGTCAGGCAAAAGAGCTTACGGAATTACTTCATACTTCGATTGTCTAAATAGAGTAAAATCTTCCTATTTTCTGATTACATAGAAATTATGAAAGTATTCAGATAATCTTTATCTTTCATCAATTTTTCAACCTTATACCATTAACCTATTCAACCGATACAGATGAAAAAAACATTTCTTCTTCTTCTATTAAGTGTTTATGTATTTGCCCAGAAAACTACTTCTCTTCCCCGGAGTACACCCGAAGCAGAAGGCGTATCAAGTGAAAGTATCAATCAGTTTTTAGAAGCTGCGTCTAAAAGCAAGCATGAGTTTCATAGTTTTATGATTGTGCGTCATGGCAAGGTAATATCAGAGGGCTGGTGGAACCCTTACAGAGCAGATTTAAAACATACGATGTATTCTTGCAGTAAAAGTTTTACAGCTACTGCTGTAGGTTTTGCTGTGGCTGAAAAAAAGCTGACAGTCAACGATAAAGTTATTTCTTTTTTCCCCGATGATTTACCCAAAACTGTAAGCCCCAATCTGGCTGAACTTAAAGTAAAAGATTTATTGAGTATGAGTGCCGGACAAGTGCCAGACCCAACCGGGCCGGTTGTTATGAGCGATAACTGGGTAAAAACTTTTCTGAGTACACCAATTGTAAATGCTCCCGGTACAAAATTCTTATACAATTCGGTAGCGACTTATATGCTCTCGGCCATTGTACAGAAAGTAACCGGAGAAAAAATAGTTGATTATCTGAAACCAAGATTGTTTGACCCCTTGGGCATTGAAGGCATAGACTGGGAGGTTGATCCGCACGGCATTAATACAGGAGGCTGGGGGTTGCGAGTAAAAACCGAAGATATGGCAAAATTCGGGCAATTATTTTTGCAAAAAGGAATGTGGAAAGGCAAACAGATATTGCCTGCTTCATGGATAGAGGAAGCATCAAGCATGAAAATCATGCAAGACCCCAATGCGCCACAAGCCAAAAAAGATTCAAGTGATTGGTTGCAGGGTTATTGCTACCAGATGTGGCGTTGCCGGAATAATGCTTACAGAGGTGACGGTGCCAACGGACAGTTTATTATTGTAATGCCTGATCAAGATGCGGTGGTTTTATTAACGGCCGAAGCACCAGATATGCAATCGGAGATTAATCTGGTATGGAAATACATACTTCCTGCTTTTAAACCTAAAAAACTGCCTGCTAATCAGAAAGCATTAGCAAGTTTGAAAGGGCGAATAAGTCAGTTAGCCTTGAATGTCCCTCAAAAAAATGCAAGTTCTACTTTAGAAAGCAAGATTTCGGGCACAACATTTGGAGTAATAGCTAAGGATAGAGGGCTTGAAAGTATAAGCCTTGATTTTAAAAATAATATTTGCTATTTAAGTTTAAAAACCGATTCAACTACGCATCGTATTCCGTTCGGTTCGGGTAAATGGGAGTATAGCGAAACAACAAAATTCGGCCCTTATTTAGTGGCAAGAGCAAAAGCTAACCGAAGTAACCTGCCCCCTTTTAAAGTAGCAGGCAGTTATACCTGGAAAGATGATAATAACTTAGAACTAACCCTCCGGTATATTGAAAGCCCACATACTGAAACAATCAAATGTACCTTTGACGGCGATAAGGTTGCTGTAGAGTTTGCAAATATTTTCAGCAAATCGAGCAAAAATGGTGTTTTGAGAAAAAATCTGACAAATCCGCCTAAACTTATTGTAAGGGGTGACGATATGGGTTTTTCTCATTCGGGAAATGAGGCACTGATAAAATGCTATAAAGAAGGGATTGAGACCTCAATTGAGGTAATTGTACCTTCTCCCTGGTTTCCTGAGGCAGTTAAATTACTGGAACAAAACAAGACAATTGATGTAGGATTACATTTTGCGATTACGGCAGAATGGGATAATATAAAATGGCGACCATTGACTGATGTCCCGAGTTTAAGAAACAAAGATGGCTATTTTTATCCGATGCTTTTCCATAACAACAATTATCCGCAACAGGCGGTGATGGATAATGCCTGGAAATTGGCCGATGTAGAAAAAGAACTCAGGGCGCAGATAGAAATGGCACTGAAATATATTCCACGTCTCAGCCATATTTCAGGCCATATGGGTAGTACGGCCTTTTCACCGGAAGTAAAAGAAATGACGAAACGGGTAGCTAAAGAGTATAATCTGACTATGATTGATACAGATTCTGGTATTAACTACACCGGATTTGATTTCAGAAATAAAACTACCGAAGAACGCATTCAGGCTTTTATTGCTATGTTAGATAAACTGGAGGAGGGCAAAACCTATGTATATGTAGAACACCCGGGCCTCGATAATGATGAACTAAGGGCTATTTATCATATTGGATATGAAGATGTTGCCAAAGGACGCCAGGATGTAACCCATATTTTTACCAGTGATAAAGTGAAAGAAGCCATTGAGCAGAAAGGTATTCAACTGGTAAGCTATAAAGATGTGATTAAAGCAATGAAGCAATAAGTTGCCTGTTTTTATGGTGTTATTTACTCATAAAAAGCCGATTCTGTGTTCAGAGTTGGCTTTTTTTATAAGGGATTGGGTTATGATAAGCGGATTATTAAGTGAGTTGTTTTTTCAGAATTATACTCCGAATTATTATTATGTAAATATTCGCTGGGCTGTGAATAATTTTTTGATAATATTACGATAAATAGAGATATTTGCCCCACTTTATTATAGCCTTTAGAACTAAAAACAAACTAACATTACTTATGAACAAATCTTTACATTAATGACTAAAATAAGAGTTCTCATTTTAACTGTGTTGACAAGTTTAATGCTTGCAACAACTGTGGCTTCACAAAACATAAAAACTAACCAGGCTCGCCCCAATTCTACTCTCATTACACCAACTGTCACACTAAGTAGTACGACTACAAACGTTTCAGAGAACGGAGGAATAGCTACTATTACTGCTACTTTATCTGCTGCCACAAATAAAGATGTATATATTGATTTTTCAATAGGAGGTACCTCAACTAATAAGGTAGATTATAAGATTACTTTTCCACATTATGCACAACCCAAGGTTGTAGCAGGTGGTAACGGGGAGGGCTCTGCCTCTAATCAACTTTATATCCCATCTGGTATTTTTGTTGATAATCAAAAAAAAGTCTATGTTGCTGATGCAGGAAATAGCCGTATACAAAAATGGGCTTATGGTGCAACAACCGGACAAACCCATCTTTCATCAGGAGTAACAGGAATTTTTATTGATAGCCTGGGAAATACCTATGTGGCTGATAGATATAATCATCGCGTTCAGAAATGGACTCCCGGTGCGAGCGTAGGGGTAACTGTAGCTGGAGGAAACGGACAAGGAACCGCAGCAAATCAATTGACCTATCCACAAAGTGTTTATGTTGACAAAACAGGAAATGTATTTGTCAATGACAGAGGTAATGCCCGTATCCAGAAATGGGCGCCCGGAGCCTCGGTCGGAACTACTATTATGGGGGTGAATCGTAAAGTTTTTGATATAAACTTTACACCTATGGATATATATGGCGATAAGGTAGGAAATATATACGTAGGAGATTATATCGGAACTCATTCAAGAATACTTAAGTGGAACGCTTCTTCAAATACTGTTGAAGAACTTATAGGTCTTGAGAACCCTAATAACTATCCTGACAATCCCATTCAATACGTAACAGGAATACATGTTGATGATGAAGGCAATATTTTTATTTGCGATGGTTCTTTATTGCAAGTTCGCATGTTTAAACCTAATTCTAAAACGCCAATAATATTAGTAGAACAAGGGAATAACAACATCAACGAACCGACCGATATATTTGTAGATAAAGATGGGAATGTTTACTGCTCTAATTATATGTATAATGATGTAAGAAGATTTCAATTTTCACCCCAGATATATATTCCTGCCGGGCAAACAACCGGAACACTCACTGTAACTGGGATTAATGATCTGACAGATGAGTTTAATGAGACCGTAATTTTAACGCCAACCGCTACTAATGCGACCTTATATTCTGCTACGCCGCTTTCATTGACTATCATTGATGATGACCCGGAACCGACTTTAAACTTTAATTTGGCTCAGACCACTATTAATGAAGAGGCATCAGCCGTTGATGTAATTCTCTCATTAAGCCGAAAATCAGCTAAGGATATTAGGTTTAAATTCAGTATCGGTGGAACAGCTATTAATGGAGTCGATTATACACTAAGTAGCGATTCAATAGCAATAGCCGCCGGAGATTCATTGGCTGCACTTACTATTACGCCTGTCAATGACAATTTAGTAGAGGTATTAGAGTCAATACAGTTAGGTATTAGCTCGTCTATAAATTTATCTACTGTTTATCCTACGCTCACAGCTTATATTAGTTCTGAAGATACACCATCAGTTGCTTTATCGGCTTCCTTAGCAAGTTTTTCAGAGGCATCGGGCCAGTCAACAATCACAGCTACTTTAGATGCGCCTACTTCAAGAGAAGTGGTAGTAAATATTGCATTGACAGGAACTGCCATCAGAAATACAGATTATCAGGTTGTTTATGCCACCAGTGGTACCTCAGCAACACCGCAGATTGTTATTCCGGCCGGACAAACTACCGGAACTCTATTAATAAAGGGTTTAGATGATTTAACAGATGAATTTGACGAGTCTGTTATATTAACACCTACTGCAACTAATGCTACAATCGGTACACCTACTACTTTAACATTAACTATTGTAAGTGACGATTCGCCACCTGTATTAAGTTTTTCTTTACCTCAGACAACAATTAACGAAGAGTCAGCAGGGGCCGATGTAACGGTATCATTAAGTAGAGTGTCTGCCAAGAATATTGGCTTTAAACTCATGACAAGCGGAACCGCTATTAAGGGTACAGATTACACCTTAAGTAGCGATTCGCTGGTAATACCTGCAGGGCAATCTTACGCTACTTTTAAAATTATTCCTATAAATGATACTATTGTAGAAATTGCTGAGACTATTCAATTAGGTATCAGCTCATCAGTAAATGTGTCTACTGTTTATCCAACCCTTACTGCTTATATTAGCTCTGAAGATAAGCCATCTATGGTATTAACTGCTTCGGCTAATAGTTTCACCGAAGTAGGGGGTACTTCTACTATCAAAGCTACTCTGAGTTCGCCTACTTCACGGGATATAATAGTAAACATTGATTTATCAGGAACTGCTCAATATAATACTGATTATCTGGTTACACTTACGACCAATGGAACTGCGGCTGCCCCTCAAATGATTATTCCGGCAGGACAAACATCTGTAAGCGATAGTATAAAAGTAAAAGGAATAGAAGATTGGCTGAATGAAACCGATGAAAGTATTATTCTGACACCTACCTCTGCCAATGCTATATTCCCTAATGGTGCGCTGACACTTACCATTAAAGAAAACCGGATTCAACTGACTCAACAAGCCACGCCTTTTCCGGCTTTAACCGAAAGTGCTATTTCATGGGGAGATTATGACAGAGACGGAGACCAGGATTTAGCCATTATGGGTACAAGTCTGGCAACAGGTAATGTAACAAGGATATACAGGAATGATAACGGAGTATTTGTGAATACAAATCAGAATCTGTTTAAACTTAGAAATGGGGACATTCAATGGGTGGATATTAATAAAGACGGATACCTTGATTTAATTGTCAGTGGTATTGGTTCAGAAAACAATACGACTGTACGAAAAACAATTCTTTACATAAGCGACCAGGGCAATACTTTTACGGCCACCTCAGATATTAATGTTGTCGGATTATCTTATACCAAACTGGCATTCGGCGATTTAGACAATGACGGAGATCTGGATTTGGCTATCTTAGGTAAAAACGAGTCTAATCAATCGTTGTTTTATTTGTATGAAAAACTGGACAATCAATTAAAATATCAGATAATTTCTGATTTTAATCCGGGGGTTAATATCAGTGCCATTGTGGATGGAGATTTAAAAGTAGCTGACTTTGATTTGGATGGTGACAACGATATTATATTCAAGGGAGGATACATACGAAACTCCTATAATGAAACAGGCGACTTTGGTTTTGCTTTAAGCTATACAGACCTTCGTTATGAAGTAAGTAAGGTATTTAATGACACAAGCCCTCTTACCATTATGGGTTTAGGGGCAACAGGTGGTAGCAACCCGAATTTTGGTGCAAATACTTATTTGTCTTTTCTCACGGGCAACGTAGCCCGAAAAAATGGTGCTATTGCCGCCGGGGACTTTAATAATGATGGATTGACGGATATATTGGTCAGTGGAGAAAATGCTGCTGCCACAGGTCAGTCACAATTGTATTATCAGAAAAGTAACGGAAGTTTCGAACTTTCAGATATAGCACTGGCAGCCCTGCGTAATTCTACTGCTGACTGGGTGGATTACGATGTTGATGGAGATTTGGACTTAATTATGACGGGTATTCATGCCACTAACGGACAGACCACGGTCTTGTATAAAAATGATGCAGGTGTAAAGCATAATCAGGCACCAGCTGCGCCAACTAATCTTACTGTGACAGATTTAGGCAATGGGTTTGTGAAGCTAAGTTGGGATAAACCCTCGGACGACTATTCAACATTTTTGGGATATAATATCCGCCTGGGTACAAGCCCCGGTGGTACCGAATTATCGAACCCACAAAGTAATTTGCAGAATGGGTCAAGATTAATCACGGCTATTCCGCCTATTTATACCAATAGTTATATTACTCAATTAAGTCCGGGCAAATACTATTGGTCTGTACAGGCAATCGACCAGGGTTTTCAGGGTTCACCTTTTGCGGCTGAACAAATCTATATTTTACAATATGACTGGAAATTGATTAATCAGAGGGGAATTGTGAACAGGAGTATTAATGGGGTAGATAAGCCTAAATTAACGCTTCTTGATATTGATAACGACAAAGATTTAGATTTAATACTTGGCTCAAGCTACAACAGACAAGCCTATCTGTTTGATGATAAAATATATCGTCCGGCATCTTTAAATATTGGTTTTGGTGGTATTGAGAATCTGGTAGAAGGAGATATTAATAATGATGGTCTGACAGATGTGGTGATTAATTCCACAGATAAAATTCTTCGGGTGTATTTTAATACAGGCGGTAATTTTAGTCAGGTATATACTGTCTCTGCCACAGGCTTGATTAATACCAAACTTAAACTGGTTGATATGGACAACGATGGCCTGATGGATATTATGATGGCCGGAATTACCTCAACTGATGATAATGGTGTGCCTAAGTTTTATAGAATGGAATGGCAGGGGATTGGTAGTAATTTTGTTTTTAGTGATTTATCTTCTCAGATAGCTTCTCTGAAATATGCTTCTTATGACTTCGGAGATTTCAATAAGGATAAGAAAATAGATTTTGTAACATCCGGTTATGATGAAAATGAGGGACTAAAAAGTATTTTATACCAGAATACAACTATTGCCGATTCGACATTGACACTGACACCAACTACTAACGAATTTGTTCCGGTTAATCAGGGTACGACCGATTTGGTTGACTATGACGGAGATGGAGACCTGGATATAATATTTACGGGTATGATAGCTTCGGGGCCTGATGTGTTTCAGGTGTATGAAAATCAACTGGTTGGAGAAAATGCCACTTTTGTACCTCATACCATTAATATCGGTTCGTTGAGAAATGCCAAAATAAGATTCGGAGATTTTAACGGAGATGGTTTACTGGATATATTCTACACAGGTTTCAGAGATGGAGTTGGTAAGGTAACCGGACTGGCACAATATAATGCTACTACCAAAAATTATGAGGCCAGTACCTTTAATTATGGAAACCTGACCGATGCTGAATTTGCCTTTGGTGATATTGAAAACGATGGCGATTTAGATATGATACTGACGGGTAATGATGTGAGTAATGCAAGTAATACGATTTTCAGAGCTTTATTAAATGTTCAGAACGAATCGGCCAGTGTAAATACCAACAGTCTTGTAAATGCAGAAGGATTTGTGAGTGAATCGGAAATAATGAAGACAACCCTTGCAGCATCAGAAACTTATAGATTTAATACTGCGCCAAGTATTCCCAAAACCAAGTCACTTAAATTACTTACGGTTGCTAACAAAAAAATATTAGAATTTGCCTGGTTGGCAGCTACTGATGATAATACACCTGTATCGGGCCTAAGCTATAATTTAAGAATTGGTAAAACCACTGCGGGTGATGAAATTCTGGCGGCTAATGCAGGGGTAAATGGTGTCAGGAAAATTGCAGGAAAAGGTAATACCGAACACAATTTATCATGGAATATAAAAATGCTGCCTAATGGTACCTATTACTGGTCTGTACAGGCAATTGATGCTTCGTTTATCGGGTCGGCGTTTACAACACCACAGAAGTTTGAGATTATTAACGGACAATTGAAAACCTATCAGGCACCAGTAGTAAGTAATAGCACTTTTACTACCTCTGAAACCATAGCTGTTAATACAGTAGTTGGAAAAGTTCAGGCAACCGACCCTGAGAATGACCCATTAACTTATCAAATTGTAGCTGGCAACAACAATAACTGGTTTGAAATTAATGCCACAGGTCAGATTATCTTGAAAAATAAGTCTGCTGTTTTTCCAAATCCTATTATTTTGGAGGTAAAAGTTAAAGATGGACTAAATGAAGTAACGGCAACAATTACGATTAAATTCTGTGAAACCAATTTTACTGTTACCCAAAACCTGATTAGTGTTACCAAAAGTTATCAATCAACCAGTTCAATTCAGGCGGCTAATAAGATTACCGGGGCGAGTGTGGTAAGTTATGAAGCCAAGAAATCAGTTTTACTGAGTCCGGGATTTATGGCTGATAAAGGAGTTGCTTTTAGTGCTTTAATTAATGGAGGTTGTACTAATTAATCAACTTAAGCAGTAAAAAAATAACAGAATGGGTAAAATGCTGAGAGGTATTTTACCCATTTTTTTTGAGGATTCAGGAAAGATAATCAGATATTGAACAAAATGAGTATATTGGTACCTCATACCTTTTCAACAACACTACTACTCCAATCATGAAAAAAATTGTTCTACCAGTTGCCTGTATTGTTTCATTAGGCTTAGGTGCCTTTATTACTAAAATAGTTGATAGCCCTCCGATTACAGTTGAAGTAATTAATCAGGCTGAAAAAATTTTAGGCTTGGATTTTAATGATGCTGAAGCTGATTCGATGATTAATGATTTGAATGATAACCGGAAAGATTTTGAGAGTATCAGGAAAATATCATTAGACAATAGTGTTGCCCCCGCTTTGTACTTTAATCCACTGCCTGTGGGTTTTGAGTTTGAAAAAACTTATTTACCTTTTAAAGCCTCTCAGATTGGGGTAGTTAATTTACCTGCTAACCGTGATGATTTAGCCTATTTTTCAGTAAGAGAATTAGCTGAATTGATTCGTGCCAAAAAGATTTCTTCTGTTGAACTCACCAGATTTTTTATTGAAAGATTAAAAAAGTACGATACCAAACTGCATTATGCCATTACTATTACGGAGGATTTAGCTTTGAAACAAGCAGCGCAAGCTGATAGTGAAATAAAGGCAGGTAAGTATAAAGGCATATTGCATGGCATTCCGTATGGAGCGAAAGATTTACTGGCAGTAAAAGGATATAAAACAACCTGGGGTTCGGTGCCTTATAAGGACCAGATAATTGACCAGGATGCAGTGGTAATTCAGAGATTAGCCAAAGCGGGTGCGGTACTTTGTGCCAAACTGACCTTAGGTGAATTAGCAATGGGAGATGTATGGTTTGGTGGTAAAACCTTAAATCCCTGGGACTTAAAAAGGGGGTCGAGTGGGTCTTCAGCCGGATCGGCTTCGTCGGTGGCAGCCGGATTATTACCTTTTGCCATTGGTAGCGAAACGCTGGGCTCAATTGTTTCTCCTTCTACCGAGTGTGGTACAACCGGATTACGTCCAACCTATGGTAGGGTTCCTCGTACAGGTGCTATGACCCTAAGCTGGAGCATGGATAAACTGGGACCGATATGCCGTACAGTAGAAGATTGTGCGATTGTGTTTAATACAATTCAGGGAATAGATGGGCAGGATTTCACCTGTATAAAAGCACCTTTTAATTATGACGGCACAAAAGGTCTGAAAGGTGTAAAAATTGCTTACCTGAAAAGTGATTTTGAAAAAAAGTATCCGACAAAAAGCATAGATTCGCTTAGTCTGATAGTTTTACAGAAATTAGGAGCGGAGTTAATTTCATTAGAATTGCCTGATTTGCCCTCATACGATATTAGTTTTCTGCTCGGCGTAGAGGCTGCCGCTGCTTTCGATGAACTGACACGTTCGGGTAAGGATGATATGCTGGTTCGCCAGAATAAAAATGCCTGGCCTAATGCTTTCCGTTCAGCAAGATTTATCCCGGCGGTAGAGTATATTCAGGCTAATAGGCACCGTACCCTGTTGATTCAGGAAATGGAACGTCGCTTAAAAGGAATTGATGTGTATCTGTCACCCTCATTCGGAAGAAACCTGACATTAACCAACCTTACCGGGCATCCTTGTGTGGTGTTACCCAATGGATTCAGAGCGGAGGGTCGCCCTACCAGTATTACTTTTATGGGGAAATTATTCGGAGAAGCCAAGTTATTACAGGTGGCTAAAGCCTATCAGGATGCCACAGATTTTCATAAAAAACATCCGGCACTCTAAATTTATTTTGCCCGCCGTCTCCAGCTAAACAGATATAAACAACCCATAATCATGCACACTATCAGGAGGTTTGAAATATTTTTAACTACTTCCTGATAATTTGTCTGAATAACCGAAGTATCGAGTTTATCGATGCCTGCAAATATATCTTCTGAGGCATCAGACTCTTTGTTGGTAATGGCTTTACCTAAAACCTTTATTTTTAATTTCGATTTGAGTGTATCGTAGGTTTTGGTTTTGGTATTGAAATAGACCCAATAGAAATATTTATCTAAGGTATGCTGTCCCGAGTCTTTGGGAACTATGCGATAACGAAACTCTTTTTCTCTTAGGGTTAAATCGTTGTTATGTACCTCCCGGATTTCTGGTGGATAAAAATCAAAGAAGCTATCATTAACAGGCGAAGAAACATTAACTGTTGAGAAGTTTCCCTGCCCTGAAATCTTGAAACTATAATCGAAACTTTTCCCTGTATTGATTTTTCGGGTTTCAATCTGTTCGGTTAAATTGAAATTCCCAGCTACTACTTTGTCTTTGAGCGGATGGTCAGGCAAACTCAGCACTTTTACAGTAAATGGCTTATTAGAAAAACTAATAGATTCTTTTTCATCACTGTTTTTCCTGCTTTGGTCCATGCGTAATTGTACTTCAGGAATTTTAATGGGCTGACTATTAAGCGGAAAATAGATGGCCTCAAAGATTTTATAAGCTAAAAACTTCTTGCCGTTGATAGTGCGATGTTCTTCTGTGATGTTGGTAATAGTTATTCGCTCTTCCAAACAATCAGGCGACTTTATTTTCTTGGCAATGGCATCTACCTGTGCATTCAAATCATCAGGAAAATCCATTTGCATGGTATTGTTTTCAGCAATATAGAACGCCAATGATACTCTGAATCCCTCACCTTCGTAAACTGTGTTTTTGTCAATGTTTATAGCCAGAAAAGCATTCTCTTTTATGTTTTCCAAGCTGATTACTTCATTGCCATCTTCGTCGTCGTCTTTAGGTGCTGTTACAACAATAGTAGTAGTTTCAGACTCATAGACTTTCCCGTTGACAGTTAGTTCAAAAGGTGCAATTCTATAAGTTCCCTCTTTGTTAGGGGTATAATTTTGTGTAATGGTATGAGACTGATTTTTGGTATGTGTTATTTTTCTATCAGCTTTAGTAAATCCTTGTATTTCGGGAAAGGTGCTTACAATAGATTTATCATTATCTGTTATTACCACACTTATTTCCAGATTTTCATCAATCAGCAGGTTCTTTTTTCCGAAACTTATTTTAACATCTTCTTGTGCATGTGCAAAAAAGCTGAAGCAAAAAAAGAGAAGAGTAGCAAGAAATATGTACATTCGTTGGTTCATCGTACAAAAATAGACACTATTCTGAATGATTAATATGATTACCTTTATTTTTAAGAAAAAACGTTTTTATCTTCTTTTAATTTTATCTATCACTACTGTAGAAGCCCAATGGATAAAGCAAAATGCAGGCACCGATGCTTCTTTTCGGTCTATTTGTGCGGTAAACAATAAGATAGTGTGGGCTGGTGGAACCAAAGGAACTATTCTGAAAACAACCAATGGTGGGCAGCAATGGGAAGTATTACAAGTAGCAGGAGCAGAAGCGTTAGATTTCAGAGATATACATGGGGTAAGTGCAAAGGTGGCTTTTGCCATGAGCGCAGGGGACGCAGATAAAGATGCTGCCAGAATATATAAGACCACAGATGGGGGAAAATCGTGGAGAGTAATTTTTCAGACCTCTGAAAAAGGGGCTTTTTTTGATTCATTTGACTTCTGGAATGAAAAAGAGGGGGTTTTAATTGGAGACCCCATTGATGATAAGCCTTATATCTTACGGACTTTAGATGGAGAAAACTGGCAAAGAGTACCCAAAGAAAAACTTCCACCCGTTAGGAAAGGAGAGGCTTCTTTTGCTTCGAGCGGCACTTGTGTAAAGGCACGAAATAAAAAACTGGCCTGGATTAATACACAAAGCAGGGTATTCTATACAACTGATAAAGGGGAGAACTGGCAGGTGGCAGAGACCCCATTTAAACCAGGTGAAACCTCCGGTATTTTTGGCTTACACTTTTATACGGATAAAGATGGAATAGCCACAGGCGGAGATTATAAAGAAGATAAAAAAGTGTCTGATAATTTAGCCATTACGCATGATGGAGGTAAAACATGGATTTTGACAGAACAGGCAAAACCTGATGGCTTGAAAGAATCGAGTTGGGTATTGACTAATAAAAGCTTGTTGGTAGTTGGTACTTCCGGTACAGGTATTTCGGTAGATATGGGTAAAACATGGAAAGCCGTTGATACGGAAGCTTTCCATGCAATATCCTGTTATAAAGACGACTGTTGGGCGATAGGGGCAAAAGGTAATTTAGCCAAATGGAAAAAATGAGATAGGTCTCAAGCAGGAATTAAAATTAAACCTGTTTGTTCCTTTCATCTAATTTTAATTGTATATAGTAGGAGATGAGTAACCCTAAACCACCAAAGAACATGATTAATGCCGGATATAGTGCCTCTGAACTATCGTCTCTTACACTTTCGATTAAATTAGCTATAAAGATACCCAAACCAACGCCCATAAATAAGCACCCCCAACGTAAAGCCGAGGCAGGATTTACTTTCATGCTTTCTTTTTGTGGTGGGGTAAGGCCTTTTTCAATCATGGCCATTCTTTCTTCATTTTCAAATTTTCTTAAAATAGCCAACAGACTGACAACAGATACTATTGCGGTAACAGGAACAACTAAAGCTACTGGAGTATTCATAATATATTTGTTTTAAGCAGTGAAATAATGTTTGGCGATAGGATGCAGATCTTTGACAGGAGGTTACAGGCTGATAAAAAAAATATTTTTTCTTATAAGGTGTAACGTTTTTTTTTAGACTGCATCTAATGGTATAGTGAACGACGAACAGAAAGATATTATCCTACTTAAACGTATCCAAAGTGGTGATAGATTAGCTTATAAGGAGTTAATCAATCGCCATAAAGACTATGCGTTTACAGTTGCTTTTCGTATATTAAATAGTCGTGAAGATGCAGAAGAAATAGCGCAGGATGCTTTTTTGCAGGTGTACAAAAATATTCATACTTTTAACTTTGAGGCCAAATTTACTACGTGGTTTTATCGGATAGTTTTTAATGCGGCTTTGATGCAGAAACGAAAAAGCCGTATCTTTACTGAAGATATAGAAGCATCACCCCAAGCATCAATGGTTAGTAATCTGAGTGATTCGAGTGAAGATGTCAGAAAAAACGAACGCCAGCAGGCTATCAGGCAGGCAATGCAGCAACTTTCGGCAGATGATGTTTTATTAATAACCTTGTTTTATCTGCAGGAACAATCGTTAGAAGAAATTGCTGCTGTTATAAAAATCAGTGCAGAGACCGCCAAAGTAAAGATTCATCGGGCAAGGAAGCGTCTGGCAGAAGAAATGAGAAAACATTGGAAAGAAGAAGTAAAGAGTTTACTATAGTGACGCAGGAAAGTGCAGAAAGTTTAAAAACGAAAGAGTCATGTTAACAGACGAACAAATATTTGATATTCTTGATGGCTGTGCCGATGCAGAAGTTTTGCAACAGCACACCTATCTTTTAGCTAATTCGGGTGTTTATCAGCAATATTTTAAAGAATTGGAATCTATCCATCTCGATTTGGCACAAATGCCTTTAGAGCATACCTCTGTGAGTTTTACAGAAAATGTTCTGGCAGCTACTCCTGTAGCAAAACCCAAAGTTATCTCAGTAAAGAAGAAAGATTGGAGCCGTAAACTGCCTTATATTTTCTTTGGAACGATGGTAGCAATATTGGTGGTATCTGTTATCATTGCCATATTCTATCAGCCAACTTCTGCAACAGTTCAGCAAGAGCCTAATATATTGATTAAGGAATTAAGTGATTTGTTCTCAAAATACTTTACTCAGTTAGGTATTTTATTGAACCTGATAGTGATGCTGGCTCTATTTGATAAAAAAATACTTCGGCCATATTTTAAACAGCGCAGAATTAGTTTAGGATAACTCCATCAGAAAACTGAATCCATGTTTTTTGAAACCTAAAGATTCATAAAACTGGTGGGCCTGTTCTCGCCGAAGGTTGCTTGAAAGACTCATTTTATAGCAACCTTTTTCTTTGGCATATTGCAGGGCATATGCCATCATTTTTTTCCCGATTCCTTTTCCTTGCAAACCCGGTAACACACCTACGTCCTCTACTACTGCCGATGGAGTGCCCATGTGTGCCATGTTTTCCATGACTAAAAGCGCAAAAGTGCCTACCGCCTCATTATCCATTTCTGCCAGGAAAACATGATAGTCGGGGTATTGACTTTGTTTAATGAAAATCTTTTGCGCTTCTTCTATCGAAAGCACTTTGTTATTGTCTAAAGCTGATGCATAAACATTTAATATAGCAGGTACATCGTCGATAGTTGCTAAACGGATAGTTAAGTTCATGAGGTTTCAGGAAACGTTTATTTGAAAACAAAAGTTAATAGAACAAAAGAGTAATTCAAAATTGGAAAACGGAAAAAATAAAAAAGAAAACATATTTTTGCCATCACTAACACAAGAAGACTATTATATAGAGGGTGGTTTAATGGTTTTTACAGAAATATACCATAAGAAAAGAGAGTATTGCTGTAAGAGCGGCTGTCGGCATTGCCCTTATGGATTCAAAAAAAAGTGATTCATGCTTTTTTATTTCCAAAAAAATTACGAATTTTGCACTCCCGTTTAAGGATTTATCTTTTTTTCATAGAAAATATTATATAAGGCAATGGCAAAGGTTTGTCAAATCACTGGTAAAAGAACGCAAGTCGGTAACAATGTATCGCACGCTAACAATAAAACAAAGCGTAAGTTTTTCCCAAATCTTAAAACCAAGAAATTTTTCTTAGAGTCAGAAGGTGTTTGGGTTTCATTGAAAGTTTCGACTTCAGCCCTTCGTACTATCAACAAAAAAGGCTTAGAAGCTACTTTAGTTGATGCAGCCCGCAAAGGTACATTGGCGTTGTAAGATATAATCTCGTTCGTAGATAAAAAAGCATGGCTCTGAGAGTCGTGCTTTTTTAGTTTTATTTCGTACCTTGTCTATACAAACAATTTTGTACCGTACTCATGCTTAAATTTATTGAAGAATCTACCGCTTATATACAATCGCAGATAGGTGATTTCAGACCCCAGTTCGGAATCATTTTAGGAACAGGGTTAGGAAAACTGACAGAAGAGATAGAAGTTGCTTTTACACTTAATTATAGTGATATACCCAATTTCCCTTTGGCCACGGTTGAGTTTCATAAGGGGAAACTTCTGTTCGGGGTACTGAATGGCAAAAAAGTAGTGTGTATGCAAGGCAGATTTCATTATTATGAAGGCTATTCGATGCAGCAGGTTACTTTTCCGGTGCGGATAATGAAGCTTTTAGGTATTGAAAGGCTTTTTGTGTCAAACGCTGCCGGAGGGTTGAATCCTACCTATAAAGAAAGTGATCTGATGATTATTGAAGATCATATTTCTTTATTTTTGCCCGAAAACCCACTAATGGGCGAGAATATCATGGGTGAGCGTTTTCCGGATATGAGCGAACCTTATGATATGGTAACGGTGGAAAAAGCCTTGCTGATAGCTACACAAAATGGACTGGAGGGTATTCATAAAGGGGTATATGTGAGTGTTGCAGGGCCAAATCTTGAAACCAAGTCGGAATACAGGTTATTGAGGATGTTAGGGGCAGATGCAGTAGGCATGAGTACAGTGCCGGAAGTAATTGTAGCCAGACAAATGGATATTCCGGTATTCGGTATTTCTGTTATTACAGATATGGGGATTCCGGAAATTTTACAAAAAGCAGAATTGAGCAGAATTCTTGAAGCTGCCCATAAAGCAGAGCCAACCATGACTTTTATAATAAAAGAAATCATCGGTAGTCTATAATGGTAACTATAAAGTCAAAAAGGGCAATTAATTGCCCTTTTTGACTGCTGATACTACGCAAAAACTAAATTTTTCATATAACCTGCATTAGTTTCTGCTGCTTTCATTGGCGTGGTGCCATCAAAACGTTCTTGTTCAACAATGAAATAATCTACTCCGTTTTGTTTAGCTACATTCAATAATCTTGGAAAATCGATTTTACCTGTGCCTATGGTAGTTGAGAATGAGAATAGAGGGTCTTTTACTTTTTCTTTCTCTGTAATTTCGGCTACTTTTACATCCGGTAATATATCTTTTACATGTACCAGGCGGAAACGGTTTTTATATTTAGTCAACCATTCTTCCGGATTTTCGCCCGCAGCTACTAACCAATATAAATCTGCTTCAAAATCTACTAATTTAGGGTCTGTACCCTCTAATAAAATGGTTTCGGGCAGAGTACCATCTGCGAATTTCTTGAATTCAAAATTATGGTTGTGGTAAGCAACACGCAAACCGGCTTTAGCGGCTATTTCTCCCTGACGGTTCAGACCCTCAGCCGCTTTTTTCCACTCGTCCTCTTTCTTCAACTCACCTAAGAATGGGTTAATCAGATATTTCATGCCTATGCTTGCGGCATCGTCAACTAATTTTTTAAACTCTCCCTCTGTCTCTTTCTTCATGGTATAATCCGGATTACAGTGGGTACTTATCAGGTTGCTACCAATATCATCCATTAAGGTTTTAAATTCTTTGGCGGTCATGCCCCAGAAAACACCTTTGTCGCCCTGAAAACTCTCAATTTGTTTATATCCATAACTTGCCAATGCTTTCAATACGCCTTTTGGATCTTTAGCAAGGTCTTCTTTTACTGTCCATAGTTGTATGCCAAATTCTTTTACTGAAGGTTCTGCTACCATTGAGGAAGTAGCTGTTGAATCGGTGCTTTTTTCTTCGGTTTTTGATGAAGGAGTACATGACCATAATTGATTTGCTAATAGAGGAGTAGCTGCCAACAGGCCTGTATTGCGTAAAAAATTACGACGGTTTAGTTTCATAGTGCTTTAAATGATGTTAAGGGGTTAGAAACAAATTCTACTGTAATCAGAGTACTATTAAAGGAAAGTAAATGTAAATATAAAATCGTAAAAAGGTTTTCTTTAAGCATGATATTTTCTTATTTTGTAGATGGAACATGAATTAAACAGGAGAATATGTACGCAAAGGTATTTTTACAAGCAGGCAAAGAACAGGTAGTTAAGCGGCTACATCCTTGGGTGTTTTCAGGAGCTATTGCCAGAATAGAAGGACAACCTAACGATGGAGATATAGTAGAAGTCTGCGATAAAAAAGGAAATTATTTAGCTACGGGGCATTTCTATAAAGGAAGTATTACGATAAAAATTTTCTCGTATGAACAGGTTACAGTTGATGAAGATTTCTGGTACAACAAGTTGAAAATTGCCTATGAACTCAGACAAATTATTCAATTGGGTGATAATACCACCTGTTATCGTCTGACTCATGGCGAAGGAGATGGGTTTCCCGGATTAATTTTAGATTATTATCAGCAGGTGATTGTATTTCAGGCACACACGATAGGAATGTGGCTGGAGAAAGAAAAGATAGTGAATGCCCTAAAAAGAATTTATGGCAATACTCTGATGGCTATTTATGATAAAAGTGCAGAAACATTGCCGGAGGAGTTTGCCCGAAATGTAAGTAATACTTATTTATTTTCTGTAGAACCAACGAATCACCTGTTACCGCATCCGGTATTAGAAAACGGGAATAAATTTCTGATTGACTGGGAAACAGGCCAAAAAACAGGATTTTTTCTGGATCAGCGAGATAACAGGGCTTTATTGGCAAAATATGCCTCAAACAAAAAGGTGCTGAATGCTTTCTGTTATTCGGGAGGGTTTTCTATTTATGCTTTACAAGCAGGTGCCAGATGGGTTCATTCAGTAGATGTATCTAAAAAAGCCATTGAATTAGTCAATCAGAATGTAGCCACTAATTTTGGAGAGATTGATAATCATGAAGCTTATGCAGAAGACTTCATGAGTTTCCTGAAAAGAAATGACCAGATTTATGATTTAATAGTACTTGACCCTCCGGCCTATGCCAAAAGTATAGCTAAACGCCATCAGGCTGTGCAGGGTTACAAAAGATTGAATGTTGAGGGTATCAAACGTTTAGCTAAAGGAGGTATTCTTTTTACTTTCTCTTGTTCACAAGTAGTTGACAGAGAACTTTTTTATAATACAGTTGTTTCGGCAGCATTGGAAGTAGGCAGAAAGGTAAGAGTATTGCATCATCTGACACAAGGAGCAGACCATCCGGTAAATCTTTTCCACCCGGAAGGAAGTTATCTGAAAGGTTTGGTATTGTATGTGGAGTAGATTTACCTTACGTTTGCTTTAAATCTAAAAGCAAACGTAAGGTAACAAACGATTTCCGTAACGACGGACCGTTCAATCGTGATACATATTAACGACCGAAATCGTCTTGTACACGCACTATATCATCTTCGTTTGATGGGTTTTCAGGGTCGGTGTGTTGCCATATTTCGGCAATAATTCCCCATTGGTCAAGACCAATCAAACGATGTCTTTCGCCTTGTTTCAGGTTGATGATAGTTCCTAATTCTAAAGTTTGTAATTCATTTTCTTCGTCTGTTTCACTGGTAACCACCCCGGCAATTCCACCGACAACTTTCCAGATTTCGGCTCTGCGAAAATGGTATTGCCAGGATAGACGTTTATCTGGAGCAACTACCAAAATTTTCGGACTTAATTTTTGTCCTATACCAAAATCGTTAATACTTAAATGAGGGAAATATGTTTCAATAAATTTAGGTGCCTGCGATTCATCTAAAACGAAAAAACCTCCCCACGGACGACTCTTGTCCTGGTTGGCAATAGTGAAGCCCAAATCGGTAATTACTTTTTCTACCTCTTTAAAAACGACGTTTTTTTCTGTATGAGCCGAAAAATTCATGAGATGAAAAGATTAATGGATATATTTAAGAATTAGTTTTGCAGGCAAAATTAAATATTGTTACTAAACTATTAGCTACATGATTGAAAAAATCGTGTGATGCCATGATACAAGTTGAGAAAATAGATACATTTACCGGGCATAGAGATTGTGTGTATGCCTTAGAAAAGTCAGGAGAAAACCACCGTTTTTTTTCTGCTGCGGGAGACGGCTTTGTTGTAAGGTGGAATCTGCAAAAGCCTGATGTTGGTGACCTGATTGCCAAAGTGAAGAACTCGGTATATGCTTTAGCTTATTTACCACAGCATAACCATTTGTGGGTTGCGCAGAATCAGGAGGGAATTCATGTAATTGACTTAAATACCAAACAGGAAATCCGGTCGCTTAAATTAGCACCTTCACTTTATTTTGATATTCAGATTTACGATAATCAGGCATTTGTTGCTGGTGGCGATGGGGTAATATCAGTGATTGATACCGAAAATTTGAGTTTTCGTAAACACTTGAAGGCGGCTAACGTGAGTGTGAGATGTCTGGCGATTAATCCGGTAGAACGGGAATTAGCGGCAGGATATAGCGATAATACGATTAAGATATTTGATTTAAAGACTTTTGAACTGAAAAAAGTAATTCCTGCGCATAATAACTCGGTATTTAGTATCAGGTACTCTCCTGATTTTACATTATTGTTATCAGGCAGTAGAGATGCTCGTTTAAAAATCTGGAATGCCGAGCGTGATTACAGTTTAGAAGAAGAAATTGTTGCTCACACTTTTGCCATCAATCACCTCTCGTTTAGTCCTGACGGTCAGCGGTTTGTAAGCTGCAGTATGGATAAATCTATTAAGGTATGGGATACAGAAAAGATGAAATTATTAAAAGTAATTGACCGTGCCAGACATGCCGGACACGGAACTTCCGTCAACAGGGTTTTATGGTCAGATTTTGAAAATCAGATTGTTTCCTGTAGTGATGACCGTACAATTTCGGTATGGAAACTGCACGAATAGAACCTTTCAGTAAAAAAAATATAATCAAAAAGCTAACAAAACAGTTATAGTAGAAATAGTTTAAGAGTTTTGAAAAAATACCGATTTTATATAGTGCTTTTTCTTGCAAAATCGAAGAAAAAACCTCAAATAAGGAGTACAGATAGTTTTTTTATTAATTTTGCCTTAATCTTTCCATAAAACATTGACAAAATGAAAATTACACCGCTCGAAATACGCCAACATGAATTTGAAAAAACTTTCAGAGGCTACAACATCGAAGAAGTTGATAATTTTTTAGCAAATCTCTCGCAGGAATGGGAACGCATACTTAACGAAAGCAAGATGCTCAGAATGCAACTTGAAATGGCTGAAAAAGAAGCAAGTAAGCTTCGGGAGATTGAAATGACTTTATTTAAAACGCTTAAAACCGCAGAAGATACAAGTACAATGATTACTGAACAGGCTAATCAGCAAGCAGAGAAGCATATTCAGGAATCTAAGCAAAAAAGTGAGCAGGTATTACAGGAAGCACATGCTAAAGCCGACGAAATATTGCGAGAAGCCCAAACCAAAGCAAAATATATTAAAGAAGAAGTATTGGGTGAAGTAAAACTGTTAGAAAGAGATTTCAAAGCAATGGATCTATATAAAACCAATTTACTGGTTCAGATGCGTACGCTTTCTAATGCTACATTGGACCATGTACAACGATTTGAAGATAAATTTGATAAAGAAGGTATCAATAAGAAAATTCAGGAGGCAGCAAATATATTGTCGGATGGTAAAGAAGTACAGAGCATTGCTGAAGAAGAACCGGAAGTGCCTGAAACAGAAGCAATTGTTGAAGAACTGAAGGAAAGCATAGAGACTCCTGCGGAAGTAACGCCTGAACCAACCTTAGAAGAGGAAACTGCTGAAGAAATTGTTGAGGAAACAACAGCAGAAGAAGAACCGCAAGAAGAGGTTGAGCAAACATTGCCTGTAAGCAGTAGTGAAGAAAAAGAAGAACCGGAAGAGATTGAAACTGAGCCATCGGCTAATGATATTATAGAAGAAGGCCCGGAAGAAGAAATTGATCAGTCTGAAACCATAGTAGAACACCCACAAGCGCAAGAACCTGTTGTACAAAAAGCGACGTCAGTAGAAGAGAGAGGGTCAGATAAACTGGAGATAATTGAAGGAATCGGGCCAAAGATAGCTATGCGTTTGTATGATTCAGGTATATTTACTTTCAAAGATTTAGCGACTACGCCTGTTTATAAAATTCGTGAGATACTGGAAAATGCCGGGCCTGCTTATGCCATGCATGACCCAAGTACCTGGGTAGAACAGGCACTATTAGCTGCTGAAGGCCGTTTTGAAGAATTAGAAGAGATGAAAGACAGGTTGGTAGGTGGTAGAATTGTGGAGGATGTGGAAGAACGGGGTATTGAAAGCAATGTTGCATTTTTTGATACTATTGGCGAAACTCAAACAGAGATAGAAAACAAACAACCGGAACCTCCGGTCAATAAAGTTGAAGTTCCAAAAACAGAGGAAGCCAAACCTGCCACAGACAACAATATTGAATCTATTACCGAAGAAATGCTTGAAAAAGTAAATAAGGTAAAAGCAGCTATCAGAAAAGCAATGGTTGAAAAGGCAGATAGCCCTGCTAAAGATAGTACCCCATTGCCGACCGTGAATGATGTGATTGGTAAAAATCATGACAATAATAGCGGTAGTTCATTCTTTGATAATATTTGAAATATTCAGAATAAATATATCATCACCTATAACAGTAATTGATTAGTTGAATTTATGGGAATAATCTCGCTTGAAGGCTTAGAGTTTTTTGCTTATCATGGTTACTATGATGAAGAGCAGAAAATGGGCAATAAATATTCGATTGATATTGCTATTACGGCCGATTTGAATCGTGCGGCTCAGGAAGACAGATTAAGTTTGACAGTTAATTATGAAGTGGTTTATGCAATCATAGCAGATGTGATGAAAATAAAACACAGGTTGTTAGAACACATTGCTTACAAAATAATTGAAGCGGTTAAGGAGCAATTTCCTGAAATTCAGCAGATTACTGTAAATGTATCCAAATTCAATCCGCCGATAGGTGGGGTTTGTGAACGCTCAAAAATATCAATTACTACACCTTTCAGCCTTCCTCCTGTTGAAGAAGGCTGAAAGATTGATTACTACTAATTGGCTTGTGGAGCACTATATCGGGTTGGTTTCCACTGATTATTCTTAGCATTTACATCAGGCAGTTTTCCATCAGGGTCAACTGTTACCGATTCGATAGCCGAGGTAGATGGGTATTTAAAACTCCATGAACTGCCACGTTGCCATACTTCTACAGGTAAATCTACTCTTTTGGTAGTACCATTAGATTCTTTTATTTCAACTACAACAGGCATCGGCATTTTTTCAACATTTTCAATCGTAATCACTGAACCCTTTGTAGCATCCTGCTGAATATAGCTCACGTCTTTTACACCCTGGTCTATTTTCCAGTCGTTTACGTACCAGCCTTTCCAGAACCAGCCTAAATCTTCGCCTGCGGCATCTTCCATTGTTCTGAAGAAATCCAAAGGGGTAGGGTGTTTAAAAGCCCAACGATTTACATATTCCTTGAAAGCATAATCAAAACGTTTTTCCCCCAATACTAAATCTCTCAGCATTGTCAGACCAAAACCCGGTTTTACATACAATGCCAAACCTATATTGTTGTTCTGAATCACATCAGGAATGTTCATGATTGGGTCACGGTCATAGAAATAGGGTGCATACTGGCGTGCATTTTCAGGCTGATAGTATTCGCCATTATTAAAGTTTTTAGTAGAGAGCGTATTAATAAAAGTATTGAAACCTTCGTCCATCCAGGCATATTTTCTTTCATTACTACCCACAATCATCGGGAACCAGTTATGCCCAAATTCATGGTCGGTAACACCCCATAGGCTTTCGTTTTTATCACGGTAGCTGCAAAAAACAATACCCGGATATTCCATACCTGCTACTATACCTGCCACATTTGTTGCCGATGGGTAAGAATATTCGTAAATATATTTAGAGTAAAACTCAATACAACCTTTTACGTATTCGGTAGAGCGGTTCCAACTGTCGTTGGTTGCACTTTCAGTCGGATATACCGATTGAGCAATAGAAGTTTTACCACTTGGCAGATTGATTCTGGCAGCGTCCCACACAAAAGCTTTTGAAGATGCCCAGGCTATATCACGTGCTTGTTTACATTTAAACTTCCAGGTTAGTGTGCCACTGTTACGAGGTCTTGATTTAGCATCAGCTACTTCTTCTTTACTTCTAATAATAACAGTTTTATCGCTGTTTTTAGCCTCATTGAATCTTTTGATTTGTTCAGCAGTGAGTACTTCGCTTGGATTCGTCAATTCGCCTGAACCTGCTACAATATGGTCCCAGGGCACAGTAACGTTATACTCAAAATCGCCATATTCTAAATAAAACTCTCCTGCACCAAGATAAGGCAGCGTGTTCCAGCCCTCTACATCATCATAAACAGCCATACGTGGATACCACTGTGCCATTTCATAAATAATTCCGCTTTCGGTTTCTTGTTTACCCATTCTATCAGAGCCATAACGAGGAACTTTGAAAGAATAGCTTATTTTTATTTTTAATTCTTCTCCGGTTGTCAGTGGTTCAGATAACCGTATCTGCATACGGGTATCATCAATCAGATGTTCGGCATATACTGAGCGATTTGATGATTTTTTACCTGCCGTAACTTTTTTTTCTGCACTCACAAATTGTACTGTATAGCCACCCTCAAACCCTGTATTGCCGAAACGTCCTCCTACAATAGCCGTTGTTTTGCCCCCACGTGAATGGTCGTTGAACTGATTCTGGTCTAACTGGAGCCACACAAAAGGGAGTTTATCGGGACTGATATTTTTATAAGTTATTTCTACCTCTCCTGTAAGCGTATTGGCCGTTTCATCAAGCTTAACATTTATTTTATAATCTGCTTTGTTTTGCCAGTAAAGCGGCCCCGGTGCTCCGGTACCACTCCGGAAAGCAGTGCCGGGCATAAAATTAAATAAAGGATTAAACGCATCTCTGTGGTCGTATTTTGAAGCAGAGGGAGTTTGAGCCTGAGTTATTTGAGTGACAGCAAAAAGGCTGGCAATAAATATCTTGCGTATTTGCATATTTTGAGTGAGAGATAATATGGGTTTAAAAATTTACAATAATGTTCAATTAACGGTAAAGATAGGCTTTTCGTTTAAGGAGAGAGGTTAAAATTAAGAAATGTTTATTGAACAAAGTTTCAATATAAGAGTTTTTGTGTAATATTGGCAATCAAAATCAACCCCCTTTAATAATTATGAATAATTTTAAAAAGCAGTCCAAATTGTTTTTGGCAGGAGCCCTGTTAATGTACACCAGCATTGCCTGTCAGTCTAAAAAGAGGGAAAATACTATGGAAACAACGAAAACAGAAGCATCTATTACAAAAGCACCCTGGGGAAAATTGCCTGACGGACAAGAAGTGAGCCTATATACGCTTAAAAATGCGAAAGGCATGGAAATGAAAATAAGTGACTATGGTGGGTTGATTACACACTGGACAGCACCTGATAAAGAGGGTAAATATGAAGATGTGGTATTAGGGTATGATTCATTGTCGGGTTATTTAAAATCAAGTCCTTTTTTTGGTGCATTGGTTGGTAGATATGGTAATCGAATTGCCGGAGCGAAATTTACTTTAGATGGCAAAACTTACAATTTATTGAAAAATAATGGTCCTAACCACCTACATGGCGGCAAAATAGGCTTTGATAAAGTAATCTGGAAAACAGAAGAACTAAAAGATGGCAGAATCGGATTGAAATTGAATCATGTAAGTAAAGATGGTGATGAAGGCTACCCGGGTAACCTGAATGTTGAAATAACGTATGTGTTAACAGATGATAATGCACTTGAAATTAACTATACGGCTACTACTGATAAAGCTACTGTTATTAACCTGACTCAACACTCTTATTTCAATCTGACAGGTGGTAAAACAGACCATTTAGGACATGAAGTAATGATTAATGCTGACCATTTTTTACCAGTTGACGAAACATTAATACCCACAGGAGAGTTAAAAGCAGTAAAAGGCACAGTTTTTGACTTTACAACGCCAAAAGCAATTGGTAAAGGAATCAATGATTCAACAGATGTGCAGATAGTAAGAGGAAAAGGATATGACCATTGCTGGGTGTTAAATCAGCCTAAGAAAGATGAATTGATCTTAGCCGCATCGGCTTATGAACCAACATCGGGTCGCTTGATGGAAGTGTCAACTACTGAGCCGGGTGTACAGTTTTATACCGGAAACTTTTTAGATGGGTCAATTACCGGAAAAAATGGGGTAGTGTATAAGAAGCGTTCGGGCTTTTGTTTTGAAACAGAGCATTTTCCGGATTCACCAAATCAGACCAAATTTCCGACAGTAGTGTTACGTCCGGGAGAAACGTATAAGACTACCACGATATATAAATTTTCGAGTAAATAAAAAATAACCTGTTTTTCAATAAAAGCCTGTATAAACCAATTGATGCAAAAAAAAATAAAGAAAACAGTCAGGAGCGAATAACATTATCTGTTAGTTTTTGTTTTTAAATTAAATAATTACCATTTTTGCGGGAAATAGTCTCGTAACTATTCTCTAAAACACCTTATAGAGACCTAAAAACTCACAAAACCTAATAGATAGAAATAATTTTTTCCTAAAGAATCCGTTTCTGTCACTTTAATTTAAATAAATTATTTTTGTATCCGATTTGGATTAGAAATTTATTCAGACACTTTAAAAATCTAAAAAAATGAAAGCTTCTTCATTTAGAATTCTCACACTTGTGGTATTATTACCGTTGTTGGGGTATGCCCAACAGAACCCAGCGCCTAGTCAACCACAGAACCCTTGTAACACATTACCTTATAAAGTTTTCCAAGGTAATTCAGATTCAAAAAGGGTTGTTTTGAACAGACTTGGCACCAGCCCACAATTTGGAGAAATTCCTAAACATACGGCAGAATCTGCTTATAGCCACCTGAAGAGGGTTTATGGAAGAAATCAAAGAGGCATCAAGAAAGAGATGGATGATTTATTGATTGCTTTAGGTTATACCGGATTCAACGACCCTGCGTTTACAGTAAGTACTATCACCCCTGAAATTCTTCCAAAAGGAGCTACAGGTTGGATGGGTGCTTATGCCAAAGGTCATAAATACGTATGGTCAGAGTTAGGAAGAGATTTTGAAACTTTCAAAATAAAAGCGAAAACAGGTGATTGCTACATCTACATCATGAAAAAATGTGGTAATGCTTTCCATATTCCTTCTTATTTCCCTTATCTACCTCCAACCCCGCCTGTACCTCCGACCGTTTGTGTTGAGCAACAGGTAAGTATTACTGCCAAAGGCGAAATCTCAAGTGGTGATGTAATGAATGCCAGCAAAACAATGGAGATTATAGCCGTGAACGGACAGAAAGGTCTTTGCTTAGGTTCATATCCGGTAGCTTCTCGTGCCACTTATGATTTCAATGTAAAAGGTGAAATGTCTTATTCAAAAACAATTCCTGTTTGTGTTGACCAAGGTGCAGCAGCTCCTGCAGCAATGAATCTTACTTTGCCTTTGAATTTGGATTACAAAATCACAAAATCAGAAGTGATGGTAGGTGAAGGAGATAAAATTTATCTTAATGTTGACGAAAAACAATTTAAAGCATTAGGTAGAGCTTATAAAGACTGCCCAGTGAGTGCAAGCGCAGCTACTGCAAGTACTCAGACTTTCGAGAAAAAAGTTTTATCAGATAGCCCATCAGATGTTGTTATCGGAACAGCAGGTGCCGCTAAATGTGCTGACCAAAAAGTTAATTTTATTGGTAAAACTGAGATTCAGGATGGAAGCATTAAAGGTGCAAGTAACAGCGTAACTATCATTGGTGTGTACAAAAAAGAAGGTAAACTTGCTAAAGGCGAAATGCCAGAAAAATACCTTTGCTTAGGTTCATTCTCAGTACCTGTTAAATCAAGCTATGAAGTAGTTACTTCTGGTTTAAGCAATGTGTCAAAAATCTTCAGAGTGTGCGATGCTAACGGCAATCCACTTCCTGAACAAAATGTAAATGTTCCTGTAACATTGACTTATAACTTTACAAAACAAGATGTAATGGTTGGTGATTACAATAAATTATATGTAACCATTGATGAAAAACAATACAAACAACTTGGCAAGTCTTACAACCGTTGTTGCAAAGATGGCAAAGAAGGTTCTTGCGTAGAAAAATAAGAAACAATTGGTTACAACATAAAAATGCCCTGTAAGTTTTTCTTGCAGGGCATTTATTTTGTATGGGATAGTTTCAGATTCAGTAATTTTACCAACCTATATAGCCTATCGGTGTTACACCATTCAGACGTAAATAACAGATGGCTTGTCCACGATGGTGAATAATATGATTTTCTAAAGCATATAATAATCTCCATACAGGAATTTTGTCTCCGGCGTAGACTTCCATCTGTGCTAATTTATCGGGTTTTGTTTCCATCACAGTCTTTTCAACCCAGGCATAAAAACCTTTTAATTCGGCTTCCAATTCTGTTTTCGATAGTTTTGCCCAATAACCATTTTGCTTTTCCTTTTCATCGTATGGATTAGGCAGGTTTAGTCGGCCGCAAATCTGGGATGTGGTGAAAGTAATACAATGAACAAACTGAGTCCGGAAAGAGAAAGATTCAGGGGTATATTTAAACTCAAACTTATCTTCAGGCATCTGGTTGAAGATTTTCAACGTATAATCTAATGAACTTTTCCAGGCAGCACTAAACTCGTCTTTAAAACCCAAAAGGTCTTTTTTATCGTCACTCTTTGCCAGAGCAGGCAAGCCTATCAATGTTCCGAATAAGGATTTTAAGGCATTTTTGCGTGATATATTCATTATATTTAAACGTTAAAACCGGATGCTAATAAGTGTTTATATTGTTCATAATTCTTACGAACATAAGCAGCCATAAAAGGGCATAAAGGCATTAATTTTAGGCCATTTTCTTCGGCATATTGTAAAGCATTTTTTGCTAGTAAACTTCCCAGTCCTTTTCCTTCTAATTCTTTCGGTACTTCAGTATGGGTAATAACTAAATCTGTTTTGGTTTGAATGTATTCCTGATAAGCCATATCGTGACCGATATTGATGAGAAAGAGGTTGTCATCCGGCTGGTGCTTAACTGTATGGGTAGTTATCATTTGCGGTTTATAAGATATAATGAAGAACTAAAACGATATAAAATTACAGATTTTTCTGAAAAGAAAATGTTTTTTGGCTATTTACGACAAATTAAATAAGGAAAGAATTAATACATCAGTCAAGCTGTTTTAACAGGCACTACCGACTGAAATTGGCGAGTAATAAAAACGGCTCAATACAAATCTGCTACGACTCAATGGCATTTTTGTGTCATTCAATATTAAATTATTGTATTTATCTTCAATAAAACCCTTTTTTACCCTTACTTTAAGGCGACATAAAAGCAATACCAATGAATGCTATTATTATAGAAGATGAAAAACTCGTGGCACGGGAATTAGTGGCCAGCATAGAAGAAATAGAGGCAGGTATCAATTTGCTTGAAATTTTGGGCAGCGTGAAAACTGCTATGCGGTGGTTTGCCGAAAACCCTGAACCTGACCTTGTATTTGCCGATATTCAATTATCAGATGGGGTAAGTTTTGATATATTTGAAAAATTTAAACTTACCTGTCCAATTATCTTTACTACTGCATATAATGAATATGCTATCAGGGCCTTTAAAGTAAACGGCATTGATTATTTGTTGAAGCCTGTTGAATTAGACGAGCTGCAAAGAGCGATAGATAAGGCAAAGAGTATCATCAAAAGCAAATCTAAAGTAGCACTTGACTTTACTAAACTGGTAGAGGCTTTGAGTAGTTCTAATAGTAGCAGGATTACCTATAAAGAGCATTTTTTAGGTAATCTGCGTAATAGTTTAGTCCCTGTAAGAACACAGGAAATAGCTTGTTTTAACCGGGAAACGATTAATTTTTTTGTAACAAAAACAGGGGAGAAGTATATACTTGAGATGGACACGCTTGATGAAGTAGAAGTTTTGCTTGACCCTGATATTTTTTACCGGGCTAACAGACAGATGATTATTAATATTGATGCGATTCAAAGCGTGAAAAGCATGACTAATGGTAAGCTCATACTTAAACTTAAATCACCTAATCATTCTTTTGAAATAGACATCAGCCGTGATAAGGCTCCGGTGTTCAGACGTTGGTTAGAAAAATAAAATTCATGCTTCAGAAGACGTGTTGTATAGTTTTTACAGTACTTATTTTTTGTGTGGCTTCATTCGCACAAAAGAAAGTTTCTTTTGTTTTTTCTCATCTGAACGAGTCTACAGGTATGCCGAGTAACTCTGTCTATAGCTCTTTGCAGGACAGAGATGGCTTTATATGGCTTGGTACTACAGATGGACTTCTACGTTTTGACGGGAGCCATTTTAATGTATTTAAAAGTAATTATAAAACGCACAATTCATTAGCTCATAACTACGTAATAGATTTATTTGAAGACAGCGATGGTATCATCTGGGCAGCCACTGCTTATGGATTTTGTTATTTCGATAAAAAGAAATTAGAATTTGTGAGTTTTTTGGAAGATGATTTGGGGAAATTCGGTCGTTGTACTTCTATTGCCTGTGATGATTCAGGTAATGTCTGGGTAAGCGGAGAAAACTTTATCTGCTCGTATTCTAAGAAAACGAAAAAGTTTACAAGATATAAACATCAATCAGGCGTGCCCGGCACTGTTTCTTCTAATGAAACTTCTGTTTCTTCTATTGCAAAAGACCCTGTGAATGGTAGCGTTTGGGTATCTACCGTGAAGGGATTAAATTATTATGATGCAAAGAAGAAACAATTTTTTAATTATCTGAACAATCCGGAAAAGATTCCGGTATTTGATGATGAGTGGAAAGGCGCTATAAAAATTATAGGGAAAAAGCTTTATTGTTATGGCATGAAGCTTAAAAAATTAATTATCTACAACCTTGAAACAAAGCAAATAGAAAGAACTATCACATCTGAGGCATGGCAAGGATTAAAGGTCTTGTTAACAATGATGATTGATAAGAATCAGAATATCTGGATTAGTTTTTATGATAGTGCTTACTATATTGATTCTTCTGGTGTGCCAAAAGAAATAGAGTATGATTCTAATAAAAAAACATCTATTGGAGGGAGGTATTTTTCTACTATATGGCAAACTGATGATGGAACTATATGGATGGGTACAGCTGCAAAGGGGATTTCTTATACTAATCCGGATAAAATTTTCTACAAAGTTTATAGCGTTCCTTTTATCGATACGCTTACGCTTGTAAAACGTGAATATGAAAGTTTTAATTCTTTTGCAGAAGCTGAAGATAAAACCTGGTGGTTGGGTACCTGGAGCAGTAAATTGATTCATTTTGACCCTGTAAAGAAAACAACTGAAATATTTTCAATTCCTGTGACCAAAACTCCCGGGAGGGTTAAATATATACATAGTGTTTGCGATTCCAAAAATGTTGTTTACGTGGCAGCACAAGAAGGCGTTTTTTATCTGGATAAGAGAACCAGAAAAGTATCAGCCTTACCTTTACCGCCTAAAATAGACCTGAAGTCAACAGGAACAATGGCTATTCAACTAATAGGTGATTATCTTTGGGTAAGAACTGATGCAGCAACTATTTTTTCTTATCACATCAGTCAGAAAAAATGGAAAGAGTATTATTTACCTCATAATGTTCAGAAAGGCTTTTATACAACAAGGTTTTTTTTGGAACTTGATCGTAAAGGAGAATTATGGGTAAACTTATTTCCTGAAGGATTAGCGAAGTTTTCGGAAAAGAAACAAGCGTTCGTTGTTGAAAAAATCAGTAATCATCATCCATTTGAAGAATGGTTTTATCAGTTCAGAAAAGATTCGCTGAATAATTTCTGGATTCCAAGTTTAGGATTCGGCCTGGTAAAATATGATACTCAGAAGAAGAGATATCAGAACTGGCGGGAAGCAGATGGATTAATTTCTGATAACTGTGTGGCTGTTTGTCCGGATGAGTTTGGTCAGATATGGACGTGTAGCTTGAATAAGTTTTCTATTTTTAACCCTATCAACAACCAGTTTCAGAATTTTAAGATACCTTATAATGAGGGTGAAATTGATTACCGCAATTTTATGTTCCCTCTGAAAAATAAGCATATACTGGCTCTGCAGAAAGGCTATCTGATAGAGTTTATGCCGGAAAAAGTAGCGAGCGAAGTTCCAAAGAGCCCGGCATTAATTAGTAGCTTGCAGACTCCGGATAGTACTTTTTTTATTAATTCTGAAACGAAGAAGATTGCCCTGAATGCCACACAGAGTAATTTCAGCATCAATTATTCTGTATTGACTCCTTATCAGGAGCAATACAAATATTATTATATGTTAGAGGGGTATGATGAAAACTGGGTGGCCGCAGATAATAAAACAACTGCTAATTACACTAAAATCCCTGGTGGTGAATACGAATTTAAGGTAAAAACGGTTGTTAACAATAAATCTATTGAGGGGAAATCTCTTATCATAGAAGTGGATACATTTTTTTATAAAACCAAATGGTTTTTGTGTCTGATATTATTGATGATAGTTGGATTGGGATTTGCTTTTTACAGGTATAATGTTCAGAAGACGGCTGAGGTGCATCATTTGCAGATTCAAACTACAAGATTACAGAAAGATAAAACAGAAATACAGTATCAGAATCTTATTAACCATCTGAATCCACATTTTTTGTTCAATAGCCTTACTTCATTAAATAGCCTGATTGCCACTAATCCCAAGCAGGCGTCAAAGTTTTTGAAGAGACTTTCATTAATTTACAGATATATTTTACAGAATAAAGAAAAAGAACTGGTTAGTCTTGAAGAAGAAATTGCTTTTGTTCAGAATTATATTGACTTACAAAAATCAAGATTTGAAGAAGGTTTACAGGTTTCGATTCAAATTCCGGATGAATATCAAATGTATAGGATTGTTCCGGTAACGCTTCAGAATCTATTAGAAAACGCTATAAAACATAATATTATAGAAGATGAAAGCCCGTTATTGATTGCTATTTATGTAGAGAATAATTTTTTAATTGTTGAAAACAACCTTCAGAAAAAGCATTATGTAGAAACATCAAATAAACTGGGTTTAACCAGCCTGCAAACACTTTATCATTACTTATCTAATCGCAAATTAGAAATTAATGAAACTAACGATAAGTTTACCGTAAAAATACCACTTCTATAGTAATTAAGAACTGAGATAAATAGTGGCATAAATATTTTATACTAAAAAAGAGAATTGTAGTAATATTTCTTTATTTGGTAGAGGTTTTACTTAGTATTAAGTAAAACTTATCACAATTGTCATGAAAACTCACTTTCCAATGAATCCATCGTTTACCCTACGTTTTTTGAGTGGAGGCAAATCGAAGTACATTCGCCCCGAAGAAATAATCTTTCTTGAGAGCAAAATTAATTATACAATTCTGTATCTGACAAAGGGAAGAACCTTGCTGAGTGCACGAAATTTACAGGTTTATGAGCAAAAACTAACAGATGTATCAAGTTTCTTCAGAATTCATCGTGGGGTTATTATCAATATGTTGCACATCGAGAAAATAAAACTGGAGAAATTTACAGGCTCGGTATATCTACATTCAGGTGAGCAGCTATGTATTTCAAGAAGAAGGATTAAAGATTTTGAAGCAAAATATAAGCAAATTTAGGCTTAACCGCCTAAAACTTGCCGTAAAGCCGTCAGATAAATACCAATTTTATCGACGGCTTTTTTATAAATCACTCATTGCTAATGAATTAGGCCTTTGTTTGTGGATAAACTATAGCATTTATTGCTTCTTATTTGGGGTATTTATGCCACTTAATTTATCTATTTCAGGAATTATTAAGCAAAATTTAAAAATTTTCTTAATCCCCAATACTCGGAAAAAAACACCCAATGTGTAGAAAAAAATACCCGTATTTCTGAATGTTCTTTCTAAATTTCTACACTGGCATAAAAAAATGAGATTTTTTAGTCAGCGATGGTTAGTAGAAAATAAACCACAGAAAAATACTTTTTTAAGGATTGGCATAGGTTTTTTAACATTATAAGCATAAACTAAATCCTTTTTTTTATCATGAAAACAAAAAGCATTTTATTAGGCTCAGCCATTGTGTTTACATTAGGAATGGCATCTTGTAATTCAAACACATCTGAGGATTCAAAAGACTCTACTGAACAAGTAAACAATGAAGCAATTGAAGCAACAGCACCAACAGACTCTGTAGCTTCGGCTCAAAAAGATGATGCAGAAATGGTAGTAGATCTGGCAAGTGGTGGGATGTTTGAAGTTGAATTAGCAAAAGTAGCAGTACAAAAGGCTACTTCTTCAGAAGTTAAGTCGTTTGCTCAGATGATGATTGATGACCACACCAAGGCAAACAATGAACTTAAAAGTCTTGCCGAGAGTAAAAACATTGTTTTACCAACGACCTTAAGTGATAAACATCAGAAAGACTTAAATGATGTGTCAGAGAAGACTGGTAAAGACTTTGATAGAAAGTATATGGACGTAATGGTAGAAGATCATAAGAAGGATATTGATAAGTTTGAGAAATTGGCCGATAAAGGTAATGATGCAGATTTGAAAGCCTTTGCGTCTAAGACACTTCCAACATTGAATCATCATAAAGAGGAAGCGGACAGAATTGAGAAGTTAACAGATAAGCAGTAATAGACGAGAATAGAGTAAAACTGTTCTCATAAACGATAAGATTATGCCCTGGACAAAATCAGAATATCCGCCATCCATGAAAAATCTTACTGCACCAGTCAGAAATAAGGCAGTTGAAATTGCAAATGCTTTATTAGAAGAAGGTAAGGAAGAAGGATCTGCTATTGCTATTGCGACTGCTAAAGCAGAAGAATGGGCACAAAACAGAGGTAAAAAAGTTAAGAAAGGTGATTCTTAACAATACATAAACAGTAAAAAATGGCCTGGAAGTCAAACTTCCAGGCCATTTTTTACTGTTTATATTCTGAGCTTAAGTCTTTAATTTTTTCTTTTTTGCCGCAGGGAATAATACATTATTCAGAATCAGTCGATACCCTGCTGAATTGGGGTGAAGATTCAAGTCAGTTGGTTCTTCGCCAACATAATGCTGATAATCTTCGGGGTCATGCCCACCGTAGAAAGTCCAGAAACCTTTACCCATTGTACCATGAATATATCTTGCTTCGCCTAATGAGCGATTTTCGGCCATTGTTATCACTTCAGGCTTAATATATTGCTTCTTGAATGCCGTGGTCTGACCCATAAATCCTTTAATAAGGTTTGCATGGTTTTGCGTAAGCATGGTAGGAATAGGATCCCATTTGGCCGAAAACTGAAATAAAGAAAAGTAGTCGTTGCTCTCGGTAACGCCACGTTCCTCTTGTTGATTATCAATTGATGAAAACTCTAATTCGTAAGGATTGATAATTAATCTGTAATTCTGAAAAGCAAAACTGTTTTCAAATTTCAGTTTTTTATCAGCGTTCGGGTCGGCACCATCCCCATCATAAGGCGATTCTACAATATCAATTCCATCAGCGGCTAAGGCAATATCAAAAGTATCAGTAGCATTACACATGGCAAACATATAACCACCACCTGCTACAAAATCCCTGATTTTTTTCGATACAGCTAATTTTAAATCCGGAATTTTTGCAAAATTATATTTTCTGGCAATAGTCTCCGCTTCCTGCTTTTGCTCCTGATACCATGCCTGGCCACGCATCCGTAGAAATTTACCGAATTGTCCGGTAAAATCTTCATGGTGCAGGTGTAGCCAATCGTATTCGGGAAGTTTATTTTCCAAGACCTCTTCGTCAAATATCTTATCGTAAGGTATTTCGGCATAAGTTAAAACCAGTGTTACGGCATCATCCCAGGGTTGGGTTGTTTTGGGCGAGTAAACAGCTATTTTTGGCGCTTTATTTAATTTTACAGCATCCATGTTGGCATCAGGAGAGGCTATCTGCGCTAAAATAGATTGTGATTCCGCATCAGAAATCATTTCATAGCTTACCCCTCTGATAACACATTCGTTAATATAGCTTTGAGAGGCATCAAATAAAAAACTCCCACCCCGGTAATTTAATAGCCATTCAACTTCTGCTGCGTGTTCTTTCAATAACCAAAAAGCAATGCCATAGGCTTTTAAATGGTTTTTTTGACTTTCATCCATCGGAATCAGTATTTTATTGGCAAATACATGAGAGACAAATGAAAGGGAAAAGGTTAATAAAATTAGTAATTTCTTCATACTTAAAACCAAATTAATTTAAGATATTACAGCAATCTTTATACCAACTAACGAAAAAAAAGTCGCCTTATTGGGTATTGATTATTCTTTAAGAATTAGCCATTAAGCAATTTAAAAATTTTTTTTGAATGAATGTCCAAAACCGGAAATTTGGTTCGTCTTCAGAGCAAAATTTAATTCAGTTAACATTTAAAATTCAACATCATGGAAAAATTTATGCTTATCTTCCGCAACGAAATGCAAGTCGAATCAATGTATGAAAATTTTTCACCTGAGGACATGCAGGCGGAATTAGAAAAGTGGAACAACTGGATAGGAGGGATAGCAGCACAAGGCAAACTGATTGCTACCGATGCGCTTTATCCTACCGGAAAGAGTGTAAAAGGATTAAATCATGTGGTAACAGATGGCCCTTATACCGAAGCCAAGGAAATTGTGAGTGGCTATATGCTACTGAAAGCTGACTCAATTGAAGAAGCCATAGAATTATCGAAGGGGTGTCCTATGTATGATTATGAAAGTGTGGTTGAAGTAAGACCTATTCAGAATTTTGGCTGATACAACAAAATACGAGCATATTAATCTGTTAGTCAGTCATCTTTTTCGCCATGAAGCGGGAAAGATGACTGCTGTTTTGGCACGTATGTTCGGTTTTGATAGAATTGAAATTGCCGAAGATATAGTGCAGGATACACTTTTAAAGGCATTGAACGAGTGGAGGAGTCAGATTCCTGAAAATCCCTCGGCGTGGCTTTATAGGGTAGCCAAGAATCAGGCACTTGATTTATTACGCAGAGAAAAATTATTTGGCGAAATAAAGGAAGAATTAACCTATCTATCAGAACAACAGGAACATGTATTAGGCAAACTTTTTCTTGATGATGAAATAGAAGATAGTCAGTTAAGAATGTTATTTGCCTGTTGCCATCCGGCTATTGCCTTAGAATCTCAGATTACCCTGAGCCTTAAAACATTAGGCGGATTAAGTGCGGCTGAAATTGCCCGTGCTTTTCTGACTACCGAAGATACCATCAATAAGCGATTGTATCGGGCAAAAGAGAAAATACGAAGTGAGCAAATTGTATTAGAAGTGCCACAATCGAAAGAATTAGTAGTTCGTCTGGAAGCCGTATTAAAAATTGTATATCTGATATTTAATGAAGGATATAGCTCTTCGTACCCAGACCAGGTAATCAGACACGATTTATGCGAAGATGCCATTCGTATCTGTCTACTTTTAACCAGAAATACACTCACTAATTTGCCCAAGACTAATGCGCTTTTAGCTTTGATGTGTTTTCAGGCGGCTCGTTTTCCGGCAAGACTTGATGATAAAGGTGCTATTGTTTTATTGAAAGATCAGGACCGTAGTTTGTGGGATGCCTTCATGACCTCTCGTGCCTATGAATTTTTCAGGAAATCGTCAGCAGGTAACGAAATCAGTGAATATCATATTGAAGCGGCCATTGCTTCTTATCATGCTTCTGCTAAGAGTTTTGAAAAAACTAATTGGGAAGTAATTTTAAGACTATATAATCTTTTAGCAGATATAAAACCAACCCCGTTTGTATTTTTGAACAGAGCTATTGTAAAAGGGTATGTATATGGAGCAAAAGTGGCTTTAGAAGACCTTGTAAAATTGGAGAGTTTGCATCAGAACTATGTATATCAGACTGCTAAAGGAGATTTATATGCCGAATTGAAAGAAAATACCTTAGCCCGGCAATGTTATGAAAAAGCTTTAAATCTGGTTACATCAGAACCTGAGAAACGCCTCCTTGAAAAAAAAATGCGTCAATTAAAAGGCCTATGATTCTTTGTGAGCCATAGGCCTTTGTAGCTATTAGTCTAAGCCGCCTTTGCGAGTAGGAGACCTTTTTGTGGGCCAGCTACCGGGTTCTCCTTTTTCGTTGAGCGGTAAGATACTTTTTTCTGTAGAGGTTTTGGCAGGGTCTTCACTTGCCTGATAAGCCAATATTGCTGCCAGAATAGCGTTGTTACGCACATCGTCAAAAACAATTTTATCGTAAGTATCGCGATTTGTATGCCAGGTATAAGTGCCATACGACCAGTTCAATGAACTTAAAGAGAATCCGGGAGCACCAGCGGCTACAAAAGAGGCAAAGTCGGAGCCACCACCGCCCGGAGCACCAGGAAAACGAGTTTCCAGTCCTTTTTTATATTCAGCAGGGACTTTAGACAACCAACGACCAAGGTAGTCGTAGGCATGTAAATAACCCTGGCCTGTAATATTTACCACTCTACCTGTACCATTATCCTGATTAAACAGTGCCTGCAGGTTAGATACAATTTCCGGATGGTCTTCTACAAACGCTCTTGAACCATTCAGCCCTTGCTCTTCACTACCCCAATGGCCTACGAGAATGGTTCTTTTAGGGTTTGGGTAAAATTTCTTTAGTAAACGCATGGCTTCCATCATGACGATAGTGCCTGTACCATTGTCGGTTGCACCTGTGCCGCCATCCCATGAGTCGAAGTGAGCAGAGAGCATCACATATTCATTAGGTTTTTCTGAGCCTTTTATTTCGGCAATGGTATTAAATGTAGGCACTACCCCTAATTCTTTAGAGTCGGCACGGACACTGATTTTAGGTTTAATACCCGACTCTGTTAATCTGTATAACAGACCATAATCTTCTAATGAAATATCAACGGTCGGGATAGTTTTGGTATTAGCTCCAAAAATCTTATTAGCTCCAAATCCTCTTGACCAATAACACATCACTATACCTACAGCTCCTGCTTTTTCTAAAGCCACAGGAAGTGTGCGGGTGTTATAACCTGTTTTGCTGATACGTTTTGTCCAGGCTTCTGTTTGCGCAGTGCGGTCGGCTTTCATTTTTTCAAATGATTCTTTTGTGCCGAATTCTTCCCAGTTATAGTCGGGGCGACCAGTTGGCTGATTCATCGAAATCATCACAAACTTACCCTTTACGCTGGGTAGCCATTTTTGAAATGCCAGTGAATCGACCAAATCGGGGATAATAATCGTTTCGGCAACTACTGATTGGCCTTTAGTACTTGGGCTCCAGGCCAGTTGTGTGCCTTCTAATGATTTGACATGGGGCGACACCATATCAATGTGTGATACGCCTCTTTCCCAACCACGCCATTCTCCCCATTTTTCGTTTTTGGCAGAGATTCCCCAAGATTTGTATTTATCGATAGCCCAGTCGTGCGCTTCTTTCATTTGTGGAGAGCCTACCAAGCGTGGACCAATGCCATCCATTAATTCGTGGGCAATTTTTTCGAGCTGAGAGTTTTCAGTAGCCTCTTTAATAATATTGGCAATAACAGGGTCTTTTGATGTTTCTTTGGTTTGTGCAAAACTAAAGCTACCAGATAGCATCAAACCAACCATGAGAGAACGGGTAGTTTTTTTCATGTAGAGTTTGTTTGTGATGTTAATTCAGGTTCCTAAATTAAGGAATTCCTGTTTAATTTGGTTAATTTTATTTAAAAGTATAAGATGAAGCCTTGTTCCTGAGGAAAATGAGACGATTCGTTTAAAAATAATGATAAACGGCTAAATCAATTATCTCATTGGTTTGTAGGTTTCAAAACTCTTGTGGAAATTTGTAATTATAAATGATGCCAATTATATCATTTTATTCTCTCCATTTTTTTAGCAGGTAATCAAATGAATTTACAAGAAAATGTCCGGGAAGGGCTTAGGTCTATACAAGGAAATATGCTCCGTACGGTGCTTACAGCCTTGATTATTGCTATTGGTATTACCTCATTAGTAGGTATTCTGACAGCAATTGATGGTATGCAAAGCTCGGTAGATAATAGTTTTGCCGGCTTGGGAGCCAATTCGTTTGATATCAAAGGCCCAAGACCCTGGAGACGCAGGAGTGGGGGAGTAGATGATAAAGATTTTCCGCCTATTGATTACCGACAGGCAAAATTGTATAAAACCCTGTTTCAGGGTAAAACTCCTGCAACTATCAGTATCTATACAAACGTGGCCGGAGCGGCTCAGTTGAAATATAAATCTATCAAAACAAATCCTAATACGCTGATACGTGGTATTGATGAAGATTTTTTGACAATTAAAGGATATAGATTGCTGGCTGGTAGAGATATTAATAAAAATGATATTGATTTTACGAACAATGTGGTGATTTTAGGAAGTGAGCTATCAACTTTGCTTTTTCCTAAAGAAAGCCCGATAGATAAAGAGATTACACTGCTTGGCTTAAGATTTAAGGTAATAGGTGTTTTGGAGAAGAAGGGGAGTATTAATGGGGGAGGCGATGATAGAGTAGCCCTTGTACCTTTAGAAACGGGCCGACAGATAGCTGGTAACAGAACACTGACTTTTGATATTACAACCTCTGTACCAAATGTGTCGGATATGGACTATATATTAGGTGAAGCAGAAGCTGTCATGCGACGTGTAAGGAAAGACCCTGTGAGTAAGCCCATGTCTTTTGAAATAGAACGCTCAGATGCTTTAGCGAAAGATTTTGAAGAGGTAACGGGTTATCTGAGGGTTGGGGGCTTTGGTATCGGAATAATCACTTTATTAGGAGCGGCTATTGCATTAATGAATATTATGATGGTGTCTGTAACTGAGCGCACCCGTGAAATAGGTATCAGGAAGGCTATTGGTGCTACACCGTTCAAAATCAGGTTACAATTCCTGATGGAAGCCATTGTTATCTGTATTTTAGGCGGTATTGGAGGTATTATCCTGGGTATATCTGTCGGGAATGTAATTGCCAAGGTTATTAGTGATAAAAGTAGCTTTATTGTACCTTGGGGGTGGATGCTTATGGGTATTATAGTATGTGTGGTAGTAGGTATTATATCAGGCATTTATCCTGCTTATAAAGCCTCAAAATTAGATCCTATTGAATCGCTTCGCTACGAATAGATATAAAGATAAACTCAACCTTAAAGGGTATGGAAATTAGTTTCTGTACCCTTTATTATTTGTAGGATTTTTGCCTGCAATTTTCTTAAATTTACTTCCGTTATTCATAAATCTACATTAGCTATCACTACTATGGCACGTATCCAGATTATTACCATTGTTATCAATTTCTTTTTTCTACTTTCAATCGCTTATCTGATTGTAAAAGGGAAACTGCGAGAAGAATATGCTATTGTATGGTTAGTATGTACCTTGTTTTTAGGGGTTTTTGCTATCTGGCGAAATGGACTTGAGGTGTTATCAAAGTTATTCGGGGTATATGAAGCCCCAAATCTGGTTTTTACAGGTTTTATCTTTATTATCTTGATTTATTTGTTACACCTATCAATTGTTAATTCAAAACTGCAAAAGAATATGACTAAACTGGCACAGGAAATAGCCTTACTGAAACAGGAGAATGAGGAGAAAAGGAAACAAGAAGAGTCTAAATCGAAATAACATTTAGGAATTATAAAACCAAAAGCCCTGATAACCGAATTATCAGGGCTTTTAAATATCCTAAAGAACTCTTATTTCTGCGGTTGAGCAGGAGTTGTATTAGCAGGTGTTTGAGCCGGAGCAGTAGCAGGGGCTTGTGCTGGAGCCGGAGTTGTTGAAGGACGAGTCTGAGTTTTTTCTACGTTCAGACCATTGTCTTGTACACCTGCACCGGTTTTGTCAATAAAAATACCCGATATTAAAGCTCCTACAATAATAAAAGCAAAGAAACCCCAGGTAAGTTGCTCTAATAAATCTCCTGTACGTTGCACACCGAACATCTGTGAGCCGGCACCACTAAATTCGCTTGATATGCCGCCACCTTTTGGATTCTGAATTAATACGATTAAAACTAATAAAATGGCAACAATAACCATCAAAACTAAAATTGTAGTGTACATCTTTTCAATTAAAATTAACTTTGAACAATGATTTATCTCGAAACAAGAACCTCTTTATCAAAGGCTCTTCTTTTCTAATTCGACGATTTTTGCTGCAAAGTAACTACTTTTTTCGGGATTCTTTGCAATAAGTTTATGATAAACTTCTATAGCCTGTTCAAATCGTCCCTGACGGGATAAAATTTTGGCATAACTCTCAGTCAAAAGCGGTCCTTTCATGGTTGTACTGCGCTCACTAAGGTCTTCTACTTCTTCGGTAGTGATATTGGTACGTATAGGCTGAATACGGGGCTCTTTTTTAATAAATTGCTCAATAAGAGCTAATTGTTCTTCCTGTATATTACGTAAGGCAGGTTTGGCAATAGATTCTATTAGTTCTTCTTCCAACTTTTCACGGTTTAATTCTTCCTCAATGGAATCAGGCGAAAATTTAACTTCAATGGGTGTATCAATTAAGCGGGCAGTAATATTGGCGTTCCAGTCAATATCATTTTCTATCACTTTGCGCAGGGCATTTCTGCTGAGGGCATAAATGGCTGCTTTACGGATAGCATCATGGGCGATTTCGGGGGCTTTAGTGTAAATTCCTTTGGCAATCATGGTATAGCCCAACTGGAAATATGGATACTTTTTGGTCATATTTTCCATGAGCATAATGTCGTTCAGGCTTAACGACTGCGGATTGTTCAGGAAGTCGATAAAGTTGTTCTTGTCAAGCATTTGTAAGCACGGTTATAAGAAACAATCAGGGATATTAGGATTCTTAATCAAATTTACGAATAAAACAATGAATTTGATTCAAATGTTTTAATAATTGTTTCTAAGAAAAGAAAAATCTCGCAGTTTTTACACTACGAGATTTTTTTATAAAAAAATCAGAATAAATCTTTCTTAATCAAGGAGTTAGATGCTCAAAGTACTTAAAACATTATTCATGTTTCTTACTGCATCGGCCGATTTTGCAAAGGCAGCCTGTTCTTCTTTATTCAGGCGGTAGTTAACAATTTTCTCCCAACCATTTCTGCCTAAAACTACCGGTACTCCTAAACAAATGTCTTTCTGTCCATATTCTCCATTCAGAGAAACAGAAGCAGGTACAATACGTTTTTCATCGCGGATAATAGCTTCTACCATAGAACATGAAGCAATGCCCGGCGCATACCATGCTGAGGTTCCTAACAAACCAGTTAAAGTAGCACCACCTACCATTGTATCGGCGGCAACTTTGGCTAAGGCTTCTTTAGAAATAAATCTGCTTGCAGGAATACCATTCCAGGTAGCTAAACGGGTAAGCGGAATCATGGTTGTATCGCCATGACCACCAATTACGTTAGCGTGTAAATCTCCTTGTGATACACCCATTGCTTGTGATAAATAATAACGGAAACGTGAAGAATCTAAAGCTCCACCCATGCCTATTACACGTTTTTTGTTAACGCCCATAGATTGTGCTACTTGCAGAGCAAGATAAGTCATGGTATCCATCGGGTTAGAAACAATCAATAAAATAGCTTTTGGCGAATGAGTAAGAATCTGAGTAACTACACCTTTTACAATACCCGCATTGATACCAATCAACTCTTCACGTGTCATACCCGGTTTACGTGGAAGACCAGAAGTGATAACAACTACATCAGATTTAGCCGTTTTAGCGTAGTCATTAGTTGAACCTATAATTTTAGTATCGAAACCCTCTAATGAAGCAGTCTGCATCAAATCCATTGCTTTTCCTTCGGCTACTCCTTGTTTGATGTCAAGCAATACTACTTCATCAACTATCTGTTTGCGAGCGATGTTATCGGCGGTGGTTGCTCCTACAGCACCTGCACCAACTACGGTTACTTTCATTTGCTAATAATACCCCTAATCCGTATTTAACGGAACTTATTTGGTTAGAAACTTATCATGCTTTGGGGTAGAATTTATTGACATGAAGTTTCATAAATATGTTAAATAGAATAATGTAATAATTGAGCCACAAACTTAATCATAATAATTTTGTTATATAACTTATATCATTAATGAATTTAAGCACAGGCTAAATACTTGTTTTAAATTTGGTTCAAATTTATTGGACAAAACCAATATAATACAAGGCTTTAGTGCGTTTTTTTTGTATTTTTCCATAAATCCTTACTTTTTTTCTGAATTTTTACGTTTATTAGAAATATAATAGCTTTATAAAACTCAAATGGCATCAGAAACCGGCAACCTGCTTTCAAGAGTATTAGAATCGGCCTTTTACAGAACTGCTTTAGGAAAAGCCCCAAGATTGGCAAAAAATGCCAATAGTTTACTTAAACTTTTAAAGAGTGCGCTTGTTAAAGTACAAGGCTTGGGAGTAGGGGCGACCTTTGATGTATTAAGAGATAAAGTTGTTTTATTAGGAGGATTAATAAAAGCCTATGCAACAGGCGAATATAGAAATATAGAATTCCAGAATCTTTTAAAAGTTATTGCGGGGTTTATCTATTTTATCTCCCCAATTGATTTGTTACCGGATTTTTTGCCCTTTGTCGGTCTGACCGACGATGTCGCTTTGCTGATGTTTATTATTAAAAGTATCAGTGATGAAATTGAAAAATTTGAACAATGGAAAAAGGTTGTGCCTCAGCCAGAGTAAAGACTTTAAGAGGAATTTAATTTTTTAGTTGTTTGAATTTCGTTTATATTTGTGTTAAATTATTGTAGAAAACATTTAAACTTATTACGTCATGTTTGGTCTTGGAACAACAGAGATGGTTTTGATTTTAGTAGTTGTCCTTTTCTTCTTCGGAGCTAAAAAACTTCCAGAATTAGCTCGTGGATTAGGTAAAGGTATCCGTGAATTCAAAGATGCTTCTCGTGAAGTAAAAGAAAATATCGAAAAGGCAGCTACAGAAGATACTAAATAATATTTTCTTATTCAGCCCTAACCCATAAAACAATAGCATTCGTGTTTTTGCATGAACTGCTATTGTTTTTTTGTTTATATACTTTTGTTGAAAATTGAGCGATCGGATGAATTAGTGATAGAAACCGATTGCCAAGACTTATTTATTTTTCTTACTACCTCTCAATTAACCCCGTTTACTTATTAAAGTATTCGTATCAGAACATCACAGACTGGTTTATCAGAACTACCGAAATTACCTTTGTTTACTGTCTTCTTCCACTTTTATATTTATTTCTGGTTATTCATTATTATCTGACACAATTCAAAAACTGATGATACTGTGTATCCCCATGTCTTAAATAAATTACATTTTTCAAGATATGCTATGTATTATTATATAAACGTAGTTTTTCTGATTTTTGAATATTTTCAGCGTAATTGATTGTTTTTGAAACGTGATTTTATAGAATTATGAAAATAACTATTGTATTATTCTAATATTAAAAGATACATATTTTAGATGTGTGTCAGAATATTATTTGGTTATACTAATATTTGCCAAAATTTATTTCAAAATACTTGACAAATACTTAATAATTATTTTACATTTGTACATCAAACAACAAAATCATGAGAAATAACATAGACAAAGAAACTTATACCTGGACAAGTAAAGTATTTGGTCTCCTTGGAGTCCTACTTTTATTAGTAAATATTTTCCTTTACTTCTCAACCAATCCAGCCCATGTGATGGCGTTTAAGTTTTCAAGTGCTGTTATGTTTTTGTTGTTAGCCGTAGTAGTATGGCTAAGATTAGAATACCTGAAAGTATTTAAAGTAGCTGTTTACAAAGCTCGTCGCGTGCCTATGTGGGCTTCTATCTTTGTATTTGTAGCAGTTGCCTTCACAAGACTCTTCTAACAAACTATAAATTGAATAAGAAAACTAAGCAGGATTTTGTCTTGCTTTTTTTTGTTTATAGAGCTTATAAGTTTTATAAAGTTAATAGATACTGTGTAGAGATACTATCAATTTTTTCCATTTTAGTTAATACCTGATTTAAAACGGATTTCCTGACTTCGATGGTGAGAGTACAGCGGTTATCATAAAGCTGATTGCTTATTTTTAGACCAAATTCCTTAATTACTTTCATTACCTCGTTCATTGTCTCAAAGTCAAAGTTTACTTCATATAAGTCATTTACTGTTTTTTGTGTCAATTCAGCATTAAGTAATGCTTCTATAGTAGCTGCTTTATAAGCATTAATAAGACCGGGGACACCCAGAAGCGTACCTCCAAAATAGCGAACTACCACTATTAGAATATTGGTAACATCTTTAGAAAGTAACACATTTAATATGGGTCTGCCTGCCGAACCTGATGGTTCTCCATCATCATTTACCCTGAATTGGTTTCGGTCTATACCTAATCGGTAAGCATAACAATGGTGATTGGCTTTGGGGTGCAGGCCACGAAGTGCATCTAAATATTTTTTCACCTCTTGTTCATCGTGGATAGGATAAGCAAAAGCTAAAAACTTACTTCCTCTGTCTTTAAAAAGCCCTTCGGTGGCTTGCTTAATAGTTGTATAGGTATCGTCGAAAAGCATATTGGTCTGAAATAAATGCCAAAATTGCTAAAAATGCTTGAGTATTAACTACGAAACTGCCTTTTTGTCTTTCTTGATTTTGTAAAAAATAGTTTTTTCTGACAATTTTTCCGAAAAAAGCCTATCTGCATATTTTTTGTTGATATAGACACAAATACAAAATTGTTGAAAGATGAATGTTAATCAATATACCATAAAAGCTCAGGAGATTATTCAACAAGCTGTGCAAATTGCCCAGGGAAATATGCAGCAGGCAGTTGAAACCGGGCATCTGCTAAAAGCATTGTTAGAAGAAGATGCCAATACATCTGCTTTTTTGTTGAATAAGCTGAATGTGAATGAAAATTTGTTTGCGAGTCGCTTAGAAAGCATTGTTAACGGCTACCCGAAAGTAAGTGGTGCACAACCTTATTTAGGCAATGACCTATCGGCAGCTTTAGCAAAAGCTCAGAGTTACCTGAAAGAATTTAACGACCAGTTTGTGAGTGTAGAGCTACTCTACCTGGGTTTAGTAGCAGGAAAAGATGCAGTAGCCAGCTTAATGAAAGAAGTAGGCTTTAAAGAGAAAGAACTAAAATCCACTATACAGGAACTAAGAGGTAAAAATAATCCAGTGAAAGACCAGAACGCAGAAAATACTTATCAAGCCCTTGCACGATACAGCAAAAATCTGAATGATTTAGCCCGTCAAGGCAAAATTGACCCGGTAATCGGACGTGATGAAGAGATTCGTCGGGTATTACAGATATTATCACGTCGTACCAAAAATAATCCGATTCTTTTAGGTGAGCCAGGTGTAGGTAAAACGGCGATTGTTGAGGGGCTGGCTCAAAGAATCGTATCGGGTGATGTACCTGAAAACCTGAAATCCAAAACCATCGTATCGTTAGATATGGGTTTGTTGATTGCAGGGGCTAAATACAAAGGTGAATTTGAAGAGCGTCTGAAAGCCGTTATTAAAGAAGTAACTGATTCAGAAGGGGAGATGGTGTTGTTTATTGATGAGATTCATACCTTGATTGGTGCAGGTGCAGGCGGTGATAGTGCAATGGACGCAGCCAACTTATTGAAACCGGCTTTATCTCGTGGAGAATTACATACTATTGGTGCTACCACACTTAGCGAGTATCAGAAATATATAGAAAAAGATAAAGCCTTAGAGCGCCGTTTCCAGTCGGTTATGGTTGATGAACCAAACGTACCTGATGCGATTTCGATTCTACGCGGTATTAAAGAAAAATACGAACTGCATCATGGGGTGCGTATTCAGGATGATGCCGTGATTGCAGCGGTTGAGTTATCTGACAGATATATTTCAGACCGTTTTTTACCAGACAAAGCTATTGACCTGATGGACGAAGCTGCTTCTAAACTTCGTCTGGAAATGGACTCAATGCCAGAAGAATTAGACGAGTTGAATCGTAAGATAATGCAATTGGAGATTGAAAGAGAGGCGATTCGTCGTGAAAATAATAAAGACAAAGAAAGCATTCTGAATAAAGAAATTGCTGATTTGAGCGAGAAACGCAATGAGTTGAAAGCCAAATGGGAAAATGAAAAAGGTTCGATTAATGAATTACGTTCGTTAAAAGAGCAAATTGAGCAGTTGAAATTAGAAGCTGAACAAGCCGAGCGTGCAGGTGATTATGGAAAAGTAGCAGAGATACGGTACGGTAAATTAGTAGAGGCTAATAACAGGCTGAACGAAATTCAGAAAGAAGCAGATAGTACTCAGGCCACTTTATTGCATGAGGAAGTATCGGCTGAAAATATTGCTGAAGTGGTAGCTAAGTGGACGGGGATTCCGGTGGCTAAAATGCTACAAAGCGAACGAGAAAAATTATTGCATCTTGAAAAAGAACTCCATAATCGTGTAGCCGGACAAGATGAAGCCATTCAAGTAGTGGCTGATGCAGTTCGCCGCTCACGGGCGGGCTTGCAAGACCCTAAACGTCCGATTGGTAGTTTCTTATTCTTGGGGCCTACAGGTGTAGGTAAAACAGAATTGGCAAAAGCGCTCGCAGAATATCTATTTAATGATGATAATGCACTGGTCAGAATAGATATGAGTGAATATCAGGAGCGCCATGCTGTTAGCCGTTTGGTGGGAGCCCCTCCGGGATATGTTGGATATGATGAAGGGGGACAATTGACAGAGGCTATTCGTCGCAAACCGTATAGTGTTGTACTGTTAGACGAAATAGAAAAGGCTCACCCAGACGTTTGGAATATTTTATTACAGGTGCTCGATGAAGGGCGTCTGACTGATAATAAAGGTCGTGTGGCCAACTTTAAGAATACCATTATTATCATGACCTCAAACATGGGTAGTAATATTATTCAGGAGAAGTTTGCTGAAAACGAAGGGTGGAATTACCACCTGATTTTAGAAGAAACCAAAAATGCGGTTTTAGACCAACTGAAAGCCTTTGTGAGACCAGAATTTCTGAACCGTATTGATGAAATTGTATTGTTTGAGCCTTTAACTAAAGATAATCTTCATAAAATTATCAGTATTCAGTTCAAACAGATTCAGGCACGTGTGGCCGAACAAGGAATTACTTTAGAGGCTACTGATGAGGTTTTGGCTAAATTAGGCGAAGAAGGATACGACCCAAGTTTTGGTGCCAGACCTTTGAAACGAGTCTTGCAACGTAAAATTCTGAACGAACTCTCAAAAGATATATTAGCCGGAAAAGTGCACAAAGATTCGGTGATTATGATGGAATTGGATAGAGACGGAGAAATAATCTTTGAGAATGTAGGCAATGGTGCGTTTGAAATTGATTAAGTAATAGCTAAATGAAATAGATGCAGAATAGCCGTTGGTACTATCAGCGGCTATTTTTTATTGAGGTTGTTACAATTTTAATCGATAAATTTTCAAAACAATACCCTTAGGCAGAATATAATTGTCTGGTACTAAATCATTGCTGATTAGTTCAAAACCGTTGCTCTCATAAAAGCGATGGGCTGCATGCGTAACTAAAGGTGTGTCCAGCAAAATTTCTGTAAATTGCTGTTGTTTAGCCTCTTTAAGTAAAATTTCAAGTAATTTTGAGGCTAACCCCAATGCTTTGCCTCTATATTGTTTTTTGATGAACATTTTCCGTAAAACAGACTGCTTATCGTTCAGCCGTTCTAAGCCAATAGTACCCACTACTTCGTCATTTTTATTAAGGGCAACCCAAAGCCAGTTACCTTTATCGTTATAAAAGGCTTTCAGATTGTGCAAGTCAGGTTGTCTTTGAGCAGTTAATCCTAAATTAAATTCTCCATTCTGGATAGACAATACCATATCTTCTACCTGTTGCTGGTATTGCTCGTCAAAGAGTTTGATTTCAATCGGATTTTCTTTCATTTCCCTGAATGTCTCATAATACTGCTTTTTGAAGTCATTGTTATCAAGAAAATGCTCAAATTCTTCTAAGGCCAGTAAAATATTCTGTTGAGAACCACGAATAATCTTGGCATTGTTTTCTTTAAAACTCACCCACATTTCCTCTAACTGAGGTAAAGTCTGCCAGGCTTTTTCCGTTAGTTTCAAATGCCTTTTTCTGGCATCCTGTCCTGATTTTTCTGAGACTATCCATCCTGCTTTTTCCATTTCTCTGGCTAACTGTATTACACCGGGATGGCTGATATGCAGTATTTCAGCAATTTCCATAATCCCTTTTTCACCCTCTTTGCTTAATAAATAAAACAAAGGAAACCACTTTGATTCAAAGTCTATGCCCGAATTCCTGTATATTTCAGAGACCGATTTCATCATTCGGTCGCTGAGTCTTTTTAAGCGACTGCCGAGTGCCAACGCACCCAAATCTGATATTAAATCCATAATAGGTAATTAATTACGTAATTAGTTACGCAAATATTTGGAGAATAATTTTATTATGCAAATTTTTGCAAAAAAATAAAGTATGATGGAAATTATTAACGCTACAATTGACGATTTAGATACCTTAATGAATTTATATGATAGTGCAATTGCTCACCAAAAAGCAGTAAGTGATTTGGTGTGGAAAGGCTTTGATAAAGCGATGGTACTAAAAGAAATTGAAGACAACAGGCAATGGAAAATTGTGATTAATAACGAAGTGGCCTGCGTATTTATGATTGCCTATCATGACCCTGCCATATGGGACGAAAAAGATGTAGATTCGGCTATTTATATTCATCGTATTTCTACCAACCCTGATTTCAGGGGTAGGGGGTTTACTAAACTAATTACTGACTGGGCTATTGATTATGCCAGAGCTAATCAGATAGCTTATGTAAGATTAGATACATGGCAGGATAATGCCAACTGCATGAAGTTTATCAGAATGCCGGATATGCGAATGTTGGCAAAAAAACAATAACCCCATCAGAGGACCTGCCCAAACATTATTGGGGAACAACTTTAGGACTATTTGAAATCAAAGTAGTTTAATCTATGATAATATCATAGCTATCTAAAAGCCCGATGATGCCTTCTTTTGAAAATCTCGCTTTTTTGATACGATTGATTGCCGGAGAAATTGAGTAATTATATGATGTTCTGAAATCAGCTTTTTCAAGATTGGTATTGTCAAACTTGCTTTTAAACAAATCACATCCTTCGAAAACAGCATTACTCAAGTCGGCTTCTGTAAAGTCAACGTCTTGTAAGGTACAATTTCTGAACCTGGTTTTTTTGAGGCTTCTTTTATAGAAAGAAGAAAGGTTTAGCAAACAATTTTCAAAACTTACCTGAAATAAAAAAGGATTACACTGTTCGAAATGGATTCCCAGAAGTTTACAGTCTTTGAACTGAATGTCTCTCAGAAAAGTACCTGAGAGCGTTGCCGTACTTAAATTACAATTTTTAAATTCGCATTCGGTAAAAGTATAATTTGATAAATGTAAGTCGGCAAAATTACAGTTGTTGAAAGTACAGTTTTCGTATTCACCTTTAGCTAATGGTGTTGTAGAAAAATCAACTTTTTCAAAAGATACTTCTTCAAAATAAGTTTTACTCATGGCAGAATTATTTTCTTCTCATTAAATTATCTAAAACAATGGCTGTTGCAATGCCTACATTGAGAGATTCGGCATGACCAAACCGGGGAATAGTTACTTTGCTTGTAACAAGCTGCTCGACTATTGCACTGATGCCATTCGATTCGTTTCCTAAAACAATGTATCCGGCATCAGGAAAGCTGAATTGATGCAGGTTTTCATGATTCAGAAAAGTACCAATAACCGCAGGTTTCTGACTGGAAATCTTTTCAAAATAGGCTTGCAGATTGGTGTAAAAGGTCTGGATTCTGGTAAAAGAACCCATTGAGGCTGCTATTACTTTAGGGTTATAAAAATCAACGGTAGTATCAGAACAAATGACCTTTCTGATACCATACCAATCGGCAATACGCAGAATGGTACCCAGGTTACCCGGGTCTCGGATATCGTCTAAAACTAAAACAAATTCTTCAGAATCAGCCTGCAAACTGACGTTGGGTTTCATTTTTACCACAGCTAAAGCTGCATCGTTACTTTGAAGGGTGCTTATTTTCTCTAATTCTGTCTGAGAAATTTGTTCAACTAATATTTTTTTTAGTTTTTTTTCGTTTTCTTCAAAGAATTTAGGTGTACATAGCAACAGCTCAACCTGAAAATCAGAATCCATTAATTCCAGCACACTTTTAGAACCCTCTACTAAAAAAGTGTGGTGTTCCTGACGATATTTTTTTATTTGTAAGGATTGAACGTATTTTTGTTGCTGCTTAGAAAACATATCAATATAATTTATGCGTTTTTCTTATTTATCACCAAGACATACCAGAACCCCAAAAGCACAAACAAATGTCTTGATTGATAAAATTAAATACCTGCCTTTGCTTTTCATACTCTTTATCTCGTGTTCACGCAAAGTACAATTAGAACCCAGTGAGTACCGATTACACAGTCTGGCGTTCAAAGGTAATAAACAAATTTCAACTGAGGAATTGGAATACCTGATTCCACCTACCCAAAAGCCAAATCGTCGCCCGTTTAATTTACCCATTACCCCTTATGTAGGCTTGTATAATCTGGGAAAAGCCTTTTACGATTCGGCTAAAATTAAGAGCCGACATGATAAATGGAATGCTAAACTTAAAGCCTTACCTGACTCTGCTAATTTTGATGTTGATATTGAAAAAAAGAGGGCAAGGTATCAGCGTAAAGTAAACATTTATAAAGACCGATTAGAGACCAGAGAAAACTGGTGGATGAAAAACGTAGGTGAACCACCTGCTAAAATTACTGAGGCGGCTATTAAACGTACTTCTGAAACCATTCAGAAATATATCTATAATAAAGGCTATTTTGATAACATAGTTACCTATCAGATTGACTCTGTCAGTAATAAACGAGGGATAAAAATCACTTATCAGGTAGATGAAAAAAATGCTTACTATATAGATAGCATTACTTATGATATTAAAGACCCGCGTGTAGATAGCATTATAAAAGTTACCATAGTTTCTGCCATGATAAAACAGGGGCAACATGTAGATATGAATAATATTACATTAGAGAAGGGTAGGATAGAACTATTATTGAAAGACGAAGGGTATTATAATTTTATAGCTAAAAATTATATTTCGACAGAGATTGATACCACAGACTATATCAAGCGGAATTACAGAGTTAATGTAAAAATGCTGATAAGAAACCCGATTGCAAGAAATCAGCATGAGCAGTTCTACTTTGAATCAGTAAACTTTATTTCTGCTGACCCTTCAAACGACCCGACAGTTAGGGGAGATACTACGCAAACCACTTATAATGGAATTAATTTTACTTTTATAGGTAAAAGGTTCCCCGCGAGATTATTAGATAAAAAGATTCTGCTCAGACCCAATCAGCTTTTCAGAATTTCGTTGGTGAACGAAACAAACCGCCAGTTATATGGTCTTGACCAGTTTGCATTTGCCAATATTCGTTTTACTCAATTGCCTGATAACCGGTTACGAACAGATATTATTGCTCCTACTAACCCTAAATATACTGCTTCATATAATTTTGATGTGAATAATATCAATGGGATTTTAGGCGGAGGAGCTAATGTTTCATTAAGAGCAAGGAACCTTTTAAGCGTGCTGGAAACCACAGAACTTGGTTTAAGAGCCAATTTGGAAGGTCAGCCGGGGTTAGATACAACGGTTCAGCGAAGCCGTGAATTAGGGGCAAATCTGGCATTCAATTTCCCGAAGATTATTTTTTTCAATAGAATTGCCAATATGTTAAGCCTGAAAAGCCCACGCACGCAGGTAGCTTTAAGTTATAATAATTCAGCACAGCAATTGTATCGCAGACAGGTTTTTCGTCTGACAGGAAATTATTCATGGCTGAAATCGAAATATGAAACTATTCAGATTTCACCGTTTGATATTAACCTGATTAATACACCCTACAAAAGTTTTACTTTTGATTCTATTCTAACTTCAGAGGCAGCACGTGGCAATAATCTGAAAGTATTATTTGACCCCCAATTCGTTTCGAGTATTAACGCTACTTATATTTTTAATAATCAGGTACAGGGCAAAAATATCAGGGCAAGGTATCTGAGGATTTTTGTAGAATCGGGTGGCACTACCCTTAATTTTTTTCCGAATAAAAGTAAAATCAATTTTATTGACCAGTTATTTCCACTGGATACTATTCAACGAGCCTATTTCAGGTTTATTAAGGTAAATGTTGATTTCAGGAAATATTTTCCGATTAATTCACGGGATTCGTGGGCATACCGGGTAAACGTCGGGGTAGCACATCCCTATGGAGATAATCAGGCGTTACCCTTTGAAAAGAACTTTTTTATTGGTGGGCCGAATAGCATTAGAGCCTGGCGACCACGTTCGTTAGGCCCTGGGTCAGCGCAAGGGGTAACAGTTGGTAACCGTTTCTTTCAGCAACCCGGAGATATTCTGTTAGAAGGTAGCATAGAATACCGCAAATATATGTTTAGATTCATCGGTAACTGGAATGCCGGCTTATTTATAGATGCAGGAAATGTTTGGAAATGGTATCAGATTTCGTCTAAATTCAATGAAGCCAATTTTGACTGGACACGATTCTATAAAGAATTTGCTGTGGGCACAGGGGCAGGTATCCGCCTGGATTTAGATTATTTTGTGGCTCGTTTCGACTGGGGTGTAAAGGTAATTGACCCCTCAAGAGAGGAGGGAGACCGATTTGTTTTAGATAAAACCCGGTTTGGGAGAAATAACGATTATTATCCTGTTTTTCATTTTGCCATAGGATATCCTTTTTAAAAGGTATTTATCCAATAAAAACATTCAGTAGCATTACACCTGCCAAACCTGATACAGATACAAGTGTTTCCATGATAGACCATGTTTTGAGTGTTTCAGCCATAGAAAGCTGAAAATATTCTCTGAATAGCCAGAAGCCCGAATCATTGACGTGAGAAAACATCATACTCCCTGCACCAATGCTTAATACCATCAGATGCGGCTCGGTATGGGTAGAAGCTAATATAGGTGCTACGAATCCGGCAGTAGTAATGCCCGAAACAGTTGACGACCCTACGGCCACACGTATGATAGCGGCCATGCCCCAGGCTAATATCAATGGGTGCAGGGATGAAGCCTGCATCATAGAGGCAATTGACTGATTTACTCCGCCATCAGTCAATACTTGTTTTAAAGCCCCTGCTCCTCCGAAAATCAAAAACAACATAGCTACTTCTTTGATAGAATCACCCAACAGGGTTGTTATCTCTTCCATGCTTTTACTTTGTTTGATTCCCAGAGCATAAATGGCGAATAGCACTGAAATAAACATACTTACGATAGGGTCTCCTACAAATGCAAAGAACTGATATAGAAAAGAATCTTTGACAAAGTAAGGGAGAATAATAGTAGAAATACTGATTAGCAGAATAGGTAACAACACAGATAGAAAACTCATGAAAGCCGAAGGCATCTGTTCTTTGGTTAATTCAGGCGCAATAAAGGCTTTGTTGGGTAAGGTCAGGTATTTTTTTAGCGTACCACCAAACAATGCCCCCGAAACAAGGATTGCCGGAATAGCCACGATGATTCCGTAAAAGAGTGTTAACCCCATATCTACCTCAAATTGTTTCACAATAGCTAATGGGGCAGGGTGGGGAGGCAAATAGCCCTGGGTAACCGAAAGTGAAGCCAGCATAGGGATGCCAATATAAACCGCAGGTAATTTGTACCGATAAGATACCGTAATTACCAAAGGTGCCAAAAGCATGAACCCCACCGAATAGAAGAGGGGTAGGCCTACTATGAATCCTGTAATCATGAAAGCCCAACGCACATAACCTGTTCCGATTATATCCATCATTCTGGTAGAAATTCTTTGCGCTGCCCCACTTTGTGCCACTAATTTGCCCAACATGGCTCCCAAAGCAATAATTGAGACAATAGAGCCGAGCGTGCCACCAATACCTTGCTGAACAGCATTCATGATCTTGGCAGGAGGCATTTGTAAAGCCAGACCTACGCCTAATGTTACAACCAGAAACGAAAGAAATGTATGGAGTTTGAAATAAGAAATGAGCAATATAAGGATAATAAGCCCAATAATAGTAATGAGCAAAGGCATAAGGACAACAGGTTATAAGGTTGAATGTGTGGCAAATTACAAAGGATTATTGAAAATAGATAGGAGAAAAAGCGTGTAAATGCCCAATTAAGAATAATTAATTGAGTTTTTTCTGACAATCTGTCAGTATTATAGTAAATTTGTGTCTTAATTCAGCAATCCGGTTGAAGAGCAGAAGAACTTTATTTTATTCAATTGGGTTGTGTTTGATAAATCAAGGTAGCAATCATGAGTTTAATAACCAGCAGATTAGAAATTCTGAAAGAAGAAGATAAGAAAGATTTAGATGTAGCACGTGTAAGTGTTGATGAAGAAAGTAGTAATAAACGCAAACTATACATAGAAAGCTATGGATGCCAGATGAATTTTGCTGACAGCGAAATAGTAGCGTCTATACTACGGGAAAATGGTTTTGCGACTACCTCTAAGATAGAAGAAGCAGAATTGATTCTGTTGAATACCTGTGCTATCCGTGAAAACGCCGAACAGAAGGTCAGAAACCGCCTGCAACATCTGGTACCAATGAAGAAAAAACGCCAGCAGGTAAAAATTGGCGTACTGGGCTGTATGGCAGAGCGATTGAAGACCAAGTTTCTGGAAGAAGAGAAAATTGTAGATATGGTAGTAGGCCCTGATGCCTATCGTGATTTGCCGAACTTGATTAATGAGGTAGAAGACGGGCAAAAAGCAGTGAATGTGTTTTTGTCGAGAGAAGAAACCTATGCCGATATTACACCCATTCGTTTAGATTCGAACGGTGTTACGGCATTTATAAGTATTATGCGGGGCTGCGATAATATGTGCAGTTTTTGTGTGGTACCTTACACCCGTGGGCGTGAAAGAAGCCGTGACCCATTTTCGATTGTAAAAGAAGCTACTGAGCTTTTTGAACAAGGATATAGGGAGGTTACACTTTTAGGGCAAAATGTTGACTCTTATAAGTGGAAAGGGGTAAACGGAGAACTGAATACTACCACTTTTGCCAATCTGCTGGAAATGGTAGCTTCAATTAATCCCGATTTACGTGTACGGTTCTCTACTTCTCATCCAAAAGATATTACAGACGATGTGCTTTATGCCATGAAGAAGCATGAGAACGTTTGTAAATATATTCACTTACCAGCGCAAAGCGGTAGTAGCCGTATTCTTGATTTGATGAATCGCACGTACGACCGTGAATGGTATATGGGTAAGATTGATAGAATACGTGAGATTCTTGGCGTAGAGTGTGGGATTTCGCAAGATATGATTACCGGATTCTGTACAGAAACCGAAGAGGATCATCATGATACACTTTCATTGATGGATTATGTGAAATATGATTACGGATACATGTTTGCGTATTCAGAAAGACCTAATACGCCGGCAGCCAAAAAGCTCACTGACGATATACCAGCTGAAGTAAAGAACAGACGATTGACTGAAGTGATTGCCAAGCAACAACTACATTCATTAGAGCGTAATCAGATGGCTATTGGTAAAGTGCATAAAATTTTAGTGGAAGGATTCTCTAAACGTTCGGCAGAACATTTATGTGGAAGAAATGACCAGAATAAAATGGTTGTGTTTCCGAAAGAGAATTTTAAAAAAGGTGACTATGTAAACGTACTGGTAACCGAGTGTACAGCTGCCACCCTGATAGGAAAGGCAGTAGAAGAAGTTTTAGTTTAGTATTAAAATGACCAACAACGCAGAAATACAATCGGTTAAGAATCGGTTTGGAATTATTGGCAATGCCTCTGCATTGAATTATGCTTTGAGTATAGCCGTACAGGTAGCTCCGACTGACCTTACTGTACTGATAACAGGTGAGAGTGGGAGTGGGAAAGAGTCTTTTTCAAAAATAATCCATGCACTGAGCACTCGTAAACACGGGCCTTTTATAGCGATTAACTGTGGGGCAATTCCGGAAGGAACCATAGATTCAGAGTTATTTGGTCACGTAAAAGGTTCTTTTACCGGAGCTATCGACGACCGTAAAGGATATTTTGAAACCACCAACACGGGTACCATCTTCTTAGATGAAATAGCCGAATTACCCATAGGTACTCAGGCACGTTTGTTACGTGTATTAGAAAACGGCGAATTTATTCCGGTAGGTTCTTCTAAAGTAAAGAAAACAGATGTTCGGGTAGTGGCAGCAACCAATGTAAATCTGATTGAAGCTGTTGAAAGAGGAAGGTTCAGAGAAGATTTATATTACCGCTTAAATACCGTACCGATTTATGTCCCCCCATTAAGAGAAAGAGGTTACGATATTGATTTATTATTCAGAAAATTCTCTTCTGATTTTGCTGAGAAAAACCATATCCAGCCTATTGAACTCACCGATAGTGCTACACAATTATTAATGAACTTCCGTTTTCCGGGTAATATCCGTCAACTCAAGAACATAGCCGAGCAAATTACGATTTTAGAAACAGACAGATTAGTTTCGGCAGAGATATTGGCAAAATATCTGCCCCGGGAGCAATCGAGTGGTTTGCCTACGTTACTAAAAGGCATGAACGGAGGCAATGATGGAGGTATTTCGGAAAGAGATTTATTGTATAAAGTGCTTTTTGACATGAGAAAAGACATGACCGATTTGAAAAAGTTAGTCTTGTCGCTTATGCAAGGAGGACAGATAAATCCGGAAATGATGAAGCAGCATAGTGAATTATTCAATAATATTCATCAGGAAGAAAGTGTAGCGCTTGTGCCTCAGAGTATGTATGGCCCTGGAGTAGCCAATCAGTTTCAGCCCTATCAGCCTGTTGATAATGACAGGTTTATCAAGATTGATGATATACAAGACGACAGAGATAATATAGAGGACATTACGCATGAAACGCAGGAAGATTCGTTTTCATTAGAGAAACAGGAAAAAGATATGATTATCAAGGCTTTGAAGAAAAACGGTTTCAAGCGTAGATATGCCGCTTCTGACTTAGGTATTTCGGAAAGAACCTTGTACAGAAAAATCAAGCAATATGATATTGAAGATGAATAATAAAGAAATAAACCAAAGGTTTAGGCTATTTGGAAAGAGAGGGTTTATTCTGTCTCTTTTGTTATTTTATGCATTTTTGCTTGGTTCATGCAAGATTTACTCTTTTACAGGAACCACTCTTTCAAGCGATTTACAAACCATTACCATACAGAATTTTGTAATGAATACCGCCGGAGGACCTGCCAATCTTACGTTGACTTTTACCGAAAAATTAAAAGAATATTATCAGCGTAATACAAACCTGAAACTGAAACCTACCGGAGGCGATTTGTTTTTAGAAGGTTCAATTACAGGGTATGAGCTAACTCCTGTAGCTGCTACTGCCAGCGATAAAGCAGCACTTAACAGGTTAACCATAAGAGTAGAAGTAAGGTTTGTGAATTCAAAGAGTGAAGATGATAGCTTTGAAAAAGAATTTTCGTTTTATCAGGACTTTCCACAAGAGCAAACGCTGGCACAGGTAGAGGGCTCATTAGTACCTAAAATCCTTGACCAATTAGTATTAAATATCTTCAATGATACGGCTGCCCAATGGTAAATCATAGGTTGTGCTAATGAGATATTTTTATCTTTTCTTTGTACTTTTCTAAGGTATTTTCAATCTTTCAATGGTAAAATAAAAATTCTGTACTACCTTTGTTCTTCGATTAACGAATCGAAACCCCTTCACAAAAAAAAATGCCAAAAAATCCCAATATTAAGTCAATTCTTATCATAGGCTCAGGCCCCATTGTCATAGGTCAGGCGTGTGAATTTGATTACTCAGGCTCTCAAGCAGCAAGGTCAATTAAGGAAGAAGGTATTGAAGTGAGTTTGATTAACTCAAATCCGGCTACTATCATGACGGATCCTATCAATGCTGACTACGTTTATCTGAAACCATTGGAGAAAAAATCCATCGTAGAAATTCTGGAAAAACACAAAGCAATGGGCAAGCCCATTGATGCCGTTTTGCCAACTATGGGTGGACAAACCGCACTAAATCTTGCTATTGATTGCGATAAAGGTGGTGTATGGAAGAAATATGGTGTGCAGATTATAGGTGTTGACATTAAGGCCATTGAAACTACTGAAGACCGTGAAAAGTTCAGACTAAAAATGCTGGAGTTGGGTATAGGTGTATGTAAAGGCCGTACCGCCCGCTCATTCCTGGAAGGAAAAGAAATAGCACAGGAAATAGGATTCCCTTTAGTGATTCGCCCATCGTTTACCTTAGGCGGAACTGGTGGTGGATTTGTGCATAGCCCTGAAGATTTTGATAAAGCACTTAACCACGGCTTACATGCTTCTCCAGTACATGAAGTGTTGGTTGAACAATCAATTTTAGGGTGGAAAGAGTATGAATTAGAGCTACTTCGTGATAATAAAGGCAATATCGTAATTATTTGTACCATCGAGAATTTCGATCCGATGGGTATTCATACAGGAGATTCTATCACGGTAGCACCTGCTATGACCTTGCCGGACACCATTTATCAGAAAATGCGTGATATGGCCATCAAGATGATGAATGGTATCGGGCAATTTGCAGGTGGCTGTAACGTTCAGTTCTCATTGCACCCAGATACTGATGAAATTATTGCTATCGAAATTAACCCTCGTGTAAGCCGTTCGTCAGCGTTAGCCTCTAAAGCTACCGGATACCCGATTGCAAAAATTGCTGCAAAAATGGCTATTGGTTACAACCTTGATGAGTTGATTAACCCGATTACCGGAAGTACTTCTGCATTTTTTGAACCTGCTATCGACTACGTAATTGTAAAAGTACCACGCTGGAACTTTGATAAATTTCAGGGAGCTGACCGTTCTTTGGGGTTACAGATGAAATCGGTAGGGGAGACGATGGGAATAGGCCGTAATTTTCAGGAAGCTCTGCAAAAAGCCTGTCAGTCGCTTGAAATACGCCGCAATGGTTTAGGAGCAGATGGTAAAGAACTGAAAGACCAGGAAGCACTGAAAAAATCATTAGCGAATCCATCATGGAATCGTTTATTCCATATCTACGATGCGTTTAAAGCAGGTCTTTCTTTTAAAACGATACAAAACCTTACCAAAATAGATAAATGGTTCTTACGTCAGATTGAAGAACTGATATTATTAGAGAAAGAAATTGAGAAATTCTCAATTAATGATTTACCAAAAGATTTATTACTGACTGCCAAGCAAAAAGGCTATGCCGACCGTCAGATTGCGCATTTAGTAAACAGCAAAGAAAGTGAGGTTTTCAGTAAAAGAAATGCCTTGGGTATCAAGCGTGTCTATAAATGTGTTGATACCTGTTCTGCCGAATTTGAAGCTAAAACACCTTATTATTACTCTACTTTTAATGCCAATCAGGAGAACCCAGATAACGAATCGGTAAGTTCTAATAAAAAGAAGGTTTTGGTATTGGGTTCGGGACCTAACCGCATCGGTCAAGGAATTGAGTTTGACTACTCTTGTGTACATGGGGTTTTGGCAGCTAAAGAATGTGGTTATGAAACCATCATGCTGAACTGTAATCCTGAAACTGTATCGACAGACCCTGATATTTCGGATAAATTATATTTTGAGCCTGTATTTTGGGAGCATGTGTATGACCTGATTCAGCATGAGAAACCTGAAGGTGTAATTGTGCAGTTAGGTGGACAAACTGCCTTGAAGATGGCAGAAAAACTAACCAAATATGGTATTAAGATAATAGGAACTTCTTATGACGCTTTAGACCTGGCAGAAGACAGAGGTAGATTCTCGGAACGTTTAAGAGAGTTAGCTATTCCCTATCCTTTGTTTGATACGGTCCGCTCGGCTGATCGTGCCGTAGAAGTATCACGTGAATTAGGATTTCCTCTTCTGGTGCGCCCAAGCTACGTTTTAGGTGGGCAAAGTATGAAAATTGTTATCAACGAGCAGGAATTAGAACAACACGTAGTGAAAATTCTGAATGAAATTCCTGATAACAATATTCTAATTGACCATTTTCTGGAAAATGCCATTGAAGCCGAGGCTGATGCTATCTGTGACGGAAAAGATGTGTATATCATTGGGATTATGGAACATATTGAACCTGCGGGTATTCACTCGGGAGATTCTTATGCCTTATTACCTCCGTTTGATTTAAGCGAGAATGTAATTGCCCAGATAGAAGAATATACTAAGAAAATTGCTGTTGGCCTGAATACTGTTGGATTAATCAACATTCAGTTTGCTATAAAAGATGAAAAGGTATATGTAATTGAGGCGAATCCAAGAGCTTCACGAACAGTACCATTTATCTGTAAAGCTTACCGTGAGCCTTATGTAAATTATGCTACTAAGGTGATGTTAGGTGAGAAAAAGGTAAAAGACTTTAAGTTTAAACCTTATAAAAAAGGTTATGCTATTAAAATACCTGTTTTCTCATTCAATAAATTCCCGAATGTAAATAAAGAATTAGGGCCAGAAATGAAATCGACAGGAGAAGGTATTTATTTCATCAAGGATTTAACTGATGATTTCTTCTTGCAAGTATATTCGGAAAGAAATCTTTATTTAAGCAGATAATTTTAAGAAATGTTAAATACAAAGCCATTCTGAACAGAGTGGCTTTTATTTTTGTTTATTCAAGAGAGTATAGTTTTCTTTATAGAAAATTAAGGATTCAATTTTAATGCGAATATGTGGCTTGGCTTCAAAAAGTTTATCAAATATTTTTTTCTTGTATTCTTCATAATCTTTGCAGGCTTTATTGCATTCAATTTTGATGCAGCAGTTTATGGCTTTCGCCAGGCAAAAGGCCAACTGAAAATCATCTTTAATACCCGTCCGGTAAAAGAAGTTATGGCCGATAAAACATTTCCTGACTCATTAAAGAAGCGTATTGAACTAATTCAGGAAATTAAAAAATTTGCCGTTGATTCTTTAGGCTTGAATCCATCAGAAAACTATACAACTTTTTACAACCAGCATGGCAAACCTATTTTATGGGTCATGACGGCCTGTGAGCCTTTTGAGCTGAAAGCAAAAAAATGGCATTTCCCTATAGTGGGCACTTTTAGTTATAAAGGCCATTTTGAAAAGCCACTTGCTGATAGTGAGATTGCAGAATTGAAAAAACAAGGGTACGATACCCAATTGAATGAGGTTTCGGCGTGGAGTACTTTAGGGTATCTGAAAGACCCTATTCTGAGTTCAATGCTTTACTATTCAGATGCGAGGTTGGCATCTTTGATTATTCATGAATTGACACATGGAACACTATTTGTGAAAAATAATCTTGAGTTTAATGAAAACCTTGCCGATTTTATAGGAGAGTATGGTGCTATCCGATTTTTAGCTTATAAATATGGTAATGATTCAGAAGAGCTAAGAAAATATAAACTATCTAAAAAGTATGGTGATGCTTACACAAAGCATTTAATCAGAGGGGCAAAAAAATTAGATAGCCTTTATAATAGTTTTAATAAAGACTTAACAATCAGCCAGAAAACTTCGTATAAATTTGATTTAATAGGAAAAATAATAGCTTCTACCGATACGTTGATGAAAGGAGAAATGCAACAATCACTTAAAAAGAATCGAAGACGTACTACTCAAATAAATAACGCCTATTTTATAGGTTATCTGACGTATCAGAGTAAGCAAAATCAATTTGAAGAAGAGTTCCGGACGAAATTCAATCAGGATTTTAAAAAGTATCTGGCACACCTTAAAGAGGCGTATCCGAGCAGTATAGTTTTCTGATATTGGCATGTTTTTTTAGTTATACCTATTGTTTAGAAAAATTGAGATGAAATATCTTGTGAAAATATTGATGATTTGTTTTTTATTCGTTGTCTCATCGTTTGTTTTGGGGGATACCTATCGATTTATTCCCAACACAAGCTTTAAGGCCGGAGAATACTTTGAATATAAGGTTAAATACGGAATATTGCCCGTGGGAGAGGCTACGGTAGAAGTAAGTCCACAATTATATTCTGTGAATAGCCGTACTTGTTACAGAGTTAATGTTTTTGGTCGTACTACCGGTTTAACAGACCTTTTTCATATCAGAAACACCTATCGTACTTATCTGGATACGGCGGCTATTCTGCCGCAAAAATTTCTGATGAGTTTACAGGAGAATAATTATAAAAAAGACCAGGTTATTGTTTTTGACCATGCGGCTAATTCGGCCATGAGAGAACAGAATAATGAGAAAAAAGCATTTAACCTGCCTAATAATATACACGATGTAGTGTCGGGGTATTATTTTCTGAGAACACTGGATTATGCAAAAATGAGAGTAGGAGAGACCGTTACTTCGCCGATGTTTTTTGACGACCAGATTTACAACATGAAAGTAAAGTATAATGGAAAGGGGGTCGTAAAAACAAAATTCGGAAAAATTGATGTGATTAAACTGACACCTGTTTTACCTCAGAATGAAATGTTTAAGGGTGAAGATGCCATAAAAATATGGGTATCTGACGATAAAAATCGGGTACCAATCAGAATAGAATTAGAATTTCCGATTGGCAGTGCCAGCATGGAAATTAAAGGATATAAAAATACCCGCTATAATTTTGAATGGCGATAAAATTGTTTAAAATATAAAACTATCTTCCTAATATTGCCTAAAAATCATTGATAGGCATGAATATTCCTCTTTGGACACCCTCCTCCACATATATCGAACAATCCAATTTAAAGAAATACGAATCCTGGCTTGAGATTCATAAAAACCTATCTTTTAAAGATTATGAGGCTTTATGGCAATGGTCAGTTAATAATATTGCGGAATTCTGGGAGTCAATCTATGAGTTTTTTGAAATTAAAAGCCACACAAATTACCAATCGGTATTAAGCCAACCAACAACCGGAATGATTGGCACAAAATGGTTTGAAGGAGCTACATTGAGCTATGCTGAACATATATTCCGTTATAAAACTGCTGAACGTCCAGCAATTACCTTCCAATCTGAAATTCAGCCTTTGATCGAAATTTCATGGAAGATTTTAGAAAATAGAGTTTCAGCCCTGCAACATTATCTACTGAAAAAAGGTGTGCAGAAAGGAGACCGAGTAGTAGGGTATCTGCCCAATACGCCTGATACAATTGCTATTTTTTTAGCTGTAAATTCTATTGGAGCTATCTGGTCTTGCTGTTCGCCTGATTTTGGCTTAGAAAGCCTGATTGACCGATTTCAGCAGATAGAACCTACCATTCTTTTTGCTTGCGGTAATTATCATTATGGCGGAAAGGTTTTTGACAAAACCGAAATAGTAAAAGAGTTATCAGGTAAGTTGCCCTCATTGGTAGAAACAGTTATTGTAGAAAGCCCGGCCTGGAAAGCGATATTATCTTCTATACCAAATCAACCTTTGACTTTTACACCTGTTGCATTTAATGACCCTATCTGGATTCTTTATTCATCAGGCACGACAGGAAAGCCCAAAGCCATTACACATAGTACAGGTGGAAATCTTATTGAACATCTGAAGGCTCTTGCTTTGCATCAGGATGTGCAGGTAGGAGAAAGATATTTCTGGTATTCGACAACCGGATGGATGATGTGGAATTTTGCGCTATCATCGCTCGCTTGTGGAGCTACTTTGTGTTTGTATGATGGTTCGCCTGCTTATCCGGATATTAATGTTTTATGGCAGTTTACCAAAGATGCCAGAGTTGACCACTTTGGCGGTGGAGCGGCTTTTTACATTAATTATATGAAGCAGGATACGCATTTTTTGAGGGATAATAAGCTTAAAATTAAGACACTTGGCTCAACAGGCTCACCTTTACCACCACAGGCTTTTGACTGGATTTATGAAAATATTTCTCAAAATCTACACCTGATTTCATTAAGCGGTGGCACAGACGTATGTAGTGCATTTATGGGTGGTTGTCCGTATTGGCCTGTGTATTCCGGTGAAATACAGTGCAGAATGTTAGGAGCTAATATCGAAGCATGGAATGATGAAGGTAAACCTGTATATGAGGAGGTAGGAGGGTTGGTGATTAAAGAGGTAATGCCTTCTATGCCTTTATTCTTCTGGAATGATGCTGATAACCAGAAATACCAAAATAGCTACTTTGAAAAGTATCCTGATGTATGGACGCATGGCGACTGGATAAAAATTACTAAAAATCTGGGTATTGTTATTTATGGCAGGTCTGATGCCACCCTGAACCGTGACGGTGTAAGAATAGGTACGGCAGAAGTGTACAATGCAGTTGATGCGATAGCAGAAATAAAAGATAGCCTTATAATTTGTATAGAAAAAACTGATGGCAGTTTTTTTATGCCGTTATATGTGGTTTTGCAAGAAAATGCAGTGTTAGACGAGGCATTGAAAACCCAAATTAAGGCTCAGTTACGCAAACAATATAGCCCAAGACATGTGCCTGATGCTATATTTGCCGTTCCTGAAATACCTTATACTATTAGTGGAAAAAAAATGGAAATGCCCATCAAGAAAATCCTGATGGGCACTCCGGTTGAAAAAGCGGTTTCTCTGGACGCTATGCGAAACCCTCAATCTATTGACTGGTTTAAGAACCAAAATATAGCTTAATATCTTCCACGGTGATGACGGCTATTGTTACGATAACGTCTGTCGTAATCACGGTGATGATGATGTCTGTTATATTTTGGAACTACCACAACTCTTGTTCTTGGCTGAACTCTGTAATAAGGACGATGAACAACCGCAGGCCTATCATAGTAGCGAACTGGTCGGCTACTATACACACAACTTGAAAGCGACAAAGTAAGCAGGGCAAAGACACCTACCAAGGTTAGCGTACGAAATTTTGACTGATTTTTCATAATTTTTATAGACATTTTAATGCTTAGATTAATAAAATCCTGAATGGTTTAATTGATGGAGTTGTTTAGGATTGTTTCTTTGTTTTAAAATCCTATGCAGTTTCAATACTCCCATGACAATTAAAACGATTTTTATCCTCATTATGATATTAAGAAAATCCTTAAATTGCTTTTTAAATCTTTCAAACTGAATTATGGCTCGCACTGAATCAACTATGCTTCCTATCGGGACTCTGGCACCCATTTTTATATTACCTGATACCATTACAGGACAATTGCTTTCCTTGAACGACTTACGTTCGGAAAAAGCTACTGTGGTGATGTTTATCTGCAATCATTGTCCGTATGTATTGCATGTAAAAGATGAGTTGGTAAAACTGGCAAAAGATTATCAGCCTAAAGGTGTTTCATTTGTTGCTATCAGTTCAAATGATGCAGAGCAATATCCGCAAGACGGGCCGGAAGCCATGAAAGTTTTTGCCCGTGAGTCAGGATTTACCTTTCCGTATCTGTACGATGAAAGCCAGGATGTAGCCCGTGCTTATGAAGCCGCCTGCACTCCTGATTTTTATGTATTTGATGGTGCTTTAAACTTACGTTACAGAGGTAGATTAGATGATTCCCGACCAAAAATGGAAAATCCCAAACCCGTAACCGGGAGCGATTTAAGAGGAGCTTTGAATGCTATACTGGCTAATCAGTTAGTATCAGAAATTCAATATCCAAGTATGGGATGTAATATAAAATGGAAACAATAAACTACACATACAATGACTAAACCCTACCGTTATTATGAAAGTCTTAGCCCTTTGGACGTTAGTTTCTGGAATAATATTTTAGGTTTTACAGTGGCCGGAGCTGCCATTGGGGTATTTTTTCAGGCCAATTATAATAGTGGATGTGGTGATTTTCCGCAACATTATCAAGCAGTAGGGTATGGTGCGATGATAGGAGCTGCTGTTGGATTACTTTTTAATGTATTGTATGGGAAGATTCCTAATGCTTACAGAGTTCAGCCAATGCTTGTTTTTCTACTCAGAATGTATCTGGCCTGGATAATTATGAGTTATGGTCTGGCTAAAGTTTTTGCTTCTCAATTTCCTCAGTTAATGGCAAATATGGACGCCCGCCTGATAGAATTATCGCCCATGCGCGTGGCCTGGGCATTCTTTGGGTACTCTAAAGGTTATCAGGTTTTTTTAGGCTGGGGAGAAGTGATTCCGGCATTCTTACTGCTTTTTCGCCGCACCACCTTACTTGGGGCATTATTGATGGTAGTAGTGCTATTGAATGTATGGTTAATCAATATCTTTTTTGATGTTTGTGTAAAGCTCAATTCATTTACTTACCTGTCTGTTGCTTTTTATATTTTATTGCAGTACAGCAATAGGCTCTGGAAATTCTTTTTCACCAATCAGGAAGTTCCGGCTCCCTATTATCCTGATTTGGCTGATAAACAATCGTTCAGGTATCTTGGATACGGCATTAAAGCATTGCTAATGTTTTTTATTCTTTATCAACCAGTAGTAAGTATCTGGGATTCTCTTTTTACTACTGAAACAACAACTCCAAAAAATAAACTCTATGGAGCCTGGAGAGTAGAAAAGATGGAAAAATGGGTAAATGATAAATGGATAGCGATGGCGGAGACAGATTCGAGTAACTTTAACAGATGTTTTTTTGAGGGTTATGCTGGGGTTCTGCAAAGCCCTTTGAAAAGACAAAGGTTTATTTACTTTATGGATTCTACAGAAACGCAGGCTACGCTTAGTTTTATTGATAACCAGAATACCCGTTATGAAAGTCAGGTGTGGACACTTGAAAAACCTAATGCTGAAAAACTTTTGCTAACCGGTAGATTGGGAAAAGACTCTCTGAGAAGTGAATGTATTTTGCGTAAGGATAAACTTATATTTAACGTGAATTCGATGTTTATTTAATGATGAAAGTAGCTGGTTTAGTCTCATAAAAGCAATATGCAATTAGTCCACCAAAAGTATGAGCCATAGCATTGATAGGATTTCTATGTCTGGTATGATCTATGTCAAAAACAGTCATTAGAATGTCATTGACAGATTCTATCAAAGCCCGTTTTTTTAGGTTGATTTTGTCTTTTATTTTCATCAGTTTATTTTTCATATTTTTTCTGACTTTAGTAATCAATAAAAGCCCTCTGAGATAGTATTGTTCAAAGAGTTTAGTTAGATATCCTTTATCACCAAAGCATTGTCCTTTTAGACCATCAAACATATAATTCATAAGTCTGTCATCATTATCAGAGATATTGGCTGGTGTAAGGGCGAAATTAATAATTTGACCTAATTCATTGATTATCAGGTGGGTTTTTAGTCCATAGAACCAACCAGTAGAAGATTTTCCACGACCAGCAAACCCTACAAAGACTTTATTTGAATGAATTCGTCTATTATCACAAACGGGCATTTTCTTACTATCAATAAAATAATTACCCGTCCTAATAGAAAACAAAGAAAGGTATTTTAAGAACATTTGTAATCTCAGAGTCTGATAGGGAATTAATTCAATAAAACGATTATATGAAGGTATTTTAGGGAAATCTTTCACTAAAACATTCCTTACTAAATCTTGATAATAGTACTGAAAGCATTTATATCCTGAATAATGATAGAATATAATAAGTGTCAAAATTTCACTATCACTTAAGGTACTTAAGGGTTGGTTTTGGTTTGCAGGTACCCCCCTTTTTGCTAACCAATTATCAAATAATTGACAGAAATCATCGCATCTCACAAAGATTTCAATTAGCTTATTTTCATTATATTGCATAAGAATTGGGGTGATTTTTGAGGTTTATGGACGGGA
>NZ_SEWF01000006.1 GCF_004168285.1 Emticicia agri | reverse complement strand
TTAAGTAATGCGACAAAATTATTTTAAAATTGTTAACTTTGCTCTATGCGAGCAAAACGATATATTAAATTAGAGCCAAGTGAGGTCATCACAATGGAAGAAGGGTACAAAAATGCTACCCATCATCAATTCAAACAACGTTGTCATTGTCTATTGCTAAGTCATCAGGGGTATGATATGTATAGCCTAAAATCTATATTTCAAGTAAGCCACCCTACCATCACTAACTGGTTTGACAGTTGGGAAACGCATGGGATAGTAGGTTTACGCAATCAATTGGGTCAGGGTCGCAAACCTATTTTCAATGCAGCTGATGAATCATTGGTAAAAAGCAAAGTAAAATCAAGCCCTCAGACTCTGAAAAAAGTACGTCAAGAACTGAAAGAAGCATTACAGAAAGACTTCTCTCAAAGAACATTAGAGCGTTTTTTAAAAACACTTGTCGAGCCAGTTGGAAAAGAGCCAGAAAAAGTTTAAAGTCAAAGCAAAACACTTCTGAGTACGCATATAAAGAAGACTGCTTAAATGACTTACTCGAGCTCCACCAACAAAGTCATATTGACTTATTTTATGGTGATCAGGCTGGTTTTTCGCTCAATTGTGTCGTACCTTACTGCTGGCAATTTCCAGATGAACCCGTTTATATTCTGCCACAAAAAGGCAAGAATATCAATGTATTTGGGTTGATGAATGCTGATGGAAATGAACTTTACACTTTTGATGTAAAAGGTACTATTAATGCTGATTTTGTCATCAATTCAATAGAAATATTTATTGATAAAATTAGAAAACCAACAGTTTTAGTAATTGATAATGCCAGAATTCATCACGCCAAAGTTTTTCAAGAAAAGTTAGAATTGTGGCAAAACAAAGGGCTCTATATTTTCTATTTGCCTGCTTACAGTCCACATCTAAACAGAATCGAAAGGCTTTGGAGGCATACTAAATATTATTGGCTTAAGCCTAGTGATTATCAAGATTTGGAAACCCTCAAAAAAGCCCTTGACAAAATTTGGTCTAAATTTGGTTTTGACTATCAAATCGACTTTTCTAAAATTAAAATTTAAAATAATTTTGTCGTATTACTTAAAATGGTGTAGTAGTATAAACTCGTCATTATCTGCTAATTCGACTACTTCTGCCCTGGCAAAAATCTTTAATCTGATTTTATGCGCATAATCCATCAGAAATAACGAAACATTCGGGTTACTTTCAAAATTTCCAACCGAAACATATTGTTTATTTCCTCCGAAATCAATAAAACCTAACCGTTTTTCATCTAATACTTTCAGAAATCCTTTTGGCCCGCCTCGATGCTGAATATAAGGAAAACCGCTTTCGGTAATGCTGGCCATATAAAAGCTATCTCTCTGCGCAATAAACGATACCTCATAAGTGCTTAAGCCCTCTTTCTTATTCTCACGCTCCATTCTCGCATAAATACCTCTGCTTCCCGCTTCTTCCTGAAACGCTTTGGCTGCATTGCCAAAAGCAATTTTCCCGTAATAACTCATGGTTTTAATTATTTTGTTGTGCCAACACAGCCTCCCAAAGGGTATCACCACATTCGTCAGGTATCACAATCGGTTCTTCTGTTAAAGCAGGTGCCAACGGAAAATCAACCGGAACCTGTGTCAGGTTATGAATATAATTCATTGCTGTTTTGTCTGATACCAGTAAGATTACATCAATCAGATTTTCGTTGGTATAACCCTGTGCATAAAACTCATTGACCGACTCTTCAGAGGCTCTACCTTTGTTTTTTGTAATATCAGCGGCCAGTTTCACCAGTGCATTCAGCTTCGGATTATCACTTTTTCCTCTTCTGAAATCCAAGAGTTGTTCATCGGTAAAACCATTCATTTTACCAATCACCGTATGCGCACTCTGACAATACACACAACCATTTACCTGGCTCACTATTAAATTTACTGCTTCTTTTTCTCTGTTATTTAATGATGTTTTAGCGTTTGAATAAGCTAAAAATCTTGCCAACCCATTGGTAGAATAGGCCATGGTTGCATATAAGTTAGGTACAAAACCTAATGACTTTTTAAGATTATCAAAAATTTCCTGATTGGCAGGCGTTACTTCTTCTCTGGTTGGTACTGCGAAAGTTTTCATCTCTTTTTCGGTTTAAATTATTAGTGCTGTTTTGATGATACAAAGGTATAGCAGCCCTCTCAGCCCTGAAATGGATGATTTCCGCAATCAGATGGACAATTTTCTCTGGTTAATTATTCATAGCAAATAGTATTTCTTATAATTTCACTCCTTCGTTTTCTTCTGATACTAATATGTTGTATTTTCACTTTTAAGATTCAAACCATCCACTATGCAAGCAAACCACCTGAAATGGCTGATACTCATTATAGTTCTACTGAAAATAGTTTTTCATTTGTATTTTCATAATATGCTTGAACCTCACCGGGACGAACTATTGTATTTTTCGTTAGGTACTCACCCGGCAAGTGGTTATGCTTCGGTTCCGCCCATGATAGGCTGGCTGGCATTTCTGTTGATGAAAACTATCGGTTTTTCGGCTTTGGCTATCAAGATTCTACCTGCCATATTGGGAGGAATTATGGTATGGCTGACAGCCAAAATAACCGAAGAATTAGGCGGTGCCTGGTTTGCACAATTATTAGCAGCTTTGGGTATTTTCATATCCCCCATCTTTGTACGTCCTTTTTATCTGTATCAGCCGGTAGGCTTCGATATTTTCTTCTGGACACTCCTGTTTTATCTCACAATCAGATACCTTAATACCCGTCAGACCAATTATCTGCTTTATTTAGGTATAGCCGCAGGTTTGGCTATACTCAACAAGCATTTAGTTGTGCTACAATTAGGGTCTTTATGTATAGCTTTTCTGTTGAGTTCAGAACGGAAAGTACTTATGCAAAAACCTTTCTGGTATGCCATTGGGCTTTGTGTTCTTATTGCTTCACCCAATATTATCTGGCAGTTGAGTCATGGGCTTTCTAGTTTCAGGCATTTCAGTGCCCTTAATAAGTATCAGTTGGTAAATGTAAACCGAGTCAATTTTCTGAAAGAGCAATTGCTGATGCCCGGCATTTTTTGCCTCCTGACCTGTGCCGGACTATTGGCTTTATTGTTCTTTAAAAAACTGAACAGATTCCACTTATTAGGTGTAGCCATATTATTGGTCATAGGTATTCTTTTTGCGGTGAAAGGCAAAGGCTATTATACCGCAGGTATATTTCCTTTGGCATTAGCAGCTGGGGCTGTCTGGTGGGAAGATTTTCTGAAACAATGGTATTTCAGAGTCATATTAACAGGTATTTTAGTAGCATTTTCTATTTTCTTACTTCCGATAGGTATTCCAACCGATACGCCTGAAAATTTAGCCATTCATTTTAAAAACTTCTCGGCAAAATACGGCATGGATGGCATGTTAAGGCATGAAGACGGCGAAATTCATACGTTACCACAAGATTATGCCGATATGATTGGCTGGGAAGAATTAGCTAAAATTACGGCTACTGCTTATAATCAGGTGCCTGATAAATCTCGTGTACTGATTTTTGGTGATAACTATGGGCAAGCCTCTGCGGTTAATATCTTAGGCAAAAAGTACGGTCTGCCCGAACCTGTCAGCTTTTCTGATAATTACTACTATTGGGCACCGAAAAAGATACCTGCCACTACTGATACGTTTATTTATATAAATGATGAATTAGGTGAAGATGTGAATAAGCTATTTGCTGATATAAAATTAGTTGGCAAAATCAGTAACCCTCTGGCAAGAGAATACGGCACGCAGGTATATCTTTGCCAGAAGCCCAGAACCAGTTTTAGTGAATTCTGGTATAAAAGGGTAGCAGGGTTGGAAAGTCCGTTTTAGAAAAAACGCAAAACTATTCAACCAATTTACATAATTGCCTATTCAAGAAACTTTTCGGTTAGTAATGGCGTTTTTATATCAGCATTCAAAATAAACTATAATACAACCGTTTTAAGGTCATGGTAACAGTAACAGAAATAGCAAAAAATAAAATCATTGAATTAAGACAAAAAGATGGCTTAACAGGCGAGCATGGTGTGCGTGTAGCAGTAGAAGGAGGCGGCTGTTCGGGCTTGATGTATGATTTGAAATTTGATTTTGAAACTCGTCCAAACGACCATATTTTTGAAGACAACGGAATCAAGGTATTTGTAGATAAAAAAAGCCTTTTATATCTGATTGGTACTGAATTAGACTTTTCAGATGGCCTGAACGGAAAAGGATTCCAATTCAAAAACCCAAATGCCACTCGCACTTGTGGTTGTGGAGAAAGTTTCGCAGTCTGATATGCTTAAAATATATATAAATAGCCACGCTTATATTAATAGGCGTGGCTATTTTCTTTTAGCGTGTCACCTCTATCCTCGACCACAAAAGGGTGCGGTCGTCGTACGATGGCACGCTTAGGCAATTAGTAAGCTATCAATTATCTCAATTACATTTACCTTTATTGCCTTTCTTCTATTATCTGAAACCACTCCTAAATTATGCTGACACGCCCTTTTTCGGACGAGGATAGGAGTGCCACACAGGCCGAAAATAAGCGTAACGCAGGCCTTAGTTAGCCCGATAATACATGGTTGAGCTATTTTCTTTTCTTAAGATATGCCTGGCCATTATCTGCAATGATTCAGGCGTTACAGCCGCTATTTTCTCTGCATCCTGATTACACCATTCTGCATTACCAGCATTGGCCGCAAAAGCCAGATTCATGGCTCTGTTCAATAGTTCGACCTCTGCAAAGGCGAGAGTAGATTCACTCTGGTTTTTTACTTTCTGCAATTCAGATTCTTCTACTTTATTATTCACCAGTTCGGTAATTATCTCTTCAATGGCTGCATCTGCTGCTTCCAGTGCTACACCCTCGTTCAGGTTCCCCTGTACCATTAATAAACCCGGGTCGAGAGAGGCAGTAATATAGCACGAGATATTATTAAATAGCTGCTTTTCTTTGACCAGTTTGGTATAAAGTCTTGAAGATTTCCCTCTGCCCAGTAAGTCGCTCAATAAATCGGCATTATAAAACTCAGGGTCAAAGCGTCCCGGCATATGGTATGCTTTATAGATACCATTTAAAGGTACTTTGGCCGAAGTCTCTAAAAATTTCGCTTCCGTTTGTATGGCTTCCTGTGGTAGGTTTCTGATATACTTTTCCCCTGCCGGAATGGATTCAAACCATTTTTCACACAGATATTTTATTTGTGCTACCGTTACATCGCCTGCTACTACCAATGTAGCATTATTGGGTAGATAATATTTAAAGAAAAAACCTTTTACGTCGTCCATAGTAGCTTCTTCTATATGGCTGATTTCCTTGCCGATAGTAGCCCAGCGATACGGATGTTTTTCATAGACCAATGGACGTAGTTTTAACCATACATCACCATAAGGCTGATTCAGATACCTTTGTTTAAACTCTTCAATCACCACTTTTCTTTGTACTTCCAGTACTTTATCATCAAAAGACAGGCTCATCATCCGGTCTGACTCCAACCAGAATGCCGTTTCAATATTTTTGGCAGGAAGTGTAATATAATAATTTGTAATATCGGGCGAGGTAAAGGCATTGTTTTCCCCTCCTACATTCTGTAACGGCTCATCATAGGCAGGAATATTCTTTGAGCCGCCAAACATCAGGTGTTCAAAAAGATGGGCAAAGCCTGTTTTCTTTTCGTCTTCGTCTCTCGACCCTACATTATATAATATATTAACAGCCGCCATAGGTGTGGTATGGTCTTCGTGTACATACACTTCAAGGCCGTTTTGCAAAGTAAAATGCTCGTAGCTAATCATTCGATAGTGATTTTGTTCTCTGATTCTGCCTAACTTGTTGTTAAGCATATTTTAGAAACTGTTTGAGTTAAATTTTATGAATCAAAATGAATTGTTTTTTACAAAGACAAGACAGCAAAACCGGAGTTTAGCAAAGCTAAATGAGGATTTTGATGACGTAGGATTTGTAGAAAAAAATCATTTTGGACAAAATAAGATTAACTCAAACAGTTTCTTATTATAACACCAATCACAAATGTAAGGTTTCGGTAGAATTATGAAAACTATCAATGATAATTTTATCTTGATAGATTAGAGAAAAAAGCAGCAATTTTTGCTCTGAACAAATACATACAAACCAATACTGCTGAAAATAAGCTCAGCCAGAGGTAAATAATGTTATTTGAAGCAATAGGAATGATAGAAGATTTACCAATCAATACGAAATTTGACCAATAGAACGGGTGGTCTGATTCGCTTTTAATCAAATCTATTTTCGATAAACGAATGGCTTCATCTGTCGGTTTTCCTTTTTTGAGATAGTAATAAAATTTCTCTGATAATTTAGCAATGCTTTCGTCGTGGGCATTCCACAGCGTAGTAATTACCGAAGGGCAACCTGCAAACTGAAATGCTCTTGCCAGACTGATAATTCCTTCGCCTTTTCTGATTTGTCCTTTACCAGTTTCACAGGCACTTAATACAACCAGTTGTGTATTTTCTAAAGAAAGATTGTATAGCTCGGGCGTGTATAATTTAAAATCTTTTCCCTCAGGATATAAGGCAATGAAAGACTTCAAAGGTTCGGCATCATTTACCTGTGCATGTGTGGCAAAGTGAATGATTCCTTTGTTGCGGTAAGTCTCCTGAAAATTCAGTTTTGTAGCTTTGCTATCCTGAAAAATTTCGCCGTTTATTTCTCCCATTTCGTTAATTGATGCCGGGAGGGTCTTAAATCCCTTATCTCTGAAAATACCTGATTGCTTACCATTACTGAATGGTGCGTAGGCAATTATATCGCTTTGCGGCTTTATAATAGCATAATCAAATTGCAATGAAGCAGAATTAGCATAAGAAATGGTATAATCAAACAAGAGGTAATCTGATTGTCCTTTTTTCTCTAATATTTCGAAAGGCAGAAAGCCTAAAATATCATGGCGTGCAATAATCAGTTTCTTAGATTTTTTAAGCATTCCGTCAATAGGTGCCAACAAAACATCATAAGTCTTTTTTGCCAGGCTATGTCCTTTATAGGCATCAATGCTAGGAGGAGTATTTACTTTGGCGTATAATTCAAGTACTAAATCATGTATCTCAGACGCCTTTTCTTTCTTTATAATATTATAAGATTCTTTATCTACAACCAGGTAATACAACACACTTTCGCCTAAAAAATAACTAATAAAAGCTGTATTTTTATCAATTTTTTGCTGCGTTTCTTTCAGCGAAATCATATAATTATCATATTTGAGCTTATAATAATTTTTTGACTCCTGCTCTATTTTTTTGGTCAGATGATTTAACTGTATCTTGGCATCAGATAAATCTGAAAGTGTTTTTTCATTACCTGCTTCCAATAACCTGATTTGTAGCTTTACAATCTTCTGGCGCAAAGTAGCTTCCTGGTCTAACAAACTTTTGTCTAATACTTCCGGGCGGATTTTTTGCTCTTTTACGGCATCCCATAGTGCAGCTGATTTACTTGCCTCCATCGCATAAAAAAACTTCTCTGCCCATTGCTGTGATTGTGTGGCCTTCCATTGTTCAAATATTTTCGACAATGCTTTTTCATAAACCGGATATACCTTTTCGCTATAAAATAGTTTTGATTCAGGCATATCGAAAGTCTTCCGAAGATGCGTAGCAAATTTAATAGCTGTAATATAGGTATCTGCCGATAAAGCAGGGTCTGAACTTGATAAAAGGTCTGCCTTTGCATTAAGGGCGATAAACATTTCCTGAGGGGCATTGACCGCTTCAAAAGTAGGATTGGTATACACACTTGTTTGTGTATAAGAAGTATCGGCAGCGGTCATGGCTTTCTGACTATGCGCCAATGCTTCTTTAAAATTACCTTTTCTCTTATAAATCTCACTTAATCCGTTTTCTATCTTTGCTACCTGAATCCCATGCGAATGACGGAAACTACGCACAAAATCTTTCAAAGCATTTTTATAGGTGCTTTCAGCTTTAACCAGATTATCTGTCTGCAAATAAGACTCAGCTCTGTTGGTCTGAATATTCACCCACATACGAGGTTGTGGGTCTTTAGATTTTCGATAGAACTTCTCGGCATCAGTAAAGGCTTTTAGTGCTTCGCCCGGTTTGTTCATCTGATTATAACACCGCCCGATTGATAAGTAAATAGAAGCGGTTTTATCATCGCTTTCTGCCAATGGCAATGCTTCTTTCAATAAGCCTAAAGCATTTTCATATTGTTTCTTTTCCCGGTAATACTTGGCCATATTACTCAGAACCGCATACTGGTTAAGGGTAATTTTTTCTTGTTTGGCAATTTGTCGGGCTTGTTGAAAATAATAGAAACTCTGCTCGGTATCGCCCAAATCATCAATCAGACGTCCGTAATTACTCAAAAAAGTAATAATAAAAGCCGGTATTTTTTTCTGGAGGCTTTTATGTTGCAGGAAAAAATCGTACCCTTTTTTAAAATGTTTTTCTGCCAGATTAAGTTTGCTGGGTATTCGTCGGTAATACTCTGATAACTCGGCATTTAGTTTGAAGAAATACACAACTTTTTTCTCACCAGTCTGGCTCTTCAGTGCATCTATTCCTTCTGTAATAATTTTCGCAGCGCTTTCATAATCGTCGTTAGGTACATATAAATCTACCGCCGTCAGCATAAAAAGGTTTACGTAGTTATCATAGTCTTTCTGGTCAAGCAGTTTTTTCTGAAGACTCTTGTAACTTTTCAATGCTTGCTCGGCAGTAATCTGTCTGTTATCCAGCTTTGTGTATATATCTTCTCGTAGCTGTTGAATTTGCATTGCCATGTCTTTCGACTGCGCCCACACATTCAACACACATATAGCAAAAACACATATAAGAAGATTTTTTCTCATATTATATAGCTTTTTGACTAAATAGCCGTGTATCCTTAGTTAAAATCGTTTTCAGTACCTGCTGTTGGTGGCGGCACTTCTTTTTTAGATGGCGGATCTGCTACCTTTAGATTCGGGCTTTGTTTTGAGAAATTTAAAGCTGAAGGCATATCAGTATCCATGGCATTTATATAATAATTATCTAAATAGTTAGTGCGGTTCCGTATATTTCCATTGGCATCAAAATATTGTTCAATGTTGGTTTTACTCGGGCGGTGTGTAAAAATTCTCATCCGGAAGCTGGGCAGGTTATTTGACTTGGCGACAAAATAAATAAGCCCATAATTACTCTGAGGCTTGTTATCAGCTCTCGGGAATGTCAGGATGCCGTCATTTACGGCAAACCAAGGCGAATTACTGATAATGTTATAAGCCTGCGGACTGATACCCATTGCAGTATATAAGTTGACTGAGGTAGTAGCTGTAATTAACTTATCAAAGAAAGTTATAAATGGTGCATATTTTTCAGTAAAAACCTTATTCCTGAATTTATATGCTTTCATACCAAAAATAGTACATTCTCTTCTTTCAAAACTTCCGGCCTCTCTTACCGTGTAAGTCAGATTAGGCTCATCGGCACTTGTAATGACATCAACAGGCTGAGTATACGTATAAGGACTTACCCATTGGCACCGGTTAATAATATTCAACAAATCGAATTGTGGAAGAATCTGTAATTGCCACGGAAGTGTTGTCTCAAATACAATTACATCCTGATTGTCCATCAAAAAACCATTTGGCTGTGCTCCGCTATTAGACAAGACAGGTTTCACATTACCAATTCCGTTATCGCTGATTTTAAATGCGCCCAGGTTATTGGCACTATATATTGTATTTGTACCGACCTTTGAGCTACCAAGGGTAAAAGACTCAACAGTAGCTAATTGTACACTTGAATAGGCTTGTTCAGAGCAGCCTACACAAGTCCAGGTATTACCATTAAAAACTCTGACCACATTAAAAGTCTGGTCAAAGACCATCATACCAACCTGTGGCGAAGGAATTGATGAAATATCCTCATTCTTTAGTACAGGCAGTTGAACGTTCGCAGTCTGTCCGGCGGTAATAGTTGTTGACTGTGAAAAGGCGCCGGTTGTTAAGATCAATAGTAAGAGTAAAGCAGGGATAATTTTTTTCATTACAACGACATTGATTAAATATAGTATAGACTTTGGCAAAAATTACGTAACCTAACAAATATCTTCAATTTTTGTTGTAAGGAAAATTTTGTTGACATTTTTTTTACATATAACTTTGAACAAAGTCAATATCCCCCTATTTTTATTCAAAATGAGGGGGAATCTTGAGCTAATTAACCCTAACCCTAGTAAAATTTTGGGTGAGGGGTTTTGTTTTATGGCTATAGAGTAAAATTGTGTGTATTAATATCTTCTAAGTAGTCATTTGTAACCACAAAGTGCATATTTTTTTCATTAGTTTTTCATGGCCTTAGAGCTAAAGAATAAAAATATCTACTTTGTGTAGATTTAGTTAGCAACAAACTCTGACCATTAATATCAGCCGACACAGCTTTTGTAACCTTAATTTTTCTTTTTTTTTATTTTTTTTTTTTTGTTACCAAAATAGTGGGTTGTTTTGCATAGTTTTTGCAGGATAATATATTCATACTTAATCCATTAAAATACAATAATTTTAGTTTTGCCATTGAGTGTTTGCCTGAATGAAAAAGCTCTTTGAAAAAAAAATCTTTCATAAGGTTACATAAAAGGGGGCTATTGATATTAATAACTATAATATGATCCTTGGTTTATCAAAACACCCGTCAGATGAAGCCATAGTAGAGGGAATTCTGATTGGTGGGCGCAAAGAACATGAGGCGTTAGTAGCATTATATAAGAAATTTCATGTTTCTTTGGAAAGGTTCATTATCCATCGAAGCACTGGAAGAGATTATGCTAAACAACCGGAGGATATTATTTGGGAGGCCATTGAAGCTTTTGTTGTGAATGTAAAAAAAGGCACTTTTACTCTCAAAGATGCTACTTTAGAAACTTACCTGAAAAGTATTTGTAAAAACTTATGGTTTAGATATATTTCGCAAGAGGCTTCTCGTGAGGAGCGTCAGAATCGGTATATGGCTGAATGGGATAAGCTGGAAGATGATGTGAGTGATATGCTGATAGAAAAAGAAAACTGGGAACATTATATTGGATTAGTCAATAAATTAGGTAAAAATTGCAGACAGATTTTAGATATGCGTCTGATAGAAGGCTTATCAATGCAGGAAATATCACAAAAACTAATTGCTAACGGTACTTTTGAAAATGACCAGACCGTAAGAAATGCCAAAAGTAAGTGTCTGAAAAAAATAATGGAAATGATAAACTCAAATCATTAATAAATTCTATTACCACTATGGATGATATTCTGCAAAATCAGATTGAAGATTATGTAGCGGGAATAATGCCTGAAAAAACTAAACTGGAATTTGAACAAAAAGTTAAAAACGACTTTCATCTACAACAACAAATAGAAGAAATCAGACGTGTGCAGGAAGCATTAATGCGTGCCAATGCCCGTGTTAGTGTTGCGAATGCCCGGGCAATTATTAATAAGCCCAAGAGAGGATTAACCTATGTTTTAGGCACTTTTGGTGCTGCTGCCGCCATTGTACTGTTTCTACTTTCTACTTCTATCACATTTTCGCCTAAAGAATTTAATTATCGGGGCGACGGTGTTTCTTTAAACAATGAAACCCAGACACGTGCCAACGATTATGAAAAAGCTACCCGATTGGTAGAACAAGGCGAAAATCCTGCGCAAGCCATTAAAATTCTGAAACGCCTGAAAGATGATGAAAATGTAAGTAAGAATTACCGTAATGAGGCTAAATGGATGCTGGTAGTAGCTTACCTGCAGGATGGGAATGCCGAAAATGCCGAAAAAATATTTGATGAAGTAAAATGGGAAGATACCGGCCGACCTTTTTCTACCTGGGAAATTACTAAAATTCACTGGCAGATTTTCTGGGGTAAATTATTCTGATAGGCAAATCTTGTTCTCTCTTAAATTTTATCTATTTCGAAAAAATTTTTTACTTAAAGCATACTTACGCTTCTTATATACGTTTTGGGCCTGTCCCCTACTTTTATTCTCACGGCTGATTTTTTAAGAGGCTTCGCAAACAGCATTTCCTGAATCTGAGTTTATGAATCTCAGTAAAATTACTTAGTTTTACCACGGTTTAAAGATTACAGGTAAAACACAAAAAAATCTATGAATATAAGAGTCGGACAAGGGTATGATGTACACCAGTTAGGTGAGGGTTATGAGTTGTGGTTAGGAGGCGTAAAGATTCCTCATACAGTGGGTTCAGTAGGTCATTCTGATGCCGATGTACTCTTACATGCCATTTGTGATGCTCTTTTAGGTGCCGCCGCTATGGGTGATATTGGCAAACACTTCAAGAATACTGACCCTCGCTGGAAAGGTATCGACAGCAAAATATTATTGAAAATAGTAGCCGAAATGTTAGCCAAAGGAGGTTATAAAATTGGCAATATAGATTCAACTGTTTGTTTACAGGAACCTAAAATTGGTAAATATATCCCTGACATGATAAAAGCCATTGCTGAGGTAACCCAATTGCCCGAAAATTGCATTTCTATCAAAGCTACTACTACAGAAGAAATGGGCTTTGTAGGCAGAAAAGAGGGACTGGAAGCACATGCCATTGCTTTGATTTATAAAGTATAACCATTTTCAGGTTATACCTCTACTCCGGCAATTCTATCTTTTTCCCTAAAAACTTAGGTTTGGTAGATATCAGATAATCGACAAAAACTTTTACTCTTGCCAGTTTTTCTCTCAAGTAAAAGCCTTCTCCACCCGGTCTGTCTTTGGCATTAAAGCCATAGGCGGCTATGCCTTCTTTCGAAGCAATGTAGAGGGCACGTTCATTATGAAATAATTGAGAAATAACTGTAACAGAATCTTGCCCAAAAACCTCTTTCAGACGCACCATAGAATCAAAGGTTCTGAATCCGGCATAATCCAGATAAAGGCGTGTTGAATCAATACTTGCTTTCATCAGGTCTTCACGCATCATTTCAGGTTCGTTATATTCCTGTCGCCCATTATCGCCACTTATAATCAGGTATTTTATTTTACCTGCTTTCAATAACTCTGTAGCTGCCTTAATTCTGTTAACATAATAAGGGTTAAAACTACCCGGCCTTTTCGTATATTTTCCTGTGCCTAACAGCAAACCTACCTTTCTATACGGAACATCATTCACAGTTGAATAGAGTTTTCCGGTGGCATGTTTTTTAATTAAAGCATCACATACAAAGATGGCTGAGACTGACAGAATTAGCAGTAGAATTAAAGAGAGAATAATAAGCTTTTTCTTTTTTTTCATCATATTCAGGAATAAGTGTTTTGCCACAGAACTGCTTCATAGGATATTAACTATTTGCTTTAGCTAATTATTTAACCGGATACAATTATTATTAATCAAATAGGCACAACAGTAGTACTCTTTACCTCCGACATCACAAAAAAGCTGTGAATCAATGAAACACTGGGTAAAACTGAAAGCTTTTGTTGGTGAAACAGGTGATAATTCTCCATATCGGGTACTACTATTTTAAGCAGATAATCGAAACTGCCCGATACGAAATCACAACTGATAACCTCGGGTAAATCTAAAATAGACTGATTGAAGTCTTCAGAAGTATCATGTGTCTGTTTAATAAGCGTAACCTGACAATATACAGTCAGATTCTTACCTAATTTCTTTTTATTCAGAATTGAAACATACTTTTCGATGATACCTTCCTGCTCCATGCGTTTAATACGGTCATGAACGGGTGTGAGTGAAAGATTAATCTGTTGGGCTATCTCTTTGAAGGTAAGATGCGCATTACTCTGCAATAAACGCAGGATTTTTCTGTCAGTTTCGTCAATCATGTTTATACAGTTAAAAGCTTAAAGCCATGAATCTTTATAAATGTGAGAAGTGCTTGCAGAAAAATTTTCTCTCATGCCTGAAAAATAGGATGTATGAAAGAAATAATTTTTGCAAATATATTCATTCGGGCAAATAATTTCTTATTTTTTTCAGGATAGAAAAAATATTTTCTTCTTTTGTTAATTTTGTTGTGCAATTATACTTCATCAATAAACTATAAACTATTTCAATCATTAAGCCAAATCAGGCTTAATTGTATTGAAACACTTCATCAACAAACCTTTCAGAGAGAATGATTATCGGAGTACCTAAGGAAATCAAGAACAACGAAAACAGAGTAGCCCTTACACCTGCAGGAGTAGCTGAATTCAAGAAACACGGACATACGGTTTATATACAGTCAACGGCCGGAGAAGGTAGTGGTTTTAAAGACGAAGAATATATCAAAGCGGGCGCAACTTTGTTGCCAACGATAGAAGAGATATATGGCATTGCCGAGATGATTATAAAGGTAAAAGAGCCCATTGCTTCTGAATATAATCTTATCAAAAAAGACCAGTTGCTGTTTACCTATTTTCACTTTGCTTCATCAGAAGAACTGACGCATGCCATGATTAAGCAAGGGGCTGTATGTTTGGCCTATGAAACAGTAGAGAAAACAGACCGTAGTTTGCCTTTACTGGTGCCAATGTCGGAAGTGGCCGGACGTATGGCCATTCAGGAAGGTGCGAAATACTTAGAGAAACCATTGAAAGGAAAAGGTATTTTGTTGGGTGGTATTCCGGGTGTTCCTCCGGCAAAAGTGTTGGTATTAGGTGGTGGCATTGTGGGTACACAGGCGGCTAAAATGGCTGCTGGATTGGGTGCAAGAGTAGTGATTATGGATGTAAGTTTACCACGTTTAAGATACTTGTCGGATATTATGCCGCAAAACGTAGTAACGATTATGTCAAACGAATATAATATCCGTGAGGCTATCCGTGAAGCAGACCTGATTGTAGGTGCAGTGTTGATTCCGGGAGCAAAAGCCCCTCATCTGATTACGAGAGATATGCTGAAAACGATGCGCCCAGGCACAGTAGTGGTTGACGTAGCTGTTGACCAGGGTGGTTGTATTGAAACCTGTACACCAACTACGCACGAAAACCCAACGTTTATTATTGATGATGTAGTACATTATTGCGTAGCCAATATGCCGGGTGCCGTGCCTTACACTTCTACTTTAGGTTTAACAAATGCTACTTTGCCATACGCCATTCAGTTAGCAAATAAAGGCTGGAAAAAAGCCTGTGCCGAGAATGAAGAACTGAAAAAAGGATTGAATGTGGTTGATGGAAAAGTAGTGTATAAAGGTGTAGCTGATGCCTGGAACCTTACTTTTGAAAGTGTAGAAACCGTTTTGTAACAAGCGCAAATAATAAGAATCAGAAGATAAGCCTCTTTCTTAACAGGAAGAGGTTTTTTATTGCTATTACCTCATCCCAAGCAACGTTTGCACTAAATCTCCCCTCCTTTTTTAGGAGACGGAGACTTTTTTTCGCACTTTTGCGCTATGGAAAAGAAACCCAAATTTTATACAGTATGGGAGGGTCGGAAAGCAGGTGTTTACGACTCGTGGGATGAGTGTAAAAAGCAGGTAGAGGGTGTTGCAGGAGCCAAGTACAAATCTTTCGATAGTAAAAAGGAAGCAGAAGCGGCATTGAAAGAAAATTACTGGAAATATACCCAAACCCAAAGCACTGCAAAAAAGCAGGCTAAAATTCCGGCATCGGCTTTTCCACCACCAGTTTTAGAGTCTATTGTAGTAGATGCCGCCTGGAACTCTGTAAACAAAGACATGGAGTATCAGGGTTTTTATCTGAAAACCAAAGAATTGATTTTCCATAAAGGCCCGTTTCCGAAAGCTACCAACAATATCGGAGAGTTTTTAGCTATTGTTCATGCTTTAGCCTATCTTAAAAATCGTAATTCTAATCTGCCTATCTATTCTGACTCACGTACAGCCATCAGTTGGGTTCGTAACAAAAAAGCCAATACCAAACTGGATGAAGCCAATGGCAACCCCGAAGTTTTTGAACTTTTAGACCGTGCCGAAAAATGGCTGAAAACCAATACCTATCCCAACAAGGTTCTGAAATGGGAAACAGATTACTGGGGCGAAAATCCTGCGGATTTTGGGCGTAAGTAGTTTTTAACTATAAGGAATTAATTTTCCTTATAGCAAACCCTGGTGCAATCCTTGCCAACCAATAAAGAATCTTTACCCCTCCAATTCTGACTTCAGGACTATTGCTTTTTTCTAATTTTCTTAGTACTTCTTCTACTGCTTTTTCAGCAGAAATAGCCATTTTAGGTGGATTGCCTTTGTGCCAGGGAGTATCAACTACGGGCAATAATATTTCTATCATTTTGATAGGTAAATGGCTTAATTGTATTCTAAGCGTTTGGGTAAACGAGTGCAAAGCCGCTTTAGTGGCATTATAAAAAGGATATACAGCACGGGGTGCGTAGACTAATCCGGTAGTGATGTTGATTAGTTGGCCATTAGGGTTTTGTAATAACAAGGGCAGGAACAGCTTAGTCAGACGGATAGGTGCCAAGATATTGGTCTGAAATTCTTCTTGGGCTTTACATATGGCTTCATTATCATTCAGAAACTCAGTCTTATATACAATGGCGGCGTTGTTGATGAGTATATTGCAATCGGGGTGATTGTTTCGTACCCATTCATAAAGCCGGATACATTCTTTTTCGGATGAAATATCACAGGGAAAGGTTTGTACTTTAGGGAGTAAACTTTTGGCTTCCTCTAATTTTTCTTTGGAGCGACCACAAATGAGAACGGTATTATTTTTCTCTATTAATCTTTTGGCTAATTCAAGCCCAACACCGGAACTGCCCCCTGTAATGATTATGGTATTGTTTGTAAGCATCTTTTGGTTTGTTTAGTGGTACAAAACAAACAGATGCCAGTATAAAAAACATTAACATAGGTTAATGTGTCAATTTATTTCTGATTCTACTCAATGAAATGGGAGAAATGCCTAAATACGAAGCTATCATGTGTTGTTTAATGCGGTTTTCAAGTGTCGAAAATTCCTTTCTGAAAATAGCGTAGCGCTCCTGTGCATCTAATAGCAATAACTCCCGCTCACGGATTTCCTTGATTGAGAAAGCTTTCTCTAATATTACTACCAAAAACTGATTCCAGCATTCATGTCCTCTTTTCAGTTCGAGCCAATCATTATAACAGATGTCGTACACATAACTATCTTCCAATGCTTCAATAAACATACGTGATGGATGTTGGCTAATCATAGCCGAATAAGCAGAAATGAAATTGTTTTCCAAGATAAAGTTCTTGGTAAATTCTGTACCTTTATTATTGATATAGAGGTACCTGAAAAGTCCACGTTCAACAAAGGCAAACTTCTTGGGTATTTGGCCTTCTCTGATATAGTACTCGCCCTTAGCTATTTTTATCGGTTTGAGTAGATTTAGTAACTTGGCTTCTTCTGCTTCGGGCAGGTAAATAATACGTTTTATGAATAAGATGAATGAGTGATTCATAAATGTTTTTGCCACAATGTACACAAATGGCACTATATTTCATAAATTCCATCTACCTTCCGCCTGATACGTCTAATATAGCTCCTGTTACGTAAGAAGCATCGTCAGATAACAACCATAAAATGGCTTTCGCTACTTCTTCGGGTTCACCGCCACGCTTCATAGGTATAAATTCCTTTACTCTTGCTACCCGACCGGGTTCTCCGGCTTTGCCATGAATAGCCGTCTGAATAGTACCCGGACGAACCACATTGACCCTTATCTGGTCTTCGGCTACTTCTTTCGATAAACTGATACTCATAGAATCAATAGCACCTTTGGTAGCGGCATAATCAATATATTCAAAAGGAGAGCCTAAGCGTGATGCCATTGAAGAAATATTAACAATACTACCACCCTCACCCTGATACTTAACCGACATACGTTTAATGGCCTCTCTGGCGCATAAAAAACTACCTATTACATTTACCGCAAAGATTTTATGCAAGCGTTCAGCCGACATATCTACCAATTTCTGTTGTGATTCTATGATACCTGCATTGTTCACTAAAGCGGTAATACGGCCTACCTGACTGTCAATAGCGGCAAACATATCAACCACTTCTGACTCAACAGAAATATCGGCCTGAAAAGCATAAGCCATACCGCCTTCGTGGTTAATTTTTTCTGTTATGCGGTTAGCTGCCAGATGATTCTGTTTGTAGTTGATGCAAACGGTATATCCTTCTTTGGCTGCCAATTCGGCTGTTGTGGCACCTATTCCGTCGCTGCCACCTGTAATTAAAATTATTTTGCTCATGTGGTTTATTGATGATGATTCGTATGGCAAAATAATAAAATCGGTGGTTTATGGATAATTTTTTATGAATAAAAAATCTGTTATACAATAAAAAAGTCAGACCCTTTACAAAGCCTGACTTCGGGAATCGTATTAAACAAAATTTATTGCAGATTGAAACTTGCCAGTTTCTTAAATTCACCAATACGGTCGTTAATTTCGTCTGGTGTAAGATTCTGGATTCTTTCAGAGCCAAATTTCTCTACACAAAAAGAGGCCATAGCCGAACCATAAATAATGGCACGCTTCATATTTTCAAAACTCAAGTCATCAGTTTGTGCTAAGTAGGCTATAAAACCACCCGCAAAAGTATCTCCGGCTCCTGTCGGGTCAAATACCTCTTCTAAAGGTAATGCAGGGCAGAAGAAAATATTATCTTCCTGAAACAACAAAGCACCGTGTTCTCCTTTTTTGATAATCAGGGTTTTAGGCCCCATAGCCATAATGGTTTTGGCTGCTCTCCGCAATGAATAATCGCCGGAAAGCATGCGGGCTTCTTCGTCATTGATAGTCAAACAATCTACGTGTTTCAATAATGCTTTTAAATCACCATTGGCAATGTTAATCCATAAGTTCATGGTATCAACCATTACAAACTTAGGTCTGTTGTGCAAACGTGTCAGTACACGCATCTGAATTTCAGGAGAGGTATTACCTAACATCAGATATTGACAATCCTGATAAGATTCCGGAATTTTCGGGTCAAACTCACCCATTACATTCAGTTGGGTTTCCAGGCTATCACGTGAGTTCATATCATTGTGATAAAGCCCTGACCAGAAAAACGTTTTTCCACCTTTTACAATTTCCAGCCCTTCGGTGTTCACTCCATGAGATTCAAGCACATCTATCATGCTCTGTGGGAAATCCTCGCCAACTACGGCTACAAGGTTATTTTCTTTTACAAAATAAGAGGCAGTAAGCGTAATAAAAGTAGCCGCACCACCAATGATTTTATCTGTTTTTCCAAAAGGTGTTTCAATTTTATCGAATGCCACCGAACCAACTGTGAGTAAAGACATAAATACTGAATCCCATGAATGCTAATGGGCAATTTTATTGTTTAGATGAAAAATATGATTGTTATATTGCTTTTGAAGTAAAAAACGACACAAAATTAATAAAATTCCTGAGATTTATGGTTGAGTGAGTTGTCTGAACTTTCAGGCACTATATTACCGGATGTCTTTTGAACGCTTTAGTGCGGTCGAATAAATAACGATAGGTGATATAAGTTTTAAATTTCTTTGCACCGAGTAATTGCGTTACTTTCAACATTTTAGGGTTAAAATCGCCTATCCAGTTCAGTTCTATGATTTTGTACTGATACCCGGGGCGCCAGCAAGCCCTTGAAAAAGCTAAAGTAATGGCAGATTCTATACCCCGACCCTGATATTCGGGAATAACCCCAAAAATAACGCCACGGGCTTTATGGTTGGTTTTCATAAGCGTATGATACAACCATTTAAGTTTGCCAATCCAGTTCAGTTGCCCATTCAGATGCTTGATAATCTGATTCAACTCCGGTATCATGATAGAGAAAGCGATGGGTTCATCATGATGGTACCCAAACCACATCAGTTCCTCTTCTAAAATAGGTTTCATCAATTGCATGATAGCTTCGGCACGCTCGGCAGTCATTTCACCGGTTGACATATTTTTAGCCCATGCTTTGTTATAGATAATCCTAAAATCCTGCGCAAATTTCGATAGATTTTTCTTATCAACATGTCTGAAATCATATCCGGGGGTTCGATAAATCCGGTTGGCAATTTCAAAAAGTGCAGGCCGTACTACCTTACGAGCTTCTTTTTCTTCCAGCGGTAGCAGAAAAGTATATTGCTGAAAATAATCCTGAAAACCATAATCTTCAAAGAATTTGCGATAATAGGCATGATGGTAGAACATCGACCAGGTAGGTTCGGCATCATAAGGGGCAACCAATAAACCCCACCAGTTATCCCGTTCGCCAAAGTTAATCGGGCCGTCCATTGCTTCCATTCCTCTTTCTTGTAGCCAGGCTTTACATTGGTCAAACATCTTAAAGGCTACCTCCTCATTATTGATACACTCAAAAAAGCCTATGCCGCCCGTGGGCTGGTCATTACTATGAATCACCGTATTCGGATTTATAAAGGCAGCTACCCGTGCAATGGTTTGTCCGTGGTTGTCGAGAGCCAGCCATCTGACACAATTATCATCTTGCAACAGAGGATTTTTTTTTGCGTCAAAAATTTTATCAATATCGTTATCCAAAGGCCGAATCCAATAAAGATTTTCTTTATAAAGCCTTGCAGGAAATTCTAAAAATTCTTTCTGAAGTCTCCGGTTATTACCCACTTCAATAATCTGCATCATTGGGTTTCTTATCTTTTATCAGGGCAAAGTTAATGCATTATCAGATATGCAAATAGCACCTGATAAACATTCCGAACGCATAAAGTTTACTCGCCGTTCAATAAATATTTTAAAAGTTTTCATCCATTAAATACAACTTATCGTATGTAAAATGAGTCATTTAGTCAGTATTAAGGAATTATTAACCAAAAGTTAAGCGTCTTTTACTAAAAATTTACGTCTAAATAATAATAGTAGAAGTCTTTAATTTAAAAAGTAAAGAATGAAAAGAAACGTATTTTTAAGTTTTGTTACCTTATTTTTGCTTGTCTTAAACCATGACTTATTCGCACAAAAAGTAACGTTGGAAAGTTTGTTAGAGAAGGCTATGAGCCTTTCAGAAAGTGGAAAGAATACAGAATTAGCAGAAGTGCTAAAATCAGGAAGTTTTGCGTTGGAAGGTGAGGCCAATACCAGAGGAAATGATTTCAAAGACAAATTATTAGGTCGGGCCGCAGCTTTAAAAAACCTTATTCCATCAGCTACAGAGGGTACTTTAAAAACAGATGTTTTAAGTAAAGTAGTGAATACCATAAGGTTATTGGTTGGCGCAAATCAGATTAATAATTTATTGAGCGAGGGTAAAGAAGGCCTGTTGGGCAATGCTGAAGACCTGACAGCCAGCATTAATCTCCTGCAACTGGGCAAAGCTGTTTTAGACAATAAACAGAGAGATAAATTGGGCAATTTATTAGATGCAGCTACCGACCCGGTTAAAAAATTAGACGACGAAGATGGCGGTGCTAAAGTGGCCGCTTCGGCTGTCAAGAAAACTTTAGGAAGAATAGTTGACTTGGTAAAAGAAGCTGTTTAACGCACTATACTAAACCTGCATAGCATTGGCCACCTTTTAATAAAAAAGGTGGCCTTTTTTTGTAGAAAAACTGATATATTGCAAAAAAACTGTAATCACTATGAAAATTCGTTGTCCCAAATGCTCCTGGGAACCAGATGGAGGCAAATACTGGCAATGCCACTGCGGCCATATCTGGAATACGTTTGAAACCATCGGGCGTTGCCCTTCCTGCCACTATCAGCATGAATATACCCAATGTGTTCCGCATGCCGGGGGTTGTGATAAAAAATCTCCTCATCTTGATTGGTACGAAGGTCTTGATAAAATTGTAGAAGAATTTATTGAAGAGGTATTTGCAGAAGAAGACGTATATCATTTGAAAAGTAAACGTTTACTTCCCTGATTGTTTGGACAACGATAATTGAGTGTAAGGAAGCATAGCAACAAACTTCTGTCTTATTGAGGTTCGTGAAGGGTAATTTGTTTTAAAATAGTCTATCATGCCGCAAGTTTTCGCCTGAATAATCAGTATTCAGGGTATTCTTGTATTGGCAGTCAGAATTATAAGGAAAATAGTATCTTCGTTTACGTATAAAACATTAAATTGACGATTGAAATTACTATTGTTACCTATTTTTTAAAATAAACTCATACCTCAATGGCTGGCTGTCGACTAAACAAGTTTTCTCAAGTATTAATACTTGCTACTCTAAGCGTAATAACTATCTTTTCCTGTTCAAAAGAGGATTCACCAACACCCATAAAATCTAATCCTCCAAGCCAGTTCTTACCCAATATCAAACCCAGAGGTAATGAAAATTACCTGAGACAAAACTCTGACTATGTTTACGACCAGGAAAAAATAAGAACTTATGAGCTGATTATTGCAAACGACGATTTGTCAAAAATAGATTCCGACCCCGCCAAAGAAGAATATGTAGAAGCCGCTCTGATATTTGAAGGAGATACTATCAGCCCGGTTGGTGTACGTTACAAAGGCTCAATCGGAGCTTTTGCTGGCTGTTTGTCCAGTCCTGACTGGGGGAAACCTGCAGGACAAAAGATTTGTGAAAAGCTCAGCATGCAGGTAAAAATCAACTGGGGAGACCGCAAAGAACGTTTTTTTGACTTAAACAAACTTCAGTTCCATTCGCAGAATTATGATAAATCGCAACTTCGTGAACGCTTGGCTTATTGGCTTTTTGGGGAAATGGGTGTTCCTGCTCCCCGCTCTGTTCATGCAAGATTGTTTATCAATAATAAATATTCGGGTATATACGGTCTTACCGAAGAAATTGATAATCGTTTTGCCGAGTATTTCTATAAAGAGGGCAAAGGCAATGTCTATAAAGAAGTATGGCCCATAAAACCCGATGGCGAACTCCAGGCGGATAAGGCTTTTATTGATGCCCTGAAAACCAACGAGGAGGAACAAAACATTGGTTTAATCAAAGAATTTGGTCAGGCACTTGTGGCTGCTAATCCCTCCAATAGTAAAGATGTGGTAAGAAAATATATGAAGGTCAACGAACTCATGTCATATATTGTGGTAGATAGAGCCATCAGACACGACGATGGTCCTTTTCATTGGTATTGTGGCGACGAAAAGGCAAGCTCTTGTGAAAATCATAATTATTACTGGTTTGAAGACAAGAAAAACAAAAAAATGCACCTTATTCCCTGGGATATGGACGGTACTTTCGAACATATCATCCATGATGCTAATGGCTATACTGCTATGGCTGATAAATGGGGAGCAATATCGAACGACTGTTTACCTTTTAAATACGGCCCCGGTAAAAGGCAGCTTTCGGCCGCTTGCGAAAAACTTACTTCTGCATGGGTAAGTTTTGGACAGGAATATACCTCTACTAAAAACGATTTTAAGCACAATTTTCTGGCAAACAATAAAATACTTTCTCAGTTAGAAGTCTGGGCAAAGCAAATTGAACCATTTATCATTGAGGCAGACCAGGTTCATAACCGATATATTCAGTTAGAAACAAATAAAAAAACAACTACTCATATTGTCTGGCAGAATGCAACCAATACCCTACGAAGCCAGATAAAAGCTATTCAATAAAATTTTCTTTGTTTTCACTTATCGAATGGAGGCCAATTTGTTTTTTGCACACAGTAAATCAACGAATTATTATAAAAAAACAAATGAATAGTGAATGATTATGCTCGTAATGAAATACCTTTGTAGTCTAATCAACCTCATCTATGAAAACATTATTCAGCCTATTTATTGCCCTCTTATTCAGTATGGTTGCTATGGCAAAAGATACAGACACGCGTTATTATGAAATGCGCATCTATTATTGCCACCCGGGTAAGCTACCTGATTTATTAACCCGATTCCGCAATCATACAACCAAAATTTTCGAGCGTCATGGAATGACCAACGTAGGTTATTGGGTACCTGTCGATAATAAAGATAATGCCCTTTATTACGTACTCTCTTACCCAAGTAAAGAAGCAAGAGATGCCTCTTGGAAAGCCTTTGGTAGTGACCCTGAATGGAAAACAGTAGCGACAGAATCTGAGAAGAACGGTAAAATTGTAGCAAAAGTAGTATCCGTATTTATGAACCTGACAGATTTCTCTCCGGCAGTAAAAGCGCAGGCAAAGAATCCTGAAAGAGTTTTTGAATTAAGAACTTATACTGCTGCTCCTGATAAACTTAATGATTTATTGTCTCGTTTCAGAAATCATACTTTTAAACTATTCAAAAAGCATGGTATGACTAATGTGGCTTACTGGACAACCATTGAGAAAGATGGTGCTCAACCTAAACTGGTTTATATATTAGCTCACAAAAGCGAAGAAGCAGGCAAAGCCTCTTTTGAGGCGTTCAGAAAAGACATGAAATGGGTAAAAGCCCGTGACGAATCTGAGAAAAACGGTAAGCTGACTGAGAAAGTGGAGTCGATGTATATGACCCCCACCGATTTCTCGACAATTAAATAAGCCTTACAGGAATTTCTGGCTAACAATGAACGAAAGAGTAGCCGTAAGCCCTGTAAGAAAAGCACCCCATAGTATATCGATAATCACAATTTCGGATGGCCAGTTTTTGAGGGTTGCCCAATTGGTAAGGTCGTAAGTACCATAGCATAAGGCACCTAAGATTGCGCCTTTTAATAAAGCCGTTTGCCAGTTGCCATTATCCAGACTTGGGAAAATAACAAAGTAAAGAATACCGCCTATATACATCAGATAGAAAATCAGTGCCGCTATCCAGTTTACTTCGTCGGCCATAATGAAGCCGATTTTTTGCTGATAGAGATTTTTGGCTATTACTCCAAGCCAGACCAAATCAATAGCAGCAAATATGACAGTGGTGAGAATGAATACAAGCAGGATTTTCATGATGGATATAGTTGAGTAACATTAGGATATAAACTAAAAAAGTGTGCTATGGTTCTGAATCGTGGCACACTTTTTTTATTGAGGCATAGGACTAAAATAGCTTACTTACCTAATGTTTTTTATGAAAGGCGTATTTCCTGTTTGAATAGCATGCAAAAAGCAGCATTTCATGCGTTTTATGCAATAATAAACCTACTACTTACCAAACCGGAAAATATCATGAAAAATACTTCTACCCGAATAACTTTCTTGCTTTTGTTGAGTTTTTCTACCCTCATTGGTTATGCTCAGCACTCAAAAAATCCTTTTAAAAAATTCATTGGCGAATGGACTTTAAAAGATGATAACTGGTCTCAGAACTGGGGAGGGAAAGATGAACATATAAAAATCCCCAACCATCATACTATTTGCCGGGCAATTAATACAGATAATAGCCTGCTTGCTGTAATTGATGGAGCGCCGCCGCATGGGCATATTTTCTGGTCTTATAACCCCGTGAAAAAAGAAGTAGACCATTTATCAAGTTTTGGTACCTCCCGAGCAGGTGTCGGGAAGGGGACTGTCAATGAAAATGGAGATGTGTATCTAAAAATAGCATTTGCTGACGAACCGGAAGGCACCTACAGAAGATACTCTTACAAATGGATTTCGGAAAATGAATATGAATTAAAATCTGTTCAATACGATGCCAATGACAAGCCAACAGGTTTTTTTTATGGAGGAGTATTTGTGAGAATTAAATAAATTGTCGAATGTCGATTGCAGATTGTCGAATTGTGAAATCGACAATCTGCAATTGAAAATTGACAATATCATTATTTTTCCTTTACAGTAGGATATTTAATGCCCAATTGTTCTAAATAGGTTTTATATTTAGTTGGGTCGTAATAATATTTACTCATTTCAGGACGGAATTTCTCCATAATCTCTTTATTCAGTTGAATAGCCGGTTTATCGTCTTTCGAAATCAGTGGTGTATATTTTATCTCTTTGGTTTGTTCTTTATTATAATACTCCCACGCCTTCTGAATGATTTCCGGTTTAAAAAGCATATCTAATACTGTCAATGCCTCTACTTTTGCCCCTGCTGTACAACCTTTATGTGCAATTGGGGTAGCCATAGTGATAGCATTTGCCCAGTGATGCCCGGGCATACCCGGCATATTTGACGGATAACGAAGCACAACGGTTGGTAAAGACCATGAAATATCTGCAATATCATCAGAACCGCCCTGACGTATAATATTCGGCGAATACACAGGTTCAGACATCGTATCTAATTTAATGGCTAAACCATCAGCTTTAGGTGATTGCAGTTCTTTCTGGCTTGCTTTTGCCAATAACTGGTCTTCTGCTGACCATTGCGGCAAACCTACTCGCTTGATATTGTAAAACATGGTTTCGGCAATAGGTTTATTGAAATGCCCCGGCCATGCACTCCCCAATATCTCATAAGTAAACTTGGTATCGGTCATGATAGAAGCCCCTTGTGCCATCTTGATACCATTCTCAAACAAATTCTTGATTTTCGGGTAAGTACGCTCTCTGAAATAATACCATACTGTAGCTTTAGAAGGTACCACATTGGGTTGGTCGCCACCATCTGAGATAACATAATGCGAGCGTTGCGTAGTTTCCAGGTGTTCACGTTTATAATTCCAGGCAATGTTCATGAGTTCTACGGCATCTAAGGCACTTCTGCCACGCCACGGAGCCCCTGCTGCATGCGCAGCAGCACCCTCAAAATGAAACTTTACAGAAATCAGTCCGGTATTTCCGGCATCTCCCCACGATACACCGAGGTTATCGCCTACGTGAGTAAAAATACAGGCATCTACATCTTTAAAATAGCCGTCACGCACATAAATAGCCTTGGCTCCTACCTGCTCTTCGGCTATACCCGGCCATAACATGAGCGTACCTGATATTTTTTCACGCTCCATAATCTCCTTTAAGGCAAGCATAGCCGTGATATTCAACGCCTGACCTGAATTATGGCCTTCGCCGTGTCCGGGTGCACCTTCTACAATCGGGTCTTTGTAAGCAACCCCGGGTTTCTGAGAGGCTTTCGGAATACAGTCCACATCAGAGCCGATAGCAATCACAGGTTTACCCGAACCCCACTTAGCTATCCATGCAGTAGGCATTCCGGCTACTCCCCTTTCAATGGTAAAACCATTTTTCTCTAATAGATTTGTCAGATACTTCGTTGTTTCAAATTCCTGAAAGCCTAATTCGCCAAAACTGAAAATCTGGTCATTGACTTCCTGCGTAAATTTCTGACGTTCGTCAATCTTTTTAATAACTTCCTGTTTCAGCAATTCAAGCTTATCAGGTACAGGAGCAGTATCCTTTTTCTTTTTTTGAGAAAAAGCAATACTACTGCTCAAAAGTAAAGTAAGAGCGAAGATGAAGTGTTTCTTCATGACAGTATGTTTAGTTTAGGTTTACTTGGGGAACTGGCTCTTGTCGAGACCCGGCACAATTTTCAATGCGTTCTTATAATACACTTTCTTCAACACTTCGTCTGATAGCCCTAAACCATACATTTTCCAATACGCATGGTATTTTTTGTGATAAGGGAAATACTCATCTTCTGATTCTAATACACGGAAATACGTCTGGTATTCGTCAGGTACCCACGAGTCTTTACCGAATAGAATACGATCCTGACGTTTTTCAAAAAATTTCTTGGCTGTACGTGGCTGGCGACCCAACTCGGCAATTACCGCCCCGATTTCGGCATACATATTCGGGAATGCGTCCATCAGGCTATCTAATTTTGCTAAATTGTTTGGATACCAACCCATGTGGGCATTAATAAAGATAGTTTTAGGATTTTTTCTAAAAACATTGTGTTGTTGTTCAATCAATTGTTCCCAGGTATAATCTTTGCCTTCTGCCGCATTACGTTTACGACCCGGATGAGTTTTCAGCTCTAACCAACGTTCATTCTGGGCATTGAGTGGGTCCCAGAAAGAAGAAGGGTCAGCCGTATGAATCAAAACCGGAATACCCAGCTCACCCGCTTTTTTCCAGACAGGGTCAATACGAGCATCATCTACAGGTACTAATTTGCCATTATCTTTTACACTAAATCCAAGGCTTTTGTAGATTTTCAGACCTTTGGCACCCCGAAGTTTCACATCGTCTTCTAAAGTTTTCACCGCTTTGGCTGTCCAGTCAGGGTCACCTATTTTAGAGAAATCAATATTAGTAAAAATGGCAAAACGGGTCGGGTAATAAGATTTTACCGTTTCTATCTGCTTTACCAGTCCTGCTGTACTTCTGGCTTCATCCTGATTAAACCCTCGTCCACTTAAATTTACCATAAGACCCATATTCATTTTATCCATTTCGGTAATCAACTTATTCAGGTCTTCTTTGCTGTTCAATTCCCATTGATGGTTATGAATATCTATAAAAGGGAATTTAGCACGTGTAATTGCCTTACCCGGAACAACAAGGGTAGATTTTGGCTCGTATTCTTCAAAAGTAACGGCTCCGGCGTTGTCGCCGATTTTTATTTGTTGAGCGTATAAATGGCTGGTAGTCAATAGAACAGTGGCGGCCAATGCAAACTTTTTCATTAATTTATCTTAGGGAGTTTATAAATGTTTTATGCAAGATAATGAAAAAGATAAAATTCCGGTAGAAGAATGGCATCTTTCAAGACAAGACCATGCAAAATGCCGATAAAATTCAATAAAAGCACTTTTTACTCCTATGATAAGTAAATCCATGAAGAGAATAGCTGATAAATCTATTCCTATTTACGACTGGTTTTAAATGTCAGAGGTCTTTTATTTATCAATGAGCTTATTTCACATCAGGTATTAATTCTATGGTGCCTACAGATTTATACTTGTAAATCTTATCCTATAAAGAATCAATTCATTCCTTTACTATTCTCATTGCTTCATTCCCAATTCTTCACGAACTTTGCGGCCTGTCTGAAATAAAAAATACCTCATTCAATGATACATACTACAAGTGAAGCCCTTTTTGCTAAAGCCAAAAACTATATTCCGGGAGGGGTTAATTCTCCTGTGAGAGCGTTTAAATCGGTAGGGGGTAATCCTATCTTTATTAAAAAAGCAAAAGGCGCCTATATTTATGACGAAGACGACAATCAATACATCGAGCTCATTAACTCGTGGGGGCCTATGATATTAGGCCATGCCTATGCCCCTGTTGAAGAAGCTGTAAAAGCAGCCATTCAGCACTCTTTTTCATTTGGTGCACCAACCCGCAAAGAGGTAGAAATGGCTGAACTGATTATCGACATGGTACCTTCTATCGAAAAAGTAAGAATGGTCAACTCCGGAACAGAAGCTACAATGGCGGCTATCCGGGTAGCCCGCGGGTTTACAGGACGGGATAAAATTATCAAGTTTGAAGGCTGTTATCACGGGCATGGCGATTCGTTTCTGATTGCCGCAGGTAGTGGAGCAGTAACTATGGGCGTACCTGATAGTCCGGGTGTAACCAAAGGCGTAGCAAATGATACCCTTACAGCCCCATTTAATAATCTTGCAGCCGTACAGCAATTGGTTGATGCCAACAAGAACCAGATTGCCGCTTTAATATTAGAACCCGTAGTAGGCAATATGGGTACTGTACTACCGCAGGAAGGCTTTCTTGAAAACCTGCGTGAACTGTGTACCAAAGAAGGAATTGTGTTGATTTTTGATGAAGTAATGACAGGTTTTCGTCTGGCTAAAGGTGGCGCACAGGAGCGTTTCAATATTATGCCTGATTTGACAACCCTTGGTAAAATTATTGGTGGAGGTATGCCTGTGGGTGCTTATGGTGGGCGTAAAGAAATTATGGACTGTGTATCTCCCCAAGGCCCTGTGTATCAGGCAGGTACTTTATCGGGCAATCCGATAGCGATGGCGGCAGGCTATGCTATGCTTACCTATCTGAACGAGCACCCTGAAGTATATACTACACTGGAAAAAACCGGAGAAAAACTGGTAAGTGGTATAAGAGAAATATTGAAAAAATTGCAGTTAAACTACCAGATTAACCATATCGGGTCGATGTATAGTTTATTCTTTACCGATACGCCTGTAGTTGATTTTGAGACCGCTAAAACTTCCGATATTCCACGATTCGGTAAGTATTTCCATGCTATGTTGAATAGAGGCGTTTATCTGGCTCCGTCACAGTACGAAGCACTTTTCTTATCCACTGCCCTTACCGACGAGCATATTCAGGCCATTTTACAGGCCAATGAAGAGAGTCTGAGAGAAATAATGTCTTAAAAATTCTTAATAAAGAATAATTATGCTGAATTTTTCGTTCTGAAAGCATATATTTTTTATTATCTTTGCACCCATGTTTTTGAAAAGACCATATACCGCCCTTTTGTTTGTCGTTATTGTATTGTCATCGGCTTGTTCGGCTAAGTTTGCCAGATTGCAGAAAAAAGGTACAACCGAAGAAAAATACGCTGCGGCCAACGAATACTATAAAAAGGGAGACTATTACAAAGCTGGTCTGCTTTTTGAGGAAATTATACCGTTATTGAAGGGAGATTCACTGGCGGAAAATGCACAGTTTTATAATGCTTATGCCCAGTTTCAGCAAAAGCAATACAGCATGAGTTCTTATTTATTCAAGAGCTTTTATGCAACGTATGCGAATAGTCCGATGGCTGAGGAAGCATTTTATATGTATGCGTATTCGACCTATAAGGATTCTCCGAACTATAACCTTGACCAGACGAATACCCTGACAGCGATTGATGCTTTACAGACATTTATTAATAGTTTTCCGGACAGTAAATACGCACAGAACTGTAATGAACACCTGCTCGATTTAAGACATCGGTTAGAAGAAAAAGCCTACGAAAAGGCCAAGTTGTATTACAAAACCAGTGGGGTAACTATTGTAAACTTTAAAGCCGCCGTAGTAACCATAGATAATTTCCAGAAAGATTTTCCTGATTCGCAGTATAACGAAGAATTATCTTATCTGAAAGTGCAGTCACAATATGATTACGCAATGGTGAGTTTTGAGAATAAACAGAAAGAACGTTTCTTAGATGTTTTGAAATTCTATGAAGCATTTATAGATGCCTATCCGAAGAGCAAATACATTAAACAAGCTCAAAAAGCCTATGATGGTGCCAATAAAGAGTTGGAACGTCTGGCTAAACAGGAACAGGAATTAAAAGAATTAAAAGCAAAACAAGCAGCCGAAGCCGCAAAGGCTGATACTGCAACCAAAGGATAAGCCAAAAGTCCGGCGCCTCTAACAGGACTCACTTATCTGCTATCATTACACATAAACACCATACCCCTCCAGAGGCCGGGGTTTTTATATTATGGCAGTAAATCCTTCAATAGTAACAAGAGACGTAGATAAACTTGCCGCCAAAACGGGTAATGTTTATGAGTCTGTATTTATTGTTTCGCAACGTGCGAAACAGGTGGCTGTTAAGACCAAAGAAGAACTAACGCAAAAATTAGCAGAATTTGCTTCGAATATCGACAATTTAGAAGAAATTTTTGAAAACCGTGAGCAAATCGAAATCTCACGTTTCTATGAGCGTCAGCCAAAACCAACTTCTATTGCCTTGGACGAATTTACAGAAGAGAAAGTAGAATATCGTTGGAGAGACGAAGAATAAACTTGTCTTATGCCCATATAAAAAGCGTTGCATTCTATGATTGAGTGCAACGCTTTTTTGTGTTTGTTGTGGGTGGATATAAAATCGGCTTTATATTAAAGTGTCAGCGACTGAAACGGTCCGCCGTGCGGTCGCCGTCTAAGATAACAATGGTAATGTCATCTTACATGTGCGGACTTAAGTCCGGCACCGTATATAAAAAATTCCTTTGTTAATTTAGACGGCGAATTCTATTCGCTGAAACCTTCCAACCATGCCATTATGGACATATTTAAAAACTCATAATCAACACTCCTTAAAACGGATAATCTACTGCAATATTCAGAATCAGGTTTTCCTGCCGCCAGGCTTTTCTTGAGATGGAAATATCTTTAAATACCCATCGCTCTCCCTCTGGTAACCAGGGTTTACGGAATGGCGTTGCTAAATCAAAACGGAGTTTGATATAACTGAAATCCAGGCGAAGTCCAATCCCGCCCCCTACAGCCAATTGTTTATAAAAGTCTTTACCGAACTGAGCTCCTGCATCATAAAATGAGGTATTGGGGTTATACTTTTTCAGCCATACGTTTCCTGCATCAACAAAGAGGGCTAAATTAATGTAGTCAGTTGCTTTATATCTTAACTCTGTGTTTCCTTCTAATCTGATATCACCAAACGAGCGATAACCAAAGATAGATACCGTGAGTGAGTCGGCATAAAAAGCACCCGGCCCTACCGAACGTGCCCTGAATCCTCGCAGACTATTGCTACCTCCTACAAAATATTGCTTAATTTGTGGTAGTTCGTTCGAATTACCATAAGGAATACCATAGCCTACCATTAACCGGTTAGCAATACGCAGACTTGGCGATATATCGTAATAATATCTGATTTCACCATCTAACCGTACAAACTGGGAATAGGCTATACCAAAAAGTGTTTTGGGCGAAGTTTCATCAGAACCCTTCTTGGCAAATAAACTCCCTAAATTTCCGGCTACATCTATTCCACCCGACATATAAAGGAAATGGCGCTTGTTATTTGTTTGTTGTGGTGTATAAGTAATCTGATATTGCCCGCCTAATATCAATTGGTTTTTTAATATTTCTATATAGCGAACAATATCATTAGGGTTGGTACTATTAAAAATCATTTCAACAAACTCTTCACTGATATTCTTAGGCTTCAATACATTGGCATACAATGGGGTCAAGGTATGGAGCACTCTTGGGTTAGGTCGCCACTCATAGCCCCATGAGCCTTCAATAGAAGTCAGTACATATTGGGTATAAGCATACGTTGTGCTATCATCGTTATAGGCCACTCCTCTTTGTTGTAACCAGCCATAAGCTAAATTCAGGTTTGTTTTAGGTAAAGCCTGATTGCGTGCCGGATTGATTCTGTAAAAAGGGAATACAAATCTTGGAAAAGTTAAGTCAATAGTAGCCTTATACCTGCGGAAATTATTCAGATTTGTTTGTTTCCTCCCGCTTACCTGAATATCTGTTCCAATGTTGGCACCTATGTTCAATATCTCGGCTCCTCTGAACATATTTCTGTTCGACCAGTTAATTCCTATCTGAAAACCGACTAAACCATTAGATTTGGAAGCACCTGAGATTTCAGAACGGAGGGCTTTCTTTTTCAGTGGGGTCATGTCATAATGCACATCTATCAGTGCAGAGTCTGAACGTGGCACCAACTCAAAACGATTTCTGACAAATTTAAAATTACGCAGGTTAATCAACCTTGATAAAGAAGCATCATGCACAGTACTACTGTAAATCATACCCGAACGAAAACCGATGGCATCATTAAACACACGTGGTTTATAAGAACGATTCAGGTCTGAAATCTTCATAAATTCCTGCTGCACGTAATTTCTGTTGGTAGTATCAGTTGCATCGGTGTTTACATATATTTCATTGATGCGGTATTGTTTCAGTGAAGTCTGGTTTACAGTAGGTTTTATATCAACATACATATTTACCTTGTAGGTGCTCAGGTTCGTATCTACTTTCACAATCAGGTAATCAGGCCGGAAGAAATAGAAGCCTCTGCGTTTCAGAAACTGGTCAATGCGTTCACGTTCGAGTTTAATTACTTCAAACCGGTAAGGGTTATTTTCCCGCAATAGGGTTCTCCGCTCCGAAAGCCTGAAACTCTTCTGAAAGATACTACTATCTTTGATAGTAAATTGCACCTCGTTAATGGTATAGCGCGGCTTAAGATAGGCTGTATAAAGGCCTCTGGCTTTTTTTCCTTTAATTATCAGTTCACCGGTAGCCGTAGAACGAAAATATCCTTCGTTCTGAAGTGTATTGGCAATAATGGCCGAACTGGTCGTAACAGCTCTTCTATTGGCTAATACAGGAGCCTCTCCGAATCGTTTTCTGAAGAAACTCTTGAAACCTTTTTCCTTTTTAGGTTCTCCGAATAAATAGTAGAATGACACTTTATAAGGCCAACCGAAGATAGTACTATTAGGCTTGGGTCTAATAATTTCCTCAATCTGTCCTTCCAATGCCTTTGCCTCAATCTTACTGACTTTTACGGTAGAATCTGTCTGGATTTTTATATCGGCTCCGGTGTACAAACTCTCTCCTGCCGGTATATGCTTCGTAACCGAACAGCTCCATAAGCCTATCATGCTCAATAGTAGTATGTATTTAGCTGCTCTCATTTTTTCTGTTTACTGAATAATTCCTTAAATGTTTCGTAGTTTAACGTAACCGCAAAACTCACCCCTGTTTCCTGTACGTAACCGTCAAGAATAAAGAATTCGTTTTTGCGATACGCTCTGAACAGATAGCGTCCGTCTTTTGTCAGGTTATAGTTTAAAGCAATGTTATCGAAAATTTCTGTTGAGCTTTTTTGTATGCCCGTTGTATTTTCAATCTGGAAGTTGCGACCCACGGATACCGTTAAACGGTCGTTCAGGAAGGCTTTACTTAAACCCACATTCAGGTCGGTTCTTACGCCCGTACCACCCGCTTGAGCAGCTGAAAAATCTGAATTCAGATTGAAGTCTAATTTTACACCTTTAATCAAATCTCCGGCTAATACATTCAACTGGTCAGTTAATAGTTTACTTACACTCTGCCGTGCAATGGCCTCAGCACCTGCACCAGAGAAGAAATCGGAAGATTGCTGACCTGAAAAACGATTCAATATCAATAAAGAAAACACCTCTTTATTCAAAGCCATCTGGTCTTGTTCAAAAGGCTTGAATAAGCCTTTTTCCTCAACAAAGTTTTTTACATCACTTGACGCTATTTTTTCATCTAACACAATACCAAAGCTAATATCCGGGCTTGATAAGTTTCCTTGCATTTTCAACAACACTTTCACCGGAACTTTACCATAATACCTGGCTCTGGATTCATCGCTTAAAGAGGTTAATTCAGTATTCAGTGAGTAGGCCGCTGTAATATCTATCTGTGCCTTCATTGGGTCTCCTGTCCATAACAGGGTGCTACCTTTCTCTATGGTAAATTGTCTTTTGAGTACCTCAAAAGTCAAATCATACTGACCCGAAGTAAGTTCATACAAACCAAAAATATAGAACTCTCCACTTGGCGTAATACCTGTATTCAGTTGGGCATTGCCTTTAATTTTCAAGGCGTCTCCATTCACCTCATCAATCACAATAGTTAATTGAGACTTATCGTCCACTTCAATATTCAGTGCCATTTCAGAGGCTACATCACTAAAGTTAGTGGCTAAAGCAGTACTATCTTTTGCCAGTGAATCAGCAGCCGCCGGATTCTTCACATTAATAAATTCAACTATGCCATCTGTTTCAGTTTCACCAATAGAATCATCAGGCAGAATTACGGTAATGTCACTGCCTTCTTTCAGGTGTACACTTCCATCAATAGAAGGCGTTGCCCCTACCCCTGTTACATTCAGGTCGGCATCTATAAAGCCCTTGCCATAGAAGAAATCATTGTCTTTCCGGCTACCGTTTAATACCATGAAGTTGCGGGCATCTACATCTAATTTATAACTGAAATCAGGGATATTCTGAATATTAAGATTTCCGGTTACAGTCAGTTTTTGCCCTAAAGTATCGGCTACTACAAAGTTGTTAAACTTAATGTCGCTATTAACAAAAGTCAGCGTCTGGTTATTGAAAATATATTTAGACCCTAATTGTGTAAGGCTCAAAGATACATCATCAAATTTGAGAGAGCCGTTAATTAAAGGTTTGGTAGGTTCACCTTTTAAGGTTAGTCCTCCGCTCAGGTTCCCCTTGGCATTTTTTAGTTGGCCAAAGCTGAAAGCCTGAACGGTTTCAGCACCTAACTTCTTGATGTCCACATCAAAATCAAGTGTGCCTTTCGGTTTCAGGATATAATTGCCCGTTAGCTGAATATCGTTTTTATCGCTCGTAATAGAAGCCTTTGTGGCAATTCTGTCGGCGGTTTCGTTATTGGCATTTACGGCTACATTCCCGATAGGTATCTGCGTAAGCGTAAAATTATTAATCACTAAATCACCTGTAAAGGCCGGAGAAGCCGTCATGTAATTAGCTAATTTGAAATCTCCGTTCAGTTTACCCCCTGCCAGTGTTGAGTCCATAGTGGCTATGGTAACAAAAGGCTTAATATCCAGACTATCTACCTCTACTGTAATCGGCGAATTTGGTTCGTTGGTAGTGCTGTTTACCAATAGTTTTTGTCCGTTTTGCTCTAATAAAAACTGTTTCACCAATAGCCCTTGCTTACCATATTCTATATATCCGGTCGAATCAGAACGCCATTCTTTATAGTCAATCAATGTACCGCCATTACTCAGGTTAATGCGATATTTATCTTCAACAGACTGTACTCTGGTATTAAAAGCAAATCGGTCTTTATTCAGAGAGTCTTTCAAAGCTACATTAGCAGTTAATGTATTGTTAGTTATTTCTCCATTCAAAGAAGTACGTTTGATACTGAAGTCTGACACATTAACTTCACTTATACCTGCATTATAGGTAGCTTTGTCGCCAATGGCATACAATTTCAGATTGGCATTTCTTACTACAGAAGAATCGTATTCTACCAAAGGAACCAATACGGTTGCCTGCAAAGTGGTGTCTTTCTTATTATCAATTTCAGCTATCAGTGTTACGGTTGCCAGCCTGGTTAGTTCTGGCACAAAACTCTGAATAATCGGGTGCTGGTTTACTTTGGCTTTGACACTTATATCGTAGGCTTCTGTAACAGGCGTATAAGGCACATCAGGAATCTTGAAATACTTGTTCACTTCTGTCATAACCATATCCAACAGACGAGTATAATCAAAATTACCTTCTACTTCTGCAGTAGCTATCGGAGACTTCAAAACTATATTATGGCCTTCAGGTGAGTTCTGAATAACCAGATTGGTGGTATCTAAAGGAATTACCTTGCCTGCGGTTTCAATTACTGCCTGATTGATAGATACTGTTCCGATTGGATTTTTCGGGTCAGTTGACGTTAAATCTACTTTTATATCTCCTTTTATCTTCAAATCTTCTGCATAAAGATTCAGCTTTTTCAAATCAACATTATTGATAGATACATTTCCTTCTACAGCCGGATAAGGTTGCGATAAATCAGCTTTGGCTACTAACTTGAAATCGGCGTTCGGGTCGTCTAAATTAGCATTGATATTGGCAATCTGGTTGTGTATATCCCCTTTCAGAATCAGGTTATTATATTCGTAGCCTTTCAATACTGCTTTCTTGGCAGTGCCATCAATGCTTGCATTCATGGTTTTAGGGTCAATGCCTGTACCTTTGGCGTTTACCTCTAAGGTCAGTTTGCCTACATTTTCTGGTTGCTTAATCAGTTTACCTGCGTCAAAATCTTCGAGTGTCAGTTTACCGTCATAAGCCTGATTTTTACCTGCTACAAAGTTCTGTAGTTTGCCTGTAAATACAGCTATGCCAAAATCTGAATTAAGGGAAGCGTCCACCTGCAAATCGTTGGCTTTACCTTTCAGTTTGCCTTTTACGGTTATCTTCTCAGGTATCTCTATTGATTCAGGTATGGTGCCGGGGCCTGCCAATTTAATAATGTCTTTTTTAGTGGTTGACACTTCGTCAATGTCCAAATTAAAGCCTAATTTATTGGCATCAGGCAAACCTGTAATGTTACCTTTAGCTATTACTCTGGTAGCTCCGAATCCGGTGATTGATAATTTCGGAATAGCTAAATTATTAACCCTTCCGGTAATAATACCATCTGCTTTGATAATGTCATTCTGGTTTTCTCTGAATGTCGGATTTTTGGCTAAATCAGGTACCAGCAATAATACATCTTTCATAGCCACCTGGCTTTGTCTGATGTTCATTTTTACTCTTACACTGCCTAAATTATTACTTAAATCGGCAATAGTATCATATTGCATCACCACCTCATCACGAATCACAGTTTGGGGAGTTTTGAGGAATAAATTCCTCAGACCAATCTCTTTATTACCATAAGTAAAGTTGGTTGTAAGGCTCTGTAAGTTCAATCCGCTTTGTTCTGTAAAAGTACTTTTTGCTAATTGACCTGAAATATTAGTTGAACTATACACAAAATTTTTGAGTAATAAAGACAGATTATTTACATCTAAATGCCCATAATCTAACCCTTTCAACTGGCGTGGTGCATACTTATCATCGTACCTGAGTCTTACTTTATTTACCTCAATATTGCTGATGATAGCCGCCCAGCCCGGCCCGGTATCAGTGCTGTTTTCTGCTGGTTTTTTAGCAGGCGTCGGCTGAGGCTTGTTAGCCATTTCAACAAAGGCTTCCGTATTTTCCAAGGCTACTTTTTTGAAAATCACCTTTTGCCCGTTCACATAAATTTTGTCGCCTTCCAGTTCAAGTTTTCCTATTTTCACTCCATTTTTTAAACCGTCTTCTTCACTTTCCATCAACCAGTTAAAATTAGCCAGGGTTACTGTTCCTACATTCAAATCAAGCGTATCGGCGGCGGCTACTTCGGGGTTTACCTTGGTTGGTGGAGCAACCGGACTGGGCTTTACAGACTTATACAATCTTAGTTTGGCAGAGCCGCCATTGGCATTCACATTAGCAAAGTGATATTGCGATTTAGCGATGTTAAACTCCTTAAACTCAGTCGATAAGTCTTTTACATACATGTCTGCATCGGTACCTATAATGGCATCATTATACGTAATCTTTACGTTGTTGAGTTTGACACGTTTTAGACTGATATCGAAAGGGTCAGACGATGAAGTAGTGTCCACAGGTTCTTTCGACATAAAGGCGTCCAGAATGTAGTTGAAGTTGAAAACCGTATCCGGCAAGGTGCGGTTGATATTTACTCTTATCCCTTCTAATTCAATCTGATTGAGTTTTACATTATTGCTTAATAAACCAAGCATGTCCAAATCTACGTGTAGCCGTTTACCTGCCAGTAGCGTATCTTTTTTGAGGTCAGGTACATACACCCCTTCTAAAGTAACCCAGTCGGGAATACGAAAACGGACTTTCTGGACGGAGACAGGCGTGCCTAATTTTTTGCGGAGAAAAGTTACTGCTTGTTTGGTAAGGTAGTCTTGCCCGGTAGGAGACTGCACAAAGACAATTACCAGCCCTACCAGCGCCAATAATCCAACAATAAACCATAAAAAGATGCGTGCAAGTCGTTTCATCAATATCTGTTTGTGGCTTCCCGATTCTTAAAACTATATACTTTTAACGAAAATATCAATGACTTAATCTGATGTTTTCTATTTTTGTTGTGTAATACTTAACATTGATAAAAAAATCATACCAATCTGAATACATTGAGCTTAAAAGACAAAAAAATTCTCTTAGGTGTCAGCGGTAGTATTGCGGCTTATAAGGCTGCCATACTTGTACGCCTGTTAGTAAAAGAAGGCGCACAGGTAAAAGTAATACTGACCGAATCAGCCAAAGAATTTATTACACCACTTACTTTGGCTACCTTATCTAAAAATCCGGTTTTAAGTTCGTTTACCAGCGGTGCAACAGGCGAATGGAATAATCACGTAGATTTAGGGCTGTGGGCTGATGTAATGCTTATTGCCCCTGCTTCTGCCCATACCATAGCTAAGTGTGCCAATGGTATTGCTGATAATCTGTTGGTGGCTACCTATCTGTCTGCCAGATGCCCGGTCTTTTTTGCCCCGGCTATGGACTTAGACATGTATAAGCATCCAAGCACGCTACACAATATAGATAAATTAATTGCATACGGGAATAAGTTAATTAATGCTGAGTATGGAGAACTGGCCAGTGGGCTGGTAGGCGAAGGTCGGCTGGCGGAGCCTGAACACATCGTACAAGAGTTGCGCCGTCATTTTTTACAGCATGCAACACTACAAGGGAAGAAAGTATTGATTACAGCCGGGCCTACTCAAGAACCTATTGACCCTGCGAGGTTCATCAGTAATCATTCATCGGGTAAAATGGGCTTTGCCATTGCAGAAGCTTTCAGCATGGCAGGTGCTGAAGTAACAATAGTAAGCGGGCCGGTTTCAATACCGACACCCATTGGCATAAAAGTTGAAAAAGTTTTCTCGGCTCAACAGATGTATGAGGCAGTAGAAAAGCAATTTACCGAAAGTGATATTGTGATATTAGCTGCGGCTGTAGCAGATTATACGCCACTACACGTGGCCGATAAAAAAATCAAGAAGAAAGAAGATGTATTTAATATAGAACTTACCAAAACTATTGATATTGCAGCTACGCTTGGTAAGCGGAAGAAAACCAATCAACTGATAGTGGGTTTTGCTCTGGAGACAGACAACGAACTGGAAAACGCCAAAGGGAAACTGGAAAAGAAAAATTTTGATTTGATAGTACTCAATTCTTTACAAGATAAAGGGGCGGGTTTTCGTTATGATACCAACAAAATCAAAATTCTTGACAAGGAAGGCAATCTGTATGATTTTGATTTAAAATCGAAGCAGGAAGTAGCGCAAGATATATTCAATATTGTTATAGAAAAAATGTAACGTGGGTTGGTTTAGAAAACCCCATCCCCAACCCTTCCGCATCGGCGGTCCGACCCAACAGTGGAGAAGGGAGTTCAAATCCCCTCCCCACTGTTGGGGAGGTTTAGGGTGGGGTGCTATCAAAAACAACCTGTGATTAAAATGTATATGAAAAAAATACTAAGTGTACTATCATTTGTTTGCTGTTCGGCGGCAGTCTATGCGCAGGAACTCAATTGTAATGTAACCATTATATCTGACCAGATTAATGCACAGCAGGCTGCTGAAAAGCAGGTATTTGTAGATATGAAAATTGCTATCAGCGATTTTATGAATAATAAACGCTGGACAAATGATATTTACTCACAGGACGAGCGTATTAAATGTAACCTTATTATAACATTTACCAAGTCGCCACAACAAAATGTTTTTCAGGGAAATGCTCAGTTTCAGATAATAAGACCAGTCTTTAATACTACTTATCAGACTTTATTGCTGACTTATGTTGACAGAAACTTCAATATTTCGTTTTCGCCTGAAGACCGTCAGATGAATTTCAACGAACAATCTTTTACCAATAACCTGACCTCTATCTTAGGTTTTTATTCAATGATTGCGCTGACACTTGATTATGACAGTTTCTCAAAAACAGGCGGTAGCCAGTTTCTTACAAGGGCTTATAATATTGCCAATATGGCTTTCAGTGCCGGACAGTCGGGCTGGGAACAGACAGGAGACGTGAGAAACAGATACTGGTTGGTAGAGAATTTACAGAATCAGCAGCTGTTGCCATTCCGTGAAGGCTTTTATACCTATCACCGCCTGGCGTTAGATAACTTTACAAGCGACCCCGGTAACGGACGCAGACAGGTGCTTGAGTTTCTGAACGTAATTAAAACTATGCAACAATCCAGAACTAACTCGGTTTTAATGAATAGCTTTTTAGATGCAAAAGGACAGGAACTGGTAAATATTTTTTCGGAGGCTACCAAAGACGAAAAACAAAAGGCATTTCAGGTACTTTCTTCAATTGACCCATCAAAAACAGAACTCTACCGTAAATTAGTGAAATAGAAAAAAATAAAACTGCGTTTTGTCCTAATTCTGGTACAGTCTTTGTTTAAAGAATCAATAGATTTACATACTTCTGTTACAGACTAAAGTCTGCCTGCCATGAAATACTTTTGTTGAAAAGTGTTGATGTTGTATCCATGATTGTCAAATATTCATTTGACTGATACGTGCTTGAAAGATTACTGCGCATAATAAAAATTTTTGCATAGTCTTCTTTTTCTTTTTGGGCAATTAAGTGGTTAATTTCAGTTAGAACTTCCTCAATAGTATTCAAAGTATTCTTTGTAAACGTTTTCATTTTATGTTGGGTTTATGAAGTTTATGCCACGTAAAAAAGTGCAAATTGAATCTTCAAAAATGGTCTTGCACGTCAACAAATTTCATACCATTTTTTCAGAATTTTTCTTTTGGTACCGTTCACTAATTTTTTAATTTACTTTTAAGTTTTTGATAAATGAAAAAAGACTTTTTTTTCATTTATCAAAAAAATTATCAAGAGGTAGCAAAAGTTTGTCTTTGTTATTAAGCGGCATAAAAAGAGCTCAAAATTGTATAATTCCAAGCATGTTTTAAAGCACCGTTAAACAAAAATAAATACAAATTGCCTTATTTACAAGGTTTTGGTATGATTATTTCTTAGTATTTTGTGGGACATCGTAATGGTCACTCCAACCCTCCCGTGAATGAGCATTTTTGCTCTCCTATTAATGTGTAAAGATGCTCATTGTAGGGAGGTGTTGGAAGTGATTAAAAAACTAAAAGGGGACAGTTCGTAAGTTTTGTTTCTTTTTATAAAGATTCCTTGGGTAAGGGAATATGATTTTATTTCATTATTAGAAAAATACAATTTCCTTTTTTTCAAAAAGATTTATATAGTTCAATATATAACAAGAATATTCACTCAATAGCAATTGTCAGTAAAAGTGGAGTCGATTTTCAACTCCACTTTTCTTTTTTAGTAAGTTTTACTTTTTGGGAGTAGGTTAACAAGCTTTCCTCAATTCTCTTAACCTTCATTCAATGAAAATAGCAGTTTGTTTTTAGTGTTAAATTCTCTCAATAACAATTGTCTTTCTATTCAACCTCAACTTAAGATTTTTACAGTAACAGCAATCATACAAATTGGTAATTTCTTTCAATAGCAATTGTTTACTCAAATTCTCTCAATCAAACTAAATACTCGTGTTAATCGATACTTTCCGGGATTCTTTTTTAATAGCAATTGTCTTAGTCTATATTCATTTCCGAAACTTTCATTGAATAGCAATGGTAATTTTTTCACTATGCGATGTCCGCTCAATATTTCACTCAATAGCAATTGTACTGTAAACTTTTGCACTCTAATAGCTTAACCATTCAAATCGCCTTTTGCTCTTGCGCTTTGTTGATACAAATTTATATTCCTTTTAAAGATTACAGGAGCCTTTTTCGATGAAATGCAAAAAATGGAGCCTGTTTGGAAGCATTTTTCGGATAATTGGTGGTTATACTCGGTTAAATGGCAGTTAATTTTAGATAAGTGGTAGTATTTTTCGGTTTTTGGTTACATGAAAAGGCAAATAAAAAGCAGATATAGTGGCTATATCTGCTTTTTATTATCTGACTATTTCTACTAATACTGCATGAATGTACCCAGCAGGGGTTCAAAATTTTGGCTCCCTACATGGCTTCCTATTTCACATCCATCACAACATATTTTATCTTTTTACGATTATTGGTGTAGGTAATATGTACCAATCCATCTGATGATTGAATGATGGCAGGATAGCTGAATTCGCCTTTAGTCTCGTCTTCCAATACTGCTATATCTTTCCAATCGACACCATCAGTCGAAACCGCTACATGTAATTTTTGTCGGCCATTAGACCATTGTTTGCCTCTTGTTAATGGATTATAAACAATTACCTGTTTACCGTTCTTTAAGGTAACGGCATCAGTACCTGAGTTGGGGTTAAGCAGACTGGTGGTTTTAAGTGGTCCCCAGGTTTTACCCCCATCTTTCGACCATGTTTCTACTACATAATTCTGTTTACTGCGGCAAAGCAATTGCATACGTCCATCGGCATATTGCAGAATACTTGGCTGAATTACACCAAAGGTATCGTTCTCTATCGGAATCTTCTCCCAGTTTTTAGCGTTCTTGTCAGATTTCTCCAGGTGAATATGCCAGATATTTCCTTTTACGCTTTCTGTACTGGTCGGATACAGAATATCTCCGTTTGGCAGTTGTACGGGCTTATTTTTAATAGGACCTAACATCCCGTCCGGTAGTTTTTCAGCCTTCGACCACGTTACGCCATTATCTGCCGATGTTTTCATTTCTCCCCACCATTCTCTCGGGTTCTTACCTACTTTATAAAATAGGAATAGTTTACCCTCATTGGTTTTGAACAATACCGGATTCCACGTCGGATAGCGCAGTTTCTCGTCAATGACCCCATCGGCTATTTTTTCAGGTGTTGACCATTTACCGTTTTCGTTTCTCGACTGCCAGATACATACATCAGGATTTGATTCACGTGTGCCACCAAACCATGCCGCCAGCATTTTACCTTTCGATAATTCTACGATAGTAGAAGCATGACATTCAGGAAAAGGTGCAGACTCATAAATATCTTCTTTTTTCAGTACAGGGTTCTGGGAAAAACTATTTTTAAAGCACAATAAACAAAAGAGAATAAATAGGTGTTGAAGTTTCATTGGATACAATAGTTTTGAGTGAATAGTTGTAAGTTACAGAAGTTTGCGTATAGTACTTTCATGTATATACCTGACGTTCAATAAATAAAAGGTAATTATTTGCCAAATATCATTCATTAATACGAATTTAATGCAACATATTACTATTGGTCTATCAAAAACTTATACATTCAACCGTTGTATTAACATATTCAGGCTAAACATACTCTTAAATTCAACACTACAAAATGACTTATGGAGACCCTATTAGAATTTTTAGGTAATATTCCCTGGTGGGTATATCTGCTATTGATACTCGTTTTACTGGCACTCAGAGATATATCGCAAAAAAAGCATACGATTGTTCATAACTTCCCGCTGGTTGGACATCTGCGCTATTTCATCGAAAGCATCGGCCCCGAATTCCGTCAGTACATTGTTGCCAATAACCGGGAAGAACTTCCGTTCAATCGTCGGCAACGTTCCTGGATTTATGCCTCTTCTAAAAAAGAAAACAACTTTCAGGGCTTTGGTACCGACCAGGATATGCACACCGCAGGTTATAATTTCATTAAACCTGCTTTATTACCCTTCAAACTGCCCGAAGGTCATCCGAATATAGCCAATCCTTATATATGCCCGTCAGCCAAGGTTATCGGCGAATACCATAACCGTAAACACCCTTATCTACCTAAATCAGTTATCAATATATCGGGTATGAGCTTTGGTTCGTTGTCGGCTCCGGCCATAGAAGCGTTAAACATAGGCGCTGCCAAATTCGGGGCATATCATAATACAGGTGAGGGAGGCGTATCTGCCTATCATAAAAAAGGGGCCGATGTGGTGGTAAATATCGGAACAGCCTATTTTGGTGTGCGAGACGACGACGGCAATTTTGTGATGGAAAAACTGGTGAAGCTATGTAAAGCGAACCCCGCAATTAAAATGATTGAATTAAAGCTCTCGCAAGGAGCTAAACCCGGTAAAGGGGGAGTATTACCTGCCTCTAAGGTAACGCCCGAATTAGCCGAAATTCGACACGTGCCTATTGGCAAAGATATTATTTCCCCGGCCAGCCATAGCGCTTTCTCGAATGTACCTGAAATGATTGATTTCATTGAAAAAATGGCAGATGCTACCGGCCTACCCGTAGGTCTCAAATCAGCCGTAGGAAAATTAGAGTTATGGGAAGAACTGGCTGACCTGATGAAAAAGACCGGCAAAGGCCCTGACTTTATTAATATAGATGGAGGTGAAGGAGGCACAGGTGCGGCTCCGCCAAGTTTTGCCGACCACGTTTCTTTGCCTTATGTCTATGCGTTTTCGTCGGTGTACCGAATTTTTCAGAAGAGAGATTTAACCGAAAAAATAACGTTTATGGGTGCGGGGAAATTAGGTTTACCCGACACTGCTATTATGGCTTTTGCGATGGGTGCCGATGTAGTGAATGTAGCCCGTGAAGCTATGCTTTCCATCGGCTGTATTCAGGCGCAGGTTTGCCATAACAATACCTGTCCTACAGGAGTAGCCACACAAAATAAATGGTTACAGTCAGGCTTAGACCCCACTTTAAAAAGCGAAAGGCTCTATAATTACCTGAAAACCATGACCAAAGAGATACTGGAAATATGCCATGCCTGCGGCTACGAACACCCAAGCCAGTTTATGATGGACGACGTTGATGTGGCAATGGGTGATAATAACCGTACGCAATCGTTGCGCACCACCTACCAGTATCAGAAAACACCTGTAAAATTTGAAGGCTTTCAAAAATTGTTAGATAACCCTTATTTAGGAGGAAAGGGAGAGCATTGAGTAGGGGAATAGTCTTTTGTAACGCTCTTGTGCCAATAATATACCATTTACACAAGAGCGTTTTTGCTTAACCTCTCTTCGCTCCCACTGAATCATATACAATTACTTTCTCCCAAAGATGTGAGTAATCTTCAATAAATTTCAGATGAATCGGGTGTTTCTGATAAATTTCTTCCTGTTCGAGGTTATCAAAAAATAATAACCATGAAACGGCATAGCCTCGTTCTATGACGCTTCGGTTCGTACTGGCAGGTGTACCAATATGCACCATTCTGATTTCCGGAACTTTCGATAGTACTTCTAACCCTTCTATTAATTTAGCTCTATCCGCTTCATTACCCGGATTCTTCAAATAGAAGTACACATGATGCACAAAGAGTTCTTTGGCTTTATTATTATCAGAAGCAAAAACCGGAGCGGCCGCTACTGAAGCTAATGCAGTTGTCTGCAAAAATTTTCTACGTGTCGTTTTTTTCATTGACTTTTAATTTAAATCTTTATTTGTTTAGAGAAAAAGGCCTTCATAAGCTTTAGGCATGGCCGTAAGTGGTTTAATTTTTATGTCTCTGTAAAATACCTCAGCCGCTTCACTTTGCAGTTGTATTTTACCACTGGTCATAGGAATTTCTTTACCATCAGGCTGGATATAGCGTGAATTTTGCAGAACCATTACTACGTGTCCATTCACAATGTGCAGGCTTTTCCCATTGAAACAAATGAGTTCAAGCGTCGTCCATTCGCCCGCAGGGCTTTCGTAGTTTCCCGAGCGCATACAATAATAGTCTCCTTTACTTTTGAATGTACCGAATGGCTGTTTCTCGTCTGCAACCCTGTTCATAATCCCTTCTGCCGGAAAAGAGCGTATATCAATGGCTGAATTGGCCTGACACCAGAAATCACCCATATGCCCCTCCATAATCTGAAACTCCTGCGAAAGCATCCATGAGCGAAAATATTCTACGCCTGCTTCTCCGATGGAATGATAGAGAATACCTGAATCGCGCAATTTATCTATTCTTGGTTCATACTTCTGTTTTCCCCATTTGACCTGCAATTTCAGATGATAATTTTCGTATGACTGACGGGTAAACAGGCAACCGTATATTTCGCCGCTTACCCGTAAAACCGGGCCATCTTTCTCATTTAAAACTGAAAATACACCTGTTTTATCATTATTATAACCAACAGGCTCAATAGGCTTACCTGTTAAATCTGTCGGTATTTTTCCATTATAATTATTCTTATGTGCATAACTCAAGTAGTTTTCCCATTGACTTAAATTCTTATCTAAAAGAGGCGTCCACTCGTCCGATTTAGAGATTGAAGGAAGCAAAATAACAGAAATTACTATCATAAATGGCAGATACAGGTGTTTCATATGCAAGTGTATTTAATAAAAGAATCAGGTTAACACTGCAAAACTAATTTACGGAGGCTTCTTGTTTGTTGTAAAAATCCAATATATATTGGTGCTTTTTTAGTAATAATCAAGCATGAAACGATATATTCTGCATACACCCTTTAGCATCTATCATTTTGAGGCTACCCAATGGGTACATTCGGTACATAAGCATACCTATTTTGAGATTATTTTTATACTTAAAGGCAATGGTACCCATAATATCAATGGCAATAAATTCAGATATGCAGAGGGAGATATTTTTCTTTTAGGGCCTGAAGACTACCATCATTTTGAGATTGATGAAATAACTGAGTTTTGTTTTATTCGTTTCAATGAGTCGATTTATACCAATCAGATTGAGGAAAAAGACCATAACTGGCAACAGATTATGAAAACCTTGTTATATACCTCTTCTCAGAGCCGTGGAACGATAGTACATGATAAAAATGAGCGAAAGAAGCTACACCATCTATTATGGGTGTTAGAAGAAGAGAGTGAAAATCAGCAATCTCAATATTTTGAAACTATCCGCAACAGCATTATGCGAAGCATGATGATTATTCTGGCCCGCAATCTGTTTGGCCAGTCGCCCACCAGTCCTGTACTAAAAGATTCAGTAGAGGCTATACTGCTGTATATTAAACAACATATCTACAATCCGTCAGAACTGACTATTGAACATCTAGCCGATGTATTTAATTATGCGCCCGATTACATCAGTATCTTTTTTAAAAAACATACCGGAGAATCGCTTAAACAGTATATTACCAAACATAAAATGAAGTTGATTGAAGCACGCTTGCTTTTCAGCCAGTTAACTATTTCAGAAATCGCCGATGAATTTGGCTATACCGATGAAAGCCACTTCTGCAAACAGTTTAAGAAATTTACAGGCAGCACACCCACCGCTTTTAGGAAAAGGGATTGAAAACACCATGCTTTATCTCCAGACAAACTATCTTACACCATAAACCATTATCCTGACTTTTAATTCTCCATCCAATTGTTCGTTTTTGATTTTATACTTAACCCAAAAAGCTATCGGAAAAAAAAGTTGCGTATTGTTATAAAAATCACGATTCAAATATTCTTCCTTCACTTCAATAATGTCAGGGTCTTTTTCTTTCGACAGATTTTGTCTAATAAATTAATATTGCCCCTCTTTCGAAAGAGGTTGCAACAAGTTATCATTAGGAAAATTATAAAATTTAGAATATACTATGTGTGAACTGGTACTTTCCCACAATTGCTGAGACAAACCATATGGAGACATTATTCCTCCGGTAGTAATCCCCTTATAATGAAAAAGCGTTCCGTCTATCGATAATTCTGCGGTTTTCCCCTTATAAAGTCCTGAAAATGTCATTTGACGTTTGGCATTTTTTATATATACTGTATCCTCTTTCATACTGGCAGAATATTCCCCCGGCACCTCAAGTCTTATCTGATATTTTCCATTCAAATCAATATTAACAATAGGGTCTTGCTCTGTAGAGGTGTAAAACCAGTAACTCCCGTTATAAGAAGTATCTCCAATTAACCATTTGTGACCATATCTCGGATTTTGAGATAAATTTTTCAACTTTAACTTTCCGTTTGCTAATACCTCATAGCTGAAATCTGCTACGCTTGCATTCCTTGCATCAACAATTTTTTGTTTCTGGTCAGAACCATACTTATTATAGAGCGTCAATTTGATAGTAAAATTTCCATTTTTTCGGTATATATGCTTATGTTCCATTAATTCATTAGCGCCTATATAGTCTAAAATACCTGTTAGCCTTTCTCCATCGCCAAAATCAAAAGTATAGATATCATTCTTATTAGCAGTAAAACTAAAGGTAGCAACGTTATTATTATTTACGCTTACGGTGAATGTAGCATCGGGTAAAGGCGATACCTCCTGTTTTTTGTTATGGCAACTCCAGAGAATGAAGAATATGCTAAGGAATAAAAATAGTTTTTTCATGGTCACAACGAAATTTCTGACAGAAAACAAATGTAAAATCTTCTATCCATTCCTCTATTTGTACTTTGAGGTTTTCCTTATTTTGCGGTGATATTGTTATTTTACGGAAATAACTTTTGAGCCAAAATATTCCAACAAATTCTACCTTCTCTCAATTTTTCCTTATCTTCGGATTCTGAAAACTACCCCAACAAACTACTCCATGAAAAAATATTTTTTCCTGAGCTGGCTATGCCTTTATGCTTCATCGGCTTTCTCGCAGGCTGTACAAAATACGGTTATCAAAACTGTGCTTGAAGAAATGAAGGCATTTAATAAACAGGAATCTGATTCCGACCCTGCTAACTCGCCTTATCCGTTTGGCAAAAACCGTGAAGAAGATTTTCTGCGCAGATACCAGTTCCATAAAAAAGAATACGATAAACTGAATAGTCTTGATGTAAACAGTCTGACCTTTGACGACCAGATTAATGTAGCCCTCTTGAAATATAGTTTGAATGATGAAATTATCTCTTACGAATACAAAGAGTATCTGAACCCCATTCTGGCTGATGCAGGTTTTCATACTGGCTTACCGGGTATGGGGTCAGGCAATTATTCAACCAAAAAAGAGTTCGAACGTTACCTTAACTCATTGAAAGGCATCCCACTGTTTGTAGATGAGAATCTCGTATTAATGCGGAAAGGTCTGGCTTCAGGTATTTCGCAACCCAGTGTTGCCCTCAAAGGCTATGAAGCTACTTATAATAGCCAGATTGTAGATAGTTATGAGAAATCTGCTTTCTGGAAGCCTTTTATACAAAAACCGGCTGCTATTACTGATACAGAATGGAAACAATTACAGGCCGAAGGTAAAAAGCAGATTGAGCAAAGCGTGATTCCAAGCTATCAGAAAATCAGCGATTTCTTTGAGAAAGAATACCATCCAAAAACCCGGACTACTTTAGGGGCATCGCATTTCCCGAATGGCAAAAAATTCTATGCCGAAAAAGTAAAGCATTATACCACTACCAATATGACTCCTGATGAAGTATATACTATTGGACTGAAAGAAGTGGAGCGCATCAAAAAAGAAATGCAACAGGTGCTTGATGAGGTTAAGTTTAAGGGCTCTATCAAAGACTTTATCAATTACCTCAGAAACGACCCGAAGTTTTACCCAACCACAGGCGAACAATTATTGAAAGAGGCTTCTTTTATTGCCAAAAAAATTGATGGTAAGCTCCCGCTTCTGTTCGGGAAATTACCTCGCCAACCTTATGGAGTAGTACAGGTACCCGACTATCTTGCACCTACTTATACCGCAGGGCGGTATAGTGGTGCCAACATTAAATCAAAAAATGCCGGAAACTATTGGGTAAACCTGTATAACCTGCCAAGCCGTACGCTTTATACACTCGAAGCATTGACCTTACATGAAGCAGTACCGGGACATCATTTACAAATTGCTCTTACACAGGAATTAGATAACCTGCCAGAGTTCAGAAGAAATTTATATGTAAATGCCTATGGCGAAGGCTGGGGCTTATATGGCGAATTTTTAGGCTATGAATTAGGACTTTATAAAGACCCTTACAGCCTGTTTGGTCGCCTTACCTACGAAATGTGGCGTGCCTGTAGGTTAGTGATTGATGTGGGCATCCACGACAAAGACTGGACAAGAGACCAGGCTGTGAGTTTTTTAGCAGATAATACTGCCCTTTCACTGCATGAAGTGAATACAGAAATTAACCGCTATATCTCCTGGCCCGGACAAGCTTTAGCGTATAAAATCGGAGAAATAACGATTAAAACCCAACGCAAAAAAGCCGAAACACTCTTAAAAGATAAATTTGATGTAAGGGCATTTCATGATTTAGTATTATCGCAAGGAACAGTTACCATGTCTATTTTAGAGAAAATGGTTGACAAGTACATTGAGGAGGAACTGAATAAGAAGCCGAAGGAATAAACCCAGTGTGTCACGGTTATACTCATCCGAGAACGACCGCGGTCGTCGCACGATGGCAGGCTTAGACGCCCAGACAAACTATCATTTTTTGAATAAGTTTAAATACTGAGTCATGAAATAAGGAGAAAATATTTAAAAGGTGGAGTTTATAGATTTGAACTTTCTAAGTGATATACATCACCCGACGAGCGTGAAAATCTCTCGTTATAAACATGAAATGGTATAATAGTTGGGTCTTTTTCTGTTGGCAGTCCCGTAAGTGATAAAAATATATCTTCAAATTCACATTTTAAATATCCTCTTTGATTATATGAATACTCACCAATAATTTTATAGTTTTCTAAATGTTTTATATCAATATCGTCCATCGGTTTAAAAGCATCAACTAACTTTTTTGTGTATTCTACCTTACCATTTTCAAAAAACTCTAAGCAGTTCTGATAGATAATACAAAAAAACAAACCACCTGAATGTAAGTCAGTATCTGCTTTCAAACTAGATAAATATTTTCTGTTTAATTCAATTTTCATCCTTATGATATTTATTGATGTCTGGCTAAAGTAACCGTGCCATGCACGTTTACTGACGAGCATAGACATATCATTGGGCCCAGAGGGTTATTCACTTTCCAGTTCTTTCAGATACTGGTCTTTCATCTGGTCGTAAAAAGAATGTTTACTTACCAGTGAAGAAACAAGATTGGCTGTCAATCCGGCCATCATCAGATAAAATATAATGCTTTCGGCTGTAGTCATTTCTAAGACTAGAATAGCAGAAGTAAAAGGGCTGCGGGTAACACCCGTAAGAAAGCTCACCATACCACACAAAATAATCAGATTTGCATTTGAATCTATCAGGCTGAACCACTCAGCTACAGCAGAGCCGATACTCGCTCCGGCACTTAAAGCAGGAGCAAAAACTCCACCTGCACCACCATTTGTAAAAGAGATAATCGGGCCAAAGAATCTTAAAAGTGGCACATACCACTCTACATATTTATTATCGGTAAGCAGCGTGGTTTGCATCAATTCCTTGCCTGTACCAAAAGTCTCTTCATTTATCAAAACGCCGAGTGTGGCAATAATTAAACCTGCTACTACACAGTAGCCCATTTTTTTGACGTTGGTGTTCAGAACACTTTTTTTCTTTAATACAAACAGAATAATGCGGGTCATAGTACAACCCAGATACCCTGAAAGACCACTACAGATAATAACCGGAAAGATAATCCACCAGGAAAGATGATTGACTTTCGGATACCCTAAATACAAATATGGGCCTAAAATATTCAGTGCGGTGAGACCGGCTATAATTACTCCTGTCAATAAAGCCGATTTAAAAAAGCTGAAGTGCGTTTTGGTTAATTCTTCAATAGCAAATACAATTCCGCCTAAAGGCGTATTAAAAGCTGCCGCCAGCCCTGATGCAGCCCCTGTAATCAGCATGTTTTTTTTAGATATTTTCGGGTACCATTCAGGTAACCAATCATTAATCTTTTTAAAGATTGAGCCAGCTATTTGTATCGTAGGGCCTTCCCTACCGACCACTCCGCCACCAAAAACCATTATCAGGCTTGATATTATTTTAATCAATAATACCCTGATACTTAATAGTTTACTTACCAGATAATATTTTTTCGGATTTGCCAATTCGATAGCGGCACTTACCTGAGGGATACCACTCCCCCTTGAATAAGGCGCATATTTGTTAACTAACCACCAAGACACAATAAAACATAGAGGAGTTACAGCAAAAAACAACCATTTATTCAGATGTAATAGATATAGCGTACCTTCTTCAGCTATCAGAAATAGTTTGGCATAAATAACTGCCACAACACCTGTAATTAAAGCTCCTATCCAAAAGGGTATGGCATTAAGCAGATTTTGTTTCAATTTGGCATTAGAAATAGAGTCAAATCTATTTTTCAAGTACTCTTTTATAGGCTCTGCTATACGCTTTACGCGTTTAATGGTATTCAGATTTTTCCTGATAAACTTATACTTCATGCCTAAAAAATTGTTTATGTCACCCTGACACGGTTGTCTTATACCCAATCAACTCCTTTCTTCAATAAACTTAAAGTCTTTTCCTCTTCACTTCCTGCTTCAGGTTGAAAATCATATACCCAATTAGCCACCGGAGGCAAGCTCATTAAAATAGATTCTGTACGTCCGTTGGTTTCCAGGCCAAACTTTGTACCTCTGTCCCACACGAGGTTAAATTCTACATAACGCCCACGACGGAGCATCTGCCAGTTGATTTCATGCGCTCCGTAAGGTAATTGGTTGTTCTTTACCATCAGGTGGGTATAAACAGGTGCAAAGCTCTCTCCTACCGATTGTACAAAAGCAAATAAATCTTCTTTGGGAGTTTCGTCTTTCGGTTTTAGATAATCGAAGAATATGCCTCCTACCCCACGGGTTTCGTTTCTATGCGGAATAAAAAAGTAATTATCTGCCCACTCTTTATATTTCGGATAATACTCTGCTGAATGTTTATCGCAAGCCGCTTTTAATTGTTGATGAAACCAGCGGGCATCTTCTTCTACCACATAATGCGGAGTTAAGTCTATGCCCCCACCAAACCAGCAAATACCATTCGATAATTCAAAATATCGTACATTCATGTGAATGATTGGCACCATAGGGTTCACAGGATGTTGTACAATAGAAACACCTGTAGCAAAATAATCTGCTTTTTCGGTCAGGTTCAATTGCTTTTGCAAAGCTTCTGATGCCTCTCCTGAAACAGCCGAGAAATTTACACCGCCTTTGGCAATTATATTTCCGTCGGTTAGCACACGTGTACGTCCGCCCCCACCGCTATGATGTTGCCAGAGGTCTTCACGAAATTTCCCTTTACCATCTGTATTTTCTATAGCCTGGCAAATAGTCTTTTGCAGAGTCTGGAAGTATTCTGCAATATTTTCTTTGGATAACATAAGATTCTTTTCAAATTTTGTGGCAAATTTAGCTCTCTATGCAGAGCTACCAATAATAATTTTCGTTTTTATCTAAATAAGCTAAGAATACATTGAGTGATATTTTAATCATTAAATCGCTCAATCACTAAATCACTAAATTATTCTATGCAGTTAAAAGGACTAACAGCCGTAGTTACAGGAGGCGCATCAGGCTTAGGAGAGGCAGTAGTAAGAAGATTTGTCAAAGCCGGAGCAAACGCCATTATTGTGGATCTGAATGAGGAGAAAGGCAAGGCACTGGCAGGCGAACTCGGCCGCAAGGCAAAATTTGTAAAATGTGATGTATCGTCGGAAAAAGATGCGCAAAAGGTGATGAGCCAGGCTATTGCTCGTTTCAAGGCTATTCATATACTGGTCAATTGTGCCGGAATTGCCCCACCTGCCCGTACCGTTGGCAAAGAAGGGCCTCATTCATTAGCACATTTTCAGAAAATTATTAATATCAATCTGGTGGGGTCTTTCAATATGATTCGTTTGGCAGCTTTCGAGATGTCGAACAATACGCCTAACGAAGATGGAGAAAGAGGTGTAATAATCAATACTGCTTCGGTTGCTGCTTATGATGGGCAAATCGGGCAGGCGGCCTATTCGGCCTCTAAAGGTGGAATTGTAGCTATGACTTTGCCGATAGCTCGTGATTTATCAAGAAACGGCATCAGAGTCATGACCATTGCCCCGGGTATTTTTAAAACTCCATTGATGGCCTCATTACCCGAAGAAGCGCAATTATCTTTAGGACAACAAGTACCTTTTCCTTCACGGTTAGGTCGTCCTGATGAATATGCACAACTGGCACAAAGCATTGTAGAAAATGCTATGCTGAATGGCGAAGTAATCCGTCTTGATGGCGCAATCAGGATGGCTCCGAAGTAATCACCCTTTAATGGTGAATAACGAATGGCGAATTAGCGAATCTAATTTGCCTTTTAGGAATAATGACATATCTTTTAATCCAATTATTCGCTAATTCGCAATTCACTATTCACAATTAAAAATCACTCAATAAATATGTTCTCACTACAAAATATTATTCGTCCGCATATCCTGACTTTAACCCCTTATGCCTCTGCCCGTGATGAATATACCGGAAAAGAGGGTATTTTTTTAGATGCCAACGAAAACCCTTTCGGGGCTGTTATTACGGGCAATTATAACCGTTATCCAGACCCTTATCAGGCAGAAATCAAAGAAAAACTGGCGGTTATTAAAGGGGTACGCCCAAGTCAGATTTTCTTAGGGAACGGGTCAGATGAAGCGATTGACTTACTGATTCGTGCTACCTGCGAGCCAAAGGAGGACAATATCATTACAATGCCTCCTACTTATGGTATGTATAAGGTATGTGCCGATATTCAGAATACCCCCGTGGTGCAGGTATCGCTTACACCCGATTTTCAGATACAGGTAGATAAAGTATTGGCGGCTGTGAATGTGCATACCAAACTGATATGGGTTTGTTCGCCTAATAACCCCTCGGGAAATTTAGCAAAACGTGAATCGGTGATTCAGTTATTAGAAAATTTCAAAACGGGTCTGGTGATTGTAGATGAAGCTTATATCGACTTTACCGAACAAGAATCTTTTACCAAATTATTAGATAATTATCCTAATCTGGTAGTATTACAGACATTTTCTAAAGCATGGGGATTGGCTGCACTCCGTTTCGGAATGGCTTTTGCTTCGGAAGACCTCATTAAGATTCTTAATAAAATCAAGTATCCTTATAACCTCAATGCGGTTACACAAGCCTTGATTTTAGAGGCATTGGATAATGAAGAAAAGAAGAATAATTATGTGAAAGAAATTCTGAAAGCACGGGCAAATCTGATTAATCTTTTAGGTGATTTATCTATAGTGAAACATATCTATCCAACAGACTCAAATCAGCTACTGGTAAAATTTGACGATGCCAAAGCAATTTTCAAATACCTGATTGATAGAAAAATCATTACCAGAGACCGCTCTAATGTTCAGCTATGCGAGGGTTGTATCCGTATCTCTATCGGCACTGATGCCGAGAATAGCACGTTGGTAGAGGCTTTGAAAGGGTATTAATTTTATTGAAATAATAGAGACGTGTGGTTTGCAATTGCATGGTAAGCCACACGTCTCTACGTTTTAATATTCCTAAATCACATCGGCTCCTTATTATTATTATTCATCTTAAACTCACTGGTAGATGGATAGATAGTAATCCAGAACTCCTTTGTTTCTCCGCTCAGTACTTTGGTATCAACCTGGTCTTTTCCGTTGTTGGCAATCAGTCCAAAGATTAAATCCTGTTTTACAGGTACTTTAGAGATATTCTTGTACACCAATCGATACTCTCCGTAACCGATCTTTTTGGTAAACTCAGGTAGGTGGTTGTTTGTATTAAAGCTATTGCCATAGACCGGATGCAAACCACTGATAGTATTTTTACAATAACACACCAGTTCTCCTGATTTGGTATAAAGCCAGTATTCGCAATAACTGTTAGCTACGCCTTTATCGACCCCTACATAGGTAACGGGCATCATAACCACACTGTGCGAGGGAAAATCGAAATTAATATCAGGTGGCGTAACCGCATAAAAATTAAAAATATGCTGCCCTGAATCATTATGTATTACAGCCGTTGTCAGGGTATCTATCGGAACTGCCAGTTCATCATTGTTTCTGACAGGCGGTTTGATAGTTGGTTTATCAGCAACTCTGGCGGCTTGTTGCTCGCTTGCATACTCAAAAACGGCAGGAGCAGGAACAACATTGGTACAGGCAACAGCAGCTATCCCGACGAGGGAATAAATAAGGCTTTTCTTGATTACTTTACTCACAATCTTTTTTAGGGGTATAAAGGCCAAACAAAAATGGTTAACGACCTCTCACGAGTTTAATTTCACAGCCCAATTATTTTCTTCATATAGTCCAATAGTTCAACCGGATTCTTATAAAATAAACAAGGGTGTAAAAATCGCTTTTACACCCTTGACTGTTACTCTAATAAAAAGGTTGGACTACCTGAATTATTTTTCTGTACTCAACCAGTCTTTTCTTACTTTTAACTGTGTCTCTGTTGGGGTATCAACCAATTTCAATACATTTTTCTCGGTTACATCTACTACCATAGCAGGAGAAGACAATTTAATAATTTCTTCTTTACCTTCGCTGTTTTTACGGGCTACTTCCATAGTTACCATATCCCCCTCTTTGGTATTGTTGTTATATTCGTCCAGAATATGTTGAGCTTTCTGAATATCAAATGGCTGACCATTCAATGATACAATTTCGTCATTCAACTGATACCCCATTTTCTTACCAAACTCATTGATTTTGCTCACGTTACCAATTTTGATACGTTTGGTTGTGGCATTAAATCCTAAGCTGATACCTCCGAGGCTGATTTTCTTGATAGTAGCCTCAGGCAAGTACTCAACACCAACCAATTGCAGCGTTTCGCTCAAAGGCAATGGCTCTGGTCCATCTACATATTTTGCAAAGAAATCACCGATTTCAGGGTATGTCAAAGATGTAATTTTATCGAACAATTCGTTGTCTTTGAATGATTGTGATTTACCGTAAGTCTTAGCCAGATCACGCATCAGGTTTTGTGTACCATACTTACCTCCTGATAACTGACGCAGTTTGATGTCCAGACACAGGCCAATCAAGGCACCTTTATTATATACATTCATATACTGGTTTTTGTATTTATCCAATACGCCCAGACTCATTTCAGTAAATGGCAACTTATCGTTCATCATTTTCATGGTTGTCATTTTCTGGCGCAACATATCCAGATACTGCGGCATTTCTATCAGACCATATTTTATCTGCATATGTCCGGCAGCATATTCTGTAAGTCCTTCATACAACCATAAGTGTTTCGACATCTTAGGTTTATTATAATCAAAATCACCGATTTCTTCAGAGTGAATGCTCAAAGGCGTAAGGATATGGAAAAACTCGTGCGAAGCTACATCTTTCACCGTTTGCGAAAGCTCTTTAGAGGTAGCCTCAGGCAGATAGTAGAACGATGAATAAGAATGTTCTAAAGCCCCATAACTCATCAGATTCGGATTATCAGACAAGACAATCAAGAAGGCATATTTCTGAATAGGTAATTTACCCCCTAAATACTCTTTCTGTGCATTCAGCAGAGAATTAATATTAGCAGCAATTTCTTTAGAGTTAGCCTCTTTGTTTGGTGAGAATACCGACACTAAAATATCGGCACCACCGATTTTCAAAACCGTTGTGTCTGGTTGCGTATAAAGGATTGGCGCATCAGATAAATCCATGTAATTATCTGCCTGAAATACATCTTTTGTAGCTGAGGTAGAAGCAAAGTTCATTGAGGTAGCTCCATAAAAACCAGAAGGCTTGGTAAATGACACCTGATAAGGCACTTTTTTCATACCATCAAAATATCCAAAGAAACAGAAAGTATTTACTGCATATTTCTTGTTGACATCAATATCACTTCCGGCAGGTTCAAAGATTTTCTCTCCTTTAATTTCAGGCGAATCCCAGGTATCATCTACTTTATAAGTGATTTTGTTAAGGCTCTGGGCATTTTTAATAGTCCAGCTATTCACATCGGCCTTATCGACCGATAATAATTCGCCTTTAGCATTGTAAGCTTTGAAGTCTGATACATAACGACCAAAATCGTAATTGGCATAGGTACCCGGTACGATTTTAGGCAGGAAATAGGTTATTTCTTCAGTACTGATTTTCGGGGCAATCAGCGTAACCTCTAATTTATCGTTTTCAACCTTAGTTAAATCAACAGAGAATTGATAGAGATTATCTTTTTGCGTGGAAGATGTACTCACAGATGCTTTTCTGGTACAAGCCGTCATTACGGCCATAGTCAGAAGCATATACGCTATTTTTTTCATAAATATTTGATTATAGTTTGTTAAAATAAAACTCACTTGGTTCATAAAAACGTGCAAAGTTACCAATTCGTATGAGACTATGAAATAGACCGAAGGAACAAAAGGTATTAAAGGACTATCTTCATCGATAACGACAGCGAATAGAATTCGCCGCCTAAAGAAACAAATGAACAATTTTTGTATTTAAAGCAGACTTAAGTCTGCTTATACATGTAAAACAAACCTTTGTTATCTTAGACAGTGAATTCTATTCGCTGTCTATCTGGAGAGGCCCTTTTTTAACATCAATTAACATCCTTCCCCTCTTCTAATTTCTTAATCATAGCTTCTACACTGTTTTTATTCAAATCATCAGGGGCTTGTGTCAGGGCTGCTTTCATGTGTTCCAGTGCTTTTTTGTAATCTCCTGCGGCCGAGTATCCTCTACCTAAACCAACATTGGTAGTAAATTGATTCGGGTTTTTATGATAATTGGTTTTAAAAACCTTCAGTGCCTCCTGTGGCTGTTTCATACCCAGTAACCGACGGCCATACTGGTGTAGCTCTATCATGTTTCCCATCGGCACTGCCTCATCCATTACTGCTTTGGCTTCTGCTGATTTATTCAGTTTAGCCAATACGGCTGCTTTCGTACTCAGGGTCTGAAAATTCTTTTCTCCTACAAAACGAGCCGTAATGGCTTCATCGGCCCAGAGAAGTGCCTGTTCTAATTCTATGTTATTTTGCAGACAATAATTAGCCGCCTGCACAAAAGACTGCCATTTAAAACCTGGCTTGGTGTGCAATTCGTTTCTGAAAGAAGCCAGTTGAATTTTGTGTATATCGGCTTCTACTTTAAAGGGTATCATGCGTTTTTCCCATAGTAAGGCAATAATAGCCGAATTTTCTGTCTGGTTCATAAACTCATATCTCAACCATTCTACACTTTTATCTAAAGGCTGGCTTTTTACATTTACACGCAGGGCATCTTGCGCAGGGTCATAATAAAAACTTCCCCACGAATTATTGGCCTTTGAGAAAATCAGGGTATTATCAGTTTCGCCTAAAATGATATGGAAACCATAAGTACCTGCCGCTAAATGCTGACCTTCTATTTTTACATCGTTTGAGAAACGGATAGTAGTGTTTTCGTTAGCACCTGCACGCCACGGAGAAGCCTTGCTTGTACCAAAGCCTAAATCAACCAGGCCATAGTGTGCTACGGGAGTACCCCATATTTTGCCTTCACGTCCTTTAACTCCCGGACGTCCATAGGTAATGGTTATATTAGCTATACCAATTTGTTCTGATACTGTCGCTTTTTTGTTTCCTCCATCAGGCGCAGCAGTCAGGTCGCCCTGGGCGTAGGTTATCAAGCCTGCCAATAGCATGGCAAAAGTCATTAAAACAGTCTTTTTCATGATTTTGAGATTGTTGATTAAATAATAGTTATGATACAGTTTTGTATTGAAGTTATTCAGGATTTGAACAAGGACGGCAATTAACTAAAAAAAAATATGTGGACGCTCACCCATTTTTGGGGATATTTCGTTGATAATAAGCAAATACACCTTTTTTACACTTCAAATTCACCTTTCGGCCTTAATTTCTACATAAAAACTTTATTTTTGCCAATCTTAAACGATATAGTTATGGTAGTAGACTTTTCGATTGTCGATGTATTCGCTGAACAGAAATATCAGGGGAATCAATTAGCTGTTTTTCATCATGCCAATGGCTTGACTGATGAACAGATGTTGCGCATTGCCCGTGAAATCGGTTTTCAGGAATCAACCTTTATCATGTCTGATAAAACCGTTGAGGGAGCTTATGATGTCAGAATATTTACGCCCGAATACGAAGTACCTTTTGCCGGACATCCAACGCTGGGAACAGCCTTTGTTTTAATGAAAGAGTCAGATACAGCCATAACGCTGAATCTGAAAATAGGAAAAGTACCTGTAAATGTAGCAAACGAAACACTTTGGCTCGAAATCAACAATCCGACTTTTGGTGAAACCTTTGGTACTGACCTAGCACGGTTATTAGGTATTCAACCGGAAGATATAGACGAAACATGGCCTATACAATTGGTTTCAACCGGACTGCCTTATCTGATTGTTCCGGTAAAAACTTTAAGAGCAGTACAGGAAGTCTATTTAGAAGATGTGGCGGTAAAAGAATGGTTGACAGAAAACAAATTGTATAAAACCAATTCATCTGATGGACTGACCGTTGCCTTCTTTGTTTTCACCGACGAAACACATGCCCAAGTAAATCATTTACATGCCCGTATGTTTTGCCTGGAAAACGATAAAATAGTAGAAGATGCCGCCACCGGAAGTGCCAATGCCTGTTTACTGGCCTATCTGCTTAAACATGAACTACCGATGATTCATAAACTGGTAGAACAGGGTTATGAAATGAAACGCCCTTCGCTGATTAATATCAAAGGCGAATTAAATCAGGAAGGTAACTATACACTTCAGGTAGGTGGCAAAGTACAATTGGTAGCACAAGGAAAATGGTTTGTGTAGATGTAAAATTTTACGATTTTTGTATTACCTAAGCACGCTTAACCATTTAACCTACGCCTTATGGCTAAAAACACATTCAGAAGCAAAACCCCACCTCCTGCAAAAGTATCGCATAACCCTGCCAAATCCCGATTAGCGTCTATTTGGGTCAGGCTCAGGCGTACATTTATCAGGTTCGTTATATTTTTCTTTACCTCCTCCATCGGGGCTGTTATTCTCTTCAAATTTGTACCCATACCATTTACAGTTACCATGCTCTCAAGAAAAATTGAGGCCATCTATGAAAAGAAAGACAGTGAGATTTATTACGACTGGACATCTTATGACAAAATATCAAAAGAAGCACCTTTAGCTGTAGTAGCTGCTGAAGACCAGCTTTTCCCGGAACACTATGGATTTGATTTTAAGTCGATGAATCTGGCTTATAAACGTAACCTGAAAGGCAAGAAAATCAGGGGTGCCAGTACCATTTCTCAACAGGTAGCCAAAAATGTTTTTTTGTGGCAAACCCGTAGTTATATCAGAAAAGCCATTGAGGTTTATTTTACAGTGCTGATAGAATTGATATGGGGGAAACAACGAATTTTAGAGGTATATCTTAATGTGGCCGAAATGGGAGATATGACCTTTGGTGTGGAAGAAGCCTCTAAACGCTATTATGGAAAATCTGCCATTAACCTGACCCGTGACCAGGCAGCCCGTATAGCGGCCGTATTGCCAAGCCCCAGAAAATGGTCTATCTCTAAACCGGGGCCTTATGTAGTGCGCCGCACCGGGCAAATCTCCCGACAGATGCGTGCTTTGGGCGGGCCTGCGTATCTGAGTGGGTTGAGGAGGTTTTGATTTTTTTCTCGCAAAGTCGGAATGCCCCACCACCGATAGGATAGGAATAATGTTTCCAAAACTTACTAAGTGCAAGAACATCAACCTATTGTTTTTTGCATAGAATGCTATTACAAATTGTATGAAAAACCAATAAAAAAACCATTACTATCATGCGAAGGATTTCGTTCAACACCACTTGTATTGCCATTTGAAATATGCAGGTGGCGGACACCTGCTAACAAATAAGTTTTAGAAGTTATATTCACTTCTGACCCTAATCCATATTTAGTAATGCCATTTAGCCTTGTACCCAGGCGTGAATCCCGATCATTTGAGGTCGGAAACTCATCAAAGAAATAAACCAATCCACCACCCGATTCAAAATAAAGTCGCCATTCAGGTCGGTTGAGCGCATAGAACCGAGCAAATGGTTTAATAGCTAATCCTGTGCTGTTATTAAATTTATCTCTCGGAAATACCAGCTCAAAATCTGCTCCAATAGAAAGCCATTTACGCAACATAAAATTAATACCTGTATTGTTTTGTGGTATGAAGGTCTGTGGATATTTATATCCCCATGAAAATCCCGATTCATTATAAATACTAAATCTGTCTTTAAGATCAGTTTTTTTTTTTGGTAAGCAAAACAGAAGCTCCTACCACTACTGCGGGCACAAAAAATGCCATAGAAGTATGGAGATTGAGCGGACGAAAGCCCAATGGATTTTGGTACCATTCATCTTGATAAGCATATTGGGCAAATGTTACATTTACATACAACAGCGTAAGCAATGCAGTATATTTCAGGCGTCTGGCATTCATTGCATGTAGGAAAATTTACGCAAAAAGCGACTTTAATTTTGAAATATCTTTCAGAATCATATTTTTGGAATGATAATTATTGTTGTTTCAGAGAGCACTACCTAAATAGCCAATAAATTAAACCCGTTTATTGATTTGCGCATAGTACCTTCGCAAAAAACGTAAAAACATCATTTCAGCCCTGCTTCCAAATCATTAATTTTCTTCATATCTAATTTGCCCAGCGTAGCATATTTTTTTGCTTCGGCTAATTCTTTTTTAGCGGCAGCTATATCGCCTTTTCTTTGTTGTAGTCTGGTAGATTGGTAATAGTATTCAGTAATCTGGTTATTGTCTTTTAGCAGAGGTCTGCCTTGTTTCAGGTATTTTTCTGCCTGAGGCACATAGGTATTGTCGGTTGTAATATCTAATACAAAAGATGCAATAAACGTGAGGGCGGCACCATTGGTGGCTAATTTTCTGGCAAAATTATCTATTACTCCCATTGCCTGTCCTGTATTTCCCTCTCTTACCAACGCTTTTGCTTCCAGTTGCCAGGTAGCGCCTTCGGCATATTGCCCAAAGCCCACCTTATTCATATACTCTTTAATCTTGTTGATTTTGGCAGAAGAATACGTTTGTCCTCTCAGACTGTATAGTGAGTTCTGTATAATCACTCCATAGACATTCTGTTCTCCTCCCGGGTGTCCTCCGGCAGTTTCATAATTTTTGGCTTCTTCTACATGTTCGAGCCAATACTTGGCAAAGCCATTGTCAATATCTTCTACTACCTTTTTGGTAATAGCCCAACTGATAGGGCTGTTTAAATCTTCTTTCGGGAAAGCCTCATATACCGCACGGGCTACAGGTAAATTGGTAGCAGTATCTTTGGTAACACGGCTATAATAGGCATAACTGATTAAGAAATTCAGGTCTCTTTCTCCGGCTTCATAGCGTCTTTTATAACTTGACGACCTTTTGTCGGGGTCAAGTGCTGTTTTTCCTATGGCAATCACACCATCTTCTTTGGGCTCACCTGCTTCTGCCTGATGTACCAGATTGGTATTAGGGTCGAAGAACAGAAACAACGGAAAATTAGGGAGGTGTATGTTCTTACTGTTCAGAAATTTTACCTGCTCTGCTTTCTCTCCATTGAGTTTATAATTGATAAAATTCTTGTTATAAAACTCTCCTACCTTTGCCGACTTTAAGATAGGCTCAAAGCTCATACATACCGGACAGGTAGGCAGGTAACACTCTACATAAACGAGCTTGTTAGCAGCCTTTGCTTTTTTAAAGGCAGTCTCAATATCTGTTTCCCAGATAATTCCCTGAGCAAAAGTAAAGTGAGTGAATAAGACACAGAAAAATAATAAATATGTTTTCTTCATAGAATGATTCATTAAAAAAACAAAGTAAAGAAGAAAACTGATTGAGTCAAAAACATTAACAATTCCTTAAGTATTTTTTTGCATGGCAAATGAAATTGTGGGGCAAACTTCCAGTTCGCAGTGCGACGAACTGGAAGTTCGCGCCACAATTCTTTGCTAATTACACCCTTTTATCTCCGCCTTAAATACACTTCGGGAATCGGCTACAAAGCCTGGTTTCAGTAAAATTGATTTCCCTGCCTCAAACGTAACTATCGGAGCAGGTGAAAAATCAGGATCACCGATTTTCTTATTCGATTCTATGCTATTGACGGCTTTTACCTGCTCGGTACCTGTGCTGATATTTGTACTTACCACTACGGCCGAAGTAGCTACGGTTACATCAACCGATGCAAAACCTCCGGTACTACATTGCGCCAGATAAGTAATACTGGTTACTGGTTTAACAGTAATTACGGTGCCTGTCGGGCTACCTGACCCACCTGACCAAGTAATAATTCCGCTACAACCTGTAGCTGTAAGCGTAACCGATTTATCAGGACAGATAACAGGTTTTTCGGGAGTAATTGTAATAAAGTTTTTACCACCACAATTGTTTCCTGCGGTAATAGTAATACTTTTTTCAGGGCCTTTGCAACCTGTATTAGACTCACACCAACCTTTGTAAGTACCCGGTTCGGTTACAGTTCTTGTGCTTTTATAATAGCCTGTCAGCGCATTACTGTTAGAGGCTGTCGAATTATTCCAGTAGAAGCTATCAGTTATATTCGGACACTGGGCATTTAATACAACCGTATTACCTTTGCAGATAGTGGCGTTATCGGCTTTAATACCCGGTTGTTCAGGTATTGGATTGACAGTAACTGTAAATACAGCAGAGGAATCGCTATTACAACCATCATAAGAGGCTAACACCTTATAATGCGCCGTGGTGGTTGGAGCAACAGTACGAGATAAACCTGTGTATCCACCCGACCAATGGAAAGTAGATAAGGGATTATTGGTAGATGCAGCAATTACTAAGGTTATATTTTCTCCGGCACAAATTGCATTTCTGCCTGCAATTACAGGTACTACCGGCTTTGGCTTTACGGTTACTGCATGAGTAGCCACTCTGCTACTATTACATATTCCGTTCACACAAGCGGCATAATAGGTAATATTTGCTGTTGGGCTCTGGCTGAGGTTGTTACCTGTGCCTACAATGGTAGTGCCTGTTGATGAATTATACCAGGTGATTGTACCCAAAGAGCAACTGGCTGTCAGGCTCACGGTTTCGCCACTACAAGTGGTTGTTTTATTGACTGATACGTTGGTTGGTGTACCCGGTTGTTGAGTTACTACTACCTCAGCAGTAGCCACACTTTCACTGGAACAAGCATCGTTTGAGCATAAGGCATGGTAAGTAGTGTTCATCTTAGGCTTATAGGTAAAGGCAGTATCTGAGCCCATACTGGTTTTGTACCATCTTAAAGTTCCGATTGAACAGGTACCTGATAAGGTGATAGTCTCTCCATTACAGATAGCTGTTTTGCTGACTGAAACGCCTGTTGGCTTGACTGGTTGTGGATAAACCACTATCTTGTTCATGGCTACTCTTGCGCTCTTGCAATTACCATTTTCGCAGGAAACATAGTAGGTTGTTGTAGTGGCAGGTTGAGGAGCAAAGTAATCTCCAGTTCCTAACACTGTTCCTCCGGTAGATGAGTTATACCAGGTTTGAATACCTGTAGCACAAGAGGCGGTCATATAAATGCCAGTACCTACACAAATCTGCGTACCACCCTGATATAAACCAGTCGGGATACCCGGTTGCCCGGTTACTGTTACTGTATCGGTTGGCAGGTAGTCACTTATACATGTACCATTCATACAATAGGCATAATAGATACTTGTTTCAGCGGGTGTATAAGTTGGAACAAGGTCGTATTGCTCTACTCCTCCTGCTGTGTAAGCTCGTATCCATTGTATGTTCCCTATAGAACATGAACCTGTTAAAGTAACACTATCACCCGAACAGATAGCTGTTTTATTCACAGATAATCCAGTAGGATTTACAGGTCTTGTATAAAATACGATTTCCTGCATGGCTACTCTTTCACTACTACAATAGGCGGTTTCGCAAGCGGCATAAAAAGTAGTAGTTTTATTTATAGAAATATAAACGGTCTCTCCCTCGTATGCAGGTGTAGTAGCCGTTGCAGCCTCGTACCATTTAAGTGTTCCGGTAGTACAAGAGCCACTTAGACTATTAGATATTCCACTACAAACCGTTGTTGACCATTGTGAAAGATTGGTCGGTTTAACAGGTGTTGGTCTTACGGTTACCTCTGTTGTGGCTATTATTTCGCTTACACAATTAATATTTACACAAGCGGCATAGTAGGTTATGGCAGAAGTTGGGTTATGGTCAAAATTACTGCCTGTACCCAAAGCTGTACCGCCAGTAGCTGAACTATACCAGCTGGGTTCTCCTATGCTACAACTGGCCGTTAAAGTAACAGGTTCTCCGGCACAGATAATGGATTTATCGACAGCCACATTAGTTGGATTAATGGGCTGAGTGGTAACAGTTACTATACTGGTAGCTACCAGATTCGTTTCACAATCTCCATTAAAACAACTCGCATAATAAGTATGGGTATCTGTTGGCGTAAGCATAAGGTTATTGCCTGTGCCAATGCTGGTATCCCCTGCCGAATCGTTATACCATGTAAGGGTACCAATAGCACAGGTAGCCGTCAGCGTAATGCTTGCACCAGTACAAATATCCGTTTTATTTACTGAAACACCAGTTGGTAAAGATGGCATAGTAGTTACAACTACTTCATCGGTAAGTATTCTGGTACTTTCACAAATTCCATTTATACACATGGCATAATACCTTGAAGTAGTTGATGGAGTCTGGGTAATAATTGACCCCATCTCAAGAAACACATCCTCTTCTCCACCTACTCTACACCAGGCAACCTCTCCTATTGAACAGTAAGCCGATAAGGTAATAGTCATACCGCTGCAAATAGCGGTCAGGCTTGCCGAAACATCGGCTGGCTTAACGGGTTGCTCTATTACAGTTACCGTACCCGCAAATACTCTTTCACTTTTGCAGTCTATATTTTCGCAAGCCACATAATACGATGTAGTCATGCCCGGAACTTCTCCCCAGTTATCACCCATACCAACGCTTGTTGTCTCAAATTCACCCTTATACCACACAATGCTGCCAATATCACAGGTAGCCCGTAAACTGATGAATTCAAAGGAGCAAACCTTAGTGGCACTAAGCGAAATTCCTGTGGGGTTGGTGGGTTGTTGAGTTACTTCTACTGACCCTGCTAATACTCTATCACTTTGACAATCGCCATTTTCACAGGCCGCATAGTAAAAGGCAGATTCTAAAGGGGATAGTTGCAGCTTAGCTCCTAAACCAACAGCACTTCCTCCGCTTAATTGTGTGTACCATTTGACTGTGCCAATCGGGCAGGTAGCAGTTAACTCAATGCTTGTGCCAGTACAGATACTGGCTTTATCAATTGATACTTCTGTTGGAGTAGATGGCACTGTGGTAACCACCACTTCGTCAGTAGCTATTCTGTTGGTGCTGTTCATTCCATATTCACAGGCAGCATAATAAGTATGCGTACTTGTAGGAGAAAGCACCAAAGGTGAACTTGTACCGATACTACTACCTCCGGTGGCACTTGTATACCAATTTAAGTTCCCTTCTGCACAAGTGGCTGAAAGCCAAATCTCAGTACCGCTACAAATAGCCGTTTCGCTCGCTGATACATCAGTAGGAGCAATTAATGTAGGCGTTTTTAAAAAGAAACCGCCAAAACCTGTGGTTGCGAAACTGACCTCCCATCGGCTGGCCGTACTATTCCAGAAAATATCCGTATCGTCAGGATTAATTGTACTTGTGCCTTCTGTATAAGTATCGGGTAAGCCCGTTTCGCTCGAGCCTTCCATTTGTTCTATCATTACATTACTGATACCTGCAACATCTGTGCTATTGTCAGGTAATTTCAGTCTGCTACTTCCAACTGCATTATTATACTCATCGAAATCGGCTTGTGTAAAATATAAAGTTACTTTACCAGTAGCATTATAGGGAGCGGAGACCGGATAAATTTCATAATGACGCTTGACATAGCTATCGTTGGCAGTTTCTATCCATACTTTATTGCTGATATTGCCACTAACAGGGTTCTCGCCCGTAGACTCAACCATTGCAATCAGATTATTAAATACATCGCAATGACAGGTGGTGGTAGCAGGTGAGTTTTGCAGTTGACTATTATAGACAACTGCCTTGCTACGGTCAGTTACAATAGTATTGGCAGAAGTACAGGTTCCTAAAGTCCATAATTCTGAATTATATTCAACCTCATCTACTTTACTATTTGCCAGAAAATACAGTTTCCCATTTACATTAGCCGGAGCATACAAAGTCGATGAACCCATATAGCCCTCATAAATGTCTTTTACCAGTGTTGTTCCGGCAGTAGTGCCATCACTTTTCCACAATTCCGACCCATTAGATGAGTTATTTGCCCAAAAATACAGCGTTCCATTTAAGTTAATCAAATTCACAATAAACGACCCACCCGTACCCGGATAAATATCTTTTACCAATGCTGTTCCTGTTGGAGTACCATCACTTTTCCACAATTCCCGGCCATTAGTGCCATCATCAGCCGTAAAAAATACAGTACCGCTTACATTAATAAGGCTTTGCGGATTAGTCCATGAACCACCGGCTACAATGTCTTTTACTTGTATTGTTCCCTGTTCAGTACCATCACTTTTCCATAGTTCTCTTCCATAAGTCGGGTGGGTAGCCGTAAAGTAGGCCGTACTTCCTACGCTGATTATCTGAGTAATAGCTGAACCGGTAGCACCAGAATAAATATCTTTTAATAAATGTGTTCCGGCGGGTGTGCCATCACTCTTCCATAACTCTTTACCATTTAATCCATCATCTACCGTAAAAAGTAAAGTACCATTGATATCAGTAAGATTGGATAAATCAGCAGTGCCGGAAAACTGCTTTAATAGGGTTGTGCCGCCTGTAGTACCATCGCTTTTCCATAACTCCATGAAACCATTATAAGAAGCTCTGAAATAGAGTGTTCCGTTTACATTAGTCATATACAAAATAAACGAATCATATATTCCGGGATTAACATCTTTTACCAAGACAGTACCACTGGCAGTACCATCAGTTTTCCATAACTCAGTACCATAAGCGGTAGTTGTTCCTTTAAAAAATAAAGTTCCGTTTACATCGGCAATACTGCCTCCCAACCTTACATTGGTTGATACCTCGACTGTCCCTTCCGGCGTACCATCACTTTTCCACAATCTGGTGCCATTTGAACCACTGGTTCTAAAATAAAGCATTCCGTTTACATTAGTTAAATTGCCTATCTCAGCACTACCCCCTCCCGGATTAATATCTTTCACCATATAGGTTCCTGCTGTGGTACCATCGCTCCGCCATAATTCATTACCATAGGTATAATCTGCATCATAAGCCGTGAAGTATAAAATTCCATTTACATTGATTAGGTTATCCGGAGTTGCTGAGCCTTGCACATTTAAGTATTTAACTATATAGGGCAATTGTGCAGAACTGAGCTTTGCCAGACATAAAAATAAAGCTAAAAAAAGGCTGTGTTTACGAGTAAAAAACTGTTTCATAAGAAGGCTTACTATCTGTTTTTTTGTGGTAGATGATTCACTTATGGCAGTAAAATTATACACCTCAAACAGATAACGCCAACACTATACGTCGCTCAAAACGCAATTGTCCATATTTTGTCCATGTGAAAAAGGGGGTTTTTGGGCAGGGGGAGTGGGGAAGAGGGCATGGAGCAATGCTGTGGCCTTCAATTATGCGATAGCATAAATTGAGAAAAGAAAAATAATTACCAAATAAATGTTCCTCTTTAGGGGTTAGGGGTATAAAATAAATACCCGCCACTGGCAGGTATTTATCTGACCTATGATGATTGTATTCTAAAATTTTTGTATCACTTACATTTTCTATAAAAATAAAAAAGACCATTGCCTGAGCCATAACCACTGTATAGCTCAGGCAAAATGTGAATGTTAATAGCTTTTTCATTCGAACTATTTTACAGCAAATGCTACTTCCGCATTTTCCCACGCCAGACTCACCGAGTTTTTGTTGATAGCATACATCAGTTTTTCATTAAAGGCCTTCGCTCTCTTAGGTTTCACGTTTACACGCAAGGCATCCTGTGCTGCATCATATTTAAATGCGCCCCATTGATTGGGTACTTTATTAAAGATTATCGTCCATTCGTTGGCATTAGGAATCGTAAAAAGGCCATACTTTCCTGCAGGAAGTGTTTTGCCTTCAATGCTGACATCTTTTGAAAATTCAATAGTGGTAGCCTCGTTAGCACCTGCACGCCATACCTGACCATAAGGCACCAATTTGCCCCATACTTCACGCCCTTTGATAGATGGTTGTCCATAACTGATGGTTACACTCTTTCCATTGATTTCACCACTTGTGGTAGCCGGAGGCGATGGCCGTTTTGATTTATCTTCCTGCGCTGAAATAGTAAAAGATAAGAGAGATAAAGCGAAAAAAATCGCTGCCAGACCCATTTTTTTTGTGTTCTTTTGCATAGCTTTGTTAGACATTTTTAGATTAAAAAATAAGGATTATCGAATTGATGGAACAAAGATATAAGCGGTGTCCTGTTCAAATCTGGTCATGGTCTTTCCAAGTTCATGCAAATTCATTCATCTTTATAAACAATTGATTAACAAGTGATTATTGAATCAGAAGACATATTATTAGCACATTGTAAAAAGCTGATTGAGGAAAAAACAGGTTGGGGGAATAGCGAAAAATGGGCAAATCAGGATTTTGAAGAACTCTCTCAACGCATTTTTGAGGTAACTGCTATTACCCTAAGCCCTACAACTCTGAAAAGAATCTGGGGAAAAGTAAAATATGACTCTGCTCCTACCATTACTACGCTTAATACACTTGCCCAGTTTATAGGTTTTGAACATTGGCGGGCTTTCCGTCAGAGTCATTTTCCGAAAAACGGCAACACTGAACCTGTAACAGTTCAAGCTCACGCAAATGGCAAAACAACTAAAAAAGCCAATAGGCCTTATCTTTTTTCTTTTATACTGCCGCTTCTATTAGTATTAGGTGTTGTAAGCTGGTATTTTCTCTCGAAAGACCAACCTACCCGCTCTCTCATTGACCCTGCTTATTATACATTCAGCAGTAAAAAAATAGTAGCGGTTGGTGTGCCTAACTCGGTTGTTTTTGATTATGACGCTTCTAAAGCCCCCTATGACTCTGTATTTATTCAACAAGACTGGGACCCATCTAAACGGGTAAAGGTTTCTAAAAATCAGCGTCAGCATACTTCTGTTTACTACTACCCGGGTTCGTTTCAGGCAAAACTGGTCATAGGGAATCAGGTGGTACAAGAGCATAATCTATTTATTCAGACAGATGGCTGGTTGCCTTTGATTAACCTAAAGCCTGTTCCGGTATATTTCAAACAGCAAGAGGCCTTGAATGATGGCAAATTAGGCTTATCGGTAGCGCAAATACAGGCACAGAGTATTTCAATGAAACCAACGGCACCGATGGCAGAATATGCTAACCTCAGAGACTTTGGTGATATAAAAACGGATAATTTTGTTTTTGAAACATCTATCAAAAATACTTATCAGGAAGGTGCCTCTGTTTGCCAGTTTACTGACATTGGCTTACTTTGCGAGGGCACTGCTATCATGATACGCCTGTCTGCCAAAGGTTGTATTTCTGACAACAATATCTATTTTATCGACCACAATATCTCAGGCAAAGAACACGACCTTTCTAAATTTGGTGCCGATTTCAAGGATTTTGTAAAAGTCCGGTGCGAATCTGTCAATGGAAAAGTAAAAATATTTGTCGATAACCTGTTGGCTTATGAGTTTCCGTACCAAAGCCCTATCAGCAAAATTATGGGTATTACTTACCGTTTTCAAGGGACAGGGCTGGTAGATCATGTAAAACTATCTAAAGGTGATGGAAAAGTGGCATTTGAAGATAGGTTTGAGAGGTAAGTAGTCTAATATTTTTTAGCACTTCAGCGAGTTTATTCGCTGAAACATGAATTATACGCATTAAAAATCACTTTCATCAATAAACCTCACACATGAAATTTCTTCTTTTTTCTTTCATCTCCCTCAGTATCATGGCACAGGCACAACAAAAACGTCCTCGTGAATTAGGCATTAAAATAGGTGTTATGAAACCCGGCACTAATAATGCGATTACCGATGTAGGAGGCGTAAAGGTTGGACAAATGAGCCTGATTGAAGGAGAAAAAATCCGTACAGGTGTTACGGCTATTATTCCGCATGAAGGCAATCTGTTTCAGGAGAAAGTGCCTGCGGCTATTTTTATTGCCAATGGTTTTGGTAAATTAGCCGGTATCAGTCAGGTGCAGGAATTGGGCAATATTGAAACACCCATTATTCTGACCAATACGCTTTCAGTACCTACTGCGGCCGATGCTGTCATTGATTATACTTTAGCACAGAAAGGTAATGAAAGGGTTAGGTCTGTAAATCCGGTAGTGGGCGAAACAAACGATAGTTTTCTAAACGATATTACAGGCCGACACGTAAAAAAAGAAGATGTATTGAGAGCCATAGAAATAGCTATGCCCGGCAAAGTAGAAGAAGGGAATGTAGGCGCAGGTACAGGTACTATCTGTTTTGCGTGGAAAGGTGGTATCGGAACGGCTTCAAGGGTATTGCCCTCCAAGTCAGGAGGCTATACCGTAGGTGTATTAGTACAAACCAATTTCGGTGGGGTATTACAAATCAATGGAGTGCCTGTGGGCGAAGAACTGAAACAGTATTTTATGAACGACCAGTTGAACGACCCTGCTGATGGCTCTTGTATGATAGTAGTGGCAACAGATGCGCCCTTAACCTCTCGTAACTTAGAAAGATTAGCCAAAAGAGCTATTTTCGGTTTGGCTAAAACCGGAGGAATAGCTTCTAATGGTAGTGGTGATTATGTAATTGCATTTTCGACGGCTAAACAATTACGTGTACCTCACAGCAATCCTACCAAGTTTTATGAAGCAACCGAACTTCGCAACGACGATGTTTCTCCGCTATTTCTGGCAGCCATAGAAGCTACCGAAGAAGCCATCATCAATTCGATGTTTGCTGCCCAGACCACCAAGGGAGCCAATGGTATCATTCAGGCTTTACCTGTAGATAAGGTTTTGGAGTTGAGTAAGAAGTATAATAAGTTGAAATAACCTATCGAGTGTGGCATCTCTATACTCAGCTATAAAATTGGATGGCTTGCTTACTCATTTTACTCCCTAAACTCATAAAAACTCCCAATATACATAAGATAGTCTGCCAAGTGCCCATGCGTGTCACGGCCATGTTCGGTCGAGGTTAGCCGTGCCACGCAGATTTAATTGGCAGCTATCTTTATTTTCTATACCTTTAAGTTCTATTCTATTTTAACCTATACAATGAATTTTCAAGGAAAAACAAAGGAAAATATCCAATACGATGCGATTGTGGTAGGCTCGGGTATTTCGGGCGGCTGGTCGGCTAAAGAACTCTGCGAAAAAGGATTAAAAGTGCTGCTATTAGAGCGTGGGCGTATGATAGAACACATAACTGATTATATTACTGCCAATAAAGACCCCTGGGATTTTCCGCACCACGATTTACAGATGCCTAATGATTTGCTGAAAAACTATCCGGTACAAAACCGGACAGGCTTTGCCATCATGGAGTCAACCCATCATCATTTCGTAAATGATTTAGAGAATCCTTATATAGAAGAAAAACCTTTCGACTGGATACGTGGCTATCATGTTGGGGGACGCTCATTGATGTGGGGGCGTTATTCGTTCCGCTTTTCAGACCTTGATTTTGAGGCCAATGCCAAAGAAGGAATTGCAACCGACTGGCCTATCCGGTATAAAGATATAGCTCCGTGGTACGATTACGTAGAGAAATTTGCAGGCATTGCCGGAAACCGTGACGGACTCCCACACTTACCCGACGGGCATTTTCAGCCGGCTATGCCAGATAACTGTATTGAATCACATTTCAGAAATAGTGTCAATAGCAACTTCCAAGACCGGAGAGTAATATCGGCACGTGCGGCACACTTGACTGCACCCACCGAAGAACAAACAGCTTTAGGGCGTGCCAGTTGCCAGTATCGGAATCGTTGTATGCGAGGTTGTCCGTTTGGGGCTTATTTTAGCACGCAATCGGCTACTTTACCTGCTGCCCGACGCACAGGTAATCTTACACTTAGGCCTCATTCCATTGTCAATTCAATTATTTATAATGAAAAATCGGGTAAGGCTACAGGGGTAAGAGTTATCGACGAGCAAACCAATGAATGGCTGGAGTTTTCGGCAAAAATCATTTTCCTGAATGCTTCTGCTTTAGGCTCTACTTTTATTCTGATGAATTCTACCTCTAACCGTTTTCCGAATGGAATGGATGATAGCGGACAATTGGGTCATAACCTGATGGACCATCATTTTCATGTAGGAGCCACGGCTGATTATCAGAAAGATTTAGATAAGATATACTATGGTCGCCATCCTGCGGGCTTGTATGTACCCAGATTCCGTAATCTGCCCGGTGCAGAGAAACAGCCTTTTAACAGAGGGTATGGTTTTGAAGTATATACCTGGCGTGATGGCTGGCAACACTCAATGGATATGGACGGAATGGGAGCTGAATTTAAAGAAAAAGTAGCTACCTTTGGCGACTGGAAAATGATACTGGATGCCTTTGGTGAGTGTATGCCTTATTATGACAATAAAGTAACGCTTACTACTGAGAAAAAAGACAAATGGGGACAACCTGTGTTGAAAATGGATGTGCATTATAGAGAAAATGAGGCCCTGATGCGCAAAGATGCCAAGGAACAGGCTGTTGCCATGATGGAAAAAGCAGGTTTCTCTAATATTGAAGCCTTTGACCAACAAGCACACCCCGGTCTGAGTATCCACGAAATGGGAACGGCCCGTATGGGTACAGATGTCAAAAACTCTGTATTTAATCAATACAACCAGCACCATATAGTGAAGAACGTTTTTTGTACCGATGGAGCGTGCATGACCTCTTCACCCTGTCAGAATCCATCCTTGACTTATATGGCTCTTTCAGCCCGTGCTGCTGATTATGCTGTAGCTGAATTGAAAAGAGGGAATCTTTAATTATATGGAGAAAGGAACAGGGAAACCGAAAAATGTAAAATGAAAAACAGAAAAATGTAAAAGGGACTCTAATGTGAATATCGATTGATTAGATTATTTTTCTTCTTCAATCCTTTTACATTTTACATTTCTCGGTTTTACCGGGCGGCGTTCCGCATTTTTCTGTTTAAAAAACCATTCTCCTTTTACCAGAACAAAAAACTACCTTTTATTTAATATTAATTATAAACCTAAATGCTTCTTATGAAAAAAATTGTTCTGTTTTGCTGTTTATTTGGCAGTACTACTGCTTTTGCCCAATCTTTTATTCCTGCTTTTGACCGTTTCTCGGGCAAAGAAGTTGCCTACATCAATTTAGAAGATGGTACCAAAGTTGAAGGAACCATTGATGATATTGACCGTAAAAAAGGGTTGATTGAAGAAATTGTAATTTTACCTACGGGTGAAAAGAAAAAGCGTAAGATTAAAGCCGAAGACATCAAAACCATGTATCTGCCTGCAAGTGGTTACAACAAATTTGTTAACTCTTCTGAGCAGACTTTCAATGCCCAGAAATGGAAAGACAACAACGTAAATATGGAAATCATTAACAAAGGATATGCCTATTTCGAGAAGTCAACTGTAGGCATCAAGAAAGATGTTGAAACCTTATTGATGCAGGTAGTAAATCCGTCGTTCAGCCAGAAAATTAAAGTTTACCATGACCCTCGTGCACAGGAATCTATGCGGTTTGGTGTAGCAGGCATTACTATGGCCGGAGGCGACGATAAATCCTATTATGTAAAAGTAGGAGACGCAGCCGCTGTAAAAATCAAAAAAAGTGACTATGACCAGGCATACCTGGGTTTATACAAAGATTGCCCTGCTTTATTGAAAAAAATTAAAGACGACCATCGTTGGGTAAAATTCGACGAACATTTGTGGGCTTATACTACTGAGTGTAATTAAAAGATTGGAGAATGGGTAAAGGAACCAGTAAAAAGTCTTTTTCTTTGTTCCTTTTTCGTTTAACAAGCGTGCCGTGGTTTAGAACCACGGCACGCTTGCTATATAGGGGTGTTAATCATTAGAATTGTCATTAGTAAAGTCCAATAAAGACTTTAACAAATATTAACAGCATACGAGATTCGTTTCTGACAATTCAGTTCTGAATATTTCGTTTCTGCATGAAACCACCATTTTAAATTTATACAATTATGAAAAAAACCGCATTACTTTTGTGTCTCTTTGCTTACACAACTATTTCGGCTTCAGCCCAGTTATTCGCACCTGCTTTTGATTTTCCTTCAAACGTTTCAGGCAAAAAACCAGCTTACCTTACTATGGCAGACGGCACAAAAATAGAAGGTACTATCAGTACTGTTACGATGAAAAACGGGCTTATTTCCTCAATCAACATTACTCCTAAAGGAGCAGGAAAAAAGATACTCTTAAAAGCTGATGCTATTGCGAATATCTATGTGCCTTTAAGTGATTTCGCCAAACTCGACAACTCTATTAATGAGGCATTTAATAAGCATGTATTAAATAAGGATGTCAATGCTGATATTATTGGCGAAGGCTATCTCTATTTTGAAAAAGCTCAGGTAGTGAAAAAAGACAAGGTAGAAGAACTATTATTACAGTTACTCAATCCTTCTTTCAGCGCAAAAATAAAGGTTTATCATTTCCCGCTCTCTGTCGTAACCATGAGTACTGAAGTAAAAGGCGTAACTATTACTCATGATGAAAGTAAATCGTATTTTATCAAAGTGGGTGATGCTACCGCAGTAAAACTGAATAAAAGAGATTATAACGAGGCCTATGCGGCCCTGTACAAAGATTGCCCAACTATGCTCACAAAATTAAAAGACAACCACCGCTGGTCAAAATTCGATGAGCATTTATGGGTTTATCATTCGGAATGTAATTAAAAAGATTGGAAAATGGTAAAAGGAACAAGGAGGAATGTTAACAGAAAATGCGGAACGCCGCCCGGTAAAACCGAGAAATGTACAATGTAAAAGGTTGTTTATATTGTATCTTATCCCTTTTTCGGTTTTACAGCAACGGCTGCCGCATTTAAAATTTTACATTTTTCGGTTCAAAACCTAAGCGTGCCACGGCCTTCCTCGAACGGGTATAGCCGTGGCACGCTTGATATTACTTCTGGCTCGCCCGATATTTATCCCAGAATTCAAATTGAGGTTTGAAAGGCAAGGCTTCTGTTTTGGGTGTGTCGCCAAATATCATTGCTTGCGGATTTTTGGCATCAAATGCTTTCCATTCCGGTAAACCTTTGCCGTTGGGATTACCTGTTTTGGCAAAATTTACCCAATAAGATGACATCTGGTCTTCTAATTTTCTGTCAACTTCTGTAAAAGGTCTGTCCCAGTTTCTTAAAGTGTGTAAGGCATAACCAAACTCTGCCGAATGGAATGCGCCAAAATCAGGTTTATCAGAATGCTGTGGCGGTACGTGTTTGAAGAAATACAAATAAGATTTATTCTTTTCGTAAGAAGATTGTAGTTTAGCCCATGTATAATTCTGCCAGGCAAAAAGCAGGTGTCCTCCTACATCCAATTGTGATTCTTTAGCCTCTGCCTCGGTATTAGCAGGATATACTTTCAGGAAATCATTGGCAAAAATACCGTATTTCTTTTCGGCATCGGCTTTAAACTCTGCTGCTGTCAAAGTTTTAGGCGACGGAAATCTGTCTCCTGCATTCCAGCCTGTTAGTAAGGGTACATCATTTTGCTTGCGATTGGCAAAAATACTGTACATATCGCCTACAATCACATAATTATCCAATACCGGACTGGTAATACCACCCCCTGCTTTCAGGATTTCTTCTGCTGATTTAGCTCTTAAATCAGCTATTGAATTAGCCTGTAATTTTTGCGCAAAAGCCACGCCTGTTTGCTCGGCATCAGTTATCGATTTCATTCGAAGAGAAATACCAAACATACCCCCACTCTCGGCAATAGCTCTATGAAATAAGCCTTGCGCTAAAGGCGACGCCATCAGTACATTTACACTAAATGCCCCTGCTGATTGTCCTGATAAGGTTACATTATTGGGGTCTCCACCAAAGGCCGCTATGTTTTTCTTTACCCAATCAAAAGCGGCAATCTGGTCAAGAAAAGCATAGTTTCCTACACCTCTGCCATAGTTTTCTTTGGTTAAGTCAGGGTGAGCTAAAAAACCAAATACTCCTACACGATAATTAATGGTTACGAATACTACTCCTTTTTTAGCTAACTCTTCTCCATCATACAAAGGCACAGACCCTGAACCGCTCGAAAATCCTCCGCCATGAATCCATACAATTACAGGTCTTTTCTCGTTGGCCGATTTCGCCGCTGTCCACACATTCAGGTATAAACAATCTTCGCTCAGTGGCTCCGGTGGTGCCAGAAACTCAGTTGTATACATCATAAAAGGAGCGGGTTTAGGCTGCATAGCACTGGCCGAAAACGTATCACATTTGCGTACGCCCTGCCAGTTGGCAACAGGTTGTGGAGCCCGCCAGCGCAATTCGCCCACAGGGGGTGCCGCAAACGGAATTCCTTTAAAAACATTTACTTCATTGCTATATATACCCGATATCATACCGTTCTGCGTACGCACGGTTTCAAAAGGGGCTTTTGATTGCGCCTTCGCCAAAAAGGTAATCAGGCACAGAAATAGAATTTTCTTCATAGGTTATATTAAGGTTTGATTGTACGATTTTTCAGCAGTAAAAATGCCGTATCCTTTCGGGCAAGCTCCGGGTTATACTGCTTGTTCCAATCAAGATTTCCGATAATCAGGTCATCATCGCCATCGCCGTCAATATCTCCGGCATCCATTGTCAGCCACTTACCCGCATTTACTTCTTTAATAGTATAGGGTTTGAAGTTAAACTTTCCCTGACTTTCCAGATAGACAAAGCCTTCTTGCGGCTGGTTTTTCTTATCCGGGAAATACGAAATAGTCGCAATATCGATATCGCCATCTTTATCAAAATCTCTGGCAATAGCTTTATAACAGCCATTAATCGGGAAGAAGAATGCTTGCCTGAACTGATTTTTACCGTTGTTGAGATAAGCATACACCCCATGATAATTTTTCATCAGATGCCTTGTCAAATCTGCGTTATCTCCGTTTACATACAAAATATCTTTGTAGCCATCTTTATTTAAATCGATTAATTCAAAATAACTTGAGCCATAGACTGAAGGAAAACGCAAAATCTCTTTTGTATCAAATTCTCCGTTACCTTTATTCATCAAGAGAAAGATGCCCTCCTGAGCCTGGGCAAACAGCACCCATATATCAGGTAAACCATCTTTATTTTCGTCGGTGATATAGGCTTTGATAGCCCCCGGCAACTCTCTGATTACCTTCTTTGTATATCCCTTACCCTGCATATTTTTATACCAGGCCAATACCCCTTTTGTATTTCCGAAACTACAAATTAACTGGTCTTTATAGCCATCATTGTCTAAATCGACTGCTATGCTTTGTACAGGTCGTTGCAGGCTGTCTATCAGGGCTTTGCTTTGGGCTGTAGCATTAAAATCCAATAGTTTTCCCTTCTTTAAGTCATTGGGGTGCATTAGTCCTATGCTTGTTAAAAAACCACTGCGAGTACCCGGCTTTTTCAGATCTTCTCTAAAATCTATGTCCACAATAGTTGCCTTCAGCTTTCTTGATGAAACAGGTTTCAGGTTTTTATCAAATACATTGAGTGAACTATCAAAATAACTGGCTTCATAAAGTTGTTGATTCCCCTCATCAATCTTTAGATAAGAGGTAGCAGGGAAACCATTTTTCTGCACTTGCCTGGCCGAAACATCAAACAAGGCACTGATTTCAGTAACTGAGGGACGGTTCTGTGGGGCGATTTTCTGCGGTGCTTTTTCGGCATAGTAGGCAACAATCTTTCCCCAATCTTCAACACTCATGACTGCCTTGCTAACCAGATAGCTTGAGTCTCCTTGCTTTTCCTGTTGAATGTCAGGGTACACTGCTCCACCAACTATCTGAAAGCCTGATTGTACAGCCATTTCAGGCAATACATTTTTCTCCCATGTATCTTTATCTAATAATTCAGGTTCAGGAAAAAGGTGGCAGGAGGCACAATGCACTTTGGCTAATTCTTCACCACTTTGTTGAGAAGCCTCTTTTTTATACTGGCAACTAATAATGAATAATAAACTTAGGAAAGTAAAAGAGCTTATTATCCGAAAGAATTTCATTAGTACAGGTTGAGTTTATTGATAAAATTAACCTCTCCGATGTGATGCCGGAGAGGTTAGGAGAATTTGTGTTATTGCATTATTTGAGTTTTTTAGTCCTTTGGCTTGTGCCTTCGACCGTGCATTGGAATCAAAAAACTATATACTCTTCTTCTTCAATTCGTTAACGGCAAAGCTTGCTGCACGAGCGGTTAGTGCCATATAGGTCAATGATGGGTTTACGCAAGAAGCCGAAACCATTGCTGCTCCATCGGTTACAAATACGTTTGGCACACCCCACACCTGGTTGTTGCTATTCAATACAGATGTTTTAGGATCACGACCCATACGGGCTGTACCCATTTCGTGAATGGCCATACCCAAGTAAGAGCCGTTGTCGTAGCTACGTACGTTTTTCACACCTGCACTTTCCAACATTTCTTTGGCATCGTTCTGCATATCAATACGCATCTTCTTCTCGTTTTCTTTCAACTCAGCATCGAAAACTACCAATGGCATCCCCCATTTATCTTTTTCGGTTGGGTGTAAATACATGCGGTTTTCGTGGTAAGGCAAAGTTTCTCCAAAACCACTTAGCCCCATTGTCCATAAACCCGGTTTGGTTACTTCGTTTTTGTAGTCAGCACCGAAGCTCAATTCAGCCACGTTACGCTGCCAACCCTGACGACCTGCGCCTGCCCCACCCTGATAACCAAAACCACGGATATAATCACGTTTATCGTTACCGATGTTACGATAGCGAGGTACATAAATACCATTGGCACGACGGCCATACGAATATTTATCCAAATCACCATCCCAAACACCCGAAGCACCTATCTTGAAATGGTGATCCATCAGGTTATGACCTAACTCCCCTGAATCATTACCTAATCCATTTGGATAACGGTTTGATTTTGAGTTCAATAAAACAGCCGTTGAACCTAAGGCACTACCACAAACAAAAATCACTTTGGCAAAATATTCAGTTTGTTGCAAGGTTACCGCATCGGTTACTTTCACACCTGTTGCACGTTTTTTATTTTCATCGTACATAATTTCAGTTACTACCGAATCAGGGCGTAAGGTCAAACGACCTGTTTTAGCCGCCGGAGGAAGCGTACACGATTGTGTACTGAAATAAGCACCAAACGGACAGCCCAAAGAGCATTTGTTACGATATTGACACGAAGCACGACCGACACCTAATTGTGCCTTAGCCGCCTCTGAAAGGTTAGCTACACGACCAATAGTCATATGACGACCCGGGAAATTTTTCTCAATGCGTTTACGCACCTCTTTCTCAACGGCATACATTTCCATCGGAGGTAGAAACTCACTGTCAGGCAACTGCGGTAAGTTCAATTTTTCTCCTGAGATACCTACAAATTTCTCTACATAAGAATACCACGGAGCTATATCTTTATAACGGATAGGCCAGTCAATGGCGATACCATCTTTTAGATTTGCTTCAAAATCTATATCACTTAAACGATATGACTGACGTCCCCACATAATTGATTTACCACCCACAATATTCGGACGGAACCAGTCGAATCTTTTATCTTCTTTATACATCGAATCTGAATCGTTCATCCAGTATTTCTCTGTCATTTCATTATAAGGATAATCGCGCGATAATTTCGGATGCGATTCTTTCTGAGCAATCGTCAATCTTCCGTTATATTGCATCTGCCAAGGGTCTTTCATGGCATTTTCGTATCCTGTTACGTGTTCTAATTGCTTTCCTTTTTCAAGCATGATTACACGTAACCCTTTTTCTGTTAATTCTTTGGCAGCCCAACCTCCGGTTACACCCGAACCAATGATAATAGCATCGTAGGTCTGGGCTTTAATAGCATCTATATTTAAGTTCATTTTTGTCTGTAAATTTTATCTGTGAATAGGTTAACAATTAAATAGCCCAAGCCTTTTGACCCGGTTTATATGGGGCAGAACCATCAAATCTACCCGGAATTGGCAAGTATTCCAATGCTTGTGTAGCACCTATTTCAGAAGTAAAATAACCTACGGTTGTTAGTTCTTTCATTCTTAGGAAGAAAGGTTTATCATTTGTCATCGACAATTTTACCATTTCGTTCTTTTCAGGTATGCTCAAATCCATGAAGCCTTTACCAAATTTAGCTTTGCTGTCGGCATCTAATTTAGCCAGACCTGCATAGAATTTATCCTGGTCGTCTTTCACATAACAATCACGCATGACTCTGATGATAAACTTCTCTGCTCCGGCGGCTTTAGCACCCGGGGTGTCAGTTGTTGGAATGATGATGTCGGCTACCTCGGCAATTAATGCCTCTTGTCCGGCAGTAGTCATTACGCTTTCGCCTGTATTCAGTACTTGTCCCATTACACCGGCAATTACCGGCGGAGACAATACCCCTCCTACTAACAGGAAAAGTCTCTGAACAGCTTCTCTACGATTCATTCTTGATAAGGTTAATAAATTGGATAATGTTGTTAAAAATATATTTAGTGCTTGTTGGTGACTGTTTTGAACTTTGATTTAGCTGATTAACCTGATTACTTTGATTTATTTGTGATTAAGCATCAGCGAAATCCTCGAATCAGGTAAATCAAAGTTCAAAACAATTAATCACTCATTCATACAATCACTCAATTCTTCTACCTATGAAAACTATCTCCTACAAATTTCAATACCTCCGGTAAAGCCGTGCGCCAGTATGACCAGGTATGGCCACCATCTCTTACTCTGAATTCGTGAGGAATTTTCTTGTCAATCATCATGGCATGTAGTGCCATATTGCCTTTAATCAGAAAATCATCATCACCACAATCAATATAAAACTTTACTTTTTTCAATTCTTCTGCATTGGCAGTCTCTACTATTTTAATGGGGGCATTTTTATAATAATGCTCGCTCAGGCGTTCTTTCCCTTTAAGATTTTTTCCATACAAATCTCCGAATACATAATTCCATTGGTCCTGATTCTGATTTCCGTTAATGATTTCATCATCTGTCCACACCGCCGCACTCAAAGGCGCTGCTGCTGTAAACATATCCGGGTGTTTTGTTGCGTAGAGTAGCGTACCGAGTCCTCCCATTGATAAGCCTGCCACAGCTCTGAATTCTTTCTTAGAACGAACGCGGTAGGTAGTTTCGATATAAGGAATAAACTCTTTTATGAAAAAATCTTCAAATTTTGTTTTTCCGTCAAAGGTGTTCATATACCATGTTACCCCTGCATCAGGCATGACAATAATCATCGGAGGAGCATCGCCACTATTAATCGTTTTATCCGCAATCTCAGGTGTCTGTCCAAACTGTGTCCAGCCTGTTTCGTCGTCAGTATAGCCATGTAGTAAATACAAAACCGGATACAAACGATTGTTTTTCTCGTAATCGGCAGGCAGATAAATAGTATACTTCACATCCTTGCCTAAAGTACTACTTTTGAGTTTCAGACTTTCTTTTACAATACCTTGTTGGGCAAAACCGGCCATTGAAACCAACAACAGCAATAACAGGCTTATCTTTTTCATTATACTTGGTGAATTATTTTTGATGGAAACTTTCACTTACAAATTTCAGAACTTCGGGCAAAGCTGTACGCCAGTAAGTCCAGGTATGTCCACCCTGACGCACACGAAACTCATGTGGAATTTTCTTGTCTATCATCAGGGCATGTAAGGCCATATTGCCTTTAATCAGAAAATCATCATCGCCGCAATCAATATAGTATCTTACCTTTTTAATATCCTCAGGATTCGCCGTTTCAATAATTTTGAGGATAGAGTTTTTGTTGTAGTGGTCGGTCAGACGGGCATTACCTACCAGGTCTTTACCATAGCGTTGGGCATAAGAGGTAGCCCATTGTGCATCTGGCATAGCTAATACTTCTTCGTCTGTACGCACACCTGCGCTTAATGGAGCAGAAGCAGCAAATAACTCCGGGTGTTTGGTTGACATGATTAAGGTACCATACCCCCCCATCGAAAGCCCGGCAATGGCTCTGTAACGTTTCTGTGCCCGCACTCTGTAGGTCTTTTCAATATAGGGGATAAACTCTTTGATGAAGAAATCTTCGTAAGGCACCTTACCGTCGTAGCTGTTTACATAGCCGCTTACACCACCATCGGGCATGGCAATAATCATCGGGGCTATTTCGCCACTATTAGATAATTTATCTGTGATAACGTTGGCTTCTCCGAATTGTACCCAGCCGGTTTCATCATCGCCAAAACCATGCAATAAGTAGAGAATTGGATAAGAACGATTAGATGAGTTATAGTCGGCAGGAAGGTAAATATTGTATTTAATTTCTTTGCCCATCAGAGCACTTTTGATGGTAAGACTTTCTTTTACAATGCCTTGCTGACCAAATGTAGTAAATGTTACCAATAAAAACAGCACATACGAAATGCGTTTCATTGCAGATGTAAAGGTTAAAGATGAATAAGTAGTAAATATACAATCATAAAGTCTTTAAATCCAAATTTAAAGACTTCAGATTAGATACTTTTAAGCCGCTCTCCACTTGGAGAGCGGCTTGGAATGAGGCCATTTTACATTACACAATTGCCTTCCGTGCTTCACGGTCAGGGTCATTTTTCATGACGCATACATCATCTAAAATCATGGTTTCACCGTTGGCAGTTGTATAGGGTGCCCAGTTCGGAAGCCCTCCGCCATTCGGATTACCTGTGCGTGCGAAATTGACGAATGATTTAGCCATTTTTTCAGACAAGCGGCGGGGTCTTGCGCCACCACCTGTATGAGTCAGCATCAGGTCAGTATTGTAGAACCAGAAGCAAATATCATCGCAGTGGAAAGCCCGCATTCTACCATCAAATAATGGTGGTTGCCAGCCAAACCAGGCTACATATACCGGAGCTTTTTGTTTAGCTTTGGCATCAGCCGTGGCAATGGCATTTTTACGATTTGAGATAATCATCGACCAGATTTCAATTGGCTTCTTATTTGGGAAAACCTTGGCATAAGCATCTGCGATTTCACCTGATTTATCGCCAAATCTTGGTTTCAGTTTTTCTTTTACATCGGCCAACGACACTTTTTCTACATTCGCATCTGTGCGGCTTGGCGAAAACTCATTAAAAGTAGTACTGACAATCAACGGAACATCAGCAGAAAAATGGTTAGCATCAGAGAAAAATGGTTTATCGCTTAAGAATTTACCATCTGCCACCGGAGCATAGCCACCTCTTTGCAGGTTCATTCTTTTGGCTTCTTCTGCCATTGATGCTACTGCTTTGTTAGCAATATCAATGTACTGTCTCCAAGGTATCTGTTGTAATTTATCAATCTCATTCGGGCCTAAACCTGCTTCTTTCAGTACAGCCGCCCCCAGTTTTTCAGAGTACTCTTTAGGCACACCAGACAAAGACGAACCACTTAAAGCCACTGCTTTGTGGAATAATCCTTTGGCTGATGGCATAGCCATAAGTGTAGTAACTTTAGCTCCTCCACCCGATTGACCGATAATGGTTACATTAGATGCATCACCGCCAAAATTGGCAATATTTTCTTTTACCCATTCCAGAGCAGCTACAATATCAAGCATACCTACATTGCCCGAAGCGGCAAATTTCTCACCACCTGCACCTGCCAGATTGGTAAACCCTAAAGTACCTAAACGGTGATTCAATGAACAATAGACCACATCGCCTAAACGGCTGATATTTTCGCCATTATAACCATCTTGCTCAATACCGTTACCGTTCACAAAACCACCACCATGCAACCACACAATTACGGGTCTTTTTTTACCATCTAATGCCGGAGTCCAGACATTAATTCTCAGACAATCTTCACTTACATCATCATAATTCCAGTGGTCAACAAACGAAGAATATTGGTCGGAATAGCGTTTCTCCATAATCTGAGGTGCGCTGTTTCCCCACCAGACTGTTGGTTTTACGCCTTCCCAGGTCTGTGGTTTTTGCGGAGGCATGAAACGATTAGCCCCTCCTGTATCTGCTCCATACGGAATACCCAGAAAAGTATGGATACCTCTCAGAATATACCCACGAACTTTTCCGTAACCTGTGTTGGCTACGGCAATATTATCTCCTACAAACAAGATCTGCTCATCGTCCTTTTCTTTATAACCAAAAGCATGTGCATCGGCTGTTAAAGGCACGGCACTACTCATACCTACACCAGCTGCACCAAGGCCCAGTGTCTGAATAAAATTTCGTCTGTTAGATTTCATACTAAATATATGTTAAGAAGGTTGAAAGACCTGGTAATTGAGTGATTCAGCGGATGTTGCGCAGTTGAAAGCAGTAAGGAGAATAAACAAAGCTACCTCAACTAACAAAATCACACGAATGATTTCTAAATCTAAACAGCAATAGGATTAACTTTTCTAAGAATCGACTTATGGGATAAATTAGCCCCTCAATCGCTTTTTTGTAGCGATTTTTCGAGTTTTACGATGAAGAGGGCGGATATTTTATAAATTTTTCAATAATTGATTATAACAAACAAAGTCATTGTATCAATTTGTAACAATGATACAAACATTCTTTAATTAATACAAACTTTTCTTTATATTTGTACAAACCTAATTTTATACATTTACTATTAACCTTTTGTATGACTGATAATCCCGACTTGAAAGAGTTTTGGGAGGCAAGACCTTTGATGCTTCCGAGTGTTTCGATTGATTGTGTTATTTTTGGCTATTACGACAATCAATTGAAAATATTACTCTTAAAGTATAAAAACACTGATTGCTATGCTTTACCGGGAGGCTTTATTAACCAGGACGAAAATTTAGAAGACGCAGCTGCAAGAGTTTTAAATGAACGAACAGGGCTCAAAGACATTTATCTCGAACAATTTTATGTGTTCGGAGACAAGGATAGACGCTTTGATGCCACGCATCATAAACTCATGAATGGCAGTGGAATTATTCTTAAAGCTGACCATTTTTTGCTAAACCGCTTTATCTCTATTGGTTATTATGCCCTGATTAATTTTTCTAAAGCTACTCCGATGCCTGATGTGTTTTCGGACTCTTGCACGTGGCATGACTTAAACCTTGTACCCTCGCTTATTTTCGACCATGATTCTATTCTGGAGAAAGCTTTACATACACTCAGAAAAAACTTGGATGAAAAACTGATTGGCCCTAATCTCTTGCCTGAAACCTTTACGATGAACGAGTTTCAGAATTTGTATGAAACAATTTTAGGAGAGAAAATTGCCCGCTCTAACTTTCAGCGAAAAATATTGGGTTTACATATGCTGAAAAGATTAGACAAAAAAATTACAGGTGGTGCCCACAAAGCCCCTTATCTGTACTGTTTTGATACAAAAACAGCCAGTAAACCTTGATTCACTGGCTGTTTTTGTATGAGATAGAAGTTTTTTCCTCAATAGAGAGCTGAGGCTGTGGTTTATGGCTTTACCACTCTTTTTTTACCCAGATTATCTATTAACTCAACACTTTCTACGTCGGCAGGTAAGGCCAGACTACGTGAGGATTGTGATAAGAATGACGAACCATAAGTCAGTTCTTCTTTTCTGCTTTTACCTCCTTTGAGTTTCAGTATAGCAGTTGTTTCGTTGGGCAATACTTCAACTGTTTTGACTGGGGTTATTCGGTGAGATAATTTCGCATCACCATGACCAAATGCTTCCATTCTTAATACCCCCCTCTCAAATGGATTTTCGTATAAGAAGAATCTTAAATCACCTCGATTCTGAGATGTTACAAAAAGCTGATTACCTTTTGCGTCTTTTAGTCGCACCAGACTCTTGGCATCACCCGCAACATAATAGCCACTTCCTTCTGGAAGCGTTGGTGTAAAGTTACCTTTACCGTCTCCTGCCAATAACAGGCCATTGAACGCATCATGCCTGCCTACTAATAGTTCTGTACCAAAATCATTTCCTGTTATCAATACATCCAAGTTTCCATCCTGGTCGTAATCATAAGTTACCATTCCATAAATCGGGGCAAACTGGGCTTGTATAGGTAGTTCTTTTACTTCAAACTGCCCGTTTCCTTTATTTTCGATATAGCTGCTTTTCATCCAGTTGGCTTTCAGAATCAGGGCATCTTTTAGCTCTTCCGGCTTTAATATCTGGTCAATTGTTGCTTCGGAGAACTTGGCATAATTCTGAAAACGCTGACGGGTCTGAATAAACTGCTTTGCCAGATCATCACGGGTATTGTACGGAAACTCTTTCATTGTACCTTCATCGTCAGGAAAATATACCGTTGGAATGGCATCATAGAATCCATCATTATTGAAATCTTTGGCATAAACACTTACAGGCTGCGTATCGCTGGCCTGCATCAATGTATTCAGTCCCAGATTACCTGCTACATAATCTATATCGCCATCATTATCAAAATCGCCGGAGGTAATACTTGTCCACCAACCAAATTTACCGGCTAATGCTCCGCTTTGTGGCATTGGTTCTAACTTACCTTTGTTATTCTTTAAAATCGTTACAGGCATCCACTCGCCTATCATCACTAAATCCTGCCAGCCATCGTTATCATAATCGCTCCAGATAGCATCACATACCAGACCAATATTTTGTAGTTTTGGAGCTACCTGAGCTGTTACGTTTGTAAATTTTATCTGTCCATTAGCCGTATCATTTCTTAGAATATAGCTCGATACAGGCTTCGGATAAGCATTTGGTTCTACACGGCCACCTATAAACAAGTCTAAATCGCCATCGTGGTCATAATCGGTAGCTTTTATACAAGAACCACTTTTCAGAAAAGCTGGAATAGCTTGCTGATTCAGGGTAAAATGTCCTTTGCCATCGTTCACATAAAATCTATCCTGCAAATCTGGGGAATCAGCTTTATATTCATAGCTACCACTTACAATATAGAGGTCTAAATCCTTATCGTTATCGGCATCAAAAAGCAAAATACCCATATCCTCCGAAGGTTTCTTGAAGCCGTCTTCTCCTGATAGTAAATCCTGTACAATGAACTTACCCTCTTTATTCTGTATTAAAAATTTACCTTTCCGGTATCTGGCTCCACCTATAAACATATCTTCTATACCATCACCATTCACATCTCCAACAGCTATGGCGGGGCCATATTGAGATAGTTTGTGGGGTAAGAGTTTCTGCACATTGAAATCAATATAATCGTCTTCTTCATGCACGTAAGGCACTTTTAGTTGCTCACTTATATCGGTAAATAATGGTGAGGGAACTGAAATTCCGGGATTATCATCACCGTTTGCTTCACTTTCTTTTAAACTTAATACCTGATTGCTTTTGATATTTTTTAGTATCTGTATTTTACCACTCTGCCAGATAACCTTTAATCTGTCAATTTGCCGAATTTTGCCTAACCCAAAATGTGCCACAGGCTCAATCGATGATATATAGCCCCGATAAGGTGTATGCTCATAGACTTGTTTCTGACCGTTGTTATATTGAATCTCTACCAACGCTCCTAAACCCATAATGTTAGGCAGATTACCTTGAAATTTAACTCGCAGATAATTACTTTCCTGTGGTTTTAACTGCATTGAATTATTGCGATAGACCGAAGCAGAATCGTTGATGTTGTTGACTATATAATCTAAATCGCCATCATTATCAAGGTCAGCATAGGCAGCACCGTTAGAGAACGAGGGTTCGGCCATGCCCCATTTTTCGGTTACGTCTTCAAACTGGAAGTTGCCTTTGTTATGAAAAGCAAAGTTTTTGATTCTGACTGATGGAATATTCTCTGACAAATAAGTAGAAGTTGCCAGGTTATTTACCTCCGCCCGATAAGCCATAAAATCGAGGTCAGTAATATCTTTCGGGAAACCATTGGTAATAATAATATCCCGCAACCCATCATTGTCAAAATCAACTACCATAGGTGCCCAACTCCAGTCGGTTTGTGCTACTCCTGCGGCTAACCCTATTTCACTGAAAATTGGTTTACCTGTCAATGGGTTTTTACCCTGATTAATTTGCAGTGTATTGCGTGGGTACTGATAGGTATAATTAAAACGGTCGTTGTTCTGGAAAGTCTGATAATTGTTAGCCATCGTCATCATCTTTTTCCGCTTGTTCGTATATGGCATCATATCTACTGCTATCACATCAGCCAGACCGTCATTATTTATATCAGCCACATCGTTCCCCATAGCCGAGTAAGAGGTGTGTTTGAAATAATCTTTGGCTTGTTCTACAAAACCAATATGTTTGCCATTGGCGTGCTGATTGATATATAATAAGTCATTGGTCAGGAAATCGTTGGTTACATAGATGTCCTTCCAGCCATCTTGATTAATGTCTGTAATATTTACACCTAATCCAAAGCCTTCTATCAGGATTCCTTCTTCTTTTGATACATTAGTAAAGTATGGATGTTTTTTGGACTCCTCCCAATCATTGCGGTAAAGTCTGTGTGTACGCTTAGAAGATCCGTCTTTTAGAGTCTGACGGTACATATTCGGAATATTTACGTCTTCCATCTGATTAACCAACACATAAAGGTCTAAATCACCATCATTGTCATAATCAAAAAATGCTGAGTTAGTGGTATGTGTGGTATCGGCAATACCATAGTCTGCCGCCATCTCCTTGAACGACGGAATGCCATTCCGTCCTACGCCCTGATTTACATAGAGTAAGTTAGCTCTCTGGCTGGCTACTTTTTTAACCGACGCCGATATATAAATATCTAAAAGATTATCATTATTAATATCTACCACAGCTACGCCATTACACCATCTGCCCTCACCACCCACATGCGCCTCGGCAGTAACATCTATAAATTTCAGTTCATTATTTTTATCGACTCCCTGATTCATATACAGTTTATTGGAAACCTGATTTCCGGTGAAATAAGCATCAACTTTATTATCGTTATTAAAATCACCCATAGCTACGCCACCACCATTATATACATACTCAAAGGCAACAATATTCATGGTATCGTTTTCAGTAATTCGGTTAGAAAACCGGATACCTGTTTCGTCTGAAGGTAATCTGGTAAAAACAGTATCTGTTTTCTTATTACAGGAGTAAAGTGCAGGAATTAGTAAGATACATGAGAGTTTACGGATGAGGTTGTACATAAAAACGGGTTTCATTGTAAAAAAACAGGTAGTATGCTTAAAAAAACAGAGATGGTAAACCTACCATCTCTGTAAAATTAACTTTTTTTTCTAAAACAATCACTGTAAAACTATTTATAAGCCGGATCTTGCTCTAAAGTGGCTTTACCATCTTTTTCTGAGCGGTCTATGGCTTCCTGAGGTATCGGATAAAATTCGTTTTTACCTTTTACAAACCTTGCACCTTTTTTATATACACGTTTGTTTGATTCTACCTCATTGTATTTATTCAATACATCGGCGGCTATGCCCCATCTTGAAAGGTCGAAGAAGCGATGGCCTTCCATACCAAACTCTAAACGGGTTTCAAAGCGTACAGCTTTACGGGCATCATCTTTGTTTGTCCACGGAGCGGTATAGTTTTTAATATTATAATTGGCCGCAGGCACCGGATTACCCTGAGCATCAACTACTAAAGTATAGGCATCACGGGTAGCCCCTTGTGTAGCTTTTTGCACAAAACCTGCCGGATTTGCCGCACGGGTACGAATCATATTCACTAACTCTCTGGCTCTTTCAAGGCTTCCTATTTCAACCTCACACTCAGCCAACCAAAGCAGAATCATGTCATAACGCAACAAACGATAGTTATTGCTGGTTAGGTTACCCCAACCATTAACCCCTGTAAATGCTTTAGAAGGTATATGTTTTCTTGGAGAATAAGGCCCTGCATAAGTCTGGTCACGGATAAAGTCTACATTATGAATTTTGTAGTCGATAAACAAAATACCACGACGACCAACTGTATGGTCTAAGCGAGGGTCTAACATACCTTCATAGGGGGTATAGGGGTCTTCCAGTTTTAAACCCTGGTCGTTTTTAACGTCAGAATCATTGAAAGTATCAATTAATGGCAAGCCATCTGCACCTGTTTTAAACGCATTTACCAGGTTTTGTGAAGGCTGGTAGAAACCGCAACATCCCCAGGGAGAAGCATAAGGGTGAGCCAGACCTACCCCTTGATTAGCAGCATCGCCGGTAGCACTTGATGAGGCAAATTGCACTTCAAAGATTGATTCGGCATTGTTACGAGTGCTGGCATCAAAGTTGTCTCTGTAAAGGTCAACCAATCGGTATTTACCGCTATTCATGATTTCTTCCAGAATTGCTTTAGCGGCAGTTAATTTAGCTGCATTAGCTGCTCCGGTGTTTACATCAAACCCCTGAAACATCAATGCTTTAGCCTGAAGACCTTTAGCAGCCCATTTGGTTGGGCGGCCTACTTGTGCTTGTGTAACAGGCAATACGGCTGCGGCATCGGCAAAATCTTTCTCAATTTTTGCCCAAGCCTGTGGGTCAACAGGGATTTTTGTGCTTTGCAAATCATCTAAATTAAAAGTAGCATCATCAATGTAAGGAATATTCTTCCACATTTTTTTGCTTCAAAATGAAATAATCCCCTCAGGAATTTAGCCTCTGCCAAAATCTGTGCTCTTCTGGCTTCGGTTATATCCTTCACATCTTTCAGGGTATTAATCACGTCGTTAGTACGAGCTACACCCTTGAAAAGGCCTCGCCATTTATTTTTTATATGGTTATTGGTAGCCTGAAAGTCCCACCTTTCGATAAAGGTTTCTTCGGGCTGGTCACCTGCATCAGTTCCTTTATAGGCATCGTCAGACGGTACTCCACCAAAAACCCAGTTATGAATATCATTCATCCACGGGTCTTGTCCGTCCAGACCTGTCCCATCAATCATGGCGTAGGCTCCCAGCAATACCCCTTCCACACCTTTGGCAGTTTTCAAGGCAGTTGGGCTATACTGGGCTTGTGGCTCACGGGTCAGGAATTCGTCACTACACCCAATGGCAAATCCAACTGTAAGTCCTGTAGCCAGAAATATTTTAACAATATTGTTACTTTTCATATTTGAATAATCTTTTTTATTAGTAATTGAGTCGTTGGTTTTCAGATATGAATATTAAAAACCAAAATTAACGCCTACAATAAATGTCCTTGATACAGGCATATATCCACCATCAAACCCTAAAGTAGTATCGGCACCTGTCTGAATTTCAGGATTAAGGCCTGTGTACTTCGTAAACGTAGCCAGGTTTTGCATTTGTACATAAATCTGTGCATTGTCTAAAGCGGTCTTACCTGTAATTTTCGATGGCAGATTATAGGTTAACTGTACGTTTTTGATACGGAAATAAGAGCCATCTTCGATAAAGTAACTTGATGGTCGACTACTAATCTGGTCGTTGGCATCCATGATAGGTACAGTACCTGAAGGATTGGAAGGCTGCCAGGCATCATATAAAGCACGTTTTGAACGGTTACCCTGAAAAGTATTGAAATCGGAGAAATAACGGGTATAGTTAAATACATCGTTGCCTTGTGTTCCGTTAGCAAAGATGGTTAAATCAAATGCTTTGTAGCCCAAGTTTAAGCTTAAACCATAAACAAAGTCAGGATGAGGATTACCAATAACACCCTGGTCTTTAGGGTCAATTACTCCATCGCCATTGATATCAGCCATTTTAAACTTACCCGGTTTGTTATAACTTTCATATTTTGGCCAGGCATCTGCTTCAGATTGCGACTGGAATATACCTAAAACAGTATAACCATAAAATGATGAAATAGGGATACCCGCTTGGGTTACGGTAATAGCTGGAACACGGGAAGTATAACCCAGGTAACGTGTATTAGGGCTTTCATCCAATTTATCAACATTATTTCTATAAGTTGATAAGTTAGCAGATATACTATAACGGAAGTTATTGATATTACTCTTGTAGTTAATACCTGCATCTAATCCTTTATTGGTCATTTGGCCAACATTATAAGCTGGTGCGGCAGCGTCGCCCACTGTAAAGGTTAATGGAATGGTAAATAACATATCAGATGTTACACGTTTCCAGAAATCAAGTTCGAAGCTTAACTTACCTTTGAACAATGAGGCGTCTATCCCGAAGTTTGTTGAGGTAGTAGCTTCCCATTTAGCATCAGGGTTGCCAAATGCCTGTGTATCATAACCGATGGTTGGTGTAGTCTGGTTACCATCAATCGGATAACCTGCGTGCCAGATGTCAGAACGATAAGTAGTAAATGCGTTATAATTACCTATTTTCTGGTTACCTGTTTTACCCCAACCAAAACGAAGTTTCAAATCGCTTACAAATGGCAGATTGGTAGAAATAAATTTCTCTTCAGATAAACGCCAGCCTAAACTAAAAGCAGGGAAAAGTGCATTACGTGAAGCCGACAAGAAGCGAGAAGAGGCGTCGTTTCTGATAATAGCCTGAAACAAATATTTATCGTTGTAAGCATAGTTGAATTTACCAAACTGCGACCATAGTGAATAGTCATTTCCTACTCTACCATAATTACCTACTTTGGTAGGGTCTCCTAAATCGAGATAGCTGATAATTGGTAAAGTTTCAAACGCATAACCTTGACGGGTAGCACCAAAATATTCGCCAAATTGCTTGATAGCTTCAGTACCTATATAGGCATCAATTTTATGAACAGTATTAAAAATTTTGCTGAACGATAAAGTATTTTGCCATACCCATTGGTAGTCGTAGTTAGTATTTGATTCTGAACTATTTACAAAGCTACCCTCAATATACTCAGGGTTGGCACGACCAATGTATTTACCGTTTTCGGTAGTGATGTCAATACCTAAACTGGTTTTAAATGTCAGGAATGGGAGAATATCATACTCACCATAGATATTACCAAAACCTCTAAGACGGTATCTTCTGTTGTCTGCCTGACGGGCAAGCGTAGCATAAGGGTTTGAGTTGTTACCTAAATTAGCCCCGCGTGAACCCGCAAAGAATCCGTTAATATCAAAGATTGGTAACAAAGGATGGTGTTTGTAAGAACCCGAAACCGCATTCTGTTCATCGTTATTACCGAAACCACCTTTACGGTTATCAAATGATACGGTAAAGTTCTCGCCTATTCTTAGTTTCTTGTTAATAGCCGAAAACTCTGTATTTGAACGCAAAGTATAACGGTCGTAACCGATAAATTTCACAACCCCATCTTGTGAGAAATAACCCACCGATAAAGCATAACGGCTATTTTCTGAACCACCACTGGCTGTTAGCTGATAGTTCTGAATAGGTGCTGTTTGGGTAACTTCGCCCCACCAGTAAGTATCGGCCGATTTGGTAATCGGATAAATATTACTTGGTGTTAGTGAATACAAGGCAGGGTTTGTATTGGCGGCACCTTCTTTCCCTGCACTTGGATATACATAGGCAGGGATTGTTACTTCACCATTAGCGCCAAAAGTATACTGACCATGTTGTGGGGCTTTGTCGGCATATTTATCTGCCAGATAAAGATATTCACCTAATTCTTTTGCATTCAATGACTGTACATTCTCTGAAACTTTCTGCGTGCCATAGTATGCCGAGAAGCTGATTTTTGCAGGGCCGATTTTTCCTTTTCTGGTGGTGATAATTACCACCCCATTAGCCGCACGAGAACCATAAATAGAGGAAGCAGAAGCATCTTTCAGAATCTGAATGGTTTCAATATCATTCGGGTTGAGGTTTCCTTGGTTTTCTGTAGGTACACCGTCAATAATAAAGAGCGGGTCGTTGTTACCGATTGTACCAAAACCACGGATACGAACAGTGGCATTACCACCCGGTGTTGCATCGTTTACAATGCTCAAACCAGAGGCACGTCCCTGTAATTGTTGCGCAAAAGTAGTAGCAGGTACAGATTGTAAATCTTTTGCATTTACGGTTGTTACAGCTCCTGTAATATCTCTTTTTGACTGAGTACCATAGCCGGTTACAACCACTTCATCAAGTGTTTCTTCATCTGACTCTAAAATTATGTTCAGCGTAGTCTGATTGCCTACAGCAATTTCCTGGTTTTTATAACCAATAGAACTCACTACCAAAACACCACCCGAATTTGGGACATTAATTTTGTAATTTCCGTCTGCGTCTGAGATTGTTCCGGTTGTAGTTCCTTTGAGGGTAATACTTGCCCCCGGAATAGCCTCACCTTTTGGGTCACTTACTTTACCACTAACAGATTTTTGTGCAAATGCTACTATGGACATCAGCCAAAGTATGCCACAAATCAGAGTACCCCTTATAGGTACAAAGTAGTTTTCTTTCATACGCTTTGTTTTATTTAGTTAAAAAAATAATGAATTACACAGAATCAGCCTATACTTGCCAGAACAGGAAAGTACATGACTGAAAGGAAAAAAATTAATCTTTCATACGCTTTTAAAAATCGGGTAACAGCAAAATAAATTATAAAATATACGCAATCATCTTGCCCTTGTGCGCACAAGAAAATAGTGTTATGATAGAGTTATGATAGAGAAAGAGATTAATCTTTCATACGCTTTTAAAAAAATGATAAACAGCAAAAAAGGCATACACGTTTGATTGTTCTGAATTATTTCAGAGCAAAGTGTGTGTACGTAGTAATGACGAAAAAATAACTTTCATACGCTTTTTATAAAATTAGGTTATATATTAACAGAATAGCTAAAGTATTCCGAAATAAGATGTGTAGGGATTTGTTAAGACGCAGTAGAACATTATAAGGAAATTTCTCTCATCGGCTTTTTTAGTATTTAGTTAGTAAATAGGTATATATAGCCTGAATTATATCTTTATATTACTATTGCTCAAAGAGCAAAATGCAGATATATTTCATAGGTTTAGTACGTTTATAGCATAAAGTCAATAAATTTTGTCTTTATAACTATATTCGACACAAATTAGAGTTATTCTTTAATTTTTCCAAATTTTTCTTTTTTTTTTATCAATTTTAATCTCCGTTTAATTTTTCTAATCAATTATAGAAGTATTTATAATTTTTTTTAAAAAACAGGTTCAAAATTCATATTACAAACCCTATATACGTAAAAAAGAAGAAGTGTTTAAAATACACTTCTTCTTTTTTTTACGCCCAATTCTTTCATTTTATTAAGGCTTTACCTGTCGCTTCTTTCCTGTGGCAGTCATAATCTCTGCCTGTTCTATATGGGCTGGTAAGAGAACACTACGAGAAGATTGAGATAAAAAGGATGTACCATAGCCTATCTCTTCTTTACGTGTTTTGCCATTTTTCAGCTTTACTAAAACGGTGGTTTCATCAGCGTTCAGCGCAATGGGTTTAGCAGGATTTTTGTAAGAGAAAAACTTCAGGTCGTTTCTATTTTGTGAAGCTACCAGCAGCATTTCTCCTTTGGCATTTGTTAGTCTTACCAAGCTTTTGGCATCGCCTCCTACACAATAACCACTACTTTCGGGCAAGACCACAGCAAAATTGCCTTTACCGTCGCCTTTTAAAAATAAGCCATTAAGAGCATCATGACGCCCGACTGATATTTCTGTTCCAAAATCGTTTCCGGCCATTAGTACATCCAAATTGCCATCCTGATCAAAGTCTTCGATTACCATGCCAAAAATAGGCGCAAATTGTGCCTGTATCGGAAGTTCTTTCACATCAAATACACCCTTCCCTTTGTTTTCGATGTAACTGCTTTTCATCCAGTTTGCCTTTAGTATCAACGCATCGTTCAGTTCTTCTGGTTTCAATATCTCGTTGATGGTTGCCTCCGAAAACTTGGTATAGTTCTGAAAACGCTGGCGTGTCTGAATAAACTGTTTTGCCAGATCGTCACGGGTATTGAATGGGAATTCTTTTCTGTTGCCATCTTTATCAGGGAAATATACTGCAGGAATAGCATCAAAGAAGCCATCATTGTTGAAATCTTTGGCATATATACTTACAGGTTGGCCATCATTAGCTTGCATAAGAGTATTGAGTCCCAGGTTTCCGGCTATATAATCCATGTCTCCGTCATTATCAAAATCGCCTGCCACAATGCTTGTCCACCAACCCACTTTTCCGCTCAGTGCGCCCGATTGTGCAATAGGTGCTAACTTGCCTTTACTGTTTTTCAGAATTGTAATGGGCATCCATTCGCCTACTACTACCAAATCAAGCCAGCCATCGTTATCATAATCACTCCACAAGGCATCACATATCAGGCCGATATTGTGCAGGCCAGGAGCTACCTGAGCAGTAACGTCTGTGAATTTTGGCTGGTCTTTCGATGAATCGTTTCTTAGAATATAACTTGAAACCGGAGCAGGGTATTTATTAGGCTCTACCCTACCTCCTATAAATAAATCTAAATCTCCGTCATGGTCAAAATCGGCTGCCTTTACACATGAGCCGCTTTTCAGGAATTGCGGAATGGCTTGCTGGTTCAGCTCAAAATGTCCTTTTCCATCATTTACATATAACCTGTCCTGTAACGAAGGAGAGTCAGGATTAAACTCATAACTACCACTTACGATATATAGGTCTAAGTCTCCATCATTTTCAGCATCAAACAACAATACTCCCATGTCTTCGGTTATTTTGGCAGGGCCGTCTTCTCCTGATAATAAATCCCTTACAGCAAACTTCCCATCTTTACTCTGTATCAAAAACTTACCCTTATGCTGGTTTGCCCCACCTACAAACATATCTTCGAGTCCATCACCATCTACATCGCCCACAGCAATGGCAGGGCCAAACTGTGAAAGCTTATGCGGTAGCAATTTTTGCACATTAAAATCAATAAAATCTATTTCTTCATGCTTGTAAGGTACATTCAACTGATTGCTTATGTCAGTAAATAGAGTTGGGGCGGTAGTATTAGTAATAGACGGTTGCAGGGTAGCATCTACTTCTTTGAGTGTCATTACCTGATTGGCTTTTACATTTTTCAGTACCTGTGATTTTCCGCTTTGCCAGATTATCTTCAACTGGTCAATCTTTTGTACTTTTCCCAGACCAAAATGCGCTATCGGCTCTATTGACGACAAATATCCTCTGTATGGGGTATGCTCATATACCTGTTTCTGTCCGTTGCCATACTCAATTTCAATCCATGCACCCATACCCATCAGGTTATTGCCTATGCCTTGCAATTGCAGGCGTAGGTAATTGCTCTCCTGTGGTTTTATCTGTATTGAGTTATTTCGGTAAACCGAGGCAGAATCATTGATATTGTTCACTATATAGTCAAGGTCTCCGTCATTATCTAAATCGGCATAAGCGGCTCCGTTAGCTGTCGTAAGCTCAGTAATGCCCCATTTATCGGTAACATCTTCAAACTGAAAGTTTCCTTTATTCTGGTAAGCATAGTTTTTGAGTTTTATGACAGGAACATATTCTAACAGCATAGATTTTGCCATTAAACTGTACACCTGCTCACGATAGGCCAGAAAATCGTGGTCGTTAATATCTCTTGGAAAACCATTGGTAATGATAATATCCCGTAGTCCATCATTATCAAAATCGGTTACCATTGGTGCCCAGCTCCAGTCAGTTTGTGCTATGCCCGACAACAGGCCTATTTCACTAAACATGGGTTCACCTGTTACCGGATTTTTCCCCTGATTCACCTGTAACGTATTACGTGCATACTGAAAAGTGTAATTATATTTTTCATTGTTCTGATAAGTAATATAGCTATTGGCAGGAGTCATCATTTTTTTGCGATTGTTGGTAGCGGGCATCATATCTAATGCAACTATATCTACCAAACCATCATTATTAATATCAGCCACATCGTTACCCATAGCTGAGTAGGAAGTATGTTTGAAATATTTACCTGCCTGTTCGGTAAATGTGCCGTCATGGTTATTGATATACAGTAAATCATTTGTAAGGAAATCATTCGTAATATAAATATCTTTCCAGCCATCCTGATTTATGTCTGTAATATTAATACCCAAGCCAAAGCCTTCGTCAAAAATCTTTGCTTGTGTAGTTACATCAGTAAAAACCGGATGGTTCTTTGTTTTATCAAAATCGTTCCGGTATAAACGGTCATTACGTTTTGAAGAACCATCAGTTACTTTTTCATGGTACTGATTCGGGAAACGGGTATCGTCCATTTCGTTTACCAGCACATATAAATCTAAATCACCGTCATTGTCGTAATCAAAAAAGGCGGCATTGGTAGTATGTGTTGTATCGGCAATACCATAGTCGACTGCCATTTCCTTAAACGACGGAATCCCATTCCGTGCTACTCCCTGATTTACATATAATAAATTAGCCCTTTGGCTTCCTGTTTTTTTTGCTGTGGCACATACATAAATATCTAACAGACCATCATTATTGATGTCTATCATTGCCACCCCTGAAGTCCAGCGTCCTGCTCCATCTACACCTGCCTGTTGGGTAACATCTTCAAACTTCATATCTCCTTTATTGAGATACAATTTGTTGGGTGTAGTGTTACCGGTAAAATAAACGTCGGTGAGTTTATCGTTGTTAAAATCACCTAAAGCAACACCCCCACCATTATAAATGTATTCAAATGTGAGAATGTTCAAAGAATCATTTTCTTTGATTCTGTTAGAGAAACTGATGCCTGTCTGCGCAACAGGTAGTGATGTAAAAACTTTTTCCTGTTCTTCCTGACAAGCGACTAAAATTGAAGTGGTAATGAGTAGGGATAAATAAACAAAAGACTGTTTCATACTTGGAAAATGGGATATAAAAAAGAGATGGCTTGGTAGCCATCTCTTTTGGTAAAATATCAGGCAAACTGACTATTAATAACCAGGATTTTGTTTTAATATATCTTTGCCTATAAGGTCGATTTGCGACTGTGGTAAAGGGAACAAAGCTTTATTAGCTGTATATACAGCACCACCCAAAGCGCCCGGTAATAAAACCTGATCGTATTTCAGGTAACGGTTGATGGCTTCAACATCTTCGCCCCAACGAACTAAGTCGTAGAAACGGTAGCCTTCCATACCTAATTCAATTCTTCTTTCAAAACGAACGGCTGCTCTGGCATATTCTTTTGTAGGGAAAGAGCTATACAATCCGATTTTATAGTTAGCCGCAGGTGCGCCATTCAACATTACGAAATCTGATGCATTAGTAGCTCTACCTCTTACCATGTTTGTATATTCAAGGGCTTTTGCTAAAGAACCAACTTCAATTTCAGCTTCTGCAGCCATTAATAAAACGTCTGCAAATCTGATAATTGTTACGTTATAAGCATTGTAAGTCTGGTGTCCCCAACCGCCAGTTTCTGTCAAACCAGCAGCTTTTTCTGCTTTGGTAAATATATACTTTTTAGGAGAGTAAGGACCACCATTTGGTTGGTTACGAATCATACTTGCACCAGTATGTGGGCCCCAATCTAAGAAAGGAATTCCTCTACGACCAATTGAGTGGTCTAATCTTGGATCTAACGGGCCGGCATCTAATGTGAAAGGCTGATCAGATTTTATACCCATATCAGTCTTAACAGCATTTGCAGGGGCATTATACGAATTATCCAATAATGGTAAACCATTAGCATCAGTACGGAATGAATTTACAAACTCAAACGATGGTTGAAAGAATCCGCAGCAAGTACCCGGGTCAACTCCTTGAATAAAGTTTAATTGCAAATCACCATTGGCGTTGTTTCCGCTACCTGATTTCACAGTTGCCTGAACTGCAAAAATTGATTCTGAATTGTTATCATTAGCCACTCTGTATAAGTCAGAATATTTAGGTAACAAGGCATATTTCCGACCGCCAGTTGTTTTACCATTGGCAATAATCAGGTCAAAAAGTGCTTTAGCCTCTGCATATTTCTTTTGATATAAATATGTTTTTGCTAAATAAGATGCTGCTGCCCATTTATTGGCACGACCTACCGAAGATGATGTTTCAGGTAAAACGTCGTAAGCCGCTTTAAAGTCAGCCTCAATTTTTGGCCATAAATCAGTATCATTCTTTACTTTCTCAATTCCGTTACCTACGCCAATGTTTTCATCAACATAAGGAACCATGTTAAAGTTACGCTTTAACTGGAAATAAAAGTGTGCTCTGATGAAACGAGCTTCAGCGCTTATTCTGGCCTTATCGGCGTCTTTCACGCTTGCTTGCGCTTCTTTTAATAAAGACAGAACCGAATTGGCTCTGGCAACGCCATCAAAATAGCTGGCATAAACGTTTCCGGCCACCTGGTCAGTAGATACATACTCGTATCTTTGGATAGGAATCATTTCAGTACCATCACCTGGGTCAGTTCCTTTATTAGCATCTCCACCTCTGATACTACCGATAAGCCAGTTTGATGGACCAGAGTGTGTTTGGCTCAAGGCACTTAACTGTGCATAGGCTGCGATTAACGACCCTTCCAAACCGGGAAGGCCGGTTAACTGGTCTTTAGAAAGTGTCCCTGTTGGGGGAACTTCCAGAAAGCTATCACTACAAGCATACATTCCTGCAAACAGGACGGCGCTGGAAATTAATATTTTAATTTTTTTCATTGTCTTAATTGTAATTTAACTGAAATTAGAATCCAACATTTAAACCAAACGTTACCTGACGAGTCATCGGGAAGTTACCCAAATCTACACCAAAGTTGGTATCAGCTGCACCTGCTACCTGAGGGTCAAGACCACCATATTTAGTAACTGTTAATAAGTTATTAACCGCTGCATGCACGCGAAGTCTGCTCAGTTTCATTTTATTAGCAAGAGTGGTTGGGAAATTGTAACCAATCGAAAGGTTCTGGAATCTCAGGTATGAACCATCTTCTACATAGAAACTGCTTGATTGAGAACCAGTACTGAAACCATCATTTTGTTCGAAACGTGGAATGTTAGTATCTCTGTTTTCAGGGGTCCAAGAATCTTTTACGCGCTCAGAGATAGCAGAACCGGCAAATAATGGATAGAAATCTGTAAATCTTTTTGAGATATTATAGATTTTATTACCAATTGAAGTATAGAAATAAGCAAGTAAATCAAAATTCTTGTACGTCAATCTGAAGTTTAATCCACCTGTAAATTTAGCAACCGGGCTACCTAAGTAAGTGCGGTCATCTGCTGTGATAGTACCATCACCATTTAAGTCAGCATAACGGAAACGGCCAAGTCCTGCGCCTGTTTGTGTTGGGATAGCAGCACCAGGGGTAGCTGTTGGTTTCAAAGCCTCATTCACTTCTTCCTGAGTCTGGAATAAACCTACTACCTGATAACCATAGAAAGATGATAATGAATAACCCAATTGGTTACGGATAGGGTTTACACCTCTGAAACCAGGGTTCACATCTAAGAGGTAAGTAAGACCCCCACCGATTTGAGTAATTTTGTTATCAAGGAAACTACCGGTAACATCAAATTCATAGCCTACCTCAGCGCCGAATTTACCTCTTGTAATTACCTGAATATCAATACCTTTGTTTACCATTGTACCCACGTTTACTGAAGGAGCAGTAGCTGAACCAACTGTTTGTGTAATTGGTAACGTGTACAACAGGTCTTTGGTATCTTTTTGCCATAAATCTAAGATTACATCTAATTTACCTTTCAGGAATGAACCATCAATACCGATATTTTTGGTGATACTGGTTTCCCATTTAGCATTAGGGTTACCAATTCTTGATTGTCTGAACCCACCTACGATACCACCATTTGTACCATTAATGTCATAACCAGAGGTTCCTACATTTTGCTCGTACAAGTTAAACTGGTTGGCAGGTGCCACGTTGTTTGAGTTACCCATTGTACCATATCCCCCTCTGACTTTCAAATCAGTTACCCAGGCAAGACCTTTCATGAACGATTCGTCTGAAAGTCTCCAGGCAGCTGATACCGCAGGGAACACCCCATATCTGTTGTTTTGACCAAATCGAGATGAACCATCACGTCTGATAACCCCTGTAATAATATATCTGTCTTTGAAACTGTAGATTGCTCTACCGAAGTATGAGTTAAAGGTAATACCATTGTCTTTAACACTGGTAGCAGGGTTTCTGATATCAAGCGTAGAAATAGTAATATAGTTAGGGTCACCAGAGAATGGCGCACGACCATCAGCTCTCATGTCTTTACCAAATCCGGTATTAAGGGCTTCTTGTCCAACCAATAAGTCAATACCATGAGCACCAAATTTCTTTTTATAGGTAGCTGTATTGGTAAATGTCCAGCCTAATCTGAAACCACCGCTTTCGTTATAAGACCATACTACACTTTTATTTTCAAGTGTTTCATAAATCGGACGACCATATCCCCAACCGTAGAAGTTGTTGAAAGTTCCACCAATAGACGAACGTAGTGTCAAATCTTTAATCGGGTCAACTTCAATATAGAAGTTACCTGATGCTAAAGCGTTATAGTTTTTGTTTAGTTTTCCTGCTTGTTGGTTAGCAACAGGGTTTGAACCCTGACCAAAACCAAGGGCAGTTGTACCAGCCCATCCACCAAATTCGTCACGAACCGGGATAATAGTTGGCGATCTGAACGCACCCAAGATGTCGTTTTCATCTTGTGATGACTGCAAACCATTGTTACCACCCTGACGACCTAAGATTTGCAAGAATGTCAACTGGATATTTTCACCAATTCTTACATTTTTGAAAAGGTCAAACTCAGTATTTACACGCATAGCAATACGTTTTGCTCTCTGGCTTGCCAAAATACCTTGTTGGTCTTGTAATGATAAACCAACGAAGAAACGTGAAGCATCGCCACCACCTTCAAAACCTAATGAATGTCTTTGGATTGTACCTGTTTGAGTCAATTCTTTGTACCAGTCTGTACCTGCTTTATTAGCTTTAATTACTTGGTAGTAATCGCCAATGGTTGGGCCGGTAATATTGTATTTTGCTCTTTCAGCTTCTATATCAATAGTACCCACTACACCACTTCTGTTTCCTACTTTCAGGTAATCAGGAATGATTGGCGTTGCTCCTGAACCATATTGGGGGTGAGTTAACGGTGCACCTGAGTTTCTAAGAGCTGTCCAGGTCCATTCTGCCTGGTCTTGTGGGTTCATCATTTTCTGACCTTGACCCGGATCTGTAAAACCAAACACACCATCATAAGTAACGTTTAGTTTCTTCGCATTTTTTTTGCCTTTCTTGGTAGTATATACAATTACACCGTTGGCAGCTCTTGCCCCGTAGATAGAAGCCGCAGAAGCATCTTTCAATACGGTAGTAGACTCAATATCTTCAGGATTCAGGTAATTTACATCACCTACCGGAAAACCATCGACAATCATTAAAGGAGCGTTACCACCAAATGCACCAAATCCACGTACACGAATCTGGCTACCAGAACCCGGCTGGCTCGTAGTTACAACTGTTAAACCGGCTACTCTACCTTGTAATTGTTGTTCAACACTGGCTGAAGGAACGGTTGTAAGGTCTCTTGTTTTTACAGTTGAGATGGCACCAGTTGACTCACGTCTTTTATCAACTGAATATCCTGTTACAACAACTTCGTCAAGACTTGCTGCATCATCTTCAAGTGTAACATCAACAGTGGTTTGATTGCCTAATGTAATTTCTACCGTTTTGTAGCCAATTGAGCTGATTACCAATGTTCCGCCGGCGTTTGGAACATTGATTTTGTAGTTCCCTTCTGCATCTGAGATTGTACCTGCAGTAGTTCCTTTTACAGAAATACTGGCGCCTGGCACACCTTCTCCTTTTGAATCACTTACTTTACCACTGACAGACTTTTGTGCAAAAGCTACTATGGACATCATCCATAGTAGTCCACAAAACAAAGCACCCCGTATGGGCACAAAGTAGTTTTGTTTCATAGTTTTGTTTTAGTTAAAAAAAAAGTAAAAAATAAATTGTAATTAAAGACTTTATATTATATCAAGATTTTGTTGATTTATCTTAATAAGTGTATTTGGCACAATTATAGAAATCCACTCCAAATTTTCCAAATTTTTCATGTTTTTTTTATAAATTTATCTATCCACACCAAACACACATTTTATTTATGCCAAATAAAATTTTGCCAAATTCAAAAAAACTACTTTCGTGAAAATCTACTTTTAAATTATGAAGCTGTGGAAAATACAATGTTTGGAATTATGATGTTTTTTTTTAAATCAGGTTATGTTACATCTCTGTTTTCCAAAATTTTTCTTTAAAATGTACCGTGCAAGAAAAGGCATAAACCTTAATTCTTATTATTTATTCTGTGAGGATTTTAAATTGTGAATTAAATTGTCTGATGAAGTTCATTGAGCCACGCAAAAGCTACAAATCTGGTAAATACTCGCGGTTTAATCATTAAAATCACGTAAGGAAAATAATCATTTAGTTAGACTTAGGTATATTGTATCAATTGGATACAATATTAAACACTTTGCATAATGCTTCCAAATTTTTCTTAGTATTTTTATATATTAACTGTTCGTGAGTTTATTTTATTATAAACAATATTAAAAATGTTATAATCTTACAAAGATAGAAATTTTATCTTATAAAAGTCAATTGATGTTTTTTTTTTAAAATAAAACTATCTGTTTGCAACACTATGAGCTAAAATCACGCATCAAAGACCCTTATTTGACTCCTGCTACGCTCTATCAGGGTTGTGTACTCAGTTGTTTAGCTACTTTTTCGGCAGTTGCCAACACACGCATGGTATTACCACCCCATATTTTGCGTATATCCTTTTCTGAATAACCCCGTCGTAAAAGCTCAATGGTTACATTTTTTATTTTACTTACATCTTCACAGCCTACTACATCGCTTCCGCCATCCATATCCATGCCAATCCCTACATGGTCTATACCTGCTATCTGTACTACATGGTCGATATGGTCAACCACTGTTTTTACGGTAGGTGCTTCTCCCGGAAATTTATATTTCAATTGACGTAGTTCGGCATTAATCCGCTGTTTATCTTCGGGCGTAGCATCTGCTTTCATCGCCTGCATCCGTAAGGTTCTGATAGATACCTCTATCTCTTTCGATGGTTTTTTCAGAAAATCAGATACAAAATTAATCTGAATAACTCCGCCTTTCGATGCCATCAGTTTTATCATATCGTCTGTCATATTTCTTTTTACATCGCTCAATGCCCTACACGAAGAATGAGAGGCAAATACCGGAGCTTTGCTCAAACGCATCACATCATAAAATGCTGAATCCGAAATATGTGATACATCAACAATAATACCTAATTTATTCATCTCGGCTATACATTGCTCTCCTAATTTACTTATCCCCCCATATTCGCCAACCTCCGGGTCGCCCGATGAATCGGATAAATCATTATTAAAAGAGTGCGAAAGTGTAATATACCGCAAACCCAAATCATAATATAATTTCAGATTGGATAAATCATGCCCTACAGGCCAGCCGTTTTCCATTCCGATAAATACGCCTAATTTTCCTTTTTTATGTGTAGCAAAACCTGCATCGGCACTGGTTACCAGTTCGGCCATGTCGGGATATTTCTTTACTGCTTCATGAATAGCCTGAAAAATTTTCAAGGCTTTTTCTTTAGCCTCGGCATTGCCTTCGGGTGTACGCTTACCTTGTGCCATATATACCGCAAAAAACATGGCATCCATTCCACCCTCTTTCATCCGTGGGAAATCAATCTGTGTACCATCGGTTGCATAGTTATGCTTCTCGCCAATATCAAAGCCTTTCATTTCCATCATATTGATAGGTACATCGGCATGGGTATCTACTGTGTAGGCTTTTGCATGAATTTTATCAGCTTTTTTCAGCAATTTTTGTTCTTTTTTGCTCTGCGCAAAAACAAGGGCGGGTAATAGAAGAAGCAGAAATAATTGTTTCATGCTGTTTAGTTTAGTGATGTCAGGTGATTACTGGAGTTTCCTCCCTTTCCAGATGTATTCATTTTTTCCCTGAGCTGCTAATCCGAAGAATGTTACATACGAGGGATAAATAAGTTGTACAAAAGGAATGAGCCAAATTAAGTTTTTTTTACGCAAAAAACTAAGAACCAAGATTAAAAAAAGAAGCTCTGCCGAAAATTTCAGTAAAAATATAATGAGCAGATTCGTGCCATCAAGCAAACGAAACGCATACAGGGTTACTGCACCAATTAAAGAAAAATTAGCTGTGAAGATAAATACGGCTAAGGCAGTGGTAAAAGGGTTGTTGTAATGTTTCCATTTACTGGCCCACCTTTTGCGCTGATAATAAAATGATTTAAATGAAGTATGAGACTCTGTTTCTACAATTGCGTCCTGACTTTTAAAAAAACATACCTTATCAGGGAATCGGGAGGCAATTTTATGCATCAGAAATTCGTCATCACCTGAAGCTAAATTTTCATTACCCGAAAACCCTCCTACCTCATGAAATACTGATTTCAGATAAGCTAAATTTGCTCCATTACACATATTGGGTTTACCGATAAGCATGGCACAAGCTCCCGAACCAATCAGGCTGCTGAACTCAATAGTCTGGATTTTCTGCCAGAAGTTACCTATGCTATTGCTGGCATCATTTATAAAAGTAACAGGTGAACTAATGAGATAAGCCTTTTTTTCGGATTGAAAATGAGCAATCGTTTCCAGCCATTTATGGCCAACCCTACAATCACCGTCAGTGGTAACAATTAAATCTCCATGCGCCAGTTGAATAGATGAATGAATAGCTCGTTTTTTGGGAGAAGCATTGTTTTCTTTAGGCGGTAAACTATTAATAATTAACCGCATGGAAGTAACTTTCTGAAAATCCTTTACAAGGGCTAATGTATTATCTATTGAATCATCGTCTGCTACAATTACCTCAAACTTCTCTTTGGCATACGTCTGGTTTTCTATATCTTTCAGTAAATTTATGATATGGCTGGCTTCATTACGGACAGGAATAATGACCGATATATTCAGCAATGGCTCTTGATTCATCTGTTGCTGATAAGGTTTATGAGTCAGCCAGATAAATAACAAGCCTATATTCATGAAGAAATACGCCAACACAATAGATATGAGAAGAGTTGCAAGCACTTGGTAAGAAATTAATAAAGGCTTATCAGTCAGCAGAAGCCTTCAGTTTTTTTGTTGAAAACCTCAAAGATAAAAGAAATAGACTTCCGATGATAACAGGCACTAATACATTCATAAGCCAGATAGTAAAAGTAGCCGTAGTAATCAGGGAAAGACTTACACCAAAATAGCCAAAATAATAGACAGAGGTAATAGCCCGCATACTTAAGTCGCCTAAAAAATTGAAAGCCGCCCCCAATGTTTTAGTCAGAAAAATAATACCGATACCTGCTATTAATACTGTAATCGGTAAATGGATGTTGAATACTTGCAAGACCAGCAAAAACTGAATAGTAAAAATAATGTATCGGCCTGTGGCTATCAGAAATACATCTCTTATTTCAGGTAAGGTATATTCTTTTAACACGATGAGATAGGGGCTTATATATTTAAGCCATTTATTTTCGGTAGTAAAACTCAGTTTCTGAAGACTAAAGGCTATCCAGATGCCAATCAGTAAAAAGATGCAAAGCAATACAACCATGCTTATGTGTAATAACAGGGGTTCAGGTTGAGCTACCCAAACAAAATAGCCATAACTAATAACCCCAAATAATAAAGATACATACAACTGCATACCATTACCTAATAAAATAGCCCCTATACTTGCCGTACGCTTCTGGGTTTTCAGCATCAGTATTTTTCCGGCATAGTCGCCTATCATCATTGGGGTAAAGTTAGCCAAAGCCACTCCTGCCAGAACACCCTGATAGGCTTCTGCAAAACTGATTTTTTCTACTTTTGTGGCTAATCGTTGCCATTTCCATGCTTCAAAAGCCCAGTTAACCGGAATTAATAGCAACACTACCCAGATAGTACTATCAAAAGGAATTTGCCTGAAATGGGTGAGCATTGCTTCAATGCTTTCTCCTTTTTGTTCCAATAACAGATATACCCCATACAATACGCCTGAAAACAGAATATTTTTTAATATCCATAGTCCGTGCTTAGCAGTAAAGATTTTTGAGTTAATTTGCATATATGAACAAAGAGAAAATCATTTTAGGTGTTGACCCGGGTACGAGAATCATGGGCTATGGCATTATTTCGGTTGACGGTAATGCTCTTACGCTGGTGCAATATGGTGTTTTAAAACTTGACAAATATAGCACACATGAGCTGAAACTAAAGAAGATTTATGAAAGAATGACGCAAATCATAGAAGAATACTTACCCGACGAAATGGCGATTGAAGCTCCGTTTTATGGCGTAAATGCACAATCTATGCTGAAACTGGGACGTGCACAAGGGGTGGCTATTGCCGCTGCTCTTAACCGTGATGTGCCTATTGTAGAGTATATGCCCAAAACAGTGAAACAATCGGTAACAGGCAATGGGAATGCCAGCAAAGAGCAGGTAGCCTATATGCTTGAACACCTATTGAAAATGAAGCTGGATACTCAGTTTTATGATGCAACTGATGCTGTTGGCGTAGCTATATGCCACTATATGCATGGTAAAACCAAAGCCCTGACGGGCAATGGTTCCAAGAAAAAAGGTTGGTCTGCTTTTGTGAGTGAGAATCCTGAGAGGTTGAAGTGATTGTTTCAATACTCAATTAAAGTCTCACACTACACCATCTCCGAAACCTTCACAGGCCGCTGTTCATCCATTGATTTTTTTGCGGCGTAGGCTAAAAGAGTTGCCATAATTACATCTTCATTTTTTATAGGTACAGATGTATCGTTGAGTACTGCTTCTATAAATGCCTCCGTTTATTTTAGCACTGATGATTAAAATGGCAATCAGAAAACTACTCCGCCAAGCCCAACCGCTTCCTCTCCCCCTTTACATATCTGGCAACTTCACCGACCGGTGCAATCCAGATACCATTGGCAGGGTCTTTGGCATAGGCACAAAGTTTACGTAGCATAGCCAGTCTGGTGGTCTGTGCGCCTGAATCGGCCATTTCATGGCCTGCCAGTACCAGCCATTGTCCGTTTTTTTTGGCTTCTTCTATGACAGGTAAAAGATGCTCAAAATCTTTCCCATCCATTTCTACACCTGTCAGTTGCGCCATATCGCAATAGCCCGCATCTACAGGTGCTTCATCAAGCCAAGTTCTGCCCGAGACAAAGAGGTCTGCAATAACGGGCACAAAACTCTTTGCATTTTTCCCACGACCGACAAACGTTTGTCCACACGGATAGGCGTAAGATTCAGGTTTCACGCCTAATAGTGTTTCAATCTGCGTATTGGCTTCTAACAGTTCTGTACGCATTTGGTCTATTGTATAGTTTTCAAGAGCACTTTTTCTTGACCAGACAAAATTGCCACTACATGAATGATTTAATGAGTGATTGCCGATTTCATGCTTTTTATCAACTACCTTTTTCCAACCTGCTAATTGCCCCTTCACCGCCGAAGGAACCACATAAAAAGTACCTTTTACCCCATATTCATCTAATAAGGGGGCACCTTTGGTGGCCTGACTGCCTCTCGCATCGTCAAAAGTAAGGCTGATAGCCATACGAGCCTCTTTCGGCCATTTGAATGATTGGTTTTGCGCAAAACAGGTTAGCGTTGCTAAGAGAAGCAGGGAAGTTTTAAGGTATAGGGTTGATTTCATTGGGGAAACTCAGTTTTTACATCATTTGTAAGCATACTACTCGTTTGTACCTGGTGAAATTTTATCAGGGTTGTTCTGTTCTTATTTACTATTCAATCCATTTGCAACTATCAGAGCCACGGTTTAACAAACCGTGGAACGTCGTCACGGTTTGCCAAAAAGTGTTATAGTACCCCTTTGGTACTTGGTAGGCTGTCCAGTTCTTTCAAATCACGTTTTACAGCCATTTTTATTGATTTGGCAAAGGCTTTGAAAATGGCTTCAATTTTATGGTGTTCGTTCTGCCCTTCGCACTTGATATTGAGGTTACATTTAGAAGTATCAGAAAACGATTTAAAGAAGTGGTAAAACATTTCTGTTGGCATCTCTCCTACTTTTTCACGCTTAAATTCTGCATCCCATACAATCCACGGGCGACCAGAAAAATCAATCGCTACTTGTGCCAACGCATCGTCCATCGGTAACAGGAAACCATAGCGAGAAATCCCTTTTTTATCGCCCAAGGCTTTCAGATAGGCTTCTCCTAAAGCCAAAGCAGTATCTTCAATGGTATGGTGTTCGTCAATATGCAAATCGCCATTCACATGAATCGTCAAATCAGCACCTGAATGTTTGGCTACCTGATCGAGCATGTGGTCGTAGAAACCAAGCCCTGTATGAATATCCGATTTTCCTTTGCCATCAAGGTTCAGTTCAATCTTAATCTGTGTTTCTTTGGTATTACGCTCTATGGTAGCAATGCGTGGCGGCAGTTTCAGAAACTCATAAATACTATCCCAGTCGGTTGTTACCAACTTAGTTACATGTTCATGCTCAATATTCAGAATAGGATTTTCGCCAATAAAAATGGCTTTTGCACCTAAATTTACAGCCAGTTGTATATCAGTAGTTCTGTCGCCGATTACGTAAGAGTTTGCTAAATCATAGTCTCCATTCAGGTATCCGGTAAGCAGACCAGTGCCGGGCTTACGGGTAGGCAGATTCTCATGCGGAAAGCTACGGTCGATAAGAATGGCGTCAAAATGGATGTTTTCGTTTTCCAGCGCCTGTAACATTTTATTATGTGCAGGCCAGAAAGTATCTTCCGGAAACGAATCTGTTCCTAAACCATCCTGATTGGTTACCATCACCAGTTTATAATCAGTTTCTTCGGCTATTTTGCGGAGATTAGAAAGGGCTTTTGGAAGAAAGAATAATTTTTCGAGAGAATCTATCTGAAAATCTGTCTTTGGCTCATCAATAATAGTACCGTCGCGGTCGATAAAAAGAATTTTCTGCATTGCTTTTGAATAGAGTAGTTTTTTTGGCAAAGGTAGGCAGTAAATTCTGAAAAGTATCGTGTTTTCAGAATTTACTACTGCCAGCAATATAAATGCAAGACCTAAGAGGATGTTTAAATTTTGTTATTCTGACCGAAAAGTTTAGATTTTTCAGATAGACAAGGCGTCATTTTGCAGATGTAGCCAGCAGCTACATCGAAAAAATGCAACGCATTATAGCTAAAAAAGATGAGCTTTGTAGATCGAATCATAATTTTTAAATATGCTCTAATGTCTGATGTCAACACCAATTTCCTCGCCTACCTTTAAAGGCACAAAACTAAACATCTTCAATTCCTGCTCACCAATGCTGATAATCACTTCATAATAATTACCTAAAAATTTGAGGGCTACCACGCCAGCTTTCAGGTTTGATTCAGGAGCAACAAAAATCTGCTCAGGACGTATAAATACATTGGGTAGGTTCGATAATCCCACACGCGCCAACCATTCTATGCTTACTACATTTACTTCGCCTGTAATTTCTGCTACGTATTGATTTAATGGATGCTGATAAACTTTTTGTGGTGCATCTACTTGCAACATTTTACCTTTTCTCATAATTGCCAGATAGTCGGCCATGCCATAGGCATCGCTTACGTCGTGGGTAACAAAAATACAGCTTACCTCTTCAGATTTTATAAGTTTTAATATCTCTACTTTTAGTTTGCGTTTATTGACCGCATCTAAATGACTAAATGGTTCGTCTAATAACAAGAGTTTCGGTTGTTCGGCTATGGCTTTTACAATTACGGCTCTTTGTTGCTCACCACCCGATACCTCACGGGGTAAATGAGACTGAACTTTATCTAACCTACTCAGTTTTAACAATTTATCTACCCTTTTATTACGGTAGTTTTCTTCATAGTAGCGAAGTTCGTAAGCAATGTTTTCACGGATAGAGATATTTGGAAAAAGACCGTAATCCTGCCTGACCAGTTTAATATCAGGGTGCCCTGCAATGAGTTTCTGAGAGGGTGGAGTAATACGTTTATTCTCTAAGAGTAGTGTGCCCTCATCAGGTTCCTGAAAGGCTCCAATCAGGTGTAACAAAGTAGTTTTGCCGGAGCCACTTTCGCCCAGAATCCCTAAAATCTCTCCTTTCTCTAAAGTAAATGAAATATGGTTAACTGCCTTTTTATCTTCGAAAGACTTGGATAGATGTTGTATTTTGAGCAGCGACATTCGTTTTTCTTGCAAAATTAGGGTTTTTTACAGAAAATATGTTTTTTTGTTGTGCATGGGCATTCACTTTTATAATATTGTTACCAAATTATTAACCTGATTAGAAAATACACCTGCAAGCTTAACAGGAAATGTTAGAACTATATAAACAACAAACCAAGTGCCTGGTAGCACTCGATTCAATCATTTTCGGGTTTGACGGTGAAGAATTAAAATTACTTCTGGTGAAGCGAGGTGTGCAAACCGACCGGGACACCTGGTCGCTGATGGGTGGCTGGCTAAAACCTGCAGAAAGCCTTGACCAGGCTGCTGACAGAATTTTGTTTGAATTAACTAACCTGACAGGCGTATTTTTAGAACAATTAGGTGCCTTTGGTGACCCTAACCGGGATCCCGTTGAAAGAACAGTAGCGATTGCCTACTATGCCTTGGTGAACGTAAAAGACTACGAAACCAAAATATCAGACACCTACCATGCTCACTGGTTTTCGATGCACGATTTACCCGAATTGCTTTTTGACCATGCAGAGATGATAAAAATGGCGATTGAGCGCCTGCGCTACAAAGCGGCTTTTCACCCGATTGGGTTCGAACTCATGCCCGACACCTTTACGATTCCGCAGATACAGAATCTGTATGAAGCTATTTATGGCAGCAATTTTGACAAACGTAATTTCAGCAGAAAAATCCTTTCTACCGGGCTTTTAATTAAGCTAAAAGAGAAGCAAAAAGGATTTTCTAAAAAAGGGGCATTCTTGTATAAATTAGATACCGAAAAGTATAAAATCCATTCAGATTCATTCCTGAATTTTGTACCTAATCCTGATGGTATGCTCTGATATTATCTGACATTTACCAGCACCTTGATTTTACCCTCGGTTCCGTCAAAATCCTGTAATGCTTTGCCTAAAATCTGACCAAAACCTAATCTGGCTGGGTCGCCTTTCATGGCATAACCTGCTTTTGATGACGTAACCAGTAAATCGCCTCTTTTGATTTTTCCGCCCTCATTACAAACCTTAGTCGGAATTACCCCTACCACGCCCATAGGTACCTGGCCGTCTAAATCATTGTTTACATCGTCTTCTCTCAAAAGTACACCCGGTTTGGTTGCATAAACACCTGCTACTAAAGTAGAATAAGGTTGGCTCGACTTTTCAACGGTTCTATCTGTATTCTCCGAAATGACCAGTACATCACCCGGTTCATAGTCAGTTTTTTCTCCCTCTACCGCAAATGCTTCAGCTAAATCGGCACCGCTATTCTGTGTACCTCCATTAAAAAAACCTGTGCCCTGATAATTGATACGAGCCACGTTTACAAAATCATTTGACCCTTTAAAAATAGCGATATCTCCCAATCCATTCTTTGTCTGAGCTATTAAGGCAGCACCATTGCTTGAATTACTCACCGCATATAAAGCCGGATTTGTAGCGAATTCATTTTCAATCTCAAAGTGTCCTGCTCTACCTGTTCCAACTGTTTTAGCATACAGCGTAGTACTGGCATTATTACTATTAGTTGTATAAAACTCGCCTCCTTTGCCTATACCATCAGTAGTTACATGGATACCGGAACTACTATTACCTGTATTTGTAATCTGAAAATGCCCTGCCTTACCCGTGCCTGTGGTCTGGCTTTCAAGTACAATACCACTACCCGTTGTTTTAGCTAAAACCGCCGTAGCCGGACTATTCATATTGTCTATAAAAAAATAAGCTGCCCGTCCTGAACCATAGCTCAAGGTTTCAATGGCGTTACCACTACCGCTACCACTGGCAAATATAGTTGAAGCCGGATTCGAAGCATTTGTTGTCTGGAAATTGCCCGCATTACCAAAACCATTGGTTGAAGACCATAAAGAAGTGGTTGAATTGGTACTTTGATTAACAAAAACACCTGCCGGACCAGAACCCTGGCTTATCGCATTGATAGCAGTGCCACTCCCAACAGCCCGTGATTCAATAGTATTTCCGGTACCACTCCCATAAGCAAAAACTGCTTGTGATGCACTACCAGCTGCATTTACAAAGAACTCAGCTGCCCGACCCGTACCAATAGCCTGAGATGAGAGTGCAGCCCCGGTGCCATTAGAAAGCACCGATAATGCCTTATTGGAACTAAAGGAGCTATTTATCCGGAAAAAGCCTGCCATACCACCTCCGGTAGTAATTGCCTCAAAGGCATTGGCCTGACCATTGCTGACAGCCGCTAAGGTAACCGAGTCGCTGAGTGTATTGGCGGTTTGAAAATAACCCACTCTCCCTTTGCCTTTATTGGTGGCATATATCGTACGGGCAGTGTTACCAGCCGCGCTAATTTCAAATCTTCCTGCGCCGCCCATACCTATTGATATACCATTGACGGCAAAACCCGTACCCATGTTTGATACATTCAGCGCATGGACAGAGGATGTAGTATTATTCAATTGAAAATTTGCTGCTCCACCTTTGCCATCAGTTATCGCATATAATGCTGTATTGCTGTTTGAGGGGTTCTCAATCGAAAAACCTGCCCCAATACCTGTACCTGTATTTCTACCCTGAATAGTAGTTCCGGCTCCAACCGTAGTAGCATAGATGGCAGGTGAAAAGTTGCTGGCATTATCAATAGAAAACCACCCGGCCGGCCCAATAGACTTGCTGATAGCACCTAAAACAGGTGCAGGATTTGAGGCATGATTGGTTTCAAAATACCCTGCATACCCATTGCTGATATTGGTTTTGAAAGTAGCAGTATTGGGTAAAATAGTAGCAGCCGAAGATTGTGCGAAAGAATAAAGGCTTGATAAGATACTTAAAACAAGTAAAGTGAAGGTTCTCATAAAACATTTGTTTGGATTGTATATGCAAAAATTTGCAATGAAGCATACAAAACCAAAGGATTCTGAGAAAGCCTGTTTAAAAATTTACTGGGCGGTTCAATTATTTGTGGTGCGAACTTCCAGTTCGCACCACAAATAATTACTGTTAAGCCGCCTCTGCTGACCTTCTACGATACACAAAATTTACAAATATACTTAATAGCACCAATAAGCCCATTTTCTCATTATCATTACTTGTGACTGTAACCGTTCCCTCGTCAGTCCAGAAGGTTTTGGTTTGTTCAAAGTTTATTACCTCTCTGTTTGTATCGTCAAGACTCCATTGAGTGTTCCAGAAATTTTTGGCTTTCATTGTAAACTTTTCTCCGTTTATCAGGGTAATATCGGCCTTTCCTTTCCAGACAGAGAATATTACCTCACCAATCAATTGCTGATTGTCTTCTCTGTAAATATCATAATTAGAACTCCAGAAACTTTTCTTTTTAAACAGATATTTCTTTTGTTTAAATACCCCTGCCACATCAGTTTTAAGGGTTTCAAACTGCACATAGCCCACAGCTGACTCTCTCTCTAAAATATCAATTTTATTGTTGAGTGCTTTTTTTAAATAGTTAAATGTATTTCTCATCTTATCTTCATTTACTATAACAAATATAAGCTTTCAGCAATAACTTTATTCAACATTTATAGAGGTGGATATTAAGTCGGATAACAGGCTGTTTTCAAGGATAAACCTACTCTTCCATCACCGGAATATCTACCTCTTTTATCAGGCTGATGTCTGCTGTTTCGATCCCTTCTTTTACTAAGCGGTTAGCTTGTTTTTCGTATGTTTTTTCAAAAATATTACGTGCCAGACGACCATTACCAAACGATGAATCACGGTCTTCATAAAGTTTTTTGAACAGTTTATACACTTTCTTTTTAGCAGCCTCATCAACTTTCAACTGTACTTTATTTGCCTGTATCAGATAAATCTCCAGTATTTCTTCGGGTGTATAATCTTTAAAGCCGATATACTTATTAAATCTTGAATGTAGCCCCGGATTGGAGTTAATAAATTCGGTCATTTTTTCTTCATAACCTGCTACAATCACTACAAAGTCGTCACGGTGGTCTTCCATGTATTTTACAATGGTATTTACTGCTTCAGGGCCGTAGGTATCGTCTGTATTAAGCGCATAGGCTTCATCGATAAACAAAATACCTCCTGTCGATTTCTCACATACTTCACGGGTTTTCAGCGAGGTTTGTCCGGTGTATCCGGCCACTAATCCGCTTCGGTCGGTTTCGTACAGATGTCCTTTGCTCAGAATACCTAACGCCTTGAATAGCTTGGCTAATAACCGGGCAATGGTAGTTTTACCTGTACCGGGGTTTCCATGAAAAACCATGTGTAGCGAGCGTTCAGGTACTTTAATACCCTTTTCTGCTCTTATTTTTTCAATTTTCAGTACATTTACCAGACTACTTACTTCATCTTTTACATTCTGCAAGCCTACTAAAGCATTCAATTCGGCTAATAGCTCATCTAAGCTCTGTTCCGGTACAGCAGGGATTTGTTCGGTAGGTTTGGCAGGATTAACTTTCTCCTGTTGATTTACTTTTACATCAGGATTAATCATCTTCGTAATGCCGTCCAGCCCTTTCAGCAGCACATGAAACGGATTACTACTATATTCCGGTTTTCCCTGCTCTGAATAGTCTTGTTGCTCTTCGGTAGCGTTCTTTGAATAAATGTCCCTTTCACGATATAGCTGAGGTTCTTTGCCTTCCAGCCTGTCGTTTACAACTTTATAAAAAGCGACTATGTATTCTTCTATAGTATTATCAACTTTTACCTTTCGTTCGGCTGTACCAAACACCACAGAGTCAGGTGTAGGGCAACGTACTGTAACGGTTTTATCATACGGAAATTCAATCACTTCTACATCGCCGTACTGGTCGCTATCAACCAATAATATTCGTTTGGTTGTGGCTAAAAGCAATACATGACGGTTGTTCCAGTAGCCATGCACCGAGGCATCAATATACTCCTCTTCCTGAATAATGCTTGGCAGCGCTTTCAGTTCGTTGCGAAGCATCAATAGCGCGAATGGATTTAAATCTATCTGTCTTTTAATTTGTCCGTAAGTTGGCATTTCGATTAGCGAATTTTTGAATAAATTAAGTCGATATTTTGCAACAAAGCAAACGGATAAATGATGAGGTGTAGGAAAGAATGAAGACAGCTATGATTTGTTTGATGAAAATACGAAGAGGCAGGTTTGATACCTACCTCTTTGAGAAATATTGTTTTGATAAATGATTGGGAAAAACATTCCTTTGCATGGTCGAAGGCCGTGCAAAGCCAATAAAGCATCCCAAAACCTATCTATCACGCTTTCGGATATACCCAGCCTTTTCTATACTGGCGGCTCAGGTATTTATTGGCAGTTGAGTCTAAAAAAACTTCTTTTTCTCTGTCCCACTCAAGACTTTTGCCTGCTTTCAGCGCAGCCATGCCCAACAAACTCATATTGGTAGCTCTATGACCTTTCAGAATATCGGCAAATGGTAATTGTTTCGATTTGATAGATTTCAATAAATCTGCAAAAACCAAATCAATATTCTGTAAATCGGGTTGATTTAAAACAGGGTCTTGATGAATAATTTCTTTCTTCTGATCTCTCGGAAAAAACGTCCAGCCTTTTGTCCAACCCATGTGGAAAGTGCCCTCTGTACCGTGGAAATATACCCCTACTTCTTCAGTTTTTGAGGTAGGTCTGCCATTCAGTGTGCTATGTTCCCATGTACACGTAAAATCTTCAAATTCATAGGCCACAACCTGGCTCTCAGGGGCATTATTGTTATTGGTATTAAACTTGGTGCTTGCCATTGAATATACCTTCTTAGGAGCAACCTCGTCTGTCCACCATAAAATCTGGTCAAACCAGTGCGGCCCCCAGTCGCCTACCATCCCATTGGCAAATTCTACGTGGTTACGCCAGTTTCTTGGGTGAATAGTTCGGTTATAAGGTACCAATGGACCCGGGCCACACCACATATTCCAGTCTATTTCTGCCGGAGTAGGTTCGTCCTCAACCCTCTTGCCTTGTCCGAAATTATAGGTTACAAAGGCACGAACCTCTTTGATTTTACCCACTTTACCCGATTTCAGAAACTCCTGTCCACTCACATTATGTGGCGAATAGCGGCGGTGGAAACCTGTAATACAGATGCGTTGCGTATCTCGGGCAGTTTTTACAATTGCTTTACCCTCATTGATAGTATGCCCGATTGGTTTCTCCAGATACACATGCGCGCCGGCTTTCATGGCATCAATAGCAATGAGTGCGTGCCAATGGTCGGGTGTGGCATTGATGACTATTTCAGGTTTTTCTTTTTGCAATAACTCCTGATAATTTTTATAAATCTTAGGTTGGTCATTTGTCAGTTTGCCTATCTCACCTAAGCATTGCTTGATTTGTCTGTCGTCAACATCACAGACAGCCACAATCTGACATTCACCTGATTTAATGGCTTCTCTGACAATATTAGTACCCCACCAACCTGCGCCAATCAGGGCTGTTTTATATTTGGCTTGTGTGGCATAGGTGATAAACGGACGAGAAACTAAAGCCCCTGTAGCTAAGGCAGAAGTACGAATAAAATCTTTACGATTCATGATTTAATATAAGTGTTTTGAATAGATTTTCAGAAAATTAAGTTTTATCCATTTATCTTGCAAAACAATTTGTAAAAGATTACCTATATGCCACCTAAACCTCTACTAAAAACCGAAATCCTTGCGGGTGTCTCTACTTTTCTGGCTACGATGTACATCATTGTAGTAAACCCTGCTATCTTGAGTCAGTCGGGTATGTCGTTCAATGGTGTGTTGACAGCTACTGTGCTACTTTCATTTTTCTGTAGCCTCATGATGGGCATCTATGCCAAAAACCCGATAGTAGTAGCTCCCGGAATGGGCATGAATGCCTTCTTTACTTTCACGGCCGTGAAGGGGATGGGCATTTCGTGGCAGGTAGCTTTAGGGGCAGTTTTCTGGGCAGGAATTTTGTTTTTGTTACTCTCTGTTTTCAATATCCGTTCACAGATTGTTAAGGCTATTCCCAAGCCTTTGCGATATGCTATTTCAGCAGGTATCGGGCTTTTTATTACACTTATTGGCTTTGCCAATGCCAAATTTATTGTGGCAAATCCGGCAACTATTATAGGCATTACAAGCCTGCACGACCCTATTGTAATTACTTTTCTGGTTGGTTTGGCTATTACCATGATTTTGTTGGTGAAACGGATACAGGGAGGGATTATCATAGGTATTTTATTGACAACTCTTTTAGCAATTCCTATTGGCAGATATTGGGGTGATGCTTCGGCCATTAATTTCGGACAAAAAACATTGGTAACCTGGCAAGGGGTATTTTCTGCGCCTGATTTCAGTTTATTATTTCAATTGGACATTATCAATTCGCTGAAAATAAGCCTGATACCTGTCATTTTTGCTTTCGTTTTTACCGATTTATTCGATAGCCTTTCAACATTTGTAGGAGTAGCCGAAGCGGCAAATTTATACGACAAAGATGGAGAGCCACACAATATCAAAGAATCTTTATTGACAGATGCTGTAGCTACCACAATGGCAGGTTTATTAGGTACAAGTCCCGGCACGGCCTATATAGAATCAGCAGTCGGCATTAGTCAGGGAGGGCGAACAGGTATTACTGCCATTACTGCCGGAATATTATTTTTGCCTTTTATGTTTTTGTCTCCATTACTCAGCATTATTCCGGCAATTGCTACAGCACCTGCCCTGATAGTAGTAGGTGTCTTGATGATAAAACCCATTACCAAAATCAACTGGGATAAATTAGATGATGCCGTTCCGGCTTTTCTGGCTATGGTTTTAATTCCGTTTACCTATTCCATTACACAGGGTATCATCTGGGGTTTTCTGGCCTGGACTATCATTAAATTATTTACGAATCAATCAAAAGAAGTATCATGGATGCTTATCGTGATTGATATTTTTGCCCTATGGGCTTTATATTTAGGACATTAATCCACTTCATCAATGAAACATATAGACACTCTTTGGGAGAAACTACAATATATTATCCCTACGGGATACGAATATTCGAAAAATATTACTCTTACTACCGATATATCGTCCCTAACGGGACTAAAAAAATCCCGTAGGGACGATATATTAAAACCTTTGAATCTATTTCACTTTGCCCGTATATTCTTATTATTGATTTTATTCACCAGTTTAACCCCAACATTTGCCCAACGAATTGCTATTTTAGGCGCCATGCCGGAAGAAATTCAATTGCTCGAATCGCAAATGAGTAAAATAAAAACTAAAACCGTCTTAGGTTTTCAGTTCAAAACAGGCAAGCTGAATGGTAAGAAAATAGTACTGACCGAAACAGGCATCGGTAAAGTAAATGCAGCAGTGGTAACTACATTGATTATCAAAGAATTTCATCCAAAATCAGTCATTTTCACAGGCATTGCCGGAGGTATAAGTGAATCATTGAGACAAGGCGATATAGTGATTGGGAATCGTTTGACTTATCATGACTATGGTAGATTAACTAATGAGGGTCTAAGCACTAATGCTACGCGAAACCCTATTACCAAACAGTTAAACCCTCTTTATTTTTCTTCTGATTCTCTTCTGGTATTACAGGCTTTGAATGCTGCTAAAGAAGTACGTCTGCAAAAAATGTCAGCAGAAGCCTCTCAGCCAAACATAAGTGTCGGAACTATTGTTACAGGAGATACCTTTGTTACTTCAAGCACGGCCGTTGGGCATTTTGAAAAAACATTGCAGGCAAGCGCTACAGAAATGGAAGGAGCGGCAGTAGCGCAGGTATGTTATCAACAGCATATTCCGTTTCTGATTATCAGAAGCATCAGCGACAAAGCCAACGAAAAAGCCTCGGTCGATTTTCAGACATTCAAGAAAATTGCATCTGATAACTCGGCCACATTGGTAAAAGAAATACTTAAACAACTATAGATTATTACTGTTACATGACTTACGATTTTGATGAAGTGATAGACCGCACACAAACCGATAGTGTGAAATGGAAAAGATATGCAGGCAAAGATATAATTCCGTTGTGGGTAGCCGATATGGATTTTAAAGCAGCTCCGCCTATTCTTGATGCCTTAGATAAAGTAACCAAAGAAGGCATTATAGGCTACTGGCAAGTACCTGACGAACTGGTTGAAGTAACCCTGAAACGCTTAGAGGAAAAACACAACTGGAAAGTACCTAAAGAGTGGTTGGTGTGGCTACCGGGTATGGTGCCGGGTCTTACACTGACCTGTATGTGTGTAGGCGATGAAGACGATGAGGTAATCACGACAGTTCCCATCTACGGCCCATTTATGAAAGCCCCGATTGCTGCCAAAAAGAAACTGGTAAAAGTACCGATGAAAGAAGAAAACAATCGTTGGACTTTAGATTTTGAGGCCATTAAAGTTGCTATTACTCCTCGCACGAGGGTATTTATGTTATGTAATCCTTATAATCCGGGTGGTACGGTTTTTACGAAAGAAGAATTACAGACTTTGGTTGATATTTGCGTAGCCAACAACATTGTGATATGTGCCGATGAGATTCATTGTGATTTAATCTTAGATGAAACTAAAAATCATATTTCAATTGCTACTCTAAGCCCTGAAGCTGAAAAGCATACGGTAACTTTATTAGCCCCAAGCAAAACTTTCAATATTGCAGGTTTAGGTTGTTCGTTTGCGGTTATTCCGGATGATGAATTGCGGGCGAAATATGCCAGTATGCGTTATATCCTTGAGCCGATGGTTTCGGCTTATGGCTATTATGCCGCTTTGGCAGCTTATAGAGATAGTGAAGAATGGCATCAGGAATTATTGACTTATCTGCGTAAAAACCATGAGTACATTCTGAAAGAAATGAATGGATTTAAAGGTTTTAAAATGCTGCCGTTAGAAGCTACTTATCTGGCATGGATAGATGTGCGTGAAGCAGGTATCGAAAATCTGGCGCAGAAATTAGAAGACGCTGGCGTAGGGATTTCGGAAGGAGAAATGTTTTTTGATGGCAAAGGTTTTATCCGCCTGAATTTTGGTACACCTATGAGTCTGTTGGTTGAGGCAGTTGACAGAATGAAGAAAGTATTGGAATTGAAGTAGGTAAATATGCCACAACTCTACATCATAGCAGGTTGTAATGGGGCAGGTAAAACAACTGCCTCTTATACGATTTTGCCTGAAATGCTTAATTGTAGAGAGTTTGTGAATGCCGATAATATTGCAGCCGGGCTTTCTCCTTTCAATCCTGAAAGTGTGGCAATTGAAGCCGGGAGAATCATGCTGCAACGTATTCATACTTTAATGGCAGAAAACCTGACTTTTGCTTTTGAAACAACCTTGGCTACCAAGAGTTATGTTTCTTTAGTAAAACAAGCAAAAGCAGAAGGTTATGAAGTTACATTAGCTTTCTTTTGGCTGCCTTCTCCAAAAGTAGTACAAAAAAGGGTTTTAAAAAGAGTGAGAAATGGTGGACATAATATTCCTGCTGAAACAATAAAAAGAAGGTATTTCAGAGGTATTCAAAATCTTTTTAAACTATATTTACTAATAGTTGACAATGGGTTAATTGTTAATAATTATGATATTCAACCTGAGTTAATTGCTCAAAAATTGAATAATGAAGATTTAGAAATAATTAATTCCGATTTTTGGTCGTTATTAAATAAACAAAAAGATGAAATCTACTGAATTAAGTGAAAAATTTATGGTTGGATTGAATCTTGCCATAAAAAGGCTTGTTGAAAAGAGCGCATTAAATAATGATACCCTTATTATAAGTGATAAGCAAGGTAATGTAAAAGAGGTACCTGCCAAAGAATTATTGAAAAACTACGAAAATAAATAGTGTTCTCATCTACTTTATAACACTAAGGTAAAATCATAAGATTACTAAATCTTACCTTCCTGAATTTGTCTTTAAAACACAAATCCACATGCACGAAATTGAACCCTTTTATAACTGGCAAAGATATTATCTGGCCGAAGACGATGAGCAATCTCCTTTCTATGGCCGCTCGTATGGGATAGAATATGAAGATACCATTTACGGCTATTATATTGACCCAAACTGGGATAGCATAGAATCTGAAACGCTATACTGTAAACTCCTGATGGCAGATTATGACCTTCGTTATGCAGTGATTGAATTGTTTGGTGAATGGAATGACACCCTGCATAACGATATTATGTTTCTGAAAAGAAATGTCATTGACCACCTGAATAAACACGGCATTAATCAATACATACTGATAGGAGAAAACCTTTTTCAGTTTCATGGAGGGGAAGAAGATTACTACGAAGAATGGTATGAAGACATAGAAGATGGCTGGATAGCTGCTGTGAATTTCCCCAATTTTATCTTAGAAGAATTCAGACGCTATCATGTCGATTCCTACATCAATTTCGGTGGCACCTTACAAATGATAGATAACTGGCGAACCATGAAACCCCATGTTTTTTATGAGGTCGTAAAGGGGTTGATTATAAGGCGGTTGGGGTGAAAAGGAATTAATTGTTGTTTGTAGAGACGCCATGCTGGCGTCTCCACGAGACTAACCTTACCAATGCATCTTAATTGTGAAGAGATTTTTAGTACTAATAATATAGATATTTCTTTCCTATTCATAGACCCTTGGAGACGCCAGCGTGGCGTCTCTACGAAACACAATCAATAATTTTGAGAAATTCTATTCTTTAAAACTTAATCCTCACTTCATCAACTTCCTATCCTTTAACCAATCTTCCATGCGGGCTGCCCATGTCTCTACAGGGCCTCTGCCTTTCTTCTTCAGTCCATAGCCGTGGCCACCTTTTTCGTAGATGTGCATTTCTACAGGCACTTTATTTTTCTTACAGGCCAGAAAATAAGCAATGCTGTTTTCAGGTTGTACGCCGTCATCGGTTGTACTTACTAAAAAGGTTGGTGGAGTATCTTTAGTTACGTGTTTATCGTTTGAATACAGTTCTATTTTTTCAACCGGAGGATTTTTCCCAATCAGGTTATCTCTTGAACCAAAATGCGTAAATCTATCATTAAAAGTAATAACCGGATAAATCAATAAAGAGAAATCAGGGCGTACACTGATAGATGGGTCGGTAATCTCTCCTATCTGAGTAGTAAAGTGAGTAGATGCAGTAGAAGCTAAATGCCCACCTGCCGAAAAGCCCATAATACCTAATTTATCAGGCGAAATACCATATTTGGTGGCATTTTTCCGCACAATTCTGATTGCCTGTTGAGCATCTTGCAAAGGTCTTATCTCGTCGTTCTCAAACAATTCTTCTTGTGGCAAACGATACTTTAATACAAAAACGGTCATGCCTCTTTCGTTAAACCATGTGGCAATATCATAACCCTCGTGGTCGATAGCTAAAATACCATAACCCCCACCCGGACAGATAATTACCGTGGCGTCAGAAGTTTTTTTCTTAGCCGGATACACAATCAAAGCTGGTTGGGTTACGTCTTTCACACGGGTAATACCGTCGGTAGTTTTGGCATCTTCCGGTACCTGCTTCCCTTTTGACCCCGGTGCGGCATCAGTATAAAGCAAAATAGTTTCGTTCTGGGCAAAAAGTTCAGACATAATAGTCATGGCGAATAGCATTAAAAACAATTTTTTCATTGAGTATTTTTTTGAGAAGGTATAGGATAAATAGTTATTTTACAAAGTTGAAAAAAAATATTGTTTCTGACACTTTTCTACTAATATTGTATAGCTATTTCTTTTCAATATGCTTCCCTTGTTTGAAAACTACCTTGAGTTTATCCAGAAAATCCACCCACTTTCGCCTGAAAGTATTGAAGCGCTTATGCCTTTTCTTCAACAAAAAAATTTCGCAAAAAAAGACTTTCTGGTTCGTCAGGGAAATATCTCCGATGAGTTATACTTCATTATATCAGGCTGTGTCCGGGAATACTTTGAAGATGCCAATGCTGATGAAATCAATACCTGGTTTGGTTTTGAAAATGCCGTAGCGGTTTCTACCTATAGTTTCTTTTCACAAAAACCAAGTTTAACCAATATTCAGACATTAGAAGATACCGAAACGATTGTAATCAGACACGAGGATATACATAAACTCTACAATCAGTTTCATGAAATAGAAAGACTGGGGCGACTATTAGCCGAGCAGTATCTGGTACAGATTGAAGAAATGAAGATTATCCTGCAAACGCTCTCCGCCAGACAACGCTACGAATATCTGCTGCAAAATAAACCTGATTTCATCAAACGCATTCCGCTGAAATACCTTGCTTCATTCCTGGGCATTAAACTCGAAACATTGAGCCGGGTAAGAGGGCAGAAGTAAAATACGTCCGCAAATTATTTGACATTTATCAAACATTTATCTCAATAAAATCCGCCTACTTTGAAGTCTGTTCATTCAATCCTCTTATTCTCATGAAAAAAACCTCTTTTTTACTTACTTTCCTTTTACTTGGCTCGGTAGCTTTTGCCCAGAAGGATGTGCAAAAACGCTATCAGACTCAATTTATCATGGCTGAAAATGGTTCGACCATTGAGTTAGACGAAGGGTCTTTTACATTCTCGGCAAGCCTTTCAATGGAGGGTAAAAAGAATATTACCATTAAAGGCAAAGGCAAAGACAAAACCATTCTTTCATTTAAAGGACAAACAGAGGGTGCAGAGGGAATCAGGGTCTCTAATGCCGAAAACATCACTATTGAGGATTTAACGGTGCAGGATAGCAAAGGTGACGCTGTAAAAACTATGAATGTAAAAGGCATTACTTTCAGAAACGTGAAAACCGAATGGACAGGTACACCTAAGAAAGAAAACGGTGCTTATGGTTTATATCCTGTACAATGCGAAAAGGTTTTGATTGAGGGCTGTGAGGCCATTGGTGCTTCTGATGCAGGAATTTATGTGGGGCAGTCGAAAGACATCATTGTGCGCAAATCAAGGGCATACCATAACGTAGCAGGTATTGAAATTGAAAACTCGCTCAATGCCGATGTATATGAAAACGAAGCCACAGAAAACACAGGCGGTATTCTGGTATTTGATTTACCTGACTTGATTCTGAAAAAAGGGGGCTATACCCGTGTGTATAAAAACAATATCCACCATAATAACCTGCCGAACTTTGCGCCAAAAGGCAATATTGTAGGCAAAGTACCTGATGGTACAGGTATATTGATTTTAGCGGCAAACAATGTGGAGATATTCGATAATCAGATTATTAATAACAAGTCGGTAAGTACGGGTATTATCTCTTATTTTACTACCGAAAACCCTATCAAAGACCCGACTTACTATCCATATCCGGTAGCCATTAATATTCATGACAATGTTTATGAGCGAGAAAACGTGAAAGCTACAGGTAAGGGTCGCTTCGGACAAATGTATAAGTTCAAACTACGATTTGGTAAGAATGTGCCACATATCCAGTGGGATGGCATTGTAGATGAGAAAAATTCTGCCAAAGTTTTGTGTATCAAAAACAATAAAAATGTGTCGTTTGCCAATTTAGATGTAGCGCATAATTTCAAGAACGTTTCCCGTGATGCGGCTGCACACGATTGTAGTCTGGAAAGTTTGAAAATGGCAAAAATCGATTAAACATATAGCGTAGCACGAATGATATGGGGACACCTAGTCGGCCACACCTGGTCGGCCACACCCAGTCACCGTGACCTTTTACTGTCAATGCAAAGATTCTTATTATTAGTGATAGCCCTGGGCATTTTTGGTTTGTCTTCCTTTAATCAGCAAGAGATACAAAAGGGGAATGAAGTAAGTATGCCCAAGGAAAAACTCTCGGAATATGCCTTCTTTGAGGGTAATATAGCTGAACAAAAACCTGTAAAGGGCATCATGCCTTTTTCGCTCAATACTCCCCTATTTAGCGATTATGCAGAAAAACTACGCTTTGTTAAATTACCTGACGGCACAAAGGCCACCTATAACGACAAAGAAGTATTGGATTTTCCTGTAGGTACAACACTTATCAAAACTTTTTATTTTCCCAACGATTTCAGGAATACAAATAAAGGCCGGAGAATCATGGAAACCAGACTATTAACCCATGAAACTGATGGCTGGAAAGCCTTGGTTTATGTCTGGAACGATGAACAAACCGATGCGTATCTTGAAGTAGCAGGAGACACCAAAGAAGTAAGCTACATTGACCCGAACGGCAAAAAGAAAAAACATGAGTACAGTATCCCGAATCTGAATCAATGCAAGGGTTGCCATAACCGTAACGAACAGATGTCGCCCATTGGTCCGTCTGCCCGACAACTCAATGGTACTTACAGAGCTTGGGGATTGCCTGAAAATACAGAAAATCAGTTAACAGCCTGGCAAAAAGCAGGAATCCTGCAAGATTTACCTGCCATCGGGGAAGTACCCAAAGCAGCTATCTGGAATAAAGCTGAAACTGGCAGCATCGACGAAAGAGCCCGTATCTGGCTGGATATTAATTGTGCACATTGCCATCGGTTAGGTGGTCCTGCCCAGACCTCCGGCTTAAATCTGAGCATTCATGAAACAGACCCATTGGCTATGGGTATTCTTAAAACTCCGGTAGCGGCTGGCCGAGGCTCAGGCAACCGCAAATTTGATATTGTTCCGGGTAAACCTGATGAATCTATCTTACTCTACCGCATTGAATCAACCGACCCGGGCGAAATGATGCCCGAATTGGGCAGAAAAACAACCCATAAAGAAAGTATTGACCTGCTGAAAGAATGGATTAAACAAATGAAAAATCCTTGATTTCTTCAAAATGTTATATTATTCATAACCTTAATATCAGCGACTGAAACGGTCCGCCGTGCAGTCGCCGTCTAAGGTAACAAAGGTTTTTTTGCATACAATGCCGGACTTAAGTCCGGCTTACATATATAAATTTCCTTTGTTTTTTAGATGGCAACTGCACGGTGGAAGTTTTCAGTCGCCGACACGAGCACTCCTTTAGGGACTGGGGTATTTTCCCACACCTCACCCCATCATTCCATCGCCTTGTCATAATCTTATTTAGTAGCTTTCATATCCGGTATAGATTTGCTTATCAAAATCAATAAAGGTTATGAAAAAGCTATTGCTCATTCTTATTTGTCTGTTTACACTCGCAAATGTCTATGCTCATCCGGGTATAGGAATTGTAACTAATGCTAAAGGAGAGATATTTTACAGCGACTTATTCAGGATATGGAAAGTATCGGCTGATGGCAAAACCAAAACTGTAGTAGTGCCAAATGTACATACCCACGAGCTTCACATGGATAAGCAAGATAACCTTTACGGAGAAAACCTCTGGTACGAAGGCGAAGCTATTGACAAATGGGGGCATTTTGTGTGGAAATATGACGCCAAAGGTAAATTCACCAAAGTAATTCCCAATACAGAGGGCTTTCTGAGCAATTACAGTTTTACCCGTGATGCGCAAGGCAATATGTATTGGATAGAGCGAGGCAAAAAAGAAAGTATTCTGATGAAACGTGGGCTTGATGGTACTATAGTAATTGTACAAACCATTAAAACAACCGATGTACGATGGCAATATTGTCAGGACAATGGTACTTTCTTTTATGTGGATGACAATGATTTATTTAAAATAAAAGATGGCAAGATAACTACTGTTTCCCTGAACTTAGACGATGTAAGAGAACGCAAAACCAATATTAAAGCTAACCATAGCATTTATGGTATGTGGACAGATGATGCCGAGAACGTATATGTAACTGTGTATGAAAATCGGGAAATCCGTAAGATTCAGACAAACGGAAAAATTTCTATTGCTTATACCGCTCCTTTGGGTTGGCATCCTACCGGTGGGTTGTTTGATAAAAGCGGTAATCTGTGGGTTTTAGAAAATAATTCTCTCAATCAGGTAAGAGTTACTAAAGTAAATCGGGCTGATTTAGCCAAAGCAGCTTTCGAAAAATCAGATTTTGACTTCATAGTTTTTAATATTTTCTGCTTACTCCTTGGGGGTAGTTTACTCTTTTTTCTCATTAAAAAATTTCCGGTTATGAAATCATTCCGATTGATACTTCAAGCATCTTTTTTCATCTTTTTTATTTCATCGAATACCGTAGCGCAAACCTCCGGGCTTGCAGTAGGGGCTGATGCTCCAGCCTTTGACCCTTATCATATATCAGGCAAAGACAAAGGCACAAAAACCTGCCCTATGTGTAAATACGGAGCTAAAACCGATGGGTTGATGGTATGGATAAACGATGATTTAAAGAATTATGAAAAGATGTTAAGTTTTCTTGAAGGGCAGTACCTGACCAGAAATGCCAACAACTGGAAAACGTTTATTGTGTTTATGAACCCCAAACAAGAAAATGAAAAGTTGCTCAAACAAAAACTAAGCGATTTTGTCAGAAAATTAGATTTAAAGAATGTAGCTTTTACCTTTATACACTCTCCTACTGATGCCGAAACTGCAGGAGTCTATGAAATTAACCCCAAAGTAAAAAACACCATTTTTGCTTACAAAAAGCGGGTTATTACAAAAAAAATCGTCAATTTCGATACAGATAAAGAGAGTCTGAGTACATTATTGAATTTTTAGTTTTTCAACCTCAACATATAAAACAATGAAAAATCAACGATTGCCAATACTGCTTAGTGTATTTAACTTACTGTTAATGCTCTTTATTGCCGCTAAGCCCAGTCAGGAAAATTTCGACAAAATCAGTGTAAAAGAATTTGAACTGGTTGATAAGGCAGGTGTGAAACGTGCCTCTCTTAAAACAGAAGCCGATGGTTCGGTCATTATGCGCCTGATTGATAATACCGGAACTATCAGAGTAAAACTGGGCGCAGACGAAAACGGTTCGGGTTTGGTACTACTTAACAACTCAACTGAAGTCGGACTGCATGCCTTAGCCAAAAAAGAGGGTTCTAAATTAATTCTGGCTGATAAAGACGGTAAAAAAAGAGAATACTGATATGAAAAACTATTTCAAACCTGTCATTGTCAGTAGTGTCTGTTTGCTGTTAACTACTGTTAACCTCTTCGCTCAGGACGCTAAACCTTTGGCAACCTATGTAGGCACAAGCCCCTGTGGCAATATTCTGAAACCCTTTTTAGGGATTGCCAATGAGCCGGATTGTGATTTTACCAAATGGACACTAACGCTCTATCAACCAAAAGCCGACAGGCCTGCTATGGTGAAATTAGTCTATCAATATGGTGTAAGCAGACCCAATACAAGTGGTTTTAAGGATGAAAAAAGAGCAGAATTTGAAGGTCACTGGACTATCCAGAAAGGTACCAAAACCAAGCCTAATGCAATGGTTTATCAGGTAACAATACATACATTAGATAAAAACCTGCTTTTTTTAAAGTTAAGCGATAATGTCATTCACCTCCTCGATAGTCAGCGTGGATTGATGATAGGAAACTCCGGTTATAGTTATACATTAAGCAAGCAAAAACCCTGATAGATTATGAAAAATACAATGCTTATATTGATACTCAGCTTTGCTTATTTTGTGGCATACTCACAAAAAGGCGGAGTAGAAAACGAACCATACTCTACTACCTCTTCTAAACCTTTCCCATCGGGTAAAGATGTTTACGGTATTTTTGAGGGAAGAGGTGCCTGTCAGGAGTTGGCAGCAGTTTTAAAACGAGAGGTTTCTGCTGACTGTTATAAAACAAAATGGAGTCTTTACCTTTATCAGAATCCTGATACGCAAGCTCCGGCTACTTATGTTTTAGAGGGTTCTTTCTACAGACAAGCCATCCGTAAAGGTAACTGGCGCATGACTAAAGGCACAAAATCAGACCCCGATGATATAGTTTTTGAATTAGAGGCAGATAATCAGCAAACAATTTATCTGATGAAAGGGGATGATAATGTGCTGTTTTTCTTAGACAACGATAAAAATATACTCACAGGTAACGAGCATTTTAATTATACGCTCAACAGAGTTCAGAAGAAACTTGTAGAATGAAAATCAAACAACTGAAATACTACCTGATTCCGGCTTTCTGGCTCATCGTTACGCTCTTAATGATTGGACAAGACTTATTGTTCAGTGCACTAAGAGGAAATCCTGTAGTATGGGCAGATACCCTGATTTTTAAAATCAAGTGGTTGTTGTATATTCCCATTACCTTTATTGTATTCTGGTTAGGCGAAAAGCTGCCTTTACAATCACCTCATTTAGTCAAAAATCTTTTCATTAATCTGCTTATTTCTCTGGCCGTCAGTTTTTTAGCAGTAATTGTTTATTCTGTACTGGTTACCTGGTTCTGGAATCTGTTTATCGGACAATCCCAATTCTCAATCATTTTCAGACGAAACTTAGCGGTTTCTCTTTTCAATGAGTTTGTCAATTACTGGATTATTTTGGCAACCCATAAAGCCTATACTATTTTCCGTCAGTTTCAGCAGGCTCAGTTAGATAAAGCCAACCTTGAAAAACAATTATCTGACGCCAAATTAGGTTTTCTGAAAATGCAGTTGCAACCTCATTTTCTGTTCAATACCCATCACAATATCATTGGCTTGATGCAAAAAGGTGATACCGAAAAAGCTACTAAGATGCTGATGAAACTGAGCGATTTGCTGCGATTGAGCCTGAAAGAAAATAACGATGATTTAGTACCCCTTAAAAACGAAGTACAATTGTTGCAACTCTATTTAGATATACTGAAAGTACGGTTTGAAGAACGTTTAGATTATCAGATATTGATTAACAACGATTTACAAAAAGCCTTTGTGCCGCCCATGCTTCTGCAACCTTTGGTAGAAAACGCTGTAAAATATGGCATTGAACCCTTTGCCAAACAAGGAAAAATAGAGATTTCAGCACAGAATGGACAAGATAAACTGAAATTACTGGTAAAAGACAATGGCATTGATACTTTCGGGCATTTCAATTTCGGGATTGGGTTGATGAACACCCAGGAACGGTTAAAAAATCTGTTTGGTGAGGAAGCAAAGCTCGACATCACGAGCAATACACCTGATAATGGCATTACGGTTATTATCACTTTACCTCTTTTAAAATGACTTACAAAGTTCTGATAGCCGACGATGAATTAATAGCCGGAGAAATTCTGCAAAAACAATTGCAGGATTATCCACAGGTTAATGTGATAGCCGTGTGTAAAAATGGTAAAGAGGCATTAACAGCAATTGAAAAACACCAGCCCGACTTAGTTTTTCTGGACATTCAGATGCCTGAACTGAACGGTATTGACTTAGCTAAAAGCCTGAACGTAGAAAAATTGCCAGTCATTATTTTTGTAACTGCTTTTGATAACTACGCCCTGCAAGCCTTTGAAGCCAATGCCATTGATTACCTGCTGAAACCCTTTGATAAAGAACGTTTTGACAAGACTTTTCAGAAGGCAATGAAGCAATTACAATTGACTAATAAAGAAGATTTGAGCAATGTTTTTGATAAATACAGTCAGTTTTTTCAACAATTCAGTCAGCCCAGTTATCCCGAAATTGTTACCGTAAAAGATGGCGGACGCATACAATTATTGAAAACTGCCGACTTAATGTATATTGAAGCAGAAGGAAATTATATAAGCCTGCAAACCGAGAAATCGAAGCATTTGCTGTATGAAACGCTTTCGAGCTTTGAGCAGAAACTCAACCCCAAGACTTTCGTTCGTATTCACCGTTCTACTATTGTCAATATCAATTTTATTAAAGAAATACAGTCTCATTTCAACGGTGATTATTCGGTGCTACTGAAAAACACCAAAGTCCTGCGCATGAGCCGGAATTATAAGGAGAATTTAATACATTGAGTGATTTTGTCCTGAACTGTGATTTAGCTGATTGGTTTGATTTCACTGATTAAATCAATCGCAATTAATTCGCTCATTTGTAAAATCATTTAAATCAGATTAATCAGCTAAATCAAAGTTCAAGACAATTGTTCACTTTTAAACATTTACAACATGAAAAAGTTAATGCTCATTATTTTACTGCCTTTAGGTTTGTCTGCCCAAAAACAAGTGGGTGGCCCTTGCGAATGTTGCGAAGCTATTTATCAGCGAATGCCTGCAAACCTCTCATGGGAAACGCAGATTTCAGATAAAAACGAAGAAGGTGAGCCTATGGAAATCACAGGCATCATTTACCAGAAAGACGGCAAAACTCCTGCACCTCATGTGATTCTCTATGTGTATCATACCGATGCCAAAGGCAATTATTCGAGAGGTACCGGTGAAGACTGTGCCAAACGCAATGGCAAATTACGTGGTTGGATGAAAACCGACAATATGGGCAGATACAAGTTTGTCAGCATCAGACCTGCCTCCTACCCCAATGCCACCATTCCGGCACATATTCATCCGGTTATTAAGGAACCCAATAAAAATGAATATTATGTTGATGAATACCGCTTTGAAGGAGATAGATTTTTAACAAAAGAAGAAACTGCCCGAGACGAAAACCGTGGCGGCAGCGGCATCATTAAACTCACCAAAAACGATAAAGGTGTCTGGATTGGGAAAAGAGATATTATTCTTGGAATGAATATTCCTAATTATAATTGATTGGAGATTTGGAGAATGGAACAAGGAGAAAGGATTTTTCGCTCTCCTTATTCCATTCTCCGTTTTTCTTGTTCCATCATTTCCTATCAGTATGCCCCAAAGATTTTTCGGGGGCTACGAGGTCTCTTACGAGTTGTTTCAGTTCCTTGATTTCAGGGAAGTGTCCTTCACGTTTACGGTCGAAAATTACTTCTTCGTTTAATAAAACCTGAAACCTCCCTGCTACTTCGCTGGGGCGCAGACTTACCTCTCCTAACTCCTCTGAAAAAGTAGTCAGCAGTTCCTGTGCCATCCATGCCGAGCGCATGAGCCAATGGCATTTGGGGCAATATTCTAAAGTGATTTTAGGTTTCATTGTATTTCACCGTGCCACGCTCGGGCCGCGTAGGCTATACTCATCCTCAAAAGTGCGTGGCACGGTTAGACATTCCAAGGATTTTATTTTTTCGATTTCAATACACACCATAGCTACTCCCAATTAACCGTGCCACGCGCTTTTACTAACGAGTATATGCGTGACACATTGGCTATGGCTATTTCTTCAAAGTAGATAAATACTCTACTAAATCTACAAACTCTTGTTTCTGGAGCGGGAATTTAGGCATTAACGATTCTTTTAAGGCTTCTTGTGAAGCAATTTCTGAACGCTTATAGGTAGTAGGTGTAGCACTGCCCAAGGCTTTCATCGTTATTTCGTTTTCGGTCTTGGTCAGAATCATCCCATCTACTTCGGTGCCGTTTTTCAGTTTCACCTTAAAGCCTTCAAAACCAAAACTAATCCCTTGGCTTGGATTCATAATAGCCGTATATAAAGCCTCTTTTGATAACTTGCTACCAATTTCAGACAGCGCAGGACCAAAATTTACGCCTTCACCTTTACCTACGTGGCAGGTTGCACAATACATCTTAAATACCTCATGCCCTTTATTGGCATCACCTGTCAGTTTTACCAAATCACTCACATTACCGACCGACTTATCCACATCAGCACCAAACATTTTCATAGCTTCGGTACGAATATCGCCATGCCATGTGCCTAATAAGAGTTTTTTGGCAATAGGCATTACTTCTTCCGGTACTTTTTTGGCTTTTACCAAACCCCACAAAATCTCTTCGCTATTCCACCCATTCATGGCTTGCATGGCTCTTTCACGTACGGGTAGGCTCAGGCTTTTATTGTTAAATAAGTTTATCAGATAATCGGTTACTGGTTTGTCATCTACGCTACCATACATATTAATGGCTTTCAATACCACAGCTTCATCTTTGCTCTTCGTCAGTTGCTGGAACTCACCAATACCGTTAAGCCTCACCTGAGTTTTGGCCGCTTCGCCACCATAAATGCTGTCAGCCATGGCCATGTTTACTAAACGAGCCGACTGGTCTTTCAATTGATAACGTTTCACCAAATCTAAGTAATCAGCCGGATTTTGAATACCCTCTAATACTTTTGGCAATAAGCTGGCGTATAATGGGTCTTTTTTGGCACTTTCAATATCCAGATGTTTAAATACTAATGTTTTAATATCGGCAGGCGCATTACCTCCATCTAACATACCAAATAATACCTTTGTCTTATCCGGACTTGTCTGGAAATCAAAGGCTCTGAAATAACGAAGCTTATCACTACCGGTTGTCGTTTTAGCCAGTTCTGCCAAACGATACACATTATCAGTAGAGCGGCTTCTCCATACTATATCTTTCGACGAATTATCTACTTTCCATTTATCGCCAATACGAGTAAGGTATTTTGCAAAGAAACTATCCCATTGGTTATCGGCGGCAATACCCAAAGTCTCTAAATACCAACGGTCTTTACCATCATACTGGGTAGCTAAAGTTGTCCATATATCAGCCGCTTCAGGGCTTGTATTATGGCGAAGGGCTAAAAGAACCTCTCTACGGATTTGTGGAGACGGGTCTTCTGACAGTTTTTTCAGCATGGCAATGTCAGCCATTTTCAGTTCACGTGCCAGACGGATACCTGCTATTCTGATATCTTCATCTTTATCGGACAAAGCTGCCTCAATGTATTTTTTCTCTTCACCTTTGATATTACCCAACAACCATAAAGCTCTTGCACGCATACGTGAATTATCCGACTCCCACAGGTCAACCAACGCATTTTCTGCTTTTTTCTGCCAGCTATTTAATTTTGTCCAGGCCAAATAACGCACGGCTAAGTTCGGATTCTGTAAGGCTTTCACACAACCTTCCGGTGTTTCAAAATCAAAAGTCGGCACTGAATAATTTTCGCCTTTAGGCGCAATTCTGTAGATACGGCCACGTAAACTATCACCCATTGCGTGGCCACCCACACCCGGGTCATACCAGTCGGCTACGAAAATAGAACCATCCGGTGCCATTGTTACATCTGACGGACGGAACCACTGGTCACGTTTAGACCCATCAAGGATATTATTAATAGTAGCCTTAAAACCTGCACCGTCTTTCTCAGCGGCATATGAGCGCACAATATTTGGCCCGGCATCGCAGTGAATCACCTGATTACGGTATTTTTCAGGTAATAAATCGCCTTCATATACTATCATACCAGTTGGCGAGCCTGCTCCGGTTTGTAAGAGGTTAGGCATTACACCCGGGTCATTCAAATGCCAGTGACGTAGGGGTATTTCGCTTTCCCAGTTGGTGCGGCGTTCCTGCCAGCTGGCGCCTGTCATTTCATCTTTGAAACCATAGTTACCATAATCTACTACGTAGTTGATACGCACACCTTTATTGCCATCATCATCATTATCCGACTGCCACATTCTGCCGTATGAATCAACCGCTACTTCAAAATTATTTCTGAAATTATGTGCTAAAATCTCCACATCCGAGCCATCGACATTACATCTGAAAATTTTTCCCTGTCTATAAGTCGAGAAAGGTCTGCCCAAATCGTCTTTCAGTTCAATGCCATTTTTATCGCTTAGTGTTTCTACTTCATTACCTCCGTTGAAATACAGTTTGCCATCAGGCCCGAAAGTAAAGGCATGAATGGCATGGTCGTGCTGAACACCTTTCAGATTAGTAAAAATCAAATCTTTTTTATCGGCTTTATCATCGCCATTTTCGTCAGTAAACACAAAAACGTTCGGGCTACAAGAGACAATCACCTTATTGCCTAATACCGATATACCCAAAGCCGAGTTAATTTCTTCGCCCTGATAAAAAACTGTTGTTTTATCGGCTTTGCCGTCTTTATCAGTATCTTCCAATATCAGAATCCGGTCTCCTTTCTTGTTATAAGGATTTTGCGGATTCAGTTTATTGCGATAATTATACCCCTCACAAATCCAGACTCTACCCTTGGCATCAATATCCATATTGGTAGGGTTCATCATCATGGGTTCAGAAGCAAACAAGGTTACCTCTAAATCAGGGTCGGCCAATTGCACACCATCAACAGCATGCTCTACCTTGCGTTTGTCTTCATCTGTCAGTTTAGCATATTCTTCGTCGGGAAGCGTGGTAGGGGCTTGCTTACAGGCACCTGCCAGCAATAAAACAGAGAGAGAAAAAATGATTGATTTCTTCATGAAACAGGTTGTATTTATAGGCTTGAATAGATATGCTAAAATTATAGAATAAGTGTTAATCTGACAAATAAAAATACTATTTGCTCAATTCTTCAACGAAACCACTCCCTTTTCTGCTCCTAAGCCTAATATATGTTTCGCTCTCAGATAACGGTTAGCATTACCTGCATCATAATTAGCACAGTCTTTGTCAAAACTGCTGATTCGAACCATACCTGATGAATGAATAAATTCATTATTGCCCAACCACATACCTACATGTACCACTCTTTCGGGCTTCTCCGGCGTAGCTTTTTCGCCAAAAAACAGTAAATCACCTACTCTCAGGTTTTCAAAGGCTACATCTTCTCCTACAAAAGCCTGCTGTGAAGCGTCTCTCGGCAGTAAAATACCGTTGGTTTGATAAACCATGCGCATATAACCACTACAATCAACCCCTTTCCACGATGTTCCACCCCATAGATAAGGCAAGCCCATCATCCGAAAAGCCGTCTTAGTCAATGACTCCGGGCTTGGTGTAGTCATTTTCTTCCAATCCTGATAAGAGATAGCTTCACGCTTGGCAATAAAGCCTTTGCGGGCATCGGGGTATGCCACTTCGTAGAAATCTGACAGCGTATCTTTTACCACCAATAAATCTCCCCACGTAAGGTCAGAAACTGTCTGTGTATTTTCATCAGCTTCAGCATAAGCAAAACCAAATGGTTTGGCAAACATCAGCTTTGCCTGACTCTGATAAGTATCAACCTCTGTTTTTAGCTTGCGTTTAATAGTTCCTCCATCTACCCAGCCTATATAATGGTCAGGTGTTTGCACCAGGTACCAATTCCGTTCCTTCTCCAACACCTTCAGACTCGTACCTAATAAAGCCTGTGTTGACAATTCCGCCGACTCTTTAGGCATAGTTCGGATATTAGCAACTGATACATTTACCAAAGCATAGATTTTATCTTCTAACTCTTCTGTATCAGGCAAAACCCTGATTGCTTCTTCTAAGGTATAACCATTGCTCTGCAAACGGCTCAGTAATTCTTTTTTGGCTAATGGCAAATTGGTTTTACCGACCAGCAAATTACTGTCTAACTCAACCTGAAAAACAGCTACCCGCTTATCGGGCGCATATTTTTTCTTCACCTGCTCAATAATCGTCTGAATAGTTGGATGCGAAGTATGGGTTTGATTTGTCTGAGCAAAAAGGGCATTGCTCAGGCAAAGCATTACAATTAATAGGTAAAATTTGCTGCGAGTGTTTAGGGAATAGTACATGGGTTATATAACTATTGTAAATGATTCCAACCCTGGGCTTTGATGCTTGCTTTAGCACCACTTTTTAAAACTAACTCTACGGCTTTGTCTTCTGTCATATAGCCAATGGGCGTAATATCTGATAGATTTTTTATCTTTTCAAAATCAGTCTGTTTAATTGTAAACAATAGCTGATAATCTTCTCCACCATTCAATGCCGCCGTAATAGGACTTATATTAAATTCTGATGCCGTCAGCATCGTTATATCTTCAATCGGTAGTTTATCTTCAAAAATCAAAGCACCCACGCCTGATTGCGTACTTAAATGGATAATTTCGGAGGCTAATCCATCAGATATATCAATCATTGCCGTTGGTACCACACCTGCTTCTGCTAATTCATGCACAATATCGGCTCTCGCCTCCGGTTTTAATTGCTTGCCCACTAAAAAAGATTTATCTTCTAAATTAGGTTGCATATTCGGGTTAGCCATGTACTCCTGTTTCTCTCTTTCTAAAATCTGCAAGCCAAAATAGGCTGCTCCTAAATCGCCTGTTACACACAGAATATCATTGGCTTTAGCCCCATTTCTATACGCTATTTTGTTTTTATCTACTACCCCTGTTACGGTTACCGAAATTACTAAGCCTGAACGTGAAGACGAGGTATCGCCCCCTATTAAATCTACTTTATAATCTTCGCAGGCAAACCTGATTCCCTCATAAATTTCATCAACAGCTTCTACCGAAATCCGGTTACTTAATCCGATACTTACCGTAATCTGCTTGGCAATACCGTTCATGGCGGCAATATCAGATACATTTACGGCTACCGCTTTATAACCCAAATGACGAAGCGGCACATAAGAAAGGTCAAAATGAACGCCTTCCAACAACATATCTGTCGATAGTAACAGATACTGATTACCCATATCAATCACTGCGGCATCGTCGCCAATTCCTGTAACGGTCTCCGTATTCTGTATAGTAAATTTTGATTTTATCCGGTCAATTAAGCCAAATTCTCCTAATGCATTCAGTTCTGTTCTTTCCATAAAACTATTCAGCTAATATCTGTTTTTTTTGCAAAGATACACAAAAAAAGGTGGACTTTTCAGCCCACCCTTCGTCTCAAAACCTTTCTACCTTATTGAATTGCTAAGGTATATGTATTAGTAGTACCCCCTGTTTTCTGGCTTGGGGTAGTACGTGTCAATATCAATTGTGTATCTGTAATCGAATCAATCGTAAACTCTATGGTTCCTCCCGTGCCTGTTGGTGCCGGGCTTAAGTTTTTCAGCACTAATTTTGTATCACCAACCAGCTCATACTGACCAGAGAATGTATTACCATCAAACTCTACTAAAGTTGCTGATGGAGCAACCAATAATCTTAACTGAAAACTTGAATACCCCGGTTTAGTATTGTTTGCGGCCCCTTTGGTATAGACAATTGCACTACCTTCTTTCACGGTATTTGCTACCCAGTTCTTTTTAATTTTTTCAGATACAGGTACCGCTTTCTCTTTTCCGCACGAAAAGATAAAAAAACTACAGGCAAACAATAGAATGGCAATCTTTTTCATAGAATGTTATTTTTGAATATGTTAGTTCAATCTTTTTTAATCAACATTATCGCTCTACACGCGGAACATCCGACAAATATGGCTTAAATATAAAATAAAAAAAAATCTTCTTACTAATATTGACGGTATTTTTGATGAAACGGTTGTAATTACTACCCATAAAAATATGTTTAAAAACGAATTAATCTATGTTTTCATTGCCTGCATTCATAAATCTTTACGACCTTTGCAGAAAATATATTGCTCATATTGAAAGAATATACCCGAAATCAGTTGGCACTTCGTAATGGTCAGGATAAAGAAGAAATCTGGATAGCCTATCAGTCAGTCATTTATGATGTAACACATTCAAGACTATGGCGCAAAGGCAAACACTACGAACACTGGGCCGGCCAGGACCTTACTGATGAACTAAAAGACGCTCCACATACAGAGGGTGTTTTTCAGAAGTTTAAAGCTGTGGGGAAATTATTGAGTGATTGAGCGATTTAGTGAATGAGTGATTAATTAATCTTAAGCTATTTACTAATTCTAAGTAATCATTCATAAACCACATAGCTGCTAATTATTTACTCAATCGCTCATTCACTCAATCACTAAATTTTCACTCATGAAACTCATTGAATCAATTATACTTTTTGCCAGTCTGGCTTTTTTAATTATGTTTGTCGATCAGGCACTTTATAAAAAAGTACCATTGAGCGATAGTTATTTCTTTCTGATGTTTTCGTTAGCAGGTTTTTTATTTTATACGTACCGTCGGGGATTAAGAAAAATTAAAGAAAAGCAGGAAGCAGAGGCGAAAAAGGAAGAAAAACCTAAAAATATTGAGCAACGCCTCAAGAAAAAATAAGCAATCCAGGCAACCAGAATACCAGTTCGCCGAGCCAGCGATAATGTTGTTTAACTGACAGTTGTTTGGAAAAAAGAAAGATAGATAGTGTACTACACGCCATCAGAAATTCAACGAAGAATACTTTCCTCATATAACCTTCAATACTTGTCAGCAATGTAATACAAATAAAGGCTGTGATACCTATTACTATTAATCTCACTTGTTTTTCGCCTACTTTCTGAGCAAAGTTTTTTACTCCGGGCATTTCCTGCATTTCGTACCACGAAAAAACTAAAATACTCTGGTGTACCAGCAGTATAAAAATGAAAGCAGACAGGTATTGCCAGAAACCTACATTTTTATCGACAAATGCGCTTCCAAAAATGGGGATGCTATACAACAGCGCAGTAGCAATTTCTTTGTAATAATGATAGGCTGAGGCAATGGTCTTCTTTTGAAGCAGAAGAAAATAAAGAAGCAGAACAACTGAAAAAGCAATACCAAAGATAATGACAGATTCTGGCAGAAAGAAAACCAGAAAAAGTGCCAGGGTTGATAGCGCAATAATAACCATTTGCAGGTAATACTGATTATCATAATGGAACTGATGCCGGGTATCCTGCGGTTGCGATTTAAGGTTATCGAGAAGCCTGTCAAAAATATAGACAATCCAGGTACATATGCCTAAAATTATCAGTACTACCCCATTAATTTTTCCTTGTCCATCAGGCATTTTCCAGAACATAACGCTACTCAAAACCGCTCCTGCCACTACATCAAGGCTAAAATAGTGGAGTATTTGCAGTAGATGAGTAGGTTTGTTTTTCACGCATTTACTAAATTTCTAATATTATCTCATCTCCCAAAGCAATTTTACCCTTTTCTACCACCAATAGATTTTGCCCGAATAAGATTTTACTGCCGTTTCTTCTATATTGTGTCAGGGTTTTCAAAGGTTCTTTACCCCTTTCTGCCGTTTCGGGGTTAATGGTTGTCAGTACACAACGTGCGCAGAGCTTTACCCCGACTAATCTGGCTTCTCCTACCTGAAAGTATCTGAAATTGTCTTCATCATGCGGCTCGCCTCCCGAAAAAACCAGATTCGGACGAAAGCGCTTCATCTCCATTTTTTCTTCCAGTTTCTCATTCAGAAAATCTAAACTCGACTGGCCAATGATTAAAACCGGATAAGCATCTGAAAAACTGGTATGTTCTTCGTGGGTAATAGAATACTTAGGGTCTGTCAGACGGATAGAGTCGTCAGGCTGATAATATAAGTGTGTTTCTTTCCCTAAAACTTCAGTAAACCAGGCATCGGCTTCATCATTTACCCTTATGGCTCTCACTACATCATCCCAGATGGTTATCATGCGGTTATCATTAGTCTCAGGCTCAAATGGTACTTTTAGCGGAGCAATGTCTTTTTTGCGATGGCTTACTTTTAGTCCATCGCTTTCTATGCTTACCTCTATCAGAGCCATTTGCTCATTTTCCCTTTGTGTCATAAATATATTCCCACCATCAGCCAGCACCCAACGACGGTCATACTGCAAACCTCTGTCTTCTACTTCTGCTGTCTGAAGCGAAATTCCACCTAAAGATTTAATAGGGTAAATGTTTATTTCAGTAATAATTATTGCCATATTTACTTATATTTTTTCGGACACAACATTTCTCGTCAAAAATCGTTTGAGTTATTAGGTCAAACACATAAATTGGAGGAAATTTTCAGGGCGTAAGAGCAAGCCTCTATTTAGTGTCGGTAATTGAAAGATGATAGCTCAACCTATAAAAATTTTGGGCGTGTTTGATGGCCCTACCCATTTATAAGATGAAAAAAACAATTTATCTCATTACATTTCTGCTCCTTTCCAATGGTGTTTTTGCGCAACTCCAATTGTACAAACGTGGTCTTGCAAGTTTCGACAAAGGTCAGTACGAATTAGCCATTAAAGATTTAGCAAAGGTAACTAATATTGCTGAAAGTGAAAAAGCGAATCTGAATTACAAAATAGCAGAAGCCTACCGTTTATCGAACCGTTGGGTTGAGGCTATTCCTTACTACGAAAAGGCGTTTGAAGCCAAGTTGCTAATACCAGAAGCCCATTTTCATTATGCTTTCGCTTTAAAAGCAGCCGAAAAATATGATATGGCGCTCAGAGAGTTACAACAGTTTATCGACTCCAAAAGCACCATCAAAGCCTATAACGAAAAGGCCTATCGTGAGGTAAATACCCTGAAAATCATCGGTGAACTGAAGAAAAAACAAACCGAAATTTCTTTCAAAAATCTTTCTCAGATTAATACATCAGGTGCAGAATTTTCTCCTACCATACTTGGTGATGAACTGGTTTTTACAGCTTCACGCAAAAGCAAAACGTATTCGAATGGTTTACCTTATGTGGGTTTATATAAAGCCCGACTGGCTCGTTCGATGAATGAACTGGGGAAACCGGAGAAATTCAGTACGGTCATTTTTGATGAAGAGCGTAACGAAGGTACACCTACGTTTTCGCCCGATGGTAAAACCATAATTTATGCCAGGGGTAATACAGGTAAAAGAAAAGACCTGTCGCCTGATATGGACTTATATATCTCCCGTTATGTAGATGGTAGTGGCTGGACAGAACCCCGTTATGTAAGTGCTTCTGACTCGGCCAGTTGGGATGGTTGTCCGGCTTTCTCACGTGATGGCAAAACCATTTATTTTGCCTCTAATCGTCCGGGAGGTTTAGGTGGTATTGATTTGTATCGGGTAAATATGGATGCATCCGGTCGTTTCGGAAATCCGGTGAATTTAGGGAAAGAAGTGAATACGGCAGGTGATGAAATGTTTCCGTATGTATCAGAAGATGGCAAACTCTATTTTGCTTCAGATGGGCATCCGGGACTTGGTAAATTAGACCTTTTTATAGCAGTGCGTTCAGGCGGTAAAATTACTGTTGAAAACATGGGAGCCCCTTATAACTCCAACATGGACGATTTCGGGCTGGTGATGAGTAAAAAGGGCGATATTTTCTTTTCGTCGAACAGAGCCGGAGGTACAGGCGACGATGATATTTATTATTATGAAGCGCCACAACCTGATGTAGCCACTAATGACCCGAGTAAATCGCCTTTGATTCCTATTTCAACCCCAGATAGCCTGAGCAGACCGAAAGAAATCAAGACGGTAAGATATTATCTGGCCGGAACGGTTTATACCAAAAATGCTAACAATGAAAATGTGCCTTTAGATTCGGTAAGAGTGAAAATTCTTACAGCAGGTCAGGACGACCCTATGACAGAGATTGTAACAAGGAAAGATGGTACTTTTGGTCCTATTGGTTTACAGGAAGACGGTGATTATGTAATTTTAGGCAGCAAAAAGAATTACCTGGCCAAACGTGAAGACTTTTCAATGAATGGGCGGGCTATTCCACAATCATTGCTTACCAAACCCATTACCGATACCACGTTTTATACGAGTCTGAATTTGGAAGAAATTCAATTAGAGAAAACCTTTCGTGTAGAAAATATCTATTATGACTTAGATAAATGGGACATCAGACCAGATGCTGCTATAGAACTTGATAAACTGGTGCAGGTATTGGTCGATAACCCGACTATCAAAATTGAATTAGGTTCTCATACTGACTCCCGTGCAACAGAGGTGTATAACCAACGCCTGTCGCAAAGACGTGCCGAGTCTGCTGTGAATTATATTGTTTCTAAAGGTATTGATAAAACCCGTATTTCAGCCAGAGGCTATGGTGAAAGTGAATTATTGATTAAAGCCGCCAGAACTGAAGAAGAACATCAGACCAACCGCCGTACAGAGTTCAAGATTCTTGAAATTGAATAGCAATAAATCCTAATATATATGAGATAGCCCCGGAGTTTTTCGGGGCTATTTTTTGTATCACGATTTTTCAAATCGTCTTGTTTATTAAAAACTATTTGAAAAATCGTGATACAAAAAATTATATCTCCTCCAGAATTCTCTTTAATTTCTCCAGACTCTCATCTTTACTGACTTTTGCACTATAAATGATTTTTCCCTCTTTATCAATCAGGAAAGTCTGGGGGATATAATTTGTTTTCCAAGTTCCTCCTATACTATCTTCAACGTCACGGACATGAATCATATCCAGATTATGTTCCTCAATAAAGTTTTTCCATTCTTCCTCATCGCTATCACTCGATATCAGAATGGTTACCACGCCTTTACTTTTATATTTTTTAGCAAGTTCTTGTAGCAAGGGCAAATTCTGTACACAAGGCTTACACCAGGTAGCCCAGAAATCAATCAACACATATTTATCTTTATAATTGATAAGGTCTATTATTTTGCCATCTAGCCCCTTTTGTGAAAATCGTGGAGCAATAGTCCCTTCATCTAATTCTAAATCTGCAATTGTATTAGCTATCCTCTGCCCATAGGCTGACTTCCGAAAATTTTCATCAAAATTACTTACATAGAATTCTTCTATTTCTTTCTCGGTGAAATCAGCATTCCACTGACCTATTTTTTTATAGAATAGTTCCTGATAATAAAATTGTCCACTATTCGATTTAATTAAATCCCGTTCTTTTTTCTGTATTAATGCGGCTTTAGTATTATACGACATTCGTACTGATTCATCTGTTCCCAACATAGGGTTCTGCCTGATAACAGCCATTTCATCTACCTCTTTCCTGATGGTATTCTTATGGTTATTCTGCCCAATATCATCAAGCACACCTTCCAATTTTAGCTTATATCGTAAATTATCTTTCCGGTTTAAATTCCTGAAAAATTCAATACGCCCCGACTCTGCATTAATATAAAAATCTTCATTATTATCAAAGGCATCTTCTTTATATAAGCCAATAATGCTTATCTTCAAATAAGGTGCATGTGTTTCTGCTTCAATAATCTCTTCAACAGGAATATTATTTTTTGACAAAGGATGCTTCTGCCAGGTTAATCCATTATCATAGGTAATAGTAAGGTTTTTCTTATCGACTCCCTCATGAAAAACTAATTTCACTTGTATTTTTTTTGATTGCGCCAGTGTGTTTGCACACATGACAAAGAGAAACCAAAAGATAGCAATAAGTTGCATTTTTTTAAATCAGGAAAAGCCAAGCCGTTAGAGGCTCACAGCATGTTGTTAATTAACTTCTTATCTGGTAAATAAATACCTGAACATATAAAAGTAGGCTTTTATCCGACCACTTTTAAGTCATTCGGCACTTTAAACGCTACCACCTAATAAAAATGTCGAAAATGAGGAAAATATTGTTATATTTGAGATAACATTTATCCCACAAATAACTTCAACTTTGCTACATCTTGTCTGCTGTCTGTTACTTTTTACATTTTCCAATCAACTAAATTATTTCACGTATTATGAAATACCTGTTTACCTTAACGCTGGTAGCGTTAGTATTACTGATGGGCTGCGAGAAAAACGAAGAAGACCCGGGTAACCCGACCTACAAGGGTACTGAACAGAGTTTAGGTAATGGCAAAGCCTATTCCTGGGTAACTTTTGCAGCCGATAACAAACCTCTATCTATTGGTATTACACTTACCAAAGGGGCTCTTGACAACATTCCTCACACGGGTGTAGCTTTAGTACTGGCCTTGCCTACGGAAGCAGTTGGCAAAACACCTTTCGACCACATCATGATTGATTACCTGCACACAGGTCACGAGCCGCCGGGTACGTATGATGTAGCGCATTTTGACATGCACTTTTATGTGCAGTCTTTAGCCGACCGTAAGGCCATTCCACCTTACCCGATGGCACCTGCCAAGTTTGATAATCTACCTGCGGCAGGTTACTTGCCGAATGGGTACATTCGTCTTCCGGCAGGTGTACCTGAAATGGGAGTGCATTGGGCAAATCCGGCATCACCCGAACTGGCAGGTACGGGCAAATTTACCGAAACACTTATTTATGGTTCGTACGACGGTAAGTTTACCTTTATTGAGCCGATGATTGCGCATGAGTTTCTGAAAAGCAAACCAAATGTAGTAAAGGCATTACCACTACCGACCAAGTTTGAAAAACCGGGGTATTACCCTATGAATTACAGCATCAAACAGGTAGGTGACGATATTCAGGTAAGCCTTGATGCGATGATGCTCATGCAATAAAAATTCTAAAATGACTTTTGTAAAAACTATAGAATACAATTGAGTGAATGAGTGATTGTGCGATTTAGTGATTAGTTGCAATAGAATAATAACTAATTAAAGTAGTGAAATCAATAATCACTCATTCACTAAATCATACAATCACTCAATTTTTCCTTACCACCGAATCAATGCCGAGCCCCAGGTAAAGCCACTACCAAAAGCAGCCAGACAAACCAGGTCTCCATCTTTTACTTTTCCGGCTTCCCAGGCTTCACACAAAGCTATTGGAATAGAAGCGGCAGTGGTGTTGCCATATTTCATGATATTGTTATAAACTTTATCGTCAGGTAATCTCAAAGTCTTTTGCACAAACTGGGCAATACGTAAATTGGCCTGATGTGGCACCAATAAATCAATATCTACCGGAGTCATGCCTACTTTGTTCAAGGCCTCCATAATAACCTCCGGAAACTTGGTAACGGCGGTTTTAAATACCAGTTGCCCGTTCATATTCGGGTAGTAGGTTTTATTTTCAATCAGGTTTTCGTACACAAAAATTTCTCCGTATAAAGCCTCAGGAAAACCAAATTGCTCTTTTCCTAAATGTTTTCCTCCATGACTACCCGGACTAATCAAGGCTAATTCTTCGGCATAAGTACCATCTGAATGTAAATGCGTTGTCAGGATACCTTTTCCTTCTTCCGTAGTCGGTTGTAGTACTACCGCTCCGGCACCGTCGCCAAAAAGAACAGCTACGTTGCGCCCACGGGTAGTGAAATCAAGTCCCATTGAGTGCATTTCAGAGCCTACCACCAATATGTTTTTATACATACCCGATTTAATAAACTGGTCGGCTACTGACAGCGAATAAATAAAACCTGAACACTGATTCCGGATATCTATGGCACCCATTTCTTTATGCGTAATGCCCAATTCACGTTGCAGTAATACGCCACAACCCGGAAAATAATAGTCGGGGCTCAGGGTGGCAAAAACAATAAAATCTATTTCCTCCGGTTTTATACCTGCCCTCTCACACGCTATTTTAGCAGCATTGGCCGCCATAGTAGTAGGTGTTTCTTCGTGTTTCTTGCCGTATCTTCTTTCTTTAATGCCCGAACGCTCCTGAATCCACTCGTCAGAGGTATCCATTACTTTCATTAAATCTGCATTAGTAACCACCTGTTCAGGCACATAAAAACCTATACCTGCTATTTTTGAATTGACCATATTTGTTGCTGTTTGAGTCCAGCCACGAAGTTACAAGAAAATCGTTTGAATGTGCAAGAGAATCTTGGAATAGTGATTATTGAGATGGATTGTTAACCGAATGAGGTTTGTTCATGAAAATTGAAAACAAATAAGAAGTACACAGCAAACAAATAGTGAAACATTGTGTCATTTGTGTAAATTGTGGCAAAATATTCAAGAAATTGCCACGAAGTACACGATTATACACAATGTTTCACAATAGTAGCATCAGGCTACACTGCTTTTTCTCTTATACAGCCAATACCACAAACCTATCCCGCCTAAAAGGATAAATACCCAAAGCCTGATTAAAATCACAATCAGGTCTTCTACAAATAACCAACCTGTTTTAACAGAATCCCATATACGAACAAAGACATTAGGGCGGTAATTTTCTATACCTTCTCTGTTTTCAATCATGACTTTATTCAGAAAAGCGGCCTGATATAATTTAATAGTAAGCGTACTGAAATCTACCTGATCTTGCAGGCTCAGGTTCTGCATTTTATGATTGTCGGCTACTGCCTGATGGTCTAATAAAGATTCTTCTGCCTCTACAGCGGCACCTATATTACCTTTTCTGTTCTGGTGTACACGCTGGTTACGCTCTACAAATTTCTCCTGTCTTTTATTGGCTAACTCATTTGATAACATCTGTAACCTTACATCTTCTGCCTTAATAGTCCGATGGTCAACATAGAGCATCATACTATTGATTTCTTTGAGTACATCTAACAAATAGCGGTTCGGAACCCTGATACTTATATCATTTTCAATGTTTATCGTACTCACTTGTAGCAAAGAGTCTTCGCTGATAATGACTGTTTTCTTATTTTGCTCGTCTGAGTGCATGTGAGCGTAAGTAACAAATCCGCCATATTTAATAGTCAGGTCTTCTAATTGCTCCGAAGATTTTCGTACATCTTTTACTTTAAATTGTAGGTCGGCAGTGCGGACAAATTTGCGTTCTGGTTGAGTGGCCACAGATTTCTCAGGCTCACTGATTGGCTCTTTTGCCTCATCTACCATAGTAGTGTCTGCATATTGTTCCTGTAAATTAGATTGAGATTCGTATTTGCTTGAACAAGCCATAAAAAAACAGCCCATTGCTCCGAACAGCACTGCTTTAGAAGAAAAATTAAATCGCATAAGTTTATTAAGGTTTTGATTATACCTCAAAAACGTATGCGATTGAATAGTATTGTATTTTATTTAAGAAAATTTTAAGAATTATTTAAGGCTAATTTAAGAATTAGTACGGAGTGGGTTGCTCGGGGTTAAAATCCTTAAAAGTTTTCTTAATATTGGTATCAGTCGGTTTGTTTTTTGGCTCCCATGCCGCATCTAAATCTAACACTACCAGCCCTTTCAGACTCATGGCATTCATAAAATCATCTACCTTTCTGATAAAATCAGGCCCTCTGCGAGACGATTTTAAAGCAAAGTCACGGGCAAAGATATCGCCTTTGCTCTGAATCTCATTTTTCTTTTCAATGATATAGTTTAACCGATCTATCAAATCTTTCATCGATTTACCAATTACCTCTGTAGCTTCTAAAGTACCAATCGTCAGCACAGTTGTACCACCAAGAGTTGACACAAGCCTTTGCTGGTCGGGTTTTTCTTTGGGTATTAGAAACGATGATAAACTTGTAGTAGCCCCCAAAGAAGCATTCAGAATCGAACGGTTCTTTTTACCTTTTTTGGCTTGTGTGTAGAGCCTCTTCAATTCGGTTTCTTTTTCTTTCATCTGCTCCATCAGCTCCCAGCCCCTCAATAAAGTACCTCTATACAGATTATACAGTTTCTGGTCGGTTTCTGCTTCATTAATCGCATTTTTTACCACAAATCTGATGGTTTTTACATCTCTCTTCCTGGTTTTATCCAACACAAAGAAATCTATGGTAAAAGCTAATGTATCAAGCGGGTCTAATACAAAATCATAGCCTGGCTTAAATATAAACTCATACTGATTGGGAGTATTTTTTACAAGCATATTCTTGGTAACCTGCTGATTGTCTGTCAGAAAATCAAATACCTGTATATCATCATCGCCGTTCGGGTCTGATAGGTAAAAGCGTAAACTAACTGTCTGATTTTCTTTTAAATAGAAATTACTCTCACGCGGCACTACCACAATTTCGGGCGAGAGGTCTATCTGTGTGGCTTCTATTTTCAACCGCCCTTTTACCTGCGCTTTTGAAGGTTGGTCTTCTACATAAAACTCAATATAGATAGGCTGATTCTTTATTTGTTTGAATTGTGTCAACGAAGGTGTCCACGAAACCTCTCCCTGCGACGACATCTTCATGCCTTCAGGCAGGGTTTCCATAGATGGCACTACCACAATAGGGTCGTTGTCTTCATCAAATACAAAATAACGGTCTATTTTATAAATGTTCGTCGTATTATACTGCACATAAAAAGGCTTCAAATCTTTTACAACAGGCTTACGATTGATATGCTGAACCCTGAATTCTACCTTTGAAGACATTACGTCATTGGTTGAATCACATTTAGCCTCAAAAATAACCTGCTGAAACTTGAACCCGGTCAGGCGGTCAACAAAATCAAAAGAGGGAATCCAGGTAAATTTACCTAATGAATCCAACTTCATTCCGTCTGTTTCTCCCTGTGATATTGAAAAACGAAACTTTTCGCAATTTTTACCTTCTACTTTCAACCCGAACGAAACAGGAACACCCTCTTTCAATTGAGTCCAGTCGGTGCCGGCAGGTAAAATAATTTTTGGTGAGTCTTGTGCGAATAGCTGCTGGAAAAACACTAATAAACTAAAAATCAGTATGTTAGTTCTCATTTTAATCATACAGTAAATCATTTAAAAATTGGTAACTCAAGTAATAATCAACGCTTACAGTCTACCAATTACTTCTCTTCTGTAGCCATATCCTGCTTGCTCAAACCCGGTACAACTACACAAGGAAAGCCAAACAAACAACGGTCTTTTATCATTTTTATTACTTCATCAGGTACGTTTTCTTCCCATCCTTCCTCACCTTGTTTAATGAGTTCGAGGGTTTTATTCGTATTGATAGCAAGGTTTTTTTCATTATAATGGTGTATATCCTCAATCTTATTGTTGGCTATCAGATAGCGGTACAAATCAAGCAAATGCATAGGCGGCATAAAGCGCATACTGTTCATGATATTGTTGTTCTGATAAGTAGGATATACAAATAATTTCAGGTTCCTGCTGAACAGGGTCGCAAACGACTCTAAAATTCCGCCCGGTAAATCTTTATAGTGTTTTTCTTCAAAAATGTATTCCAGATTAGGATAACCGATAATCAGTCCCATTTTGAGTTTGGTGATTTTTGAAAGATAGGCTACCAGTTTATAGTACTCCTGATAGTTAGAAATCATTACCATCTGCCCCATTGAGCAAAGAATGTCCACTCTGTCTAAAAAGTCCTTTTCGTCAATCTCGGCATCATTCTGTTTCAGACCCTGTAAGGTTATTTCAGACAGCACCACTACTTTCTCTTTATCTACATCCGGCTCTCGCATAAACTGCTTTCGGCCTGTTTCGAGCATGTCTAAATGCACATTTACCAGAGGGCGGAATCTGCCTCTCAATACCAGTGCATGTTTCCTGAAAAGCACCTCTGAAGGTTGTAAATTCTTGCCATCGGCACCAAAAAGCGCAATATCTGAAAAACCATAACTCACCAGATGCAGACTCATCAGCCGATTATCAACATGTTTGAAGTCTGGCCCTTCAAAACGAATCATGTCAATCTGTATCCGGTCTTTCGTCAAATCGTCCATCAACGAGAGCAACAAAGTCTCTGGGTCTTTGTTATAAAAATAACACCCGTACATCAGGTTTACGCCTAATGTTCCTAAAGCCTGATGCTGTAATACATTGTCATTATCCAGCATTTTTACATGGATAATAATATCGTTATAATCTCCTTTAGGTGTCAGCTGAAATCTTACACCCATCCAGCCATGCGCATCATTGGTTTTATGGTAATTCAATGCAGCAACTGTATCTGAAAATGCAAAAAACGTAGAAGTTTCTCCCCTCTTTTCCCCCAGGCGTTCAATCAGTAGCCCATACTCGTGGTCGAGCATACTCATCAGGCGGGGTTCGCACACATACCGTCCGTTCTCCATCACGCCATAAATGGCATCAGAGAAAGTCATATCATAGGCCGACATGGTTTTGGCTATCGTATTCGATGCGCCACCTGCCTTAAAAAAATTAGCCGCAACATCCTGACCTGCACCAATTTCAGCAAAACACCCGTAAATCTGCTTGTTCAGATTAATGCGCAATGCCTTTTGTTTGGTACCCAGATTTTTCTCGTAAATGGTTTCCATTGTTGATGCGTTTTTACTCATAATTATCCTTTCGCTCCTTGTCTTAATTATCACTACAAAGGTAGCCTCCTATTTGTACTTTTCCAAGTGTATAACACAAAAGCAAGCAAGTTTAGTGCCTAATCAATAGGATAATATTAATGGCTTTTTGTACTAAAAAACAACTTTTAATAAAATCTTAAGGAATATTTGGCAGATGAAATCTTTACTTAGTATTAATTTTGTATCTGAAAAGGTTTGCACTTATGATAGGAATAAACCAATCTTTTTATAGGTATAACAAAAACCTTTTCAAGTAGTAAATAAAAGTACACCCTATTATTCTGTCCTGATAAATAATGTTTAAGCGGTTTACATATATTATACTGTTTTTAAGCCTAATTGGGCTACTCTTTGGCAGTGAGTATAAGGTATCATTCGCTACCGTTGAGGGCATACGTACTACTGCCAGTAAAGCAAAAAATCTTCCTCCGAGTGCAGATGATTTTCTTTCGATAGATTTCCGCACTAATTACTACTTTGTACGTACGCTGAACGATGACCCAGATGAATATGGCCAGCTAAATACCTATAGCTACCTTTTCTTAAAGAAGAATGCTTCATCAGATGTATTCGTTCAAAAAACAGTAAACTTCTTCAAAAGCCGGATCATCTATCTGCTTAATTGTATCTGGCTTATCTGATATCCACCCCCTTCTTATTTTTTTCTAATCCAGAACAAATCTGAATTTCTCAGATAAACTGTCATTGGCTATGCCTGATGAGGGCTTTCTGCTGTGTTTTCAATTACATTATTATACTATATTACCGTGAAAAAGATACAAAATATCGTTTTTCTATGGCTTTTCTGTGCACAAGCGCAAGCTACCGGAGATAAACCTGCGGGAATTGGAGGGTTTATTTTTACAGAAAAATGCCTTATTGATGGCGCATAAGTTTGACATTGAGGCCAATCGTGCCACTATCATACAAGCTAAATTATGGGAAAACCCCACACTGTCTTACGAGCAGATGCTCTATAACAACAATACAAGAAGCCTATTGCCTATATTAGGCTTAAACGATACCAAAGGCGCACCTACTACCCAACAGGCTGCGCAAGTGCAACAATTGTTTTATCTGGCCGGAAAACGCACCAAACGTGCAGCATTGGCCGAAACAAGCACGCAAATGGCAGAAGATGCCTATTACGATGTTCTCAGAGGCTTAAAGTATGAATTGCGTAACAATTTTTATGACCTCTATTATTTGCAGAGTGTTGTAAAAATTTATGATGAAGAAATTGCCTCTCTCGTAAAAACCCTGACAGGCATGAATACGCTTCTGGAAAAAGGTATTATTCCCATCAAAGACATTACCCGTATAAGAGCCTTACAGTTTTCGCTGGAAACCGAGCGGAAAGATTTGAAAGTACAGATGCTGGAACGTCAGGTAATGCTGCGCACGATTACGGGTACACGCAATGAGGTATTTTTTGTACCACAGGCAAATAAAAATACCATTGATGGCATAAGTATGCAGAACCTTACTTTAGATAACCTGATTACTACCGCTCTTGAAAACCGCCCGGATTTACGATTACAACAATCGTCGCTCAGGTACAAACAGCAGAATCTTGTTTATCAGAAAGCTCTTAAAGTACCTGATTTACAGGCAGGACTTGCCTACGACCGTGCAGGTAGTAGTGTACCCAATTACTTTGCCGCTACTTTTCAGATCGGCTTGCCTGTATTCAACAAAAATCAGGGGAATATTAAAGCTGCCGAATACCGGATTCAATCGGCGCAAAAACAGGTGGTAAGTCAGGAAGACAGAATCATTGGAGATATACAACTGGCCTACCGCAAAGCATTAGAAGCTGACCAACTCTATAAAAGTTACGACAAGGCTTTTATGGTTGATTTCGACAAGCTATTTGATAATGTAAAGGTCAGTTTTGAGAAACGATGAAAACGATTTGAGCAGTTTGTTAGTACCAACTACCAGAGGCACCAAAGTTCCGCTGAAAGAAATAGCTACTATTGAAACCGTAACAGGTCCGGCCTTTGTGTATCGTGATAAAAATAAGCGTTTTATCGGGGTGAAGTTTTCGGTACGTGAACGTGACTTAGGCAGTACCATTGCCGAAACACAGGCAAAAGTGGCACAAAAAGTAAAGCTCGACAGAGATACCAGCATTGAATGGACAGGAGAATTTGAAAATCAGGTGCGTGCCAGTGCACGTCTGGGGCAGGTAGTTCTGCTCTATTTAGCCGCTATTTTTGTAATTCTCTTTGTGATGTTCGGGAATGCCAAAGATGCAGGGCTGGTATTGGTTAATGTACCTTTTGCCCTTATTGGCGGTATTCTTGCCTTACATACCACAGGAACTATTTCTGGCATTTCGGCAGGGGTAGGTTTCATTGCGCTGTTTGGTATCTGTGTCCAGAATGGGGTAATTCTGATTTCTGTTTTCAATAAAAACATGACAAGTCGGATGTCGCTTGATGACTCGATCAGAGTGGGGGTTAAATCCAGAATACGACCTGTGGTAATGACAGCCCTGATGGCAGCCATTGGTTTATTACCTGCGGCTATTTCAACAGGTATAGGTTCAGAAACCCAGAAACCACTGGCGATAGTAGTAATAGGAGGGTTAATTTCGGCAACAGTTTTAACGCTCTTGATTTTCCCGATTATCTATCGGTTCTTCTATCGACACAATGTACATACATTGAAAGACCTGGATAAAGGATATGTTTTTTCAGAAACCGGATAGCACTCCTATCCGGTTTTTTAAGTTATAACTGATATACTATACGAATCCCATCTGCAAATTCAATCAAGCTGTCTGATAAATTCCTTACAATAATTCAACAAAAATGGCGTAATTTGTAAGTTAAGCAGGTTAACTGCATCAACTCCACATACAAGCCATTATAATCATTGAATTGAAAAGTATGATTAACATTCTTGCCTTTTGCTTAAACCTTCTGATTGTCCAGAAGGATACTTCCACCATTACTTATGAAGATTACCAGTCAGCTATTAATGGTTTTAAGCCATTATTAGTAGATATACGAGAGTACAAAGCTACCCCCGAGGAAGCCCGTAGCCGTTTTCAACAGATTATGCGTCTATTGAAACAGGCCAATCCTACGGTATCCTACGATTCCTCGCAGGTAACCCTCTTTTTTCCGTTAATGGGTTTCGATTACAGAGCCGTTGGAGGAAGAAATGGAAATGGATTCAGGGCAGCAGGCTATGATTTATTCGACCAGAATGCCAAAGGCAGCCACCCTGCCCATGATATTTTTATTAAAGACAAAAATCAGGACTGCAAAGACGATAGAACCGGAGACTATGTAAGTATCCTATCGGTAAGTGATGGCGTAGTAATAGGCACAGAAAACAACTGGCAACCCGATAGCGAATACAGGGGGGGCAATTATATCTGGGTCTATGACACCGTAACAGGTGGATTATGGTACTATGCCCACCAGAAAGAAATCTATGTAAAAACAGGCGATGTAGTAAAGGCAGGGCAAAAAATCTCTATTATTGGTCGAACAGGCTACAATGCTGCCATGAAGCGTTCGGATACCCATTTACACCTGACTTATCTGAGAATAGACGAAGACGGTAATCCGACCCCTATTAATACGTATGGCTGGTTAAAAAATGCTGCTACCTTACTCGACCCACGTATTGCGGCTGATTTAAAACCATTGGCCTATCATAGGAATATCAGACCTATGAAGGTAAAAGCTAAGATTTTGCCAACGCTTGCATTTAAAGCACCGATAGTAAAAAATGAATCGTTGCCTGTTGAGCAAAAAAAGAAAAAAAGGCGTTCGAGAGCCTGATATGTGCTTGGCTCCGAAGTCCTTAAAACTTATATAAATCTGTCTTGATGGAAGACTTTGAAATAAAATACGAAATAGAAAACGCACAATCTTATCTCGCAAAAGGGCAGTCGCCTATACAGGTTCGCAGGATTTTAATTGAGAATGGAATCGAGAAAGAAATGGCGTCAAGGATTTCAAAGGAGGCTTATATTAAATTTTTAAGAGAGAATGCCACAACAAAAATAGTCAGAGGAGGCTTATGGTTTGTTGGTGGATTGATTACCTCAGTCATACTTTTTCAAAACGATAATAAAGGCTCTTATTTAGCAATTGCCGGGGCAGTATGGGGATTGTTTGAAATGCTTTCAGGTATTTCCCGTACAAAAAGCGCTAAGGAGTTATCTGATAATCTATTTATATAAAGAATCTGTTTTATCAGTTTATATAAAGAATCTGTTTTATCAGTTTTAAAAGGCGGTACAATCTGTTAAGAGATTTACCGCTTTTTGTTTGCTTTCTGAACTGACCAAACACAGAATCATCGTCTAAATTATAAGTGTGATGATGCATTAAATTGCATAATGAACAAACATTCAGAAAGAGAGGGGCTCCCCTGTTGGCGAATCGCCTCTCTTTTTTCTCTTTAGTTATTTCCCTTTCCTTCCTCTAAGTCCCTATTATTTATATCAACTACCACTATAAAAAAGCCCTCCTTTTGAGGGCTACAATCAACTGTTCTATACTAATGCTTTCTTATGCTCCATCAACAGAGGCGTTTCGTCTATCAGGTCTTTTAAGGTAGTATGCTCGTAAACTGCCAGATTGGCATCTCTTACTTTTTCCATAATCGGCCTGATGCGGCAGGTTACCTCATCGGCGCAATCATCGCATTTACCATAAAAATGAAGCGATACACACAACATAGGAGCAATAGGTCCATCTACAATTCTGACAACCTTTGCAATGGTTACCTGCTCGGGCGGAAGCCTGAGCTGATAGCCACCTCCTTTCCCTTTCTGACTATGCAATATTCCGTTATTACGCAATTCAAGCAATATGGCTTCCAGAAATTTCTTTGGAATATTTTCTTTCTCGGCTATTTCAGCAATAAGAACAGGTTGCTTTGATTCAAACCTTTCTGAGAGGAGTTTCAAAGCTTTTAGTGCATATTTTGCTTTTTTAGAAATCATTTATTAGTATGCTGATGTGAGTTTTACCTGATTCATTTTCATCACATATTTAGGTATATTCTCAGATGAATCAAACAAAAGTAAAATTTTTTCTTGGTTTCGCAATAAATCTCTGATTTGGTGCTCATTTAAATTACCCGAAACCTGTTTTCATAGCTAATTTAGCTATCTTTTTACTAAATAACTACTTTTTGCTCGTACAGGCATTCCTGCCAATGCCATTCCTTCCAGTCTTATGTCAACCGTTGTTTCGGCATTGGTATTAAAGAAAGATAGCTTGGCTTTACCTTTGGCATTGGTTTTTACGATTGGTGCCCAATGAATAGTTGACCTGTAGTCGGGTCTGGCATTTGCCGTAAAGTCTTCCATGCTCGCTTCTGCATGATTGGGCGAATAAAACTCTTTAGGTACGGCATAGCCATATATATCGCTTACATCTATTCCTTGTGGTGGTCCGCCATCATTGCTTGGGCTACCTCTTTTAGTCAAAACCGATATGACCCCATTTCCTCCTCTCGACCCGTAAATGGCCGCATCTGCCCCTTTGAGTACGTCAATTTTATCCACATCAAAAACCGGAATACTCAATAAAGTCATTTTGTCAACCATCATCCCGTCTAACAGATAAGTAGGTTCAGTTGACCCCATCATAGAGCTTATTCCCCTGATAATCACCGTTGGGTCACTGGCACTACCTAATACCTGTACCCCCGGTACTCTACCCCTCAGCAAGTCTATTACATTACCCGAAACCTGCATATCAGGCGTTATTTTCAGTGAGTTAGTAGCATGAGAATACAATACTCTGTCTTCTCGTTCTTTTTCTCTTTTCGCTTTTATGGTTACCTCCTGCAACATTCGTTCCCGGCGCTCTCTCAATAATTTTTCTATGGCTAAATCGTCTGCGGTTCTTTTCAGATAATCAGCCAAATCGTTTTCATCAAAGGTAATAGGATTAAATGGCAACAGGTTTCGCTGCAATTTGGGAGCCATAGGTCTGTTGATGAAAATCTTTGTATTACGATTTAATTTACCCACCACAGCCTGAACCAGAATCTTACCTGTGCCCGTAAAGTCAAGGTTTTGTAAAGAGAATCTTCCCTCGGCATCGGCCTGACCTGTGCCGAACTGGCGGTCATCTTCTCCTAACCATAACATAAAAGTAATATTTACAGGCTTTTCAAATAGCTTTCCGCTTGGCCGTGTAATTTCGCCCGAAATACCTATGCCCCGCTCTAAGGCAAACACAGGTTCAGGCAAAGTTGGTTTCATAATATCTTCCCACTTAAAACGCCTCCAGCCCTGTGTAAGCATCAGAATATCCATATGCCGACGCACCTCTGGTTTGGTCTGAGAGAAATAATAATCAGGTTCTTCTATTTTTCCTTTGACATCTGAACTTAACAGAAGATAAGTCATGATATTTTCGTCGTGCGCTGGCATTAATACCTGTTTGCCATCAGAGACAACTACCGAGAAATTACCGGCTACCGGTTCTCCGTCCATATCTTTGGCTTCAATTTCCAGTTTTACTTCCTCTTTGGGCAGATAGGTTCTTTTATCAGAGGTAATGCTCACATTTACATAATCTTCTTTGTAAATATAGACCAGTCGCTCACAACGTGGGCGGCCTGTTTCGTCAAAAGCTGTAAATTGTGCTACACCCTCGGGAAATTTGTCTCTGGGAATTTTCACAGACATAGCTTTGTTATGCGCCGGAGTTCGTGCCACATAGCAAATTCTTCCCTGCGACTGCCCCACCACTACAATATCACCGCTGCCTTTAGGTTTGTTGTAGTTGTGTCCTACATATAAGCGTATCACTTTTTTATCAACAAAACCTTCTACCCCCATAATGAATCCTTCTTTTTCGATGGCCGGAAAAGGAACTTCTTTTTCAAAAATGTTGCGGTATTTAATTTTTGCCCGATAGGTTTCTCCTGCCACAGCTTTAAAGTTAAAAACCCCCATCCCTAAATGTTCACTCCCGAAAACCATTACCGTATCTTCTTTATCAGAGATTATCACACCGCTCACATCTATTCCGTTTCCTACTTTATCGGTTGCTTTAAAAGCTATTTTATTGTCTAAACCTTCTACAATCTGCCCACCTTCCGGGAAAAACTGAAAGTCAATTTCCTGTGCGTTGAATTTGACAGGCAAAATTTCTTCGCCGATTTTATACACTTTAAATTCTTTGCTGAACATCAGGCTTTCATCAAAATTTTTCATCCAGTTGGTATAAGCCCGCAAGCGGTAATAGCCTGAATGCAGGCTGTCAGATAGTTCAAAATCACCTGCGGCCATTCCTCCTTCCAGTTTCAGAATCTTTTTTTCAACCACCCTTCCTAACTGATTGTCAATCAGTTCTACATTAAGCGGAATGCTTGCGGTATCAAGTACATTTGTGGCTGCTTCTATCAGATAGGCTTTCAGCCAGATAGTTTCTCCGGCTGTATAATAGGGTTTATCCAGATGCAGGTAGGCTTTTTCCTGTGGATACGCTCCTGCATATTTGTTAAATTGGCTCACAATGCTGTCGGCTAAATCTACCGGAAAAGTAAAGGCAAATAGCGTGGCAGCAACAGCAAATATTGACAGTAATTTTTTCATAATCAAAGAGTTGAATGTGTGTATATTATAAACTTCTTTAGCAAGCAAATTATTACATCTTCATCAGCGCAACATAGGTTTCAATCCCGTTCCAGATATTCTGAATACGGATATTTTCATTTTCGGCGTGCTGATTATTGTCATGATTGGCAATCGGTACTGTAATAGTAGGCGTTTTCAGGTACTTTTCAAACAAAAATAAGGGTAAACTTCCACCTAAACTCGGCATCAGCACAATTTCCTCTTTTACTGTCGATTGTATCGCTTTTATTACGTCCTGTGCAATAGGTAAATCCATCTTGGTTCTTTGGGCATTATAGCCTTTGCCTACCTGTACACGTGCGATAAGCGGGTACTTCATACGCTCTTCGTCAGTGATACTCTCATTGCGTGTTACATAATAACCTTGCTCTTTTATATGGTCTATTACTTTCTGTACCTGTCTTTGCACATCGTTCCCTAATACCAGTCGTAAATCTAAAGCAACCGTAGCCGAAGTAGGAATCACATTAGCTGCCATTTTACCCACATTGGCACTGGCAATGCCATTGATATTGAGCGAAGGCAGGTTAATTAACTCTACCAGAGATTTACCGCCTCCATCAGGTCTGGCAAACCCTAATTCGTTTTGCATCTGTTCATCTACCGATGGCACCCGGGCAATGGCCTGTTTTTCGGTTTCAGTAAAAGGCACTACGTCGTCATAAAAACCCTTAATCAATACACGCCCCTCATCGTTTTTCATTGATGCCAGTAATTTAACCAACATCATGGCCGGATTAGGCGCCCAGTTGCCATAATGCCCGCTGTGCAAAGGTCTTTTAGACGCATATACTTTTACTTCCATGTTTACATCACCTCTTACGCCAAATACGACCTGTTTACGACCCGACTGGTGCACAGGGCCGTCGCAGATAATCCAAAGGTCTGAACGGAGTTTATCTGCATGTTTTTCTAATATTTCAGCCAGATGCGTAGAACCTGCTTCTTCTTCGCCCTCAAAAAAGAATTTGATATTAACCGATGGCTGAATGTTCAGTTTTTTTAATACCTGATAAGCCGACAGAATAGCAAAAACCCCTGCTTTATCATCAGATGCACTCCGGCCATAAATCCGCCATTCAGGATTAATTGGTTCAGTAGCCTTAGGAACCGGAATTATCTTTCCACCTTTCTCTAAAGAGGCATCCAAGAAAACTGATTTGAATGGTTCTATCCCTTCGGCCCATTGATTCGGGTTTACGGGCTGTCCGTCATAATGGGCATAAAATATAACCGTTCTGGTAGCACCGGGTACTTTTACTTCACCATGTACCGCCGGAGGTACGCCTTTGGTTTTTGCTTCCAGGAGTTCGGTCTTTATCCCTCTTGCTTCCATCATTTTTACGATATAGGCAGCTGTTTTCTGAATACCTACCGTATCATAGACTACATTCGGGATGGATAGCAAGCCCATGAACTCTGATAAAAAAGTGTGTTCATTGGTCTGACGGTATTTTCTGACCTGTTCAGTGAGGGGGCTTTGCGCAAAAACAGCTATCTGGGTAAATAACAAGAGCAGGAAAAGGCAGCTTTTCATGAATTTTAGTTTATGTTCAACAAAAATATAAAATTGGTTTAGCATTTGCTTTACAACACATGAAAATCTCTACAGAAATTCTGTTGCGTTTTTCAGAGTCATTTTTCAGAAACCATCTTTAACTCAAAAAATATAATCTACTGAAATTCAATCATTTACAAACTTGGCAAAATAAAAAACAAAGAAATTTACCTGTAGTTTTTTTAAAGGTTGCTTACGGCTGTAAAAGGTTGTTATGCGTATATAAACGAGAAGGGCTTGAGTTTTGGGGAAAACACACCCGTCCGATAAATTTCTTTAAATTCTTCTTGACTGGTATTATTTTTTTTCATAGGTTAGTTAAAGATTAGTTCTTTGAAAATCCAGATTCGTAGATTTAGCTATGATGAAAACACGACTTGATACCTGAATTTATGAATCTGACCAGTTAATCCATTTTTTAACTTTAAATTAGTGAGATATGAAGATTCATGTGCATGCAGTACATTTTGATGCCGACCCAAGATTAGTCGGTTTCATTCAAACCAAGTTAAATAAATTAGACACCTTTTATGATAGAGTTACCAATGCCGAAGTGTTTTTGAAATTAGGAAAAGGTGAAAAAAGTAAAGTTCATAAAAAGCACATCGAAGTTAAATTAAACGTTCCCGGCCAGACAATTTTTGTAGAAGAAAAAGGCGATACATTTGAAGAAGCTACAGATTTAGTACTGGAAGTATTAAAATCCCAGATTAAGAAATTTAAAGACAAGAAAAACATAGTTGAGCATAAAAAACCTGAAGTAGAGCCCATAGCAGAAGAATTAGTTGAAGACGAATATTAATCAGGTTTTTACATAAAAAAGCGGCAGTCTCGTAAGGGGCTGCTGCTTTTTTTGTGGGTCATCTATACTTCTTTTGCATCTAATAATTTCATCAAATCTGATTTAGCCCTCAGGCTTTCATTATTAAATCGGTACATAATAAAAAAACAGGTATAGATTATTATACCGATGGCGAATAAATTAAAAAAATAAAAACCACAAAAATTAGCAATATAATTGATGTTACCATATCTAAAATAACGTGAGTTCGATAGATAAACTACTGACTATAAATCACTTGTAGTCCCGTAGGGACTTGTTCCATTGAAGTCACGTTAAAATAGAAAGTCTTATTCTGAGTTTTACTAATGTATTTTCGGAAACGTTTTCCAGATTGCCTGTAATAACAGGAAAAATATGTAACCTATCACCGGTAATTCTCTGTATTTTAAACTTTTGCTCTTCTATTTTACCTTCATAAGGCAGTTCCGGCTCCTTACTTAAAAGTGTCCTGAGTCTGAAAATTTTCTCAGATTCTATAAAATCAGTTAACCGATTTATTATCTCTTCTTCATTCAGTTTTGTTTCAAGTATAATTGTTTCAAAGGGTAGAAGTTTCATTATATTCAGACACAGGGAATCGTTGCAAAAATACCTCAATTTTACTACTCAATAATAGCTAAAAAACGGATATATTAATCAACTCGGTATCATTATTATGAGCTATTAATAAATAATAAATTAAATCTACACAATTTGTTCCAACCATTATCTGTAGTTCTGAATCTATTCATTATCTTGCATAGGTTTTTAGTTTATTCCTATTATTTATGAGAAAAAGAAAAGACATTCCACGTCTTGTGTGGTTTATCTTGCCTGCTGTTGTAGGTTTAATACATTATTTCCGTCCTTCCAATAACTACGCCATTTATAAGGGGGTATTCTATCATCTTGTTGCCCAAACCAATCTCTATAGCCTTTACCCAAACGAATATTTCGACAGTAACCATTACGGGCCATTTTTTGGTCTGATTGTAATGCCTTTCACTATTTTCCCGGATTATATAGGCTTGGTATTATGGACAACGTTTCATGCCTTTGTACTCTATAAAGCATTTAAAACACTACCGCTCAAAGATGCCAATCTCTGGATAGTGCTGATGATTTGTTTGGTTGATTTAAACACCTCTTCGCACAATACACAAGTGAATCCGAGCATTGGAGCATTAATTATTCTGTCGTGGTATTTTGTGAAAGAAGAAAAAGATTTCTGGGCACCTTTGTTTGTCATGATTGGAGCTTTTGTGAAACTTTATGGCATTGTGGGGCTGGTTTTCTGGCTTTTTTCAAAACATAAATTCAAATATATCTACTCGTCATTTTTCTGGGCAGCAGTGCTTTTTGTATTGCCTATGGTTATCAGTTCGCCGGCATTTGTGGTGCAATCTTATGCAGACTGGTACCATAGTCTGGTTGAGAAAAACCTTAGCAATCAGACCGGAAGTCATGGCATAGGTAGCTATCAGGATGTTTCAATCATGGGCTTATTCAGACGTGTAGGTGGTCTTGATTTATCTAATCTGGTTTTTATTGTTCCGGGTTTGATTCTACAATTATCCCCTTTGCTACGAATTAACTATTACCAGAATCTTATTTTTCAGTTACGCTATCTGGCTTCTATTCTGATATTTGTCGTTATCTTTTCTTCATCTTCCGAGTCGTCCACCTATATAGTGGCTGTTTCGGGGGTGGCTATCTGGTTTATTACACAAGATTACCCCATTAAGCGTTGGGTATGGGCAGTATTCGGTACTGTACTCGTACTTACCTCGCTCTCGGCGTCAGACCTTTTTCCTTCCCATATACGGCACCTGTTCATCATTTACTCTATCAAGGCATTTCCTTGTTGTATTTTATGGTTTGCGTGCATTTACCAATTACTAACCGACAAACATTCCCTAACCGAAAAAAAATGGATATTTCAAGATTAAAAATCTGTATTCTGTCTGCTGCTTATAACGAAAACGAAAATGTACTCGTTTTTTATAATGCTGTAAAAAATGTGATTGACAGACTACCTTACACCTTTGAATTCTGCTTTGTAAACGATGGTAGTACCGATGGTACACTACGGATTATCAGAAATCTGGCACAAGAAGACCAATCGGTAAAATACCTGTCTTTTTCAAGAAATTTCGGACAACAGGTTGCCCTGAAAGCAGGTATTGATTCGATTGATGCCGATGCCATTATTATGATGGACAGCGACCTGCAGCACCCACCTGCCATGATACCTGTACTGATTGAAACATGGCTACAGAAACGTGTAAATATTGTAAATACCCTGCGTGAAGAAGACCGAGATTTATCTTGGTTTAAAAAGCAATCGAGTCAGTGGTTTTACAAAATTATCAATCAACTCAGTAACCTGTCTCTGGAGCCCGGACAGGCAGATTTTCGGCTAATAGACAGGCAGGTAGCCCAAACCCTGAAAAACTCTAAAGAGCAAGATGTTTTTTTGCGTGGTATGATTCAGTGGATTGGGTTTAAGCAAATAAACCTGCCTTATCAACCACACAAACGTTTTTCAGGCGAAAGTAAATATACTTTGAAAAAGATGATTAAACTCGCCTTGGCGGGTATTACTTCTTTCAGTGTAAAGCCGCTTCATGGGGCTATTTATTTAGGGCTTATGATTGCCGTTGCTTCATTTCTCTATCTGCCTTATGTGCTTTACAGTTTTTTCAGCGGAGAGGCTGTTGACGGTTGGAGTTCGGTGATTATTACCATTGCCTTTTTTGGCGGATTAAACTTGTTTATTTTAGGAATTATTGGCTTGTATATAGGCAAAATACTTATTCAGAATAAGGAACGTCCGCTATACATTGTTCAGGAACATAATATTTATGAAAACAGCTATTCTCAGTTTTGATGTAGAAGAATTTGATATGCCCTTTGAGTATGGCGGCAAACCATCGATGGAGGAACAGATTGCTACCTCAGAAACTGGCTTGAAGCGTGTACTTCAGATTTTAGATAAATACGATGCCAACGCTACGTTTTATTGCACCAGCGTGTATGCACTGGCACAATCAGCGAGTATAAGGGCCATTAGCGAGACACACGAAGTTGCCTCCCATAATTATTACCATTCGAGCCACCAGACAGAAGATTTACGGAACTCTAAAAGGGTTTTAGAAGATATTACACAAAAAGAAGTAAAGGGATTCAGAATGCCACGCATGGCTCCTGTATCAGATGCCGATTTGCTGGCAGCAGGGTATCAATATAACGCCTCTTATAATCCGACCTATCTACCCGGCAGGTATGATTACCGACATATTCCGAGAACTGTTTTTCAGCAGAACGGGCTCATTCATGTACCTGCTTCGGTATCACCCAAATGGCGTCTGCCGTTGTTCTGGATAGCCTTTCATAATTATCCTTTGTCTTATTTTTTGTATTTATGCAAAAAAGTAGCCGAGGCAGACGGTTACCTGCATTTGTATTTTCACCCCTGGGAATTTACAGATTATACCGATTTGCCTAATGGAGCAAAGTATCCTTTTTATTTAAAAAGAAACAACGGACGCAGCATGCAAGAGAGGTTTAACCAGTTAATGGCATTTCTACAACGTGAAGGTTTTACATTCAGAACTACTTCCTGGTTGATAGAACAACCTTATTTGTTTCCTGAACAGACCTTAAAAAACGCATAGTAAAGATTAGATTTTAGCAAATAAACATTTATAATCAGAATACCCATTTTATCGCCGAAATTGTAATCCCGTAGGGATGGTATATTAATATATCGTCCCTACGGGACTTAAGGATTATTTTATCTTTTTTTCTACCGATATACCATCCCTACGGGATTCAAGTCGCTCCTTTAATTATGATAACCTTTATTTGTAAAGTCTAACAACTTTTACACATCGAGTTTAAATATCTCTTTCAGTTCTTTGGCTTCTTCCGGCTTCATTCTGCCTGCCAGTACCAGTCTTAACTGGCGGCGGCGTAAAGCCCCTGCATATAATTCTTTTTCTTCAGTAGTTTCCGGTTCAACAGGTGGTACTTCAATAGGGCGACCCACCTGGTCAACAGCAACAAAAGTCATAAAGGCTTTATTGGTATATACCTTTGTTCCGGCCGGAATATTCTCTGCCCATACATCAATTCCTACTTCGAGCGATGAATTGAATGCTCTGGTTACTTTGGCCTGTAAGGTAACTACCGAGCCTAACGGGATTGCTTCTTTGAACGAAACATTATCAACCGATGCGGTCACAACAATCCGATTACAGTGTTTCTGGGCGGCAATAGCTCCTGCTATGTCTAATAGTCTCATCAGGTTTCCTCCCATCAGATTTCCCAGGGTATTGGTATCATTCGGAAAAACCATTTCTGTCATTACTGTAAGCGACTCCTGTGCTTTTCTGGCTTTCTGCATAAAATATGTATTCTAATAGTTTGTTGGTAAAAATGCTTGGATAGATTATTCTTTACGATTGAGGCGAATAAATAATTCGTTTCCTGCCCTTGGTGGCACCGAATTAAAGCATCTCTCAAAAATAACAGGTCGAAAATATGGCTCAAACATGGTCAGGTATTCTTCTTTTGAACCACCAAATGGCGGCCCACCCTCGAACGGAAAATCAAAAATTACCCCTACTAACTTACCCTCGGGCTTTAGCAGGTTATACATCTGCTCGGCATATTTCGGCCTGAGTGCAGGATGGATAGCTGATAAAAAGGTTTGCTCAATAATCAGATCGTATTGACCTGTATGCTGGAAGAAATCCTGATGAATTACCCGACAGTTCCCATTTTCGATGTAAAATTGTAACTTTTCCTGCAAACGTTCTACTAAAACCACCGAAATATCAATCAGGGTAATATCTGCAAAGCCGTGCCGCAGCAGATATTCTGCCTCATAAGAGTTTCCACAACCCGGAATCAGTATAGCTACATTCTTATCTGTCAGTTGGTCGAAATACTCTTTTAGCGGTGTGGATACATAGCCAATATCCCAACCTGTTTGCTCCTCTTTGTACCGTTGACTCCAATAATCGTCATTCAACAAAGTATCCATCTGTTTTTTATTTTATTGATTATGAACCGCAAATATCTACCAAATGTTAGCAAAACCATTCAATTTTAATAGTTTTACCTGCTCATATAAATATAGCAATAAAAATGAAAGCCGTTGCCGATTACTTATGCCAGACTTTACAGGAAGTTTTGCCTTTACTACAAGTTATTTCTGAGGAAGATGCCAGTATTAAACCACAACCAAATAAGTGGTCGAAAAAAGAGATTTTAGGGCATCTGATAGATTCTGCTACTAACAACCAGCATAAATTTGTGAGAACAATGGCGCAACCGCATATAGACTTTGTAGGTTATGCGCAGGATTTCTGGGTAGCTGAGCAACGCTATAACCACAGAAATTGGAAAGAGATTATTAACTTCTGGTATGCCTATAACCTGCACATTGCCCATATTATTGAATCAGTTAATCCGGCATATCTGTCAAACACTATCAGCATTGAGGGCAGTGGGCCTTTTACCTTAGCTTTTATCATGGAAGATTATGTAGAGCACCTGAAACATCATTTGAAAGCCATTCTGCCTGATGCAAGTATTACAAGTAAATTTCAGAATATTTATAATGCCTGATACCACCGTGCCACGCATATCCTCGTCCGTAAAAGTGCGTGGCACGGTTAGGACGCTTGAATTACTATCCAAGAGCTTTGTCAATTTAAAAAGTAACCGACCAATCCCATATCAATTAACTTACAGGACAGGTTAGCTGGCAAATCACCAGTCTGCGTACTATTGCTTGTTAGTTTGCCATAATTTCACTCGTCTTGCTCGACTATATTATTTAGGATAGAAAGAAATACAGAGCGTGATTTTATTACATAGTATTGTGTCTCTACAAAATGACCATTTATTCCTTCTTGTCCAATGTAGGCATTATTCCTCAAGTCATGGCTCTTTGTTGATTTCCTCCCTCATTAACCCTCATTTTCCATAAAAATACGGGTGGTGCTGTTTTTTCGCTTCTTTGTTCATAATCATTCACATCAGATAGTCATGACTAAGAACAAGAAATACGTATTGATTACAGGCGGAACAAGCGGTATTGGTTATGAATTGGCTCGGCTTTTGGCAAAAGACGGTTATAATCTATTGATTGTTGCCCGTAGCCAGGAAGAGCTTGACAGAGTGTCTCATGAACTAACCTCAGCTTATAAAATTGGTGTAGTTACCTTTGCCAAAGATTTATTTAAGAAAAATGCACCTTTCGAGGTATATGATTTTGTAAAATCGCAGGGCTTACAGGTAGATATTTTAGTAAACGATGCCGGACAAGGGCAATACGGAGAGTTTATTAATACCGATATTGAACGTGAGATAGATATTATCCAGTTGAATATTACTAGTCTGGTAGCCCTTACCAAACTGTTTCTGATAGAAATGGTAGAGCGAAAAAGCGGTAAAATTCTGAACCTCGCTTCTGTAGCCAGTAAAGTACCCGGGCCTTTTCAGGCAGTGTATCATGGTACAAAAGCCTTTGTTCACTCATTTACAGAGGCGATTCGTGCCGAGGTAAAAGATAGCGGAGTTGTGATTACCTCGCTTCTACCGGGAGCTACGGCAACCGATTTTTTCAGAAAAGCAGATATGTTACATTCTAAAACTGTAAAAGACGGCAAATTAGCTGACCCGGCTGAAGTGGCTTTGGATGGATACAATGCGCTGATGAACGGAGATGATATGGTAGTATCGGGCTTTAATAACAAGCTACAGGTAGCCATGAGCAGCATTACACCTGACGAAATTGTGGCTGAGAGAGTTTATAAACAGCAAGCCCCTAAAGAAGGTGTGCAGAAGTAATGCCTAGTGTGTCACGCCTCTACTCGAACTTAAGCGGGCGTGGCACACTGGGCTTAGCCTGAAATGTTATAATTTGGGATATTTCATGACAGATAGATTTCAGAATAACCGTGCCACGGTCTTTTGCTGACGAGTAGAGCCGTGACACGGTGGTTAATCTTCTAAAACTCCCATTAAGCCCAATTCATAATCTTCTATCGCCTGTTTCAGTTCAGCAGGATAATTCATGACAAAAGGCCCGTAGGTAGAAAGGGGTTCCTGAATAGGTTCACCTGCTAACAATAACAGTTTACCTTTACTAACTGCCTCAAAGTCTATCCCCTCTCCCTCATGGTCAAAAGTAACCATATTCAATTTTTCTACTGTGGTTTCGTTGGTTTTTATCTCTCCGTCAAGCACATATACCAGGGCATTATAAGAGTCTGGTAACTCAAAGAAAGTTTTTGCACCTGCATCAAAATGTACCATCATCGCCAGTATCGGTGAAAATGTTGAGGCAGCACCTGTTTGACCTTTGTAATTCCCGGCTACTAACTGCAATTCCAATCCGTCCTCTTTGATTACAGGCATGGTTTCTTTGGTCAGGTGCTGATACTTAGGTTCTGTCATTTTATGTACCCGTGGCAGATTTACCCATAATTGTATCAGTTCAAAATTGCCTCCCTCTTGCATAAACTCTGCTGAGGGACCTTCTGAATGGATAATTCCTTTACCGGAGGTCATCCATTGTACATCTCCGGCATTTAGGAAACCCTCATTGCCTAATGAATCTTTATGATGTATTTTACCCTGAAATAAAAAGGTAACAGGCTCGAATCCTCTGTGAGGGTGAGGGCTCAAACGAGGTTTACTGGTATCAGGGTTATAGTAAGTAGGCCCTGCATGGTGTAACAAAATAAACGGACTCATCTGCCTGATATTGGTAGCAGGCAAAGGTTGTTTCACCCGCATGGGTCCCATCTGAACCTCATTAGCAAAACTTGTATGCTGAATATTACGAGCTTTCATTGTTGTAAATTGCGTGCTTCCTTTAGCACTACGCATGTGGTTGTAATACTTGTTCTTCTGTTTTAACCACTATTTTATTTACCAGCCATATATATTCGTTGGTAAATAGCTCAATGGCCTTTAAGAAGGTTGGGTCTGTTAAATTCCCTTCGGCATCGAACTTCTTATCGACTGTCGGCACAATCAGCATATGTGGCGATACAATACCAAACAAAGCAGCTACCAAAGTTATCATTTGCTGGCTTGCCCGCATACCACCCATCACTCCCGGCGAAGCCGTTACGATACCAAAAGGTTTATGTAACTGTTTCGGGAAATGGTCTAACAGATTTTTCATTGCTGGCGAGTAGCTACCATTATACTCAGGTGTTACCAGTACAAAGGCATCTGCCGAAAACATACGCTCACCTAATTCGTTCCATTGTGCCGGAACAACTTCTTTCGAAGTCCATACTTTTTGCACAAACGGTAATTCGTAGGTTCTTACATCAATAATACCCACTTCGGCATCAGTAATTTCGCTTAAATGTTTATGTAGATACCTGGCTACTCTTGCCGTAAGGCTTTCTTGTCTTGGGCTTCCTGAAATGATTTCAATTTTCATTTTTCTCTGGTTTAAGATTCTTATCAAAATGACATCGGTACATCTATCAACAAGATTTCCGAGTCTGTATTGGCTTTAATGGTTATTTCATTGGTTTCACTGATACCTAAAGCATCTCTACGACCTAATACCTGTCCGTTTATTTCGGCTTCTCCCTCAATCACAAAGACATATATGCCATTAGTAAGCAGTTTGACTGTATAGTTGAGTTCTTTGCCTTGTTCAAGGTTAGTTAAAGAAAACCAGGCATCCTGATTGATACCCATTCCTCCATCTTGACCGTCCAAGGGAGAAACAATAGTCTGCAACTGATTTTTTCTACCTTCAACCGGAAACGCTCTCTGGTCGTAACGTGGCTGAATATCTCTTAACTTCGGAAATACCCAGATTTGCAACAATCTAAGTGCTTTGTCGATATTCTTGTTTCTCTCTGAATGATAAATTCCTGTACCAGCAGACATGATTTGTACCTCTCCTTTACCAATAGCTCCTGTATTCCCCATACTGTCAGAATGTTCTAAATCCCCTGAAAGCGGAATTGTCACAATCTCCATGTTGTCGTGTGGGTGCATACCAAAGCCTCTGCCTCCTATAATCATATCATCGTTCAATACTCTTAATGCACCGAAATGCACTTTTTCAGGATTATGAAACCCTGCAAAACTGAAAGAATGCCAGGCATCTAACCAACCATGATTGGCATGCCCTCTTTCTGACGCTTTATAATAGATGGCTTTCATTTTAATACATTTACATTTAATGTATATACATATATACGAGTAAAATAGTTCATCTGTATTGAGTGATTGTTTTTAATCGTGAATAACGAATGCGGACGCCGCGCGGGTGAATTAGTGAATATTAGATAAACGATTTGCCATAATTTACCCAATAGTGCACTATGTTTCATAATTTTAGTGAGTTAATTGAATTATTCACTAATTCACCATTCGCAATTCACAATTCCCTTACCCCCTTATCGCTCTATTCAAAAACTGTACATAAGGATACATGGCTTCAAAGCCTGCTAATATTTCTTCTATAAAACCCTGACTTAATACTTTAGTAGCAGGAAAACTTTGTGAAACAGTAAAACTTTTCAGTTTAAGCAGTTCTATGGCAGGATTACTCTCATCATATCCTTTGGGTGGACGTGTAGTGGCGGCTTCTCTGTCAAGCCCATTCGGGAAATATTTTCTGAAAGGAGCGGCATCAATGATTGCCTTTATTTCTTCGTAGTTATAGTCAATTTCATCACGGATTTTCTTCAGGTCAGCATTTTCGGGCATCCACACACCTCCGGCAAAAAAACATTCTTTGGCATCAATATGAAAATAGTAGCCTGCGCCATGTACTTTTTTACCTCCTGCATTAAACCATGCGCCAAAATTTGTTTTATAGGGCGATTTATCTTTTGAAAACCGCACATCACGGTTGATACGAAAGATACAGTCTTTTACCTGTAAATTGCTCTCTTCAATAGCTTTATCAAACTTACCAATACCTTTAATAAGTTGTGCAACCACCTCTCCGAAATTCTGTTTGGCGGTTTCGTAAGTTCTGCGGTTGGCATCAAACCAGGGTTTGTTGTTATTGGCCTTTAAATCTTCTAAAAACTGTAAAGTCGGTGCATGAATCATAGCTTGAGTTTATTTACAGAATCATTTCGCCGACAATAAAAGTTCCCAACTACTTTACTTCATTTATCAACAACTTTTTATCCGCAAAATCGCTGATATTCTGTAAGGTTGTAATAGCAATCTGTGTCAATGCTTCTTCGGTGAGAAAGCCCTGATGCGAGGTAATCAGCACATTTGGGAAAGTCATCAATCGGGCTAAAGTATCATCTTGCAAGATCTCTTCTGATAAGTCATTAAAGAATATATTTTCTTCCTGCTCATATACATCAATCCCCAGATAACCCACTGTTTTATTTTTAAGTGCCTCTACTACTGCCTGTGTGTCTATCAACGCTCCACGACTGGTATTAATGAGCATTACCCCTTTTTTCATTTGTGCCAATGCCTGCGCATTAATCAGATGTCTGGTATCTGCTGTCAGGGGGCAATGCAACGATATTATATCAGATTGTACCAGTAGTTCTTCAAAACTCACATAACTGACACCTGCTTTGATTAATGTCTCATCCTGAAACTTATCATAAGCTAATATTTTGCAACCCAGCCCTGACATGATTCTGGCAAATACTCCGCCTATTTTGCCTGTTCCTACTACGCCAACAGTCTTATGATAAAGGTCGAAACCTGTCAGTTTTTCTAATGAAAAATTTCCCTCACGCACACGGTTATAGGCTTTATGTGTTTTGCGGTTCAAGGCCATAATCAGTGCCAGCGCATGTTCGGCTACTGCATATGGAGAATAAGCAGGCACACGCACTACTCTCATGTCGGCATTTTTGGCAGCAACCAAATCTACATTATTAAAACCCGCACACCGGAGCGCAATAAGTTGAACGCCCAATTTTTGTAGCGAATCAATTACCTGTGCATTCAGTTTATCATTGACAAACACACAAACTACATCGACACCCTCTGCTAAACGAACTGACTGCTCATTGAGAGCGACTTCATAAAAATTGAACTGATGTATTGTGTTATACCTTTCAAAGAAATCTTTGTCGTAAGGTTTTGTACTGAAAAATGCAATTTTCATGATGATTTCTGTGGGGTTTTGCCTAACTGATAGGCGAGTGTCAGATGATGAGAAAAACCAAGCATTGAATGATTGCTTGCGGCATAATCAAAAATAAATTGTTTAGCCTGAAAACCAATGCCAAAATGGGCATTACTTAATTTAGAGGTGATACCCGTACGAAGATAAAAATTTCTGACTATCTGGTATTCTAATCCTGCCTTAAATAAAACAGGTAAAAATATATCTTTTTCAGCTTCTCCTATCAGCAGCAATTGTTTGACAGGCTGATACGAAAATCCTAAACGAAGTACGGTAGGCACACGTTGAGAAACAAAAAGCCTTGCGGCTGTAAGGTTGTAGGCATTGAAACCTATATGAATGGTAGAATTTAGTTTAGCCATTACACCAAACTGGGTTAATAGCGTATGCTTTGCCGCATATCCCGCAATGGCGGCTTGCATATAAGCTACCTGTATGCCAAGCGAAACCCTGCCGGTACTTTTGGCCAAAGCCAGACCGATTTTCTGTTCATGATACAGTTTATCGCCGAACCTTTCTATCACAAGTCCTACATTGGCCAATTTATGGGTATAATTACCCCCTAAAGAAAAGGTATTAAGTCCAGCTATGGTGTATCGGTTATGATACGAAGTACTAACATAGTTATGGGCTAGAAAACCTAATCCGGCAGGATTATTAAAAACCGATTGTTTGTCGGCTACAGCTACCGTAGCATTGCCTATTCCCCAGCTTCTGGCACCAATAGGAAAGGGTTCGCCCGATGCCCGGCTATAGTGAGCAGAAAAAACAACAAGGTAATAAAAGACAAACAGACTTGCTTGCTGATAAAACAAAATCCCGTATTTCACTTCTTTCTCAGCCAAGGCAGCGTTTGAATTTTGAAGCAAAATACGGGGTTGTTAAGAAAAAGGCAAATGGTATGTGTTAATTAAATCTGCGCTTTACAATTTCTATAAATTCTTCGGCTTCTGCCCCTGTAATATCCCATAGGTAACGAGGAACATATTTTTTCAGAATCAGTTCTTTTGCCTCTCCAAAATCCTTGCACAACTCAATTTCATCAAGCGCATGTGAAAATGCCTGTATATTCCCTCCAAAAAGGTTATTGGTAAACAAGAATCGCTGATTTAATGAAATCGCACTATTGATACCCTCAATACGATTATTCTGATGGTGGTCTAAAATGGTTCTGTTGGCTTTAGTCTGGTCATTCAGGCTTTTTTGCTCACTGGCCAGTCTTTCGTTCAACCGCATTTCTTCTATCTCTTTTGATGGCGATTTTTCATAAACCGACTCATTCATTTTCGATGTTACCAGATTCAGTTTTTGCTCAAATATTGGTGCGGGTCTTTCAACTACTACCTCTTTTACAGGTTCAGGCTTAGGAGGCTCAACATATTTCGGAGGTTCTACATAAGCATTGTATTCTTGTACCTTAGGCTCAGGAATCACTACCGGAGGGGGAATTACCACCGGAGGCGGCGTATAGGGTTTTTCTTCTATCACAGGCTTGCTTAATTCTAAATCAAAGAAAGAAGCAGAAGATGGGTTATTGATGATTTCTGAAACGGGAACCGCCTTGGCAGGCACCAGTTCGTCCGGAATAGCTACTTTCTGCGCAAAAAGCGACAGATATTTATCAGAGCTTTCGGCAACAATAGGCATTTCGTCAATCCATGCCATTGCCTGGTTGGCAAAAACATACTCTTTACCGTTCAGTTTTTCAACCAGACCCGGTATCACCTGTTTATTAATCTGAATATATTTGGCAAGCGGAGCTGCATTCTCCTGTGTAAATCTGAAATTAGGCAGGTCACGCATCAGTTCTTTATAGAAAGTCTGCGGTTCAAGAATCAATACAAGTGTTTCTCCTACCGAATCTACTAACAGGGGCTCAAACTGTTCACGTTTCACAGAAATAAATTGCGAAACTGTATTCATAAAACTCTTTAGTGCTTGCTGTACTTCCGGCGCAGTAAAATCAAAATATGGGCTACGTAAACGCTGCGTATCTCCCTGCCACTTTTCAAATAAAGCCCTGATAGTCAACAGATTTACCTGCTGAACATTACATAAAGAAAGGATTTGTTTGCCAGATATAGTATTATTCTGGGCAAAAAACTCATCACACACACGGGCTGCATAAGCCTTACTGTACCGTTCGACGGCGGACAAATTCAATTTGTTCGACATTCTTAAATTTGTTTGTTTTGTAATTTAAATAGCTATTGGTTTATAAAAGAAGCTAATGTTAGCACGTCATGTGGATGTATGATTTCGGCTAACTGACAGTAAATTTACTACAACTTTTTTGCCAGTTTTACATAGAACGAAAAAATTAAGAAAATAATGTTTATTGAACCAAAAAGAGGCAGAGGGCAAGGACATAAAACAGGTTGGGTAGAGGTAATTTGCGGCTCAATGTTTTCGGGTAAGACTGAAGAACTGATTCGCAGGCTCAACCGTGCTAAAATTGCCCAGCAGAAAGTAGAGATATTCAAGCCTGCTATTGATGTACGGTATCATGAAGCCAATATTGTATCGCACAACCAGACGGCTATCCGCTCTACGCCTGTTAATACCTCAGAAGAAATTCTGCTGATGTGCAGCGACTGCGAAGTAGTAGGGCTTGATGAAGCACAATTTTTTGATGAGGGAATTGTAGAGGTAGTCAATAAATTGGCCGAACAAGGCAAAAGAGTGATAGTAGCAGGGTTGGATATGGATTCAAGGGGGATTCCTTTTGGGCCTATGCCGCAATTGATGGCTATTGCCGAATATGTTACCAAAGTACACGCCATTTGTGTGGTCTGTGGCGATATTGCACATTATTCTTATCGAAAAACCGCCGATGGCCCACAAGTATTCTTAGGAGAGTCTGATAACTACGAAGCCCGCTGCCGCCGCTGTTATCATTTGAATCCTTGATAGTATTTAAGAAAAGATTTTTGTAGTTTTGCGTTTCAAAACAGAATAGTACTTGTCTTCGTAGTTCAATGGATAGAATTTCAGATTCCGGTTCTGAAGATGGGGGTTCGAATCCCTTCGAGGACACAAAATTATAGTCAATTAATCTCTGTAGTTCAATGGATGGAATGCGGATGGCCGCCCCACGGGAAGCCGCCCTGTCAGATTCCGGTTGTGATGATGGGAGTTCGAATCCCTTGGGGATATAATTTCAAGAAGTAGTAAAGTAAAATAGATATATTAGTTCCCGTAGTTCAACGGATAGAATGCGAAGGTCGCCCCGTCAGATTCCGGTTGTGATGATGGGAGTTCGAATCCCTTCGGGAACACAAATAAAATATTGGCCTATTGATACTTAAACCAAACAGAAGGCACTAAAGTAAAAGTCTCTCCTACTCCCTCATCAACTTCCTAATTGCCACCAGGTGCGAAAACAATACTATCGGTACTATACAACAAGGCAGCCAGTTGAAAGGAAAATATAAGACTGCAATATTTGGCTGGTCGAATGCCAGTTGTTGAAATGGAAATGGTGCCGATAAGATAGCTGTGGATACAATGTTTATCAGAAGCATTAAACAGGCAAAATTCCACATAAGCAGAATGCCCATACCTATATACTCTTTTTTGAAAAGATAATAGACAACAGGTGCCGTAATACCCGAAATAATATCAAAATTCTGTCCTTCAAAGGTCATGATTTCCGGCACTGTTTTGTGCAGGAACAACCAGAATAAAACCAGTTCTACCGGAATTCTCACAACATGCAGCATTGTCAGCGTTTTTATCTCAAGGCTGTCTATAAAATAGCGTCCGCTTTTAGTGGCAAAAAGGCCAATGATTAACAAGAAAGGTGGACCAATAGCCAACAGAAACCTTGGTGGCATTGCCTTAGTGTGCGTATAAAAGCCACTGATGCTTATCAGGCTTTGCAAAATAAGCCAGCCAATAGCAATAGTCAGAATCCGGGTTTTGTGTTTCGGAGAAGCCTTTGCTAAAAAATATGCAGACAGAAAAGTGCTTAACCCCATCACTAAAGCAATATAAAAAGGCAGTTGTTCCATTGATTAACCTATTAAAATTTACACAAAGGAAAGACTCAGATATGAATTTATTCTTGCCATTTGGCAAGTTTTCAGGCTTTAGCCCTGTTTTTAGCATACTCTTTTCTGATGCGGCTCAACGAAGTATCTGTTACGCCAATATAAGAGGCTATCATTTTCAAGGGCACTTTCTGAAAAATCACCGGATTGGTTTCCATCAATTTTGCATACCTGGCTTCGGCTGTTTCTTGCAACATTGATAACATCCGTTGTTTCAATTGCGTATAGGAATTTACTAAAATCAACCTGCCAAACTCACGAAAATAAGGCATGGCATGAAATGCGTGTTGTAGTTCATCAAAAGTAATATACCATACCCTGCTATTGGTCAACGACTGAATATATTCCTGAGAAGGTGTTTGTTTGAAAAAGGAAGATAAATCGCAAACGATTTGGTTTGGTGAATAAAGCGCAGTTGTAACTTCATTCCCGGCATGGTCATAAGTATAGGCCCGCATAAAGCCCTCTTCCATAAAACAATAGAACTGGCATATCTTGCCCTCTTCTACTACGAAATCGTTTTTATGAAACGCTTTAGGTTTAAAATACTGCACTACTGATGCCAGTTGCTCCTGCGACATCGGGTAGGTTTTTAGTATAAACTCACAAATAGCGTTTTTTTCTTCAGGTATCATTGCCGGAAAGTTTATCAACTGCAAGTTACACAACATTCATAAAAGTTTGCCTGAGATGAAACAAGCAACCCGTTTTAATTTTTTTGCGTCTATCCCGACAAACACCCTTTTTAACACCAAAATGAACCAACTGCGATTTATATTGCCTACGGTAGTTTTTCTATGCTGGGTTGCAGCCTGCAAACCTAAAGAGGAAGAAGTTACCCCTGATGTTACCGCTACTAATCCCGACTGGACAGCCGAGTCTCACGGCAACGATGTATCGCCTAACTATGCTGTTGTCTTTCCGCAAGAGGCTGTTAATGCTTTAGAAATTACTATCCGCAAAACGCAATGGGATAGTATCAGAACTGATATGAAAGCTAAATTCGGTCGCGATTTTGGCGCAGGAGGTGGTAGCCCGGGAGGTGGCGGTATCGGCGGAGGAGGCAATGGTGGTGTTCCTACTTTCGGTACAGGAGAACCCAACTACTTTGCCGTTACGATGAAATTCAATGAAAAGACCTGGACAAACTTAGGTTTTCGTCTCAAAGGAAATTCGAGTTTATCTTCTATCTGGCGTTCGGGTATTTATAAACTTCCTTTTCGTTTAAAGATGGACGAATTTGAAGATCAGTTCCCTGCTATCAAAAATCAGCGCCTCTATGGTTTTCAGGAACTATCCATGTCGCCGGGCTATGGAGATAATTCTTTGATAAGAGAAAAAGTAGCTGCCGATATTTTCAGAGAAGCAGGTGTACCTGCTGCTAAAACAGCTTTCTACAAAGTATATATAGATTTTGGTGAGGGTAAAAAATACTGTGGAATTTATACGATGGTTGAAGTAATAGACGATACGATGGTAAAAGACCAGTTTACTGATGACCCGGAAGCGAAGGGCAATATTTACAAGCCCGAATCTACTTTTCAATCTTTTGTACAAAGCCAGTTTGAGAAAAAGAATAATAAAGAGGAAGCCAATTATGGCGATGTGCAGGCATTTATTACAGCACTCAATGCAACGAATCGTACCTCAGCTGCATCTATCTGGCGAGACAATCTTGAAAAGACCTTCAATGTTGACCATTACCTGAAATATCTGGCGGTTAATAACACGATGGTAAGTTGGGACGTGTATGGAGCTATGGCGCATAACTATTATTTGTACAATTCGCCAACAAAAAAGCTTATCTGGATTCCGTGGGATCATAATGAAGCCATGAAAACCAGTGGACGAAATGCCGTTTCGTTGGCGATGACAGAAGTTGCCAAAACATGGCCATTGCTTAGATATGTGGCCGAGGATGCGGTTTATTATGCCCAATACAAACAATATGTGGCAGCGTTTACTAACAATGTATTTACGGCAGCAAAGATGGGTACACTTTTTGACAAATATCATAACCTGATAGCACCTTATGTAAACGGAAGTGAGGTAGAGCAGAAGCCTTATTCAAATCTGACAAGCACGGCGGCCTTTACCAGTGAGTTAGCCACACTTAAAACGCATGTCAATACAAGGAATCAGGCCGTAGCCACATTTTTAAAATAACAAATAATTCCGTAGATTAACAGGCTGTTTAAAATTATTATACCCGATATGATTGACCTGCAAACATTTGAAAGTATCTCTCTGCCCGAAATTGAAGCTGTGAAGCTACTCAATAGGATAGATAGTAAGTATATCTTTCATACAAATGTATTGCCTGATATTCTCGAAGAAATCAAACCTTACTACCATATACTCGAAATCAATCAGAAACGTGCACATAGTTACGAATCTCTGTATTTTGATACCGACGATTACGCATTATACTATCAACACCACAATGGCAAGCCAAATAGGCTGAAAGTACGTTACCGCCGATATTCTGATACGGGTCTGGTGTTTTTTGAGGTAAAAAAGAAAATCAGCAATAGCCGTACGGTTAAATACAGAGAAGAGCGAATCAGCCTGAACAAAGAACTGCAAAATGCCGATTATCAACTCTTTAACAGCTTTTTGCAGAAACCCGAACGACTCCATGACCAACTCTGGATTTATTTCGACCGCATCACTTTGGTCAGAAAAGATTTTACCGAACGCCTGACTTTAGACCTGAATCTGGTATTTCAGAAAGGAGAATTAAAAAAAGCGAATCAGGGACTGATAGTAGCAGAAATCAAACAGGATAAAGGTTCAGTTTTCAGTCCTATTGTACAATGTTTCAAAAAAAGGCATATCGCTCAGGCAAGTTTCAGTAAATACTCCATAGGTATCGCCACCTTAGAAAATGTCAAACGCAATTCATTCAAACCTGTATTGCGGAAGTTGGATAAGATATTGAGTGAGTAGTAATTGTGAATAGCGAATGGTGAATTAGTGAATTAATTAAACCATTACCCTACTCATTCATATTTCAAGACTAAACTATTCGCTAATTCACCTTCACGGCGACCCTATTCACCAATTAATCATAAAACTCATCATTCACTAATTCGCAATTCACTAATTCACCATTCATTCATGGAAGAACTCGAAGGCTCGTCACACACCATTAATCAATTTTTAGGAGATAGTATAGCTATAGAATTTAGCGTCAGATTTTTGCTGAATATGGTTGTTATTCTGATACTGGTGCGTGGCATTTATTATAATCGCTACAAAAACAAAGACTTTGTTTTTACTTTCTTTTTATTCAATGTTGTCAATTTTCTGATTTGTTTTCTACTGAGTACCACCAAACTGAAAATGGGCTTTGCCTTTGGGCTTTTTGCTATATTTTCTATTATCCGCTACCGTACAGTTACAGTGCCTGTGCGTGAAATGGGCTACTTTTTTGTGTGCGTAGCTATTGGTATTATTAATGCGCTTACCCCTTTAAGCATGACCCATTATGAATTAATCATGGCCGATGTTTTATTAGTGGCACTTACGTTGGGTTTAGAACATGGGTTGAACATTAAACATGAGAATTTCAGAGAGGTTCGCTACGAGAAAGTAGAATTGGTAGTGCCCGAACGTCGGGAGGAAATGATAGCAGATTTAAGAAAAAGAATCGGCTTACCTATTCACAGGGTTGAGATACTGAATGTCGATTTTCTGCGAGATGTAGCCCGTATTCATGCTTTTTATTATTCAAATGAAAATGAGACCAAAAGCGCCGCTTATGGAGGAGGCGACAGCGATGATTAAGAGCATCTTATTTCTTTTTCATTCAATTAGGTATGAGATGAAATTTAGTTAATATGATTGGTGTTAGTACCCTAAGAGATGCTTTGGGCAGATTAGAACTCTTTTCCGAAGCAGTAAGTATAACAACCAATAGAAGCTAAAAAATGGCTGATGCTCCAAAATTAGAAGTATGGCTCCGTGGGCCACTCCCGAATATTCCTGCTTTGTTGCAACCAATTGCCCATGCACTACTACAAGCACAGGAAGAAGTGCATGCGATGCTGGCCGATTTCCCTGATAATCTTTTATGGGAACGCCCTGCCAATGTAGCGGCTCCGGCTTTTCATTTGCAACACCTCACAGGCGTTTTAGACAGGCTCTTTACGTATGCACGTGGAGAAACACTCACTACTGCACAATTGACTGCTTTGGCAGCAGAAGGAAAATATAATGAAAAAATTACAGCAAAAGAGTTATTATCAGCGCTCGACAGGCAGATTGAACAATCTATTGCGGCATTAGCTAATACCGACGAAAAAATACTAACGCAAGCACGGGAAGTGGGTCGGGCAAAACTCCCTTCAACAGTCATCGGACTATTAACCCACTCCGCCGAGCATACCACAAGGCATGTAGGGCAGCTATTAGTTACCGTGAAGATTTTAACCCAATAAAGAATCAAGAAGTTTAATCAACCGGATGTTTAAAAAGAAATTCAAGGTATCCCCAGGCAAATATAAACACCAGACTGCTGCTATTGATTAAAAATGAGCCATCAGATAATCCAATGGCTCTCATAAAAGTGTGTCAACTCAACTTTATAATATACTCTTAACCTTTCTCTTGAAAACAGCCTTTACTACAAAATAAATAATCAAGGCTGATAATACCCCTGTCAGGAAGTCTGTTACTGGTACCATTACTGCTGTGTACAACAGCATGGCAAACTCAAATTTACCCAAGTGTTTTACCTCTCTTATTTCAGAAGGTTTTATCATATTGCTGGCTACCCAGATAAGAATTCCACCAATACAAGCCATCGGAATCAACTCCAGGTATTGGGCTAAATAATAGGCCATTGTTAATTTCAGAATAGCTTTGAAATATCCTGCCAACGGCGTAGTAGCCCCTGCCTTGATACTGGTGGCAGTTCTGGCCAAAGCACCCGTACAAGGAAAACCCTGAACTAATGGTGTAATTATCTGTACCAGACCTTGCCCGAAAAACTCTTTATCAGGATTAAACGGTGTTCTTTTATTATTAGCTAACCTATCGGCCATTGATGAACAAAGAACGCTTTCAACACCTGATACAAATACGATAGCCCCCACAAAATAAAAGATGTCGATTATTACCTGAGCAGTCATATCCGGCATGCTTGGTGGAGTAAATACAAAGAAATTATTCGGGATTGAACCATAGATATCTTTCACTAAAATAATACCCTTATCAGATAAAACAGTAGCAGAAAGTAGCGTAGAAACACCTAAGGCAATAATTGGACCCGGAATAAAAATAGAAATACGCAGCAGTCCTTTGGCGAGAGCAAAAGTTAATAAACCCAGAAAAATAGACCATACATTGATTTTATCGAGGTTCTGGAAGGCACTTTGCAAGTTGTGTATGATACCCCCCCTTATTTCTTCATCTTGCCCCAATAAGTCACGGAATGATTCAATACCTAATACATCTTCTAAATTGGTAAGAGCAATAGCTACGGCAATACCTATCGTAAAACCCACAATAATAGAATTAGGAACTAATTTGGCAAATCGCCCGAAACCATAAGTACCCATAATAATGAGTATGATACCTGCAATAATTGAAACTAAAACTAAAAAACCGTGTGCAACCTCAAATGTACCTCCACTCGCAGGGCCGTATTTCGTAAACAGTGCCGCAATAACCGGAATAAAAGCCGCTGTGGGGCCATATACCTGATACTTTGATCCTCCAAAAGTACGTCCGACCATACAAGCCAAAGCCCCCGCAATAATTCCGTTTTCTGGTCTCATGCCCATAGCCATAGCAAAACCCATAGCCATAGGTATAGCGGTCATAGCAACAATGAGCCCTGCACTGAAATCTTTGTAAACAACTTTAGCCCAGTTGTCTTTGTTGATGTCTTCCCAGCGGGAATCAAAAAAAGTAAAAAACAATTTTATCCTTCCCAAAGGAGTGGTAGGAAATGAGGTCTTGCTCATGATTTTTTATTGATTAAATAGGTATTGTAGATGATCTTTCTCTGAAGCATTACCAAGATCCTGAGGCCAGTCTATCTCCTGAAAGTCACTAAAAGTCTGTCTGATAATAGTTACCAGATCAAATGCTTTTTTAGGCATTTTCAGGCGGTAGGTTTTCGGAATATAAATGGCATCAACCTGATGGTTTTCAACGAAGCGTCGTAAGCCCCTCCTGCTTCTGTTATGAAACAATTTGATTTCCAGGTCTGCTATCTGGTATTCAAATCTGTTTCTTAACACTTCCATTGCATTCTTAAACTCAGGAGTAATTTTACTGGCTATTTTGCTTTCTGGTCTGTAGAACAGCAGTTCTGTAATGGAGTCGTCCAAAAATTCAGCGTAGATAAGTATTACTTTGTGTGGTTCTCCGGTGCTACTCTCAAGAGCAAATTTCAGGGTATTCAGCGAAGCTACGCGGAAATCAATTGGAATTAATATAGTTTTTTGCATGCCTAATTAAATTGATTATTAGGTACAAATGTCTATAGCCCGTATTAGTCAGGTATAAGAACCAAATTAGAATACGATAAATGAGATTAGAATCAGATTAGAAAATTATTTAATCAATTTAGCTAAGGGAAAATTGATTTGTACACTTGTGCCACTATTGGCCTTAGAAGTAACTAAAAGTGTACCGTTATGCAGTTTAATAATATTGCGTGCCAAAGGCAGACCAATGCCGTATCCTTCAAATAAACGGGTATTTGAAGCCCTGAAGAAAGGGTCATAGATAAAAGGAAGCTCGCTTTCAGGAATACCAATTCCCTGATCTTTGATAAAAAGCAGTACCTGTTCCTGACTTGCGCCTATGTGTACTGATACAGGTTTGTTATGTGAATATTTACAGGCGTTGTTGAGTATATTGGCTAAGGCTAAGTGCAATAACTGCCTGTTGCCGTTAATCTTGAGTTTTTTGGGGTCTTCGGGTAGCAAACTTAAATCTACCAGAATTTTATTGTCAGGGTTCAATCGGTCTATTAATTCTTTTACTTCCCATATTAACTCATCCGTCCTGAGTATCTCAAAAACTATTTTCTTACCTTTATACCCGGTCTGTGCAAGAAAAAGTAAGGATTTAGTTATCTGATTAAGCCTTTCGGCCTGTGTCAGCACATTGTGTAGTACATTCTGATACTCTTCGGGTTTTCGTTCTTTAATCAAAGCCACGTCTGCTTCTCCCATAATGGCCGTTAGTGGCGTAGCCAATTCATGCGAAGCATTACTGATAAAGTTTTTCTGGGTTTCAAAAGCGGTTTCTATCCTATTCAGCAAATCGTTGAAAGTACTCGCCAGCTCGCTTATTTCATTGTTATTTTCCGGCTCTTTCAATCTCAGGTGAATACTCTCGGTACTAATCTGCTTTACTTTATCTATCATTTCTCTGATAGGGTCAAAGAAATGCTTTGAGAAATAAATAGACAGATATACCGTAACCACCACAATGAATAAAAAGCCCCAGAGCAATATATTCCGCAGAAAAGTTAAATGATGAGAAACAAACCGACTATTAGCCGAAACAATAGATAAATAAGTAGCATTATTGTGCCGAAGTTTGATTCCTCCATAAAACTTACTTCCTTCCTGATACCTCGCCCGACCGTCTTTTAGTAAGTCTTGTAATAATGATAAAGGTAAATGGTAAGTAGAAGCCTGTTGTTCTAATGATACTTCTGGGCTGATTTTTATGATATGTTCTTTTTCTGCTTCCAGTTTTTCAAGATGTTGCTCTCTTACTTTCTTAAAAGCTTCAGCATTAGCGCTGTCAATTTTCAGGTTATATTTTGCCCCTATGGTAGCACGGGTTTCCAGACGTTTATAGAAATCAACGTAAGAATATTCATTCAGAAAAAAGTAAATTCCAATGCCAAAGAGTAGCAATAGACCAATATTGAATACTACTAATGAAACGGCTATTTTTGTTTGAGTTTTCATGCTTCTTTCAACACATATCCCATGCCGATAACCGTATGGATTAGTTTCTGTTTATTCTCCCCGTCTAATTTTTTGCGCAAATAATTGATATATACGTCCACTACATTTGTACCTAAATCGAAATTAATATCCCAGGCACTTTCCAATAAATCTAATCTTGATAGTACTTTGCCTCTGTTTTTCATCAATGTTAAAAGCAAACGGTATTCGGTAGCCGTGAGCGAAATCACTGCTCCTCCTCTCTCTACTATTTTTGCATCATCATTAATTTTCAGGTCTGCCATTGTATATATATTCTGGGCAGACTCGCTCACAGATTCAGTTTTATTAGCCGACCTGCGTAGCAATGCTTTAATGCGGGCACTTAATTCAATAAATTTAAAGGGTTTTACCAGATAATCGTCTGCTCCTGTATTTAAACCTAAGGCAATGTTTTCAGAGGTTCCTAATGCAGTCAGAAACAAAACAGGTGTCTGAATAGCATGAGCCCGTAGCTCTTTGCATATTTCAAGGCCATTTTTATCAGGCAGCATAATATCTAAAATAATCAAATCAAATTCATTGCCCAATGCCATGCTTGAGCCTGTAGTACCATCAAGTGCTACTGAAACAGCATAATTCTCTTCAGACAACCCGCTTCTGATAAAACTGACTACACTGATTTCGTCTTCGACAAGAAGTATTTTTTTCATAAAGCCAAGTATAGGATAGGTAGAATAATATCATTCTAATTGTATAGATATTTACAAAGATAGCAATAATTGGTTGAGACTTTGCTAATACCCTGCTTGAAGCTGATTTGTAGAAACGTTTCAGGTCTATTTTTCAAAATTGATTATCATTCAATAAATAATTCTGATTTATTGGCACCCTATGATAGTATCTGTTGAGTGTTTTACTTAATTTTGATAAACATACTAAAGTAATTGATAATCTCTTTTCACCATTGAATTAACCATGAAAAAACACCTACATGCCATTTTATGGGTTATGATTGCCTTGGGCTTCTGTTTTCCGGGACAGGCACAGAGCGTAACCATTGACCCCAAAGATGCAACTCCCGGAAGTATTATTGAAGCTACTTCTACCAAAAAAGGAATGCTTATGCCCCGAATGACAGAATCTCAGCGTACTGCCATCAGTAGTCCTGTGGCAGGTATTCAGGTTTATTGTACCAATTGTGCGGGCGGTGCCGGGCCTTATACATACAATGGGTCTGTCTGGCTTCCTATGTTTAATACAGCCGGAATTACCTATTCGGTTGGCCAATCGGCACAAGGCGGAATTATATTTTATGTAGATGACAGTGGACAGCACGGCTTGGTGGTGGCATCGGGAGACTATGCAGGCGGAGCAGGTGTGAAATGGATAAGTGGCAGTAATATGAATACTAACGCCGTAAGAAATGGTGTATATGGTGGTCAGTATAATACCGAGCTTATTAATGAAGCGCAGGGAAATGGTATTTCTGCGGCTTTGGCTGCTGCGCAAACCTCAAGCGGAAATTATGGCGACTGGTATCTGCCTTCCAAAGCTGAATTGTATATCTTATATCAGGTAAGAAATAATGTAGAAATGGATGATGCTGCTGGTTATTACTGGAGCTCGACAGAAGTAGCTGCACCTTACGGACAGGTTTCAGAAACTGCCAATTATGTTAATTTCAGTACAGGTAGTCAGGGTACTTCTCCTAAAAATACAGCTTACAAAGTAAGAGCTATCAGAAGATTCTAATTTCTCATCTATTTAAAAGACATTTCTCATGAAAAAAATAAGTACTTTATTGATTACGCTGCTGGTTTCTGTTGTATTTCAGCAAACTACTTTCGCCCAAGCTACCCGTACATGGGTTTCAGGTGTGGGTGATGACGCTAATCCTTGTAGCCGAACTGCTCCCTGTAAAACTTTTGCAGGAGCTATTTCAAAAACTGCTGCTGGTGGTGAAATATCAGCTTTAGACCCGGCCGGATATGGAGCGATTTCGATTACAAAATCTATCACAATTAATGGTGAAGGTACTCTGGCAAGTATCTTATCTGTTGGTGTTAACGGTATAATTATTAATGGAGCTGGTATTCATGTAACCATCAAAGATGTCTTTATCAATGGGGCCGGGACAGGTACCAATGGAATCAGAATTCTTAATGCGGCACAGGTTCATATTGAAGATTGTTCTATCAGCGGAATTGTGGCAGCCAGTGGGGCAAGCGGGAATGGTATTGTAGTAGAAAATTCGGCCAGTAAGTCAATACTTACGGTTAAAAACACAACCATCACCGGGCCACATGCCATGAATGGCATAAGTGTAAAATGCACCGCTGCTGCTGCTACCGACAGTGCAGTCGCTTTCATTGATAATGTACATATTCAGGGAGTTGGAACAGCCATTATAGCTAAAGAAAAATCAAGGGTTAATGTGGTTAATTCTTACATTTCAAATAACACCATCGCAATTGCTCCTGAACAGTCTACTTCCATAACCCGACTTTCAAATAATATAATTATCAGCAACAACACCGGTATAGCCGCAGGAGTAGGATATAATGGAAAAGTAGTATCGTTTGGCAATAATCAGATTGTTGGAAACGCTGTCAGCGCACCACCTACAACAGTCAGTTCTTCTCAATAACTAATGTATCATATATAGATAAACCGGTCTCTTTATAGTTATATAGGGAGACCATTTTTATATGTAACAATGACCTTATCAATTTAACAGATACCTGCACAACAGCACCTTTACATCATTATATCACTCTTGTCATTATTCTTTTCAAATCATTCATTTTTCTATATAAAGCACAGAAAACAGGATATTTCAGCAGTCGTTCTGTTTTTATTCCACATAATAAAAAAAATGTTCGATTATCCGCACGCAGCAATTGCAGATTATTCCGGTAATTACAGCCAGTTCTCAGCACTAAATAAACTAAAAAGGAGGCCTTTAGCTCAAAAGGTCTCCTTTTCATTGATTTAATTATTTCGACTAAGTAATAACCTTAGATTTATTCAACAAATAAGTACGTAACTGATTGATACTTTTAATAGCTGCTTTTTTATTATCCTTTAGTAACAAATCATAAATGCGCTGTATCTGTGTTCTGGCTTCCTTCTCCGAACTCAGATTGGCTACTGCTACCTCTAACTGATAAAGCAAGCCATTTATCTGTACTGCATCAGCCTCCATTAATATAGCTGCCCTTAACTGACTGGCATTTTTTTCAAATTCAACACTATTTTCATATTCTGTGGCTTTCTCTACCGGGTAGCTTTGCTTTTCGAAACTCTCTTCCGGAATACCATTAAAAGCATAATAACAGACAATAAGCATAAAAAGGAGTACAGATAAAAAATTCTGAAAATAGGTTTGTCGCAGAAGAAACATGACTTATAAAGTTTTCTACAAAATAGCCCCTTTAAGATTAAATAGAGTTTACCCGAATATTAAGAAAAAATAAAGTTTCATTCCTTTCAATGCCTTTAATATGCCTGTTTTAGCTTTCAGAAACGTGGTCTTAGCAGTTTCTTAATATTACGGCAATAGTAAGTTTACATCTTAACCCGACCTTTGTGGCATTAAAATAAAAGTATATGAAAAGAATACCTTATCAATTGAATCAGTTTCACTGGAAATATACAGCCAGAATCACTAATGGGTTTAATGAAGAGCGTATCTATGAAGATTCAGATGATGAGTTTTATGAGGAGGCATTTGATGGTGATGAATTTGATGAATTTTATGAAGATGAAATCTCTATTAAAGAGATGAAACTGGTTGCTTAACAGAAGTTCATACGTACAGTATTATAGTTTGTTTAGGTTAATTGATTGAAGATTAGCAGAGGAATTTTTCTTCTGCTTTATTTTTTTCTTTACATTTTGGTAATATCCTCTTAATCAACAATTTATAATAGTTTCTCAAATTTGTCTATATGAATAAAGGCAAACATTTTCGGACAATAGTGCTTTCTGACTTACACTTGGGTACAAGTGGTTGTAAAGCGAAAGAGGTAACAGAGTTTCTCAAACAATACCACTGCGAAAGACTCATCCTTAACGGAGATATAATTGATGGCTGGCAACTAAAAAAATACGGAAACTGGAAGAAAAAGCATACAGCTTTTTTCAGAGTTGTGCTGAAAAAGATGGATAAACATGATACCAAAGTGATATATCTGCGTGGAAATCATGACGATTTTCTCGACCAGATTCTGCCTTTGGTTATTGGCAAACAATTTCAGATACGCAGAGACTATATCCTTAAATCGGGCGACAAACGATTCTATATAACACATGGCGATGTGTTCGATAGTGTTACTACTAATATGAAATGGCTGGCGCATTTAGGCGACCTGGGCTATACTTTTTTACTGTGGCTGAACAAAAATTACAACAAATACCGTGAATGGAGAGGATTACCCTATTACTCGCTATCGCAGCAGGTAAAGCAGGCCGTAAAACTGGCGGTGAACTATGTAACAGATTTTGAAGAAAAATTAGCCGAACTGGCCAAAGCAAAAAACTGCGATGGTATTATCTGCGGGCATATTCATCAGCCTGCCATCAGAACCATAGATGGGATTTTATACCTTAATTCGGGCGACTGGGTAGAAACAATGTCGGCATTGGTGGAAGATTTTGATGGCAACTGGAGTCTGGTCTATTATTCGGTAAGCGATTGCAAAGCTGAAGAAGAATCGGAGGAAGAAGAAGTTGAAGCTATGAAAGAAGAAAGGTTTGTTTTACCAAGAATAGCAGCTACACTATGAGGTTTTTGTTAATTGTACAAGGAGAAGGCAGAGGGCATCTGACTCAGGCCATTGCACTAACCGAAATATTGGAAAACAATGGTCATACAGTAGTGGGTGCTTTGGTAGGTACTGCTCATGGGAAAGATGTTTCTTCTTTTTTCTCAGAAAACTTCAGAAACAAGATTATTCCATTTGCAAGCCCCTATCTGGCTTATTGCCCAAAAACCAAGGCATTAGATATAACCAAAACCATTACGCATACAATTTTTAACCTGCGAGGCTATTTGAGCAGTCTTAAAAAGATTCGACTTCATACAAAAGAACTGAAGCCTGACATAATTATTAATTTTTATGATGTTTTAGGCGGAATCCATCAGTTATTGTTCCGTTCTAAAGTACCAATGGTTTGTATTGCACACCAATATTTATTGCTTCATCCCAATTTTCACCACCCAAAAAATCATTGGTTAGACAAACTATTAGTCAATACCAATACCCGTATTACAGCTTTAGGTGCAGCCAAAAAACTAGCACTCTCCTTTACCCCATTTGCTGACGCTAAAAACCAGAGAATCTTTGCCATTCCACCCTTGCTTCGGTCAGATTTGTCACGTTTAAGTACCAATGCTCATAATTATCTGCTCGCTTATGTAACGCAACATTCATTAGCCGAGCAGATAATGGCGTGGCACGATAAAAATCCTGGTGTAGAAATGCACTGCTTCTGGGATAACCCTGACTACAGCGACACTTACCAGTATTCGCCTAATCTTCATTTTCATAAAATCAATGGCAAAAAGTTTCTGGAAATGATGCAGAATTGCCGGGGGTTAGTTACTACCGCAGGTTTTGAGTCGGTATGTGAAGCCATGTATTTAGGAAAGCCTACGTTTATGATCCCAGTACCCAAGCATTACGAGCAAGCCTGTAATGCCATAGATGCCAGTAGAGCAGGTGCAGGCATCAGCGCAACAAGTTTTGACTTAACCGCCTTTATGAACTATCTGCCTTCGCATAAAGATATCAGCGCAGAATTTAAGGCATGGCATAGCCGTAGCAGTTTTATCTTTTTAAGAGAAATAGAAAGTTTGTTTAATATACCTGAACGCCGTACCTTCCGTCGCCTTGAGGTTTTACCACAATTGGTTAAACGCCTGGCCTTGTCTCTTGTTTCGCCTTCAACCAGAAGCTAACAATAGTCCATCAGCAAGTTTCTCAATTAACCTTAGCTCAAACACTTGCACTATAAACGTATGTAGTGTCCCAATAGAAAATTTGCTGAGAAACCCATAGTCAGGAAAACGACGTATTAAACGAGCCAAAGCTCGTTTTTTTTGATTTTGTCTGAACTTTGATTTAACTGATTTAACTGATTTAACTGATTGAATTGATTTAACTGATTAATTTTTCTTATAAAGTAAAGTTGTCTGTACATAATCATTTCCAAAATCATAATAATCAGCACAATCAGGTAAATCACAGTTCAGACAATAATTACTTCATCACCGTAGATATTTCTTTACCAATCTCTTTTCCGTTCTGGAAATCAAAGCCCAAGAATTTAGCGGCTGTTTTCGCTATCTGATTCTGGAATAACTGTCCTTCTGTTTTGATTTCACCCAAGGCAGGAGTGTCCGGGCCAATGACTGCAAACCATATTTGGTAACAATCGGACACTTTTTGCCCGTGGCTTGTCCATTGAGACTTATTCTTATCACCTCTACCGTGGTCGGTAGTAATAATAAACGTTGTTTTATCTTTATATTTCGGGTTGCTCTGGCAATACTTCCATAAGTCGCCAATGAATTTATCTACTGTATTGGCCGCAAAAAGATATTCGTCATATTTGGCTTCATGGGCAAATTCATCGGTTTCATCAAACGACAAAAAGAATACTTTAGGGTCGTTTTTCTTGATATATTCCTTTGCTAAGTAATAGGTAACAAAATCGTGGCGGTCGCTGGCTAAACTCGGATAATTTGACTGGATTTCGTTTAACATCTCCTCTTTATCAGTCGTTTTGCCTTCTACTAATTCTTTACCCGAATTAACCGTAATACCACTGCGTTGCTCGTTAATAATGTATGGAAAACAATCCCAGGTTGCGTAGGCTGCTACTTTTCCTTTTAAGCCTTTTTGTTGGTTCAGAAACTCTAATACCGTAATATTCTCATTTTGTTTTTTGTCATTAGAATTCACTTTATCATCAGCGTATCCGGTCAGAATTTCATTATACCCCGGATATGAGAACCAGTAAGGGTTCATGACATTTACCTTATTATTATGCCAACGATTCCCATACAACTGTCCTTCTCTGGCAATGGTATTCCAGAAAAAAGGCAGCAATTTCTTTCTTCTCTCTTCTAAATTATCTGAACCGAATGTAGTTTTCAAACGGTCTTTGTTTCTGACAAACTCTTTTTTATTTAACAGAGCCGAGTCCATGCCACCAAAAACTTCCTGCCAGCGAAAACCGTCGGTCGTAATAATAAATACGTTCTCCGTTTTTTGCTGGGCAAAGGTCTCAATAACTAATAAAAGCAATACAAGTATTTTTTTCATAGTAGATAGATGTTTTTTATGATTTTGTGCGAGGAGAAAATGATTAACTAATATCAACTTAACAGCGAATAGAATTCGCCGTCTAATTAAACAAAGGAATGAGTTTAGTAGCGCGGACTTAAGTCCGTTTAAGAAAGAAAAAATACCCATGCTACGTTCGCTTTGTTATCTTAGGCAGCGACCGCAAAGGCGGATCGTTTCTATTCGCTGACATTTATGGAATGGGCTAAATAATCTTCACAGATTTTCAGAAAATAATCTAAATCAGGCAATTGCTGATGTTCTACTTTAGCGGCTTCGTCCCATCTGCGCATTCTGATAATAAGATCGAAATAAGGGTTCTTTTCGAATGCCTCTACTTCTACCTGCTCCATTTTTCCTCCCTGAAACGCAAGGGTTTGTTTACTGGCATCAGACAAATGGTTATAATAAGCCGGATTGGCATAGCAAAGGTAACGTTTGGCATTTACATGATTCTCTACCAGTACGGCTATTTTTTCAGAAAACCCTCTGTCTCGGAGCCAGTCAGCAGCTACCCCTTCATGGTCTTTTCTGCCGTAATTTGCCATCAATTCTTCTTCTGAAGCCGCCGGCAACAGATGCCCGATGTCGTGCAGAAAAGCAGCTATCTGCACTTCTGCATCAAAGCCTGATTTCTCGGCCAGAATAGCTGACTGTGCGGCGTGTTCAAACTGGCTGACAGGTTCGCCATAATACTGCTCATCGCCTTGCGACAGAAAAATGGCACGAATTTCATCAATTACCTGATTCACTTGCTTCATGGGTCTAACTTATGGAGGCTTGAATTAAAAAGTAGCGGAACAATGCTCCGCTACTTTCAACTCTTACCTATGATGTACAAAAACTATTTCATAATCCAGACACTATCGTTAATGTCGTCTTTACCGGCATACTGGCTATTGATAGCGTCATTATAATTTTTGGTGTTCGTATTGCGTTCAGAAATCGGATATTGCCAACGAAGTGCGATACGGTTGGAGTTACCATTACCTACCCCTGTTTCAAATTTAGGAAAGCCCGTACGTCTCCAGTTGAAATAGGCTTCCATGCCCGAGTTCATAAAAAATGCTGCATATTTCTGGCTGATAATCTGTTCTAAACCTGTTGTGGTTTTACCGTCATATTTCACCATATTCTGCGCATAGTATGTATCAAAATTAAAGTTAATTGTAAAGGTTGATAAATCTGCTGCTTCTCTACCCCCTGTTCTTGAGTAGGTCATGGTATTGGTTCCGTTTACAATTCCGTAGAAACTAATTGATGCCTGAATACCTTTTTTATACCATGATTCTGCATCGCCTGTTGCCCAGCCTCTGTGCAAACCTTCTGCAATGTTGAAACACATTTCAGGGTAACCTACAATAAACGTGTTTTCGGCAGTATAGTTGCGGTAATAACGGTAACGATTCTGGAACGAATATACACCCGGCGCAAAACCTGCACCGTTGTTTCTTCCGGCTTTATCACTCATATCTGCCAAATCTTCTGCCGAACTTGCCCCTACATAAGCTGTATAGTCTGACGGCAATTTACCTGCTTTTAATTCTGCTCCTGCAGGCTCAGTAGTAACCATTACACGTGGGTCGTTCAAGCCTGATAACAAGCCTACATACGTTTTCGCCATGTTCTGACGGGTAGCATCAAAACCAAAGTTATCAGGGTTAGACGGATATTTGTTAAAGTTGTTATACTTAAACTCCAGGTTATCTTCCATACCTGCAAACAAAGGGTATTTGGTAGGATTACCTAAAATTTCAGCAAAACGGGCTTTTACATTCAACTCACCCTCTGCTTCTTTTTTGCTCAACGAAATCAATACTCTCAGTTTAAAAGCATTGACTGCTTTCTGCCATTTACGCAGGTCGCCACCAAAATAGAAATCACCCTGTACAGTCTGCCCCTGTGCAATTAAAGAAGCCAAATTGTCATTAGCCTCATCAAGCCATTTCAAAATCTGTACATATACTGCTTTTTGTGTATCATATTTAGGAGTGGTGTTCTCAATACCTTTCAAAGCCTCTGTTACCGGAAGGTCACCTACACGCTTTGACATTTCGTCGATGAAATAGGCACGGAAAAACTTACCAAGCGCAGTATATCCGTTTACCTCTGCCAGACCTGCACGTTTAGCCTCTTCTTCCATTTTCACTACGTTTTTAAGCGTATTGTAGTGGTTCGGAGTCGATGTCCAGGTATATTCATTCGTCGCATAATAGTTATAGTTTGATGCATAGAATTGATTCCAGCGCATTTCGGCACTGAAAGGGCGACCTGTATTATTGGCTAAGTCGGCTTCAACGCCTTGCAAAACCAAAGAAGCAGGCACATTTACCGGACGGTTGGGGTCTTTTTCAAGGTCTTCAAACGATTTTTCGCAACTGCTAAGGGTAACAGCTAACACTGCTAAAGCCCCTGCGAATATTTGATGTATCTTCATTTGTAAATATTTTTATCTGAATGATGTTGAAATAAGGCTCAAAAGAGCAATAAGTGAAATTAGAAAGTGAAGTTCAGGTTGATACCGTATCTTCTGGTCGAAGGTGTTTGCAGACCTGAACCACCATCATTGATGTATTGGTTCAAATCAATGTCTTTCTTTTCAGCAAAGTACAATAGATTTCTACCTACCAAAGATACCGAAGCATTTCTTACCACACCGCCAAACCATCTTTCAGGCAATGAATAACCAATTACCACTTCACGCAACATGGCAAACGAGCGGCTCATCAGGTTACCATCATCAGTATTATAATAACGGCTTACGTAATCTTGTACAAATTGTTTTGTATCATTTGTCTTATATTGTAATTCGCCATAATTGGTAATAATACCATTGGCATCAAATCTGATCGGTACGCCATTAGACACCTGTACACCTTCGCCTACATAGGCTTTGATACCTTTGTAGTCCTGCTCACGGGCAACACCCATTACGCCTTCAGTAGTACCTATATGACGACCACCACGGTAGGTCTGACGCTGAATATAGTTAGAGATTACCCCACCGATACGACCATCAAACTGGAAGCTGAAGCTCAGGTTTTTGTAATTGAATCTGTTATTGATACCAAATACAAATTTAGGATTGATATACCCCAAGAATTGTGCTACTGGTGTAGTAATCGGACGACCAGAAGCATCATTGATAATTTGTCTGTCTGGTGTTCTTGCAAAGGCAGTACCATAGAATTTATCTAAACGGTCGCCTACTTTAAAGAATGTATTCAGACTCTCAACACCCGGATAAATCTCTGTTAATCTCTCCTGGAAAGTAGAGTAGTTGACTGTTACATCCCAGTTCAATCCATCAGCATTTTTGATTGGTGAGCCTGTCAGGGCAACTTCCCAACCTTTTTTCTGTGTTTTGATACCGTTGACAAGCGCTGCGGTATAACCTGTAGTTGAAGAAATAGGTAATGAGAAGATTCTTGGTCCTTCGTTCGATATAAAATACGTTACATCTAAACCAATACGGTTTTGTAATACTCTGAAATCAAGACCAACCTCAGTTTGAGAAGTTGAGCTTGGGTTCAAACCAGGGTTGTTTAAAGTTCCTGTAAAGTAAGCCGATGGCTGGTTATTATAAGCAAATGGCGTAGAATAAACCGCAGAGTTGCTATAAGCAGGGCCATCATACGGAGAATAGTACTGCTCGCCATAACCTATCGGGTTGCCATCGCCTAAACTTGGTGTTGAACCGATAGTAGAACGGGTCAGACCATCTTTAACGTTTGCATACGAACCTCTCAGTTTGAAGAAAGAGACTACCGACGGAAGATTGATGTAATCAGATAAAACCGTTGAAGCAGAAACCGATGGGTAGAAGAAAGTATTGTTACCTGATGGTAAAGTTGATAATTTATCTACACGGCCTGTGGTTCCGATGGTGATGAAGTTTTTGATTGTAAAGTCGGCAGAATAATAGCCTGAATTTACACGCATAGCCGAATTGAAGTTAGCCGAACGAACAGGGTTAGCTGAGTTGCTGAAATTGTATAAACCAGGCACATTCAGGTAATCGGTAGACCCATATTGGGAGCTATACTCAAACGTACGGATATTACCCCCTGCCCAGATTTTTGCGTTTAAGCCTCTAACAATGTCTTTATCAAATTTAAGCAAGATGTCGGTGTTGTTTTCGAACAGGTTACGGCGGTCTTCACGGTAATCACCACGACGTTCATCACGGCCATAAGAACCTGCTGAATAAGGCATTTTTTCGCTACGGAACAAGTTCCAGGTAGTAATCTGCGAACGAAGCGTTGCCTCTAAATAATCTGTAAATTTATAGGTTAAAGCGGCCTGACCAATAATATCAGATTTCTGATGACCTCTCAACCACTCATAACTCATAAAATATGGGTTATTGTAACGTTGGTACTCAGCATAAATCTGTTGGATACCTTCTTTACCCGGTTGCCAGTAGTTACGCATATCATCCACATCCCAGTCAGCACCTGCCCAAAGTGTCATGTTATAGATAATTGAGTTAGGACCGTAGTTAATATCAGGAATATTCGGTGTATATTGTCTGTTATACTGTAAGTTCGATGTGAACGAAAGTCTGTCAGAGAATTTATAATCAGCCGCTATATTAAAGTTGCTGATGTTGAGTTTGGTATTAGGCACAATCCCACGCTGCGAAATCTGTGAAGTAGAAAAACGTAAGTTATATTTTTCTCCTGATGCAGAAACCGCAATATTATTCGTTGAAAGGATACCAGCCTGTAAGAAACGGGCTAAGTTATCTTTACCACGGGCAATCCAGGGTGTTCCTTGTCTTACACCTGTAACAGGGTCAACCGGGCTATCATACTGAGGTATCAACTGGCCTTCAAATTTAGGTCCCCAGCCACCATCATAATCACCATCGTTCAATCCACCACCTTTACCATCAACAAAGGCATAACGGCCGTGATCGCCGGGTCCATATAAATCCTGAGTTTTAGGGATTGCATAAAATCCTTTATCTAACATGGTCGAAGAGTTTACCTCAACCGAGAATCCACGTTTGTCTTTCGAACCACGTTTGGTAGTAATCAGAATCGCACCGTTTTTACCACGGAAACCATATAAGGCCGAAGCAGAAGCACCTTTCAATACTGAATAAGTCTCAATATCATCAGGGCTGATGTTCCAGGTATCTGAGTTAATCGGTACACCGTCCACAACATATAATATCTCGGTATTACCACGTAACGAAATGTTTGGTTTACGCAACATTTCAGGTTGTGCACCAATGGTCAAACCTGCTACTTTACCTGCCAGCGCATTGATGGCATTAGGCTCACGTGCTTTAACGGTAGAAGCACCATCAATTGACTGGATAGCCACCCCGATACGGCGAATGTCTTTTTTGATACCCAAGGCCGTAACCACTACCTCGTTCAAAGTTTTGGTATCTTCGTTTAGTGTTACGTTTAGTGTAGTCTGGTTACCTACGGTACGCTCTTCTGTTACGAAACCGATGGCCGAAAAAACGATAACTGTGTTTGAATTAACATTGCTCAATCTGAAATTTCCACTGGCATCTGAGTTTGTCCCATGATTGCTTCCTTTCACTAACACGCTTACACCCGGAATACCTTCACCATTGGCAGAAGATATTTTCCCGCTTACTGATGTCTGTGCATAAGTTGCCTCACTGATGAACAGACCCGTCAGAAAAACTACCATGCATAATAGGAGTTGTTTTTTCATAAACTATTTGTTTTTTGTTTGATTTTGTAAAGAGTTAAGTCATTAAAAAAATTATAATTGCCAGCATGATTTTCAGGATGCAAAAGTACATTTCTTACATTCCTTGAATGTTAAGCCCTAATTAAGCTATTGTTAAGTCCATGCAGAAATTATCCATTTTTTCACACCTTTTTGTGTAAAAACATGAAAAAACAGGCATTTTTCAAGAACTAAGTAATTTTACTCATGCAGGATTGAGTGCCAGAAAGCACCACAAGTAGGCAAAGTCGTAACCGGCTTATTGACGGTATGGTGGAGGATAATAGGTCAGTGAATTTTTGAGGTTTAAGGATAGTTTAAAGTGTGCAATAAAACTCTTCTGTTATACGTTTAAAGTAGCCTGATAGCCGATACTCAGCAAAGCGATAAATTTCTTTTCTTCTCTGGTTCTACTAAGCAATAAAAAATTGATGCTTAAAAACCGGTTAGAAAAGAAATTTCAGGGTAGGTACAAAAGGGTGCGTGTTTTTTTCATAAGTAGGTATTTTTTGAATCTGATAATAGATTTGCATGGCATACAGCTCCAATTTAGCTACTTTTTTTATAAACCAAATGTCTTTTTTAATTTTTTATTAAGTTTTTCTTAACATTCAATTACTGACCTTCTGAAGGGTTAAAAACAGAGATTTATTTTAATCTCTGGGTTACAATTCCTTTACCATAATATAATATAACAATCGGTTTTTAACTATTAGATTTGAAACCTAATCAACTCACAAAAATGCTGAATGTATTTGAATCGAAAACTTTGGTTCAACCTTTAATCGATAGAGTATTTAATGAAATCAAGCATTATCTCTATCCATCTTATCGTTATTTGCAGGGTAATTGTCACTGCAATGCTCACTTGAGTTCTTTGCTGTTGAAAAAGCATGAAATACCGCACAAAAAAATCTGGGTTTTTGCTCCTTGCCGCTATTCTGAAACTTCAAGTGAAGTATTCCTGATTCAAGACCATAATCAGATAGCTCCTAAAGGGTATATCCGATGGGGCTATCATGTAGCTCCTATCATTCAGTCAGGCAATCGGGAATTGATTTTTGATTTCAATTTTTCAGAAGACGCCCCTCTTAGCCTGGAAGAATGGTTGAATCATATGAATACCAAGAATTATCAGTATATAATTGAGGAACCTGAAAATTTTCTTTTTTATTCGTCGCCCGGACTTCAAAATCCTCATAAAAGCCTTTTTAATGGCAGTTTTTACCCGATTGAAGGCACTTGCCTGGAAAATAGATGGTTTGAGAAAGGATTAGCTGCTAATGAAACGGCCCTGATTATGCACGAAGAAGTGATTAAACCTGCTATCAGAAATAATGCCCCTGCTACGCTTATCAACGATTATAAATACCTGATTGGCAGTATCAACAATTTTGAATGTGTGTTCAGAGACAAGAGTTTTAATAAAAGAATGACACCTGAATTTCAGGCAAAAAACCACAACCTGATTAACTATTACCGGGGTGTTTTTGAAGATACTATTGAAAAATGGGCTAAACTCATACAAGAAATTGTGTGAGTTTATGCTCTCTTGCTGGTAGATAGCTTTTGAAATCGGTAAACTTTACTGTGTAATATTGATTACGTAAAATTTAGCACACTCTATCTTACGTTTATTCATTATCGTTCAACACTCTCTTAGATTGATAAATGGTATTATTAAATGCTTTTCAGGTCTGCTGAATGATAGAAAAAGAAAACCCTCCTGAGAAAAATCCTAAGACTCTTTCAGGAGGGTGAATATATAGTCAGGTTGTGAAATTAGTAATAAATACGGGGCTGTTGTTGTGCCTGTTTTTTCTGTTTCTGCTTATCAATAATTACTCCACCCACGGCACCTGCCGCTGCACCTGCCGCCGCACCAATCAAGGCACCTTTACCCTTTTTATCCTTAGCAATCGCTACCCCTGCCAATGCACCCACACCTGTACCAATCAAAGCACCTTTCAGCGCAGGATTCATTTTCTTCTTAGCCGGAGTTGTTGAAGCATAAGACACGGGAGTGTAACCACTATTAGATGAGCCACCGTCTCTGTAAACTACGGTTTCTTTAGTTTTGGTTGCTGTATTGGCTTTTTTGGCTTTTGCTATTTCCTCTTCTCTTACCAGATTCATTGAGTCAATAGTTGCCTGTTTCATACGCTCTATTTGTACTACTCTGTTTACCGAGTCAATTGCAGCTTGTCTGGCTGCTTGTATCTTATCATTTGTATTTTCTTTGTTATTACACCCCATTGTAGCTACTACAAGTGAGGCAAGAATTATTACATTTTTCATAATTGTATCGTGTTTATTTGTGGTTATTGACAGTAACACGTCTTAAAAGTTTAAAATTGATAATAACAGCTAAAATTTATCAGCTATATTAATTCATAAAAAAATAATTCCCGGTATGATGAAAAGTTATTACAGAAGACAGCAACCAACCATAAAACATTGATAATAAACAACTTAACAGAAAGCAAATTACTTTATTGGGTAATTTACTTGTAGCTAAGTATGTATAATTTTTAGGGTAATTACGGGGAATATTTTCCTCAAAACGTAATTTTTTAGCTAAAACTGTCTGATTTACACTTCTATGAAAGCAGGAAGAAGAGAGACGTATTTCTTGAGAATGTAGATATAAAAATGCCCTTTTTTAAGTGTTATTTTCACACTTTTTTAGCTATTTCGAATGATTACTTAACAAAAACATAATATGTTTTATAAAAGTAAGTCAGTTATTTTTGTCAAAAAACAGCACCTTATGTACCCAATCAAATTAGTTGTTTTCGATATGGCTGGAACTACCGTTCAGGACAAAAAAGAAGTTGAAACCTGTTTTGCAATAGCTTGCGAATATGTAGGCTTGAATGTATCAGAAGAAAGGATACTGGCCTTACAGGGCTATTCCAAAATAGAAGTTTTCAGAATGCTCTGGGAAGAGAAATCAGGCAAAGACCATCCTGAATATAATGAAAACGTACTTTATTCTTACGACTATTTCCGTATGATTCTGGAAGAGCATTACCGAAATAGTGAGGTACTGCCCACCGAGGGTTGTTTGGAAGTATTTGAGTTCTTGCGCAAAAATAATATCAAAATAGCCCTGACTACGGGTTTCTATCGGGTAGTAACTAATATTATTCTCGAAAAATTAGGCTGGCTTGCGGGGTTAGAATACAATTATGTGAATACATCAGGCAAGTCCGTCATAGATTTATCTATTGCCAGCGATGAAGTACCTAAAGGCCGCCCGGAGCCTTATATGATTCAGAAAGCCATGAAACTGATGGGTGTTACTGACCCTTACGAAGTAATAAACATCGGTGATACTCCTTCTGATTTAAAATCAGGTGTAAGAGCCGGGTGTCGTTTGTCTTTAGGAGTAGTAAATGGCACACATACCCGCCAGCAATTAACTATTCTGCGTAATGATGGCTTATTAAATTCGCTGAAAGATTTAAAAGACATTATTATTAAATTAGGGGTTCTTAGTGAAGCATAAATGAAAAATTTCGATATTATTATAGTGGGTAGTGGTATTATGGGGGCTTTTCATGCTTACCATGCCGCTAAAAAAGGCAAGAAAGTCCTGATTATAGAAAAAGACAATTTTCCGGTCAGTTCTACTGTTCGCAATTTCGGGCAGGCTGTACCCTCAGGTTCAGCCGGAAAATGGTTTGACTTTGGCAGAAGAAGCCTTGACATTTACAAAGAAATCCAACAACAATTTGATATATCAGTCAGAAAAAATGGCACTGTCTATTTTGCTTCTGACGAAACCGAATGGCAATTAGCTAACGAACTATATGACATACACCACAGTCAACGTTACGATTGTATTCTGCTCTCTAAAAGACAATGCCTCGATTTATATCCTGAACTCAAGGAAGATTATGCGCGTGGGGCTATCTACTACCCTAACGAGGTAAGCGTAGAGCCTAACTTGCTTATCTATAAATTGCTACAATACCTGCAAGAGCAATTACAAGTTACTTACTTGACCAATACAAGTGTGATTGACTGCGTGGAAACATCAGACAAAGTAACTGTTACCACAAGTGGCAATACTCAATACACTGCCGACAAAGCCATTATTTGTAGCGGCTATGTATTTAATCTGCTTTTCCCTGAGGTATATGCCCAGAGTGGCATGATAGTGAGCAAATTGCAGATGTTGCAAACTGTACCTATGACCAATGTATCAATCAAAGGGAATATTCTTACCGGGCTTTCTATTCGCCGTTATGAGTCTTTTGAGCAATGCCCTTCTTTTAAAAATATCACTACACCTGACCATTACGCTGAATTAAAAAAATGGGGTGTCCATATCCTGTTCAAACAGGCCATTGATGGTTCTATTATCATTGGAGACTCGCACGAATACGCACCTGTCGGACGCACCGACGAATTAGGTTTTGATACGAAAACCTATATCAACGACCTCATGCTGAAAGAGGCTGAACGTATCATGAGTTTTCCGGTCAGGAAAATTGCCCGTGCCTGGGCAGGCTTCTATGCCCAACACCCCGACGAGATTTATGAACATGACATCAGCCCGAATATTCATATCCGTACGGGTATCGGCGGCAAAGGTATGACTACCAGTGCCGGGTATGCCGAACATGTGATTGATAGCTTGTTGTAAGAACCATTTTCTGGCAGCGACATAATGCTTAGAATTTATACCTTGTCCCGATAGTAGGATAAGCCTGAATCGTATTTTTATCGGTCAACAGGTGGTAATATAAACTGATTCTTGAGCCAACAGCCAATCCTTTTTTAATGTTGAACCATATTTGTGGGTCTCCGAAGAACGCAAATTTCTTGCCTGTTTGTCCTTTGGTATAGTCAACGCCCTGGTCACGGTTTTCTGTCCATGCCACAATACTTCCCTCAACAAAAATTTTATAGTTCAGAAAACCCCTGCCAAAGTAAAAAATAAATTGCGGGTCGTGGCTGCCTTTCTGAAAAGCATTATACCGATACAAAGCGGCCGCACTTAACCATGCACCTTTCCATTGAAACGGGTATGCCACACCCGCACCAAAAGAGTTTCGGAGATAATAGCCAAAAGAGGGTTGAGCAATACCCAAACCACCGCTATAATTGAGTGAGAGATAAACTTTAGGTTTCCAGAAACGCAAAGATTGAGAAACCTGTAAAAAAGCCTGATTGGTATTGTTTTTTTCGCCATCTAAAAAGGTTTGTACTTTGAACAGAAACGAGCCTGTACCCACGGTATCTAACTGCTTAAAGTACTGAAAACTAATCATCGGAAAATTCCTTGGGTTCAGCTTCGGGTCAACCGTATGGCGAAAATCGTAATGGATTTGCAGGTCTTGCGACAGTACGACAAACGAAAAGAAAAAAAGGCTTAGAAAAATCAGGCCTGTGTTCATGCGTGAGTTCATTTGAATCTTTAATTTTGTTGATTCAAAATTTGCCTGAAAAAAAAATTTGCTTCGTAATTGAAGCATAAACCTTGCGGAAACGTTAATTACGCATACCATAAACCCTGCGATGAGCACTATAGACGAAAAAGCGTTTTTCAGATTATTTCACGAAGCCCATGAAAAATGCTTTTGGAAAGAGTTGACGACTCCTCTTTCAGAAACAGAAAGCAAACATTTTTCTAATGAGATTCTGGAACGCACAGGCTTGGTGGTAGGTTGGAAAAGTATTAAAAACTATTCACTGCACATTCTCAATCCGGCTACCAATAAGCCGGAGAACCCAAGCACGGCTACTTTAGATACCTTTGCCCGCTATGTTAGTAACGCTGCTAAAACCGATGAGGCCACCCGAAAAAAGAATGAGGCACATTTCAGGTACTGGTACAATTACCGTGATACCTATGCCAGAGCTCACAGCACCAGACGTAAACGGACAAAACCTGTGTTTGCTTTTAAGCTGAAAATCTGGGATTTGATTGCTGCACTTATTTTGCTGATTACAATAGCTTTTTACTTATACAGAAACAATACTATCTCAACTGATTTTACAGACAATTTTACCACTGTTAGCCAGGATTCACTCAGTCAAAAAGGCTGGATGCTGAAAACAGAAGACCCGATTTATTGGGATAAGAGAGACGAAAAAACAGGACATTTGACCCTCTATACATTAGATGGCGACAATTACCCTGATACCGCAGGCCGCATTGGTATCAAAAATCTCTTAGTGAAACAAATAGCCACTTCCTGCTTTTCAACTGAGATTCATCTGAGCAATTTTATTCCTCAGCAAAACTGGCAGCAGGTAGGCATTTTATTGATGGAAGATACCACTTTTACGAGCAAGAGTGTCAGGTTTACGCTGTCGTTCAATGATTTTTTTGGCGGCTTTCAAAAGCCAGGTGAGGTACTTCTGCAAGCTATCAGCACTACTGAAGGAGCCTTCAGTAAACCGGAGGAAATAGCCCATTCTGTTGTTTTTACTACAGATGCTGCGCAATCGGCAATCATGACTAAAAATTTAAGGAAATCGGCTCTACGGATTGAAAAGCTAAACCATACCTATCGGTTTCTCTTTGCCTCTGGTAATGATGATTTATTTGCTTTTAAAGAAATCATCAGCCGTGATATACTCATCAACCCTAAATATGTGGGCATTTTTGCTCTGAAAGGCTTCAGACCCGATATACCTGCCATACCAGCTCACATTGATTTCTTTAGCCTCAAAGGGCAACAATGTAAGGAATAAGCCGGATTGTAATTTAATTGATGCGTATATACCTTTAGTTTAAATTAGCCTCCGTATTTTTGCATATAATTGTTTTCCATTCATTAATAATCCATTTACACTATGTCAGCTTGGTATCAAGGGAAAATTCGCTACCAGAAAGTAGATGAAAAAGACAAAACCATTAAAATCACCGAGGTATATTTAGTAGATGCCGTATCTTATACCGATGCCGAAGCAAGAATCTACTCAACGGTTGCCTCTAACACCCCCGACTTTCATTTATTCGGGCTTTCACGCATGAAACTACAGGAAGTGTATTTTGTAGAAGAAGGTGCCGAAACGTGGTTTAAGGTAAAGGTAAACTTTATGAGTTTCGATGAGAAATCGCAGAAAGAGAAACGCACGCCTTTCAATATGCTTATTAATGCAGAAAACCCATTAGAAGCCTACCAGCTTATCTCGGAAAGATTAGGTACGGTAGAAGACTACCAAATTACGGATATTAACATCACCAATATCTTAGAAGTAATTCCTTACGACGCCGTAGAAGAAAAGCTCAAACAAGGCAACTTTAAGCCATTAGCAGAGGTGTTGGTGAATTGATAATTGTCTGAACTTTGATTTAACTGATTTGATGATTTCACTGATAATAATCTGAGTAACCAATGAATTAAAAATCATTGTAATCACATAAATCAGTTAAATCAAAGTTCAGACAATTTAATCATTCGCTATTCATCACCTAAACCATCTCCGACTTCGGCACCGCTTTCCACCACACACGTCCATTCAGATGCTTGTTGGTAAAGTATATGAGTTGTATAATCAGTAAAACCAGACAAACGCCTGAAATGATATAGCCGAACGTAATCAATACATTCAGAAAAGAAATCTGCTTCAAGAAAAACTCCCGGTATAACAAGAGCAACACACTTCCTAAATACCCTATCGAATCACAGATATAAACCAGAAATCCTACATTTCCCTGGGCTTTGAACAGGGCTATCAGGCGCTCAAAGACAACCGTTTGTATCAACAAATAAGGCAGAAATAAACCAATGCCTAAACTCAGCATCCACAATTTTGCTGAAATCATTTCCTGCTGAAAAGCCCATGTACTCCCTCCACAAGCTATTACAGCAATTATCATCATACCCGAAAAGGTAAGGTATGAATAAAAGTTATTACGGATAAAAGCTATCAGTGCAATCAGGCTTACCACTACCAGACCAATAGTGGTTTCTATTTCTGAAAAAATAACTTTACTGAATTGAGGGTCAATTTCCCGCCAGACTTCTACCGCAAAATTATCTCTGAAATCACGCATGGTGGCCATCAGCAGATACATTCCTATAAAGCAGAATAGACCGATGCCAAATTCTCTGATAATTCTGTCTTTATCGGCATTAGTCATAGCTGTCCGTTTGTTTCTCAGTCGTGTATCTTCTTCATTAGGTGGCGGTATCTGGGCCAGCATCCAGACAAAAAACAGAAAGAAAGGCAGAAAAACGAGGCCGATTACGTAAGGCAAATGAAACTCGCTGATATGATAAGTTTCCTGCAAATAGAGATAAATGGTTTTTAATACCCCCGATGTCATTACCAGATTCAGGCTTAATCCTAACGACAAAAACTCTGTCAGTTTGCGTCCTTCTAAAAAACTAAAAATCACGCCCCAGACCATACCCAATGGCAAGCCATTCAAAAACAGAAAACCAAAATTGTATGGAAAAGGCACAAAACCAAAGGCTAGCAAGGCCACTTCGGCAAAGGCTATCAGACCAATAATCAACAGTATCCGGCTTTTGGCTTTCAATTCAGCTATCACCTTTATCCCGATAATCTTGGAAAGCATATAACCAAATACCTGAGAGATAATCAGAATACTTTTATAGCCTATGCCCCACAGTTCATAATTTTCATACAAACCAGTAGTGAAAGGCTTGCGGAAAGCATACATACAGAAGTAGGTACCAAAAGCCGCTATGATACACCAGACTATCAATAATACTTCAGATTTCTCAAGGATTTTCTTCACAGGTTGCCTCTATTTATTAAACCTGTAATTTCGGCAACCCATATAAACTCAATGTTATGCCAGTATTAAATAAAGAATTTCAGGCTGAGGAATTAATTCCACAATCTATATACGTAGCATTCCACATAACTTTTATCTTTCAACGTATAAACACCTTTGTTCTATTGAATTGGCTATAAAATCAGTCTGGATAGGGTTTTTAAATAGATTCAATATCTATAAAGTCAAACACCTAATAAGAAACAAACTAATGGACTCATCATCTTCTAAAATACCCGTCTATCTCAAACTGGCTCAAATCACTATAGGGTTACTGGCCTTTTTCTATATACTGTATATCGGGCAAGGCATCATTATTCCCTTTTTATTAGCTACTATTGTAGCCATTCTGCTCAATCCGATAGTTAATTTTCTGATGAGCAAAAACTTCAACAAGATATTAGCTATTGCATTAGCCATTCTGCTGGCAACTGTTGTTATTGGCGGAGTGATGTTTTTTATTGGTTCGCAATTAGTTATGTTCAGCGATTCAGCACCACAGTTTAAAGAAAAACTCGATGAATTTGCCCAGAATACTATTAACTGGGTTTCCCAGACCTTTAATCTCAGCAAGCCCAAGATTCAGCAAGGCATTGAAAGTGCCAAAGACCAGGGCTTGAAAAATGGTAGTGCTGTAATTACTGCCACGCTGGGTGCTATGGGTAATATATTTACCTTACTCATTCTGATGCCGGTCTATATCTTTCTTATTCTGTTCTATAAGCCTTTATTGCTTGAGTTTATTGCCATGCTTTTTCAGGGTCCTAAAAAGAAAATTGTAGAAGAAGTATTGTATGAAACCAAAACGCTTATTCAAAGCTACCTTATAGGCTTGCTTACTGAAGCAGTAATAGTGGCCACACTTATTTCAGCAGGATTATTAATTATGGGAATTGAGTATGCTATTTTAATGGGTATCATCGCTGCCCTTCTCAATTTAATCCCTTATATTGGAAATATGATAGCGATGGTTTTTCCTATTTTAATGGCACTGACCACTAAAGAACCCAGCTATGCAATTTGGGTAATTGTATTATTTTCGGTAGTGCAATTTATAGATAACAATCTGATTGTACCCAAAATTGTAGCAAGCAAAGTGAATGTAAACGCACTTGTCTCTATTATAGTAGTACTTATAGGTGGTGCTTTATGGGGAGTTGCGGGTATGTTTCTATCTATTCCCTTAACGGCCATTTTAAAAGTAATTTTCGATAGGATTGATGATTTAAAACCCTTCGGCTTCCTGATTGGTGATAACCAACCCCGGGTAGGGAAAGTGATTTTTAATTTTAAAGGCATGGAAAAAAGGGGGAAGAAGAAGGAGGAGAAGTAACTTGTAGTTTAACAATAAACTTATTGTTAAAAGAAAATAACAACAAATTTATTGCTAAAATATTCAACCAAAAGAAAAAGTCAGAAGCAAGGCTCCTGACTTTTCTGATTTAACACCAATATGAATCTGCTGATTCAATTCTCAACCAAAGGGCTGATAGTCTTTTAGTATTTAAACTAATGTCTTTTATTGTATGGATTCAGGTCTGGGCGCTACCCATTCATTCAGTTTTTTATCATAAATTAGATTTGCATCAGGCCATTCAACATAATGCTTCATGGATAGATACTTATCTAAATTGCCATTTTTAATCAGTTCATTAAACAAGAACTTTCCTCGTTCCTTCACTACTTTTTCGTCGAGATGCGGTGTATTTACCACTTCTTCAAAATCAGTCGGCATCAGGTTTTTGCCTAATTTATATCGACCTATTACACCCCTTTTAAAAGGCAGACCACCAACCGGACGAATCACAAAAAAATAATGTGTACTATCGGGTGCGATGTAATAATTCTGGATACTGAATTTTGGTAGAACACCTACATAAAAATTCCGGTATTGTGGCTGGAATCTTGTTTGATTGCTTGACTGAGGAGCCTTTTGATAAATATAGGTTATGATATTTGTCAGTAAAGAATCTTGTTGTGCTTTATCAAAATAGGTATTTACATCATACTTGTCTTTTTCGCATGATAGCGTGAGCAGACAAATACATAATACAAAAATTTTCTTCATATTGGTGTTCAGGCAATCAGAAAAAGTAATACAAAACCCCTCTCCCTAAATCCTTCTCCCCAACAGTGGGGAGAGGGACTTTAACTCCCTTCCCCATTGTTGGGTCGGAACGCCGATGCGGAAGGGTTGGGGATGGGGTACTTTTTCTCAGAAATATTACTTAATATAAGTTACTGTACTTGGGTTAAACTCTGCCCATGTTGCAGTCCAGTCTGTATCATTGAATGCACCTACATAAGTAGTAGCTGTAAAGAACGCCGGTAAAGTTGGTACTGTAACCGCTTTGTTTAAAGCATCAGCGGCTGTACCAATAATTGTAAATGTTGGACGGCCAGTACCGAATACGCTATTGCTCACACCAGTAGTTGACCACGAAGCTACTGTTTTGTTACCTGTAAGACCTGCAAACCACTCAGATGGTTTTTTAGTACCAATCATTAAGTCAGCGGCAGGAGTGGCGGTATTAACATCACGCACAGGGAAACCTTGTGGTTGTGTAGCTGCTCCTTGTCCGTAACCATTTGAACCCCAACCTGTTACACCAGCCAATACGATGTTGTTCAATACTAAAGAACCACCATTGGCGTTAGCTGCTGTAGTAGCACCATCAATATAGATGCCGTTAGGGAAACCTGTTATGAATGTATTATATACTTTAATTCTGTTATTACGACGCAAGTGCATACCATTCTGGAACAAAGTACTGATAAATGTCTCCTGGCTTTGTTTAGCACCAATCAACGAAACGTTGGCAAGTGTTGGCGAAGTGAATGGTTCATTAGCAGTTCCTTGTCCGTCGTTATCCACTTCAAATCCGTTTGAACCTGATTGGTCAGCACTTGTTGCACCACGAAGTGCTACGGCAAACTGGATATTTCCTCTAAAACCGTTATCCATATCAAAATCATCATCCAATGTTCTGTAAGAAACCAAATATTTAGCGTTTACAGTACCACCAAACCACTCAAAAGCATCATCGCCACCGTAAGAAGCCTGTAAGTACTCCAATACGGTACCACTACCTACTGAACCGAAAGTGAAAGAGTTAATTTCCTGATTTGGGTTGATAGGTACTCCTGCATATTCAACACGTACATATTTCAGACTACCTGAGTTGTCAGCGTCATCTGTGCCACCATGCCAGCCTTTATAGCTACCTTCTAATTGACCAGAACCACCAGGTAAGTTATTTGCTGCTTTACCACAAATGACTAAACCACCCCAGTCACCTGCTTCACGCTCACCTACACCACGCTCTGATGTAAACACGATAGGTTCAGTGGCTGTACCATTAGCGATGATTTTGCTACCACGCTGAATAATCAAAGTTCCTTTCGTAGCACGTTCGCCGATAATAACTGTACCAGGCTCAATGGTAAGTGTACCTGTTGCTGCACCTGCTGCTGTAACGGCAGTAGTGTCGCCACCTACACGCACAAAACCTGATAATTTATAGATTTTGCTTTTCGACCAGGTTACGTTTCCTGTTAATACACCTTTTACTGTTACTATTTCTTTTGGAGGAACAGCCGTTGATTTTACAGTAAATGTAGCAGGAGCCGACGATTGGTTTTTGCTGTCTGTTGCAATGATTGTGAAGTTAACAGCTGTACCAGCAGCTAAATTTTCAATGGTATATTCTTTGGTATAGTTATCTGATGTTTCGTTGGCAGTATATGTTTTAGTATCAAATGCTGCTCCGTTTTTCAAAACTGTCAAGGTTTTTAAGCCTGCTGGTGCACTGATAGAAGCCGTAACGTTAACTTTAGCACCTGGCACACCTGATGCTTCTGTACCTGCCGATACACTTGGTGCCGGGAACACTTCTTCATCTTCTTTACATGCATTCAGTACAAACACAGCAGAAACTGCCATTGTACACGCTGCAAACAATCGAGAGAATTTAGAAAATTGCATAATTTTTGGGGTTTATAATGTAAACTCAGTGAATGTTTAATTTTACTCTATGATTCGTTTGTTATTTGCCATTTAAAGTGTAGCTCACACCTATAGAGAATAATCTGCCCGGTCTGTACTCCTGCATGATTTCATCTTTCTTACGGTCGAATTTGCCATCCTGATTACCATCCTGTAAAATCAAAGCTGCCTGGTTGAAAATGTCGTTCACACCGCCTTTGATTACAAATCTGTTATCTCTTCCTACCCCTTTCGAGAAAGTAAGGTCAAGTACATTTCTTGGCATTTCATAAAGGTCAGGGTAGCCATCAAAACCTACGGCGAAGATTCTTTTACCAATTACATTGTAAAGAACATTCACCTGAAAGTCTCTGTCCTGGTCGTTGTAGTTGATACCTGTATTCACAATGTATGGAGACTGTCCTTGTAACGGACGATTGTCTGACTGACCCACCGAACCATCTCTTAGTTTTACTTTACTTACCAGTAAGGTAGTATTAAACAATACGCTTACTCTTTCAAGCAGTTTTGATGAAGTGATGCTTGCCAGACCTTTCTTGATTTCTAATTCGATACCTGTACTTCTGGCACTTTTGGCATTGTTATAAATGAAAGTTTTTGCGCCTAATGAGCCACTACCTGCTTCTACTTCAATCTCAATCGGATTTCTGAAATCTTTGTGGAAGGCCGCTACGCTAATCACCTCAGATGGTGTCGGATAAAACTCCCAACGGGCATCAAAGTTGTTTACAGTTGAAATTTTTAAGCCTGTATAACCTTCATATACTACGTTGAAATCGAAATCATAAAAAGAGAAAGGCGCTAACTCTCTGAATTCAGGACGGTTGATGGTTTGTCCGTAAGCAGCTCTTACCAGCATTTTTTCAGAGAAGTTGTAAGAAAGGTTAGCCGATGGAAGCACACTAAGCACAGGATTTCTCACTGATACTTTAGCACCACCAATAAAGGCACTTTGCAAGCTTTGTGTATTGTCTTCTACACGTACCCCACCGATAATATTCAGTTTTTTGGTAAGCGGAATATTTGCGTTTGCATAATAAGCTAATAATTTATTACCTGCGGTATAAGAGTCATTAGGGTTAGTCTGCTCGTCAATTCTGATACCATTGGTATTATTGATGTTATTGAAGATAACATTAATGGGGGCAGTAAAAAGCTCTCCGTTAAAGTTAGAACTACGTACATAACCTAAGTTTCTACCATCGAAAGTACGGTCTTTTTTCTCATAGAAAACCCCTGCTTTCAATTCCATTTCGGTTTCTTTTTCTTTCGAAAGCGTAATTTTCTGACTTACATTTACTGCTCCGGTATAACCGTTTTCTATCATTTTCGAGAACCATCTCCCTAAGAAGAAAGCCTGTGCTGTACCAACCGGAATATAAACAGTTTTTGAACCACTGGTTTGGTCCACATCTGAACGATAACGACGGTAGTCAGGTTGGTCACGGTAAGAATTATTATAGCCAACTACCCAGTCGATGGTTGTTTTACCTTTAGCTACGGTATGTTTACCCGTTAATTGTCCGGTGTAAATCCCACGATATACCTGATTAAATGAGTGGTTATCAGGGTTATAGTTAGCCTCAATGGCACGACCTGTACGACGGGTATAGTTTGAATTGCTTAACTGGTTGAATAGGTTTTTAAATTCAATAGAATGATTCTCATTCAAACGGAATGCCCAGTTGTGCATAATACCCACACGGATATTGCGGCTATATTGCTGGTCGTTAAAATTATAAATCGGAGATTGAGTATTGTCGATATTGGCATTGAAGTCGTTACGGTCAACCACAAAATTAGTACGGGTATCTGAGTAGTTCACAGCTGTTACATTACCAGCTTTTACATTACCTATATTAAATCTGTAGTTACCTGTTACACCAATTCTCTGGTCTGGTGTGGCAGTACCCTGATTGGCAATCCATTCGTTTTTCAATGACCGACCTGCCGTTTCTAAGGCTGCAGGATTGTTGCCAATCTGGCTGATATTAGCCGGAAAATACTTAGGCAAATCGTAATAACCGTTGTTAAAGCCTGTCCAGTAGTTTTTGCCCTGATTAGGCTGATAGAAATCGCCGAAAGTAGTATTACTACGGTAAGAAGTGCTGTAATCGATTACTAAAGAGTTTCTATCAGGAATATTCTTGGTGAAGATTTTTACTAAACCACCGGCAAATTCGCCGGGTAATTCAGCCGATGGGCTTTTGAAAATCAACATTCTGTCGATTTGTGAACTTGGGATAATATCAAACGAGAACGATTTTACGTCAGTTTCCATACTTGGCGTAAAAGCATTGTGCAACATTACATTATTATAACGTGAGTTCAGACCTCTGATGTTGATAAATCTATCACCTACAATGGTAATACCTGGTACACGTTTTACTACCTGTGCGGCATCACGGTCAAGAGATTTGGCAATCTGTTGTGCCGAAATACCGTTTACCACCATCTGGGCTGCTTTTATTTCTGAAATTACCGATACCTCAGTGTTTGTCAATCGGCTGGCCGTTACTTTTACTTCCTGTAAAACTGCTCCTTCTTCTTCAAGGAATGTATTGATTTCTGTAACATTATCTGCCACAACTGCTACATCAGCAATTACTTTATCTTTATAAGAAACATAAGTAATCACTATTTTTGCTTTACCTGCCGGAACCTTAGCAATCGAAAAGAAACCGTTTACATCAGTAACTGTACCCAAAGCGGTGCCATCAACTTTAACAGTAGCACCTATTAAATCTTCGTTGGTTTTAGCATCTTTAATTGTTCCGCAAATAGTACCCGACTGGGCAAAAGTGAGAAAAGTAGCAAATAGCAAAAATAGCGTAGTAGAAATTTTTATCTTGTTCATATTGGTTTTTCGTGTCTTAATTTTCACGATGCAAAACTACTGCGCCAATATTAAGTAAATGTTAAGTCAATATTATGGGTTAATTATGTTTGGTTTCTTACGAATGAGTTGCCATAATTGATGCAAATGACACAATGTTGAAAAATTTGCTATTTATAAGAAGGGTACAACATTAACTGGTTATCTCTCTTATTATTTATATTGTAGCAAATCTGATAATAATCATATGTATAATAAAGATGTATATCCTATATTTGCTATCAGATAAGACAATACTATGATGAAAAGATACTTTTATACCTGCCTGATATTTATCTCGATACTTGGCGCAGCTTGTTCACAAGGACAAAGCCAGTCAACTAACCTTCCGGCTGATACGTTTTCGGAGAAAATTAAAGAATTGGCTAATGAAACTGTACTTGATGTAAGAACACCGGAAGAATTTGCCAAAGGACATTTAACAGATGCTAAAAATATTAACTGGAGAGACACTAATTTTGCAGCCAGAATTGAGGGCATGGATAAATCGAACCCTGTGTTTGTGTATTGTCTGAGTGGAGCACGTAGTGCCGCCGCCGCAAAAAAAATGCGTGAAATGGGTTTTAAGGAAGTCTATGAATTAGACGGAGGAATCATGAAATGGCGGGCAGCTAATTTGCCGGAAACTACTGAGGGTTCAACCAAACCTGAAGGCATGAGCCAACAACAATTCAATCAGTTGATTGATTCTGATAAACTGGTATTGATAGATTTCTATGCCGACTGGTGTGAACCCTGTAAAAGAATGGAACCATATCTGAAAGAAATTGCTTCGGATATGAAAGCGCAAGTAGAAGTAATACGCATCAATGCCGACGATAACCAGGCCTTATGCAAAAGTTTGGGAGTAGATGCTTTACCTGTTTTACAACTCTACAAAAACAAAACCATCCAATGGTCAAATGTCGGGTTTATTGAGAAGAAAGATGTAGTGAAGCAGTTGCAGTAGTAGGAATTATTAGTTGGGCGATAGGTTAAAAAACCAAAATCAGTAATAAGAAATATCGTTAAACTCTCCTTTAGTGATTGTATATTCTTTCCCGTTTTTGGCACTCTTACAGGTAAATTCAAATGTGCCGGAAAGATTATAGCCATCAATTTTGGAAACGGTAAAAGTGCCTTCCTGAGAAATAATATTTTCAACTGGCGCTGAATGACTGTTACTTGGGGTAAAATACGCTTTTGATGCATTTATATCCGGTTTCAATAAAAAGGATTGAACTTCAATCTGCTCGTTTGGAAAGAGAATTATAAAACCTATTTCTCTCGGACTATCACGAACACTTATAAATAAAGTTTTTTTGTCTTTATACCATTCGACTCTTAAAGGAGTAGAACCAATGCCTCCAACAGGAGAATCATCTTTTTCAGGTCTGAATTTTTCGCCATTTACTCTACAAAAGAATTCTTCTTTGGGTAAAAGAGAATCAAGAAATGAAGAGCCTGTGAGCAGAAAACACAAAAAGCATGTTAAAATCATGGCTTTCATAAAAATTGAAGCTTTATGATTGAATAGCACTTTTTTCATCAACACATCAGTAATAAGAAATATCGTTAAATTCTCCTTTAGTTATCTTGTACTCTTTACATGTAAAAAAGAAAGTACCCGACAAATTGTAACCATCTATCTTTGTGATGTTTACTTCGCCTATTTCTGAGATTAAATCAGTTGGGAACGAGCTATTGTTATTAGGACTAAATAATCCGACATTTAATAGTTTATTGTTAGTCAACTGGTATTTTCCAATTTCAATTTCTGAATTAGGCATTAATAGTTTTAACCAACGAGTTTTCCTTTTCCTCTAACATAAATGCTTAAATTTTTACTTTGTCTATTCCAAGAAACTTTTAAAGGGTCAGACCCAATGCCTCCAACAGGAGAATCATCTTTTTCAGGTCTGAATTTTTCGCCATTTACTCTACAAAAGAATTCTTCTTTGGGTAAAAGAGAATCAAGAAATGAAGAGCCTGTGAGCAGAAAACACAAAAAGCATGTTAAAATCATGGCTTTCATAAAAATTGAAGCTTTATGATTGAATAGCACTTTTTTCATCAACACATCAGTAATAAGAAATATCGTTAAATTCTCCTTTAGTTATCTTGTACTCTTTACATGTAAAAAAGAAAGTACCCGACAAATTGTAACCATCTATCTTTGTGATGTTTACTTCGCCTATTTCTGAGATTAAATCAGTTGGGAACGAGCTATTGTTATTAGGACTAAATAATCCGACATTTAATAGTTTATTGTTAGTCAACTGGTATTTTCCAATTTCAATTTCTGAATTAGGCATTAATAGTTTTAACCAACGAGTTTTCCTTTTCCTCTAACATAAATGCTTAAATTTTTACTTTGTCTATTCCAAGAAACTTTTAAAGGGTCAGACCCAATGCCTCCAACAGGAGAATCATCTTTTTCAGGTCTGAATTTTTCGCCATTTACTCTACAAAAGAATTCTTCTTTGGGTAAAAGAGAATCAAGAAATGAAGAGCCTGTGAGCAGAAAAC